>JAZNXF010000054.1:0-8468 GCA_045593745.1 Elusimicrobiaceae bacterium | reverse complement strand
GCGACCCCCGGATTAAAACCTTCCGGGGCTAACGACTGTTCCCCACAAGGGGGACAGATGACTACCTTGTATTTGCTTGATTTCATCAGTTTTATCTCCTTATTTTTTGTCAGGTTTGCACCTGACCTATAGATTCAATTTACCCCGCTTTGGAAAAACGCATGCAAAAACGGCCACTTTATTTGGATTCTAGTCACAGTATCCCAACAAAACAGCCGTAATTTTCTATGTTACACGTAACATAGAAAACATTCGGCGCAAAAGAGTGGGATTATAAGTTCCACTTCTTTGCACCTGATAGGGCTGTATTTGGTGTGATTAGAGCCAGTAGGCACTGCGTTTCTTAAACGCTTTTAAAAACAGAAGAAATTGTATCTATGGTATAATAAAAAAGGACCGGTTTTTCCAGCCCTGTGTTAGGGTTCAGAAAGAGGTGAAAAAAATTCCATAAAAGAAAGGGGCAAATATGTCTAAACAAATCACTCAAATGCGGGTTGAACTATACCGGAAAGATCATCCGGGAAATCTGCCATATTAACCCCTAGTATTATCAGACGGATGATATAAAAAAGAATGCCGAGGGACAGGATCGAACTGTCGACACCTGGTTTTTCAGACCAGTGCTCTACCACTGAGCTACCTCGGCATTACCTATTTATTGTAACAAATTTATAAAAAATGTGCAATGAAAGATATCGTTTGGCTACTCCGACATCTCGCACAACGTACCTTCTAACCCTAGTTTAGCACACTCATCCCCTTGGCAAGTAGCACTACCACCAGAACCTACAATCTTATAGTTCCATCCATCCTGCCGTTGGGCAGTAACAGCTGTGCCAGATATGCTATACCGAAAATAATTACTTTTCACATTATCCATATTCAGCACAATACCGTCTGTAACAGTCACACTGGGGGTGTTACCGATTTCTTGCTGAATAGTAAGGTATTGTGTTAGCCAACAAACGCTGGACACACCTTCCAATGCGCGGCCACGTTCTACCGCAATTTGATATTTGGGCATAGCCACTAATACCAGCACCCCCACAATCACTACTACCATCAGTAATTCTATTAACGTAAAACCTTTACTCATACTCATTTCCTCCGTTGGTATTTTAGCAAATTTAGCGTGTGCGTACATGAGCATCCCTTGGAGAGGACAATTCTTCAAGTTGCCGCGCTTGGGCAGTTTGCTGGGCATTGATTTGCTCTTGTAAATGCCGGGCTTGGTTTAGGGCATTTATCTGAGTAGTATGCCGGGTCTTCACTTCTTTTTTAAACTGGGGAAGCAAAACGGCGCATAATACCCCGATAATTAAAACAGTGATCAGTAAACTAATAAATGAAAATCCGTGTTTCATTCTTCTATTATATACAACTTTAGTTCATTTCGCCCATTATTTTATAGAATAAAAGAAAACGTATGAAAATCAAGCGATTATTTTGGATTTTATTTTTACTCAACTTACTTAACTACATTGACAGACAAATATTGTACGCTGTATTTCCGCTTCTGCAAATAGATTTACAATTAACTGATTTACAACTGGGGATATTGGCTTCTGCCTTTATGGTAGTGTATATGTGCTACGCCCCGGTAATGGGGTATTTTTCCGGGCGGATTGCGCGCCCTAAACTAATTGGCTTAAGTGCCCTGATTTGGAGCGGGGCCACCCTATGCTGTGCCGGGGCTAGAAATTACGTTTCTTTATTAGTGCCGCGGGCATTTGTGGGGGTAGGAGAAGGCGGATTTACTACTTTAGCACAACCTTTTTTAGCCGAACACTATCCTAAACAAAATCATGCTTGGGTACTGGCGTTGTTTGGGTTGGCCCTTCCCATAGGCAGTGCTTTGGGGTATGTACTGGGCGCAGTAGTAGGGCAATGGGGAGGATGGCGGTTAGCGTTTGCGGTAGTAGGACTGCCCGGGTTGTTTTTGGGAGTATGGGCCTTTAGGGGGTTACGAGATAATACGCCCACTACTGTTTCCAAGAAATATGCACCGATGAAAGCATATCTCACCCTCTTGCAAAATCGTCCTTTTTTGTATGTGTGTTTGGCACAAGCTATGAGCACTTTTGTGATGGGCGGTCTAGCGGCTTGGATGCCCATGTATTTGCACCGCTATTGCGGGTTAGATATTGCCCACGCGGGCACTTATTTTGGGATACTTGTGATTGCCGGGGGCCTCGTGGGAACATTAATAGGCGGGAAAATAGCAGGGAAGGCCCTGGAGCATACCCCAAATGCCTATTATTATGTAATCAGCGTATGTTTGTTGGCGGCACTTCCGTTCTGTTGGGCATCATTATATGTTACGCAAGCAGGTATCGTACTGGCATGTTTATCTGCGGCACTTACTATTTTATTTATGCCCACCGGGGCGATTGCCGCTGCGTTAGTAAAAACAACCTCTGCAGAAGTACGCACCATGGCCTTTGCAGTAAACATTTTTATCATTCATTTATTGGGGGATGCTATTTCCCCCACGCTAGTTGGGTGGGGTTCAAGCATATGGAACCTAAAAACGGCTGTATTTGTATGTACGCTTATGTTAGTACCTGGTGCATGGTTTAGTTGGCGTGCCAAAATGTGCTCTTTATAAGCATACCGCTATACTGGATGAATATGCTACAATAAAGGCATATCTGTAGTTAGGAGGAACGAAACATCCCCTTGAAAAGGGGCTTTACAATTTCTTAAATCTGTTTTTGGAATCGTATGTAGAATACGAGGTCATTGAAGCAGTTCAATGTCCGGGTAACTCCAAAGCGGTCATTTAGGCAGAAGATAACAACGGGTAGCTCCTGGGGTTGTTTTCTGCCGAATGTTCGCATATTCTTTTTAGAATTTGTGCGGCTACGACTGTTGTTTGGTTTTACCGTTACCCGGAAATAACCAGCAGCAGTCGTCCTTTTTTCTACTGTTGCTTTGTATGGTGTGTGCCATACCAACTTAACTACTTAAAAGGAGTTAAATGATGTATTATTCACATGGAGTAAATAGCATAGTAAAAGAAGTAAAACGCAAGGCATGGGGGTTTACCTTGATTGAGTTGCTTGTTGTGGTGGTTATCATTGGCATTCTAGCCGCCGTGGCACTTCCGCAGTACCAAAAAGCCGTAGAAAAAAGCCGTATGGCCGAGGCCCTTACGTTACTAAAATCCAGTCAAAATGCGTATATACTAGCCGAATTAGAAAGGCCTTCGGATGGTAGTGGCCAACGAGGCCCTGAAGGGGTAGTAGATCTGACCGGAGGAAAATGGGGCGGCGACAGGGGAAATTATTATTGCACCCAAAATTTCTTGATAGAGTTTGCGCATCCAGATATTTACGCATATCGTAGCAATCATATTGCCGCCGATTGCTCTATATATACGGATGTCTTATATGACATAAATATTCAAGTTCCGCCTGAAAATGGGTGGGAAAGTTTCAAGCGATGTACTGCTTATACAGAGATAGGTTATAGTATGTGCCAGAGTTTAACTTCTCAGGGATTTACAGCAGATGACCAACGCGACTAAATAATCATTTAAGTAGGTGCTAAGCCAACATAAAACCGCCCCAAAGGGGCGGTTTTTCAATCGGTTATCACACGAGTTAGCGGATGCCGTTCATCCACTTAATGACGTATTTCTTAATACTTAAGAGCAGTAAGCCGCCCACGACCGGCATAATCACTAGCGTAGTAAAGAAACGCACATTGGAAATATGCCCGAAGTAGCCGGAATAGAAACCTGCCGTAAAGTTGGCTAGTGCATTGGCTAAGAACCAGGTTCCCATGAGCAAAGAAGCAAAGCGCAAGGGGGCTAATTTTGTTACCAAAGACAACCCCACAGGGCTTAAACACAGTTCCCCCATGGTATGGAACATATAGGCAAAAATTAACCAGAAAATACCCACTTTAGCATCGGTTACTTGGATAACGTAAGAAGCCGCCACCAGGATTAAAAACCCAAACGCCAAGGACATAAACGCCCATACAAATTTAGCAGGCGTAGAGGGTTCCATCCCCTTTTTGGCTAGCCCTAACCACATCTTGGAAAATAACGGTGCAAACAAAATGATAAACATGGGGTTTACACTCTGGAACCAAGAAGTGGGCATTTGCCACCCGAAAATAACACGGTCGGTAAATTTTTCAGCAAAAATGGTTAAAGAAGCACCCGCCTGTTCAAAGGCAGACCAGAAGAAGATACTAAAGAAAGCCATAATAAAAATTACCGCAATCCGTTGTTTTTCTTCAGTAGTTAAAGGCGCATTGGGGTGTTCCAAACGTTCTTGCTTGGTTAGTTTTTTAGGTTTTTTGCCCTGTCCTTGTAAGTGTTTATTTTTTCCCCAAATAAAGATAGCCAAACCGATAATCATACCAAACCCGGCTGCGGCAAAGCCCCAGCCAAAGCCCACTTTTTCAGCTAGCGTACCGGCTACAAAGTTGCAGATAAACGCACCCAGGTTAATACCCATGTAGAAAATGGTAAACCCGGCATCCCGGCGGGGATCATTTTTTACGTACAATTCCCCCACAATAGTGGAAATGTTCGGCTTAAATAGCCCATTACCCAAGATGAGCAAAAATAACCCTGCGTACAAAAAGGATAAAGTTGGGTTAGAAGCAATCGCAAATTGCCCCAGAGCAATTAAAATGCCGCCTACAATAATGGCGCGGCGTTGGCCCCAGAATTTATCCGCAATATAACCGCCAATTAAAGGGCTCAAGTAAATTAAACTGGTTACTAAACCGTATAATTTGCTGGCGTGGGATTCAGAAAACTGCATTACTTTAATCAAATACAGCACTAAAATACCACGCATGGCGTAGTAACTGAAACGTTCCCACATTTCCGTGGCAAACAACACATACAAACCGGTGGGCTGTTTGTCCGTTTTTACTACTTGTGAAGTCATTTTTTTCTCCTTGAAATAAAAAACAGGTACCTTTTTATTTTACAAAATTAGAGGGGACAACGTCACACAATTTACAGGCCGCCCAGGCCGTTTAGGTTGCCTAACTGGTTCAACCCTTCCAGGCCGTTCATCATTTGTTGTAAGGAAGTGTTCATGTAGGTAAATGCCTTCCACAACGAATATACAATATAAAAGCCCGTCAATAATAAAAGGGCCGTGTAGATAATTTTGGCAGTAGGGCTAATTACCTTGCTCATCCACACAAAGGGCAGTGCCAGCGGCCCCAATACCAGGGCCATTATAATAATGCCCCCATGTGTAAATAAAAACCCGCGGCCGGGTTTTAAACTTTTGCCGCAGTTGTGGCAATAGTTATCCGCTTCCCGGATTTCGGCCCGGCAGCGCGAACACAACAGCGGCTGCGGCATCCCGCTAGGGGTGTTTAAAATAGGTTCTGTCATAAATCTACTCCTTTGCCGCGTAAAAAGCGTTTAATATGGCTGCGGGCATTGGCCGTTTTGGCAACTTCCAGCCAATCGCGCTTGGGTTCACCGTTTTTGCGGGTGATAATTTCGCACACGTCCCCTGTTTTAAATTTATAATCCATACGCACCATACGGTTATTCACACGCGCGCCAACATAATGGTCCCCAATGTCCGTATGAATCGCATAGGCAAAATCAATCGGCGTGGACCCTTCCGGCAGGGATTTGACATCTGCCCGCGGGGTAAATACAAAAATTTGTTGCAGGTTAACGTCGGTCTTGAACCCTTCTAAAAATTCGCTAGGGGCAGTTAAATCCTGCTGCCATTCAATCCAACGGCGGATCCAGTTAATTTTTTCATCAAAATTTTTATCCGCCTTTACGTTGCCCAGTTTATAACGCCAGTGCGCGGCGATACCGTACTCGCAGGTTTTGTGCATTTCTTCGGTGCGGATTTGTATTTCTATAATGTCCCCGGTGGGCGACAAAACCGTGGTATGTATGCTTTGGTACATATTGGCTTTGGGGGTAGCAATATAATCGGTAAATGTACCCGCAAGCGGTTTAAAAATACTATGCACTAAACCGAGCGCGCGGTAGCAGTCCGAAATGCTTTTGGTAATAATGCGTACCCCTAACGAATCCTGAATTTCTTCAAACGTGCAGTGGTGAAGTTGCATTTTACGGTAAATGGAATAATAATTTTTTGCACGAGCCAAAATGCGGGAGTCCAAATTCTCTTTAGCCAAGGCCGGGGCCAGGGCTTGTTTAAAGGATTCCAGGGCGGCCTGGCGGTCCGCGGTGCGGGCAGTTACCTGGCTTTTAATATCTTCATATTCCGTGGGATGTAAATATTTAAAAGACAAATCCTCTAAATCAGTTTTAATGGTAAACATCCCTAACCGTTGAGCCAGCGGAGCATATAAGGAGATAGTTTCGTACGCTTTAAATTTTTGCTTTTCCGGCGGCATATATTCCAACGTACGCATGTTATGCGTGCGGTCAGCCAGTTTGATTAAAATAACGCGTACATCTTCTGCTACCGCCACTAGCATTTTGCGCCAGTTTTCTACGGTTTCTTCATCCGTAGAAGAAAATTTCAAATCACTAATTTTGGTGACCCCTTGCACCATGTGGGCTACTTCATTATTAAATTCCTGGCGCAGGGTATCTAACGTAACGCCGGTATCTTCTACCGTATCATGCAAAAGGCCGGCACAAATCGTGTCGGCATCTAAATTCACATCCATTAAAATGTTGGCTACATGGCAACAATGGGAAAAATACGGCTCTCCGCTTTCTCGTTTTTGGTCTTTGTGGGCATTTTGGGCAAAATAATACGCTTTTTCAATCAGCGACGTATTAACATCCGGGTTGTAGCCCTTAAATTTGGCGAGCAGTGCATTTAAATCAGGCGCGTTCATAAACTAACTTCCCTTAAAATATCGGCTGCGGCCCGCTTGGCTACGCCGGGAGTCCCCAAACTGGCCCGCAAAGTGAGTAATTCCCGGTGCAAGTGTGCCAGTTTTTGCGGGTGAGACAGTAAATCAATTGTGTGTGCGGCCAGTTGCGGGGCAGATAAATGCTGGATAAATTCTTTGACAAGCGGTTTATCAGCCAACAAATTAACAAGTGAAATATATTTTACCTGAATAATCAGGCGTGCGATGGCATAGGTAGGCCAAAAAAGTTGATACGCCACCAACATGGGAACGCCTAAAAGAGCATTTTCCAGCGTAGCCGTACCGGAACAGGCCAACAGAAAATCCATTTGGCTACGCATTTTGTAATCGGTTTCTTTTACAAAATGTAAATTGGCCGGTTTAGTGCCGCCCATTAAATTTATAACGTGTTGTTCGTCTGCATCCGGCAGTAAAAAGACATAGCCCTGCGTGTTAGGGAATTGGCGGCATATTTCTTCAAACGCTTGTGTAAATACCGGTGTTAGGCGGGCAATTTCCCCCGGGCGGCTACCCGGCAAAAGGCCCAGTTTCCAGGGGTGGTGTTTAGGGTCTTGAATATCAAAATTTTTAGGTTGCGCAGCAGGCATGTTGTCTAAAAGCGGGTTTCCTAAAAATACCGCGTTGCCGCCGCGTTGTTTATGAAAATCCGGCTCAAAAGGATAAATGACATACATTTTTTTTGTTAAGGCCGCCAGCACTTTAGCACGGTACTGGCGTGTGGCCCATACTTGCGGCGTAACATAATAAAATGCCGGGATATTTTCTTGCTTGGCAATTTTTAAAAACTGATGATTTAATCCGTAAAAATCCACGGCAATAAAACATGCCGGTTTTTGCGTTTGAAAAATCCGGCGTACTTGTTTTAAAAGTTTTAGTAAAGCGGGCAACTGTTTTACTGGCTCAATAAACCCATGAATTCCCTGGCTAGCCAGGTCAGACAAAAACTCATCCGCAATTTGTTTCAGATGCACCCCGCCAATGGCCACAATGCGCACCGAAGGGTTTAATTGCTTGATGGCACGCGCCAAATGGGCGGCGTGAATATCGCCGGAAACATCCCCCGCAGAAATAAAAATCATGTTGCCGGTATCGGCAGTTTGGTTTTCTGTCATACGCGTACCTTTACAACATTATACTTTATATGCGTGTAGTTTGTGTATCAAATACCAAAATTTATGTTAAAATAAAAGAGAAGTAAAATAAAAATTTAATCTGTTTTTGGAAGCGTATGTGGAATACGTAGTACCCAAAAAGGGTTCTTAGCATGCCAAAGACAGCCAGATTAGGTACTAAACGATAAGAAGTCATGAGCTTATTGTTTAGTGCTCAATGTTTGTTATTTGCAAAAGTAACAAATTACGGCTGTTATTTATTGGGTACTATGCTAAGAATCCAACGTATCAGCCGTTTTTGTATGCGTTTTTCCAAAGCGGGGTAAATTGAACCTATAGGTCAGGTGCAAACCTGACAAAAAATAAGGAGATAAAACTGATGAAATCAAGCAAATACAAGGTAGTCATCTGTCCCCCTTGTGGGGAACAGTCGTTAGCCCCGGAAGGTTTTAATCCGGGGGTCGCGGTAGCGGCAAAAGAGGGGCAAAATAGGAA
>JAZNXF010000053.1:0-11403 GCA_045593745.1 Elusimicrobiaceae bacterium | reverse complement strand
GGGATCTTCCACGCATCCGTTGTTATCAAACACAGATGTCATCCCGTACTGGTTGCGGGATCTCACCTTTTGAATACAAGTGGTGAGATCCTGAAATAAATTCAGGATGACTTTCTTTTTAGTGACTCTTCCTTCTTGCGTGTTACCCCGCCGGGTTTGTTGGTTATTCATAAGTTTACTCTCCTTATTTTACGTCAGGTTTCACCTGACCTATATTTTTAACTTGTCTGCTTATGAAACCAACAAAAACGGCTACTAAGATTACGTTCAGACGAGAGCCATAACCCAAACAGCCGTAGCCCTTTTTGGTAAAAATCCAAAAAGAAACATTCAGCACAATAAACTGGGGTTATAAGGCCCAACCTATTGCGCTTGTACGACTGTTTTTGGACTCGTCTAAAACTGATTATCCAGTGCTCCGTATTCCGCATACGGTTCCAAAAACAGAACAAATTTTTATTTTACTGCTTTTTTATTATAACAAAATTTTTAGGAGATTTTTATAGGTCAGGTGCAAAACCGGTCCTCCCTATTTAGTTAAAGATATTTCACTGGCGTATACGGCCCGGAAATTATAAAATAGAAAATAAGGGTTTACTGCTTTTTATGAAAGCATTGCGGCTTTGCTTAGCTTGTATCATTTTTTTAAATGTATTCTTCGCACCGGGGATAGGCGCGGAAACGCTTCCGTATACCCTGGTAGACAAAAGCCAGTACAGTATTTTTGAAGAAGAACAAGCCGCCCAAAAAGAAAAAGAACTCACCTTGGAAGAACCGCCGGATGATGCCCAACTGCTTAAATACTCTA
This sequence comes from Elusimicrobiaceae bacterium, assembly GCA_045593745.1. Classification (GTDB taxonomy): domain Bacteria; phylum Elusimicrobiota; class Elusimicrobia; order Elusimicrobiales; family Elusimicrobiaceae; genus Avelusimicrobium. Next base: position 10,595 of record JAZNXF010000053.1, on the reverse strand, counting down.
CTGAATTTTGGCGGCAGGCCGTGACTTCGGTAGAAGGGGCCTATACCCTAGATAAAGAACCCGAACCCATCCCGGATTTAACCCTGTTAAACCCTACGCTTTCCCTTCCCTTATACGGTACCAGTATCGCCTTAACCGGGCGGTATGTATTGGGACTAAAAATGGCGGGCAAAAAATATAAGTCCGACCCCAACAGTACCGTGGAAGACCGCAATGACCGTTCCGTTCAAATGGACCAGCAGTTGCAGTTAAAAATGCAGGGTAAAATTTTGGACCGCGTGTTTGTGGATATTGATTACGATGACCAGCGCGAGGAAGAAAAAACCATTTCCGTGGCTTACCGCGGCAAACCCGGCGAACTAGTGCAACTGGCCGAATTTGGCGATATTGATTTGTCCCTGCCGCATACGGAGTTTATTGCTTATGATAAGCAACTCTTTGGGGCCAAAATGCACCTGCAACATAAAAACGCCAATCTCTATGTAATCGGATCGCAAACCAAAGGGTCCAGCAAGCAAAAACGCTTTGTGGGTAGCAGTGTTTCAGAAATTGTTTCTTTAGATGATAAAAACTACGTCCGCCGCACGTATTACGATTTGACCTTCGGCGGTAACATAAAAAAATACCTGCCCGATGGAGGCACCCCCGCTACAGCCGACTATAAACCCGCCGATAAAGCCGCTATTTTAGAAGGTATTTCCCGCTTTGCTTCGTTTGGTTCCATTTCTGCCGGAACGGAAGAAATTTATTTAGACAATAACGCCACCTCTTACACCTATGTGCCGGTGTATAAAAAAGCCGCGGATATGAACGAAGACAGCACCTGCGGCGGCCTTTCGTGCGTGGAAACCAAGTGGGAACTGTTAACCCGCGGGGTGGACTATACGGTGGATTATGCGCGCGGAATTATCACGTTTAAACGCTCCATTAAGGCGGATGCCGCCATTGCGGTGGACTACCGCAACACGCAAGGCCAACTGTTAAGCGAAACCGTCGGTACGCCCGGCACCATTAAATACATTAAATACGCCAATGATAAAGTTCCTACTAATGACCTGGTAGGTAACAAACTGGAACTAAAAACCTATTATAATATCGGCGCGCAAAAAATCACCCAGGATAACGGCAAGGGAAACTTTATTTTGCAACTGCAGGATGCCAACGGACAAGCGGTTCCCAACGCGTATTTTGCCTACCCGGCGTATGTGAATATGGATTTTAACACCGGTATTTTTTACATGGACTACCGCCTCAACGACTACGGCCTGTATGACGTGACCCCGGTTTCCGCGCGCAACTTAAAATTTAAAGTCCAGTATGAGAGCACCGTAAAAACTTATTTTGTAGAAGCGGGCATGGTGGTCCAGTCCGAAACCGTCAAACTAAACGGCCGCACTTTAGCGCGCAATAACGACTATTACATTGACTATACTTCCGGTTTTATCACCTTCTACAAAGGGGACCTAATTACCGAAAACTCCGTCATTGATATTTCCTACGATACGACCGGCGGGGATAACGGCAATAACTCGGTCATGGGCGGGCGGCTGGATTATAAACTGTTTGACAAAATCACTCTGGGAACCACGGTGCTAAAAGAAGGGGGCGAAAAGCCGGAGGCCGTGCCGCAAGTGGGGGCGTATTCCAAGGATTTATTGGTTTACGGCGCGGATATTAACGGCAAAGACATTAAACTAGCCGAACCGTTAGCGGTAGATTTTAGCGTAGAGGCCGCACGCAGTATCAAAAAACAAAACCTTTTTGGTTACGCCATGATTGACAGTATGAACGACGCCAGCAGTATTGTGGGCGGGTCCATGATCTTTAAAAACTGGATTTTTGCTTCTAACCCCAACGGAAAAAGCACCTTCTTAAATACCTTACGTTGGGACACGCAAGACGTGCCCTCCCTGCAAATTAACCCCAACGCCGCGGCTAATTATAATGACAAACAACAAGTGCTCGTGCTGGATTACGACTTTACCCAAGCGCAGAATTATGATCCTAATTTAGACGAGGTTTCTATCGTCTATCCGTTAAGCACCGTGGGGGTTGATCTTTCCGACAAAACCTCTTTCCAGGTAACGATGCTGGGGGAAGAAAACGGCCCGCAGGTAAACTTTGCCTTCGGAAACATATCGGAATATTCCGACAGTAGCACCGGCATGACCACCCAATGCAGCGGCAGTAGTTTAGTGCCCAAAACCGAAGATGTTTACTGCCGCAACAGTTTGGCCCCGAATGAAGATATCGGTTGGTTGTTTACCAATCCGGATGGTAGTGAAGAACGCTACAACCCTTTTGTTCACAACATTTATAACTACGAAACCCAGCCCAACGGCCGCATTGATTCGCAGGATTTAAACGGCAACGGCCAATACGATAGCGAGGACAGTTTAACCATCGTCAATGGGGAAGGAAACTTCGGGTTTGCGGCCCCGGCCGGGCGCACTAAAATTGGTGATAATAACTATGCCACCAACACCTCTTGGAAAACGTACTCCATGCCTTTGGAAATTACCGATAAGTCCGCCTGGACGGCTGTTCACCACTTGCGTATTACCTTAAAAAAAGGGAGCAAACTAAAAGGGCAAATTAAAATTGCCAACGTAGGCCTGGCCGGTACGGCGTGGAACCCCGCCGGGCAGCCCAGTGTGGAAACATTCTCTATTTCCGGGGTGAATAACGTAGACAACCCGGAGTACAAACCTATTTTTAATTCCCCCGGCGACGGACAGCGCGTGTTTAATTACCTCTACGGATCACTTGATAACTTCCGCGAAGTCAACCAAACCGCCACCGTGCAGGACCAGGCCTTGCAACTTAAATTCAACACGACCGGCACCCATTTAACTGATTGCGGGGACGGCAGTGATAGCACGCAGGATGCTTGCTACGCTAACCGCAACTTTCAAACCATGGACTTTAGCCAACACAAAGAAATGCGGTTCTTACTTTATGGGGCCGGGGCCAACGGAAATGAAACCGAGTTTTATTTAAAAGTGGGGACCCAGCAAAATTACGATAAAATTATTGTGCCGGCGGACTTTACAGGGTGGCGGCTTATTTCCGTCAAAATGGCCGATAGTGATGGGGATGGCGTAAGTGATGTGTTTGAAAATGCATCAGATCCTTCTTACAATGTGCGTGTAGAATCCAAAAGGGTTACTGGCGGGCAAGTGAACTTTCGTGAGGTGAGTTTAATTTTAGCCGGTATCCAAACCCGTGAGGGGGCCTCTACCGGTAATGAGGGGGTGGTATGGTTAAATGCCATCCACCTGGCAGAAGCCATTACCTTAACCGGCGACGCTTACAAAGGCGACGTAGTTGTACGATTAGACGAGTGGGGCAGTGCCGGGGCCAAATACACCCACAAAGACAGTGATTTTGAAACCCCGCTGGCGGTTTCTAAACAACAAAAAACCACGCAAGAAGAATACTTCGTCAAACTGACGCGTATTAAAGAGTTCCCCATGGAGGCCAACTTAACACGTTCCACCGTTACCACGCCAGTAATTAGCGACAGTACCAACTACAACACCGTCAGCATGTTAGACAAAGGCCGCGTACAGCGTCAGACCGCTGTCGTGCGCGGGGAACTAAAAAAAGAAAAATTTCCCAACATTGGCCTGGAATACACGCAAGACAGCACCACTTATGATGTAATGAAACGCAAAGATGACACGCATACTTATGGGGCTACGCTCTCGCATACGACCGGAGCGTTTAGAAATATCCAAGCCGGGTATCACTATATTACCTCATCGGTGGATTATGACCGTATCCGCCATTTGGAAAATGATACCTACTATAATACTGACGAAGATACCCAAAAATTAAACGCCAAAGTTACCTTCCAACCCACGGGAAACTTTACCTTTACCCCCAACTATAGTTTGAGCAAAAGTAAAGAGGACCGCACCCAGTATATGGCCGGGGGGGAGGATTCCCGCCGCTACCCCAAAGCCCTTACCCAAAACACCGGTTTTAACTCTACTTGGAAAATTTCCAAATGGCTTGCTCCCTCGGTCAGTTACAACATTAACACGCAAGAAAACAATAACCTGACGGCCAAAAAAAGCCGCAATGGGCAAACCACTTTTAACGTCGGAGAAGTAAAAACTGTTACCCGCAGTTCTGACGGCGGCGTAACGCTTACGTTAAGCGGCAGTGAACTACTGCCCAAAAGTAAACTGTTTAACACGCTTGTTGTTTCGTCTAGTTACCGCTTACAGGATGCCGACACGTGGGATGATGTAGACAGCGGCTTTGACTCCCGCAAACACCTGTGGATACGCAGTTCATTAAAAGACGTGGGCGGCTTTGGGTATCGGCGCAGTTTAACCTTGCGCGATACCTTTACCTCTACCCAACGCTGGAGCCCGTTTGCCAAATACCAAATCAGCGGTGCGGCGGCCCCCTTGCAAACGCTTACGCTAATTAACAACTTCTCTAAAACCATTCAAAATAACGAACAAACCGGCACCAAGTATGATTCTAACAGCATGACCTTGCCGGATGTTACGTTGTCTATTTCGGATTTGGAAAAATTTTTCTATGCCGGGCGGTGGGTAAGCACTTCTAACTTAAAACTGCGCTACAACCGTGTGGAACAAACCAACCGCGGTACGGATGAAAAAACTACTACCCAGTATGGCGGGGACTTGCGTTTTATGTTGTTTAACTTCTTTGATACCGTACTTAATTACACGCGTAACCAGTCCGAAACGTGGGACATCCGCGGGAACTACAGTTCCCAGCGGGTGCAGGATGATGATATTTCTGTGCAGACCTCGTTCTACATTAAATCCATGCGTATAACGCCTAAAGTGCTTTACAACGCGCACGATAAGTGGCTGGTGCGCGGGCTGATTAGCGAAAGTTCCACCCAGTGGAAACCCAGTTTAAATTTGCGGTGGGATTTTAACTTGCCCCGCGGATGGAAACTACCGTTTATTAACCGCATGTATAATGCAAAAAACCGCGTGATTTGGAATACGACGTTTTCGTATACAGACAAAAAATCACATGTGGAAGTAAAAGACAACTACCGCTTGTTTGATGCTACCACGTCGCTAGATTATGAACTTTCCCAAAATTTACGCTTTACGTTAAGTGGCGGGCTGTCTATCATGGACCATGCCTACGTGCAAAGTGAGGACTATACGGCTTACAATGTGGCAGCCAATGTTACCGTTCAATTTTAAAACTGTGTTCGTGCGCGGCGGGAAATATATCATGCACTTGCTTTTCCCATGTACGTGTTTTGCATGCGGGAAGGACTTGCCGTTCCAATATTCCACACCTCTTTGCCCCGCATGTGAAAACGAGTTAGTGTTGCCAGGTCCGCTTATTTGTCAGCGTTGCGGCGTGGTGCTAAAAAGCGGTGGGGCGCATTGTTTCCATTGTCGCGGCAGTAAAGCATCTACATATAAGTGCAAAATTATTCGTTCGGCGTGTAATTTTAACGCCAGTTCCAGCCCGCTTGTATACGCCCTAAAATACCAGGGAAAAACATACGTGGCCCCCTATATGGGCGCGCTGATGGCACAACGCTTTAGCATGCTCCCTGAGTTATCTGCCGCACAGGTAGTAATCCCGGTGCCGCTATTTAAAAAACGCCAGCAACAGCGCGGGTATAACCAAAGTGAACTCTTAGCCCGCGCTTTCTGTAAGCAAACCGGGCTTGCACTGGACGATACTTCTTTGGTGCGCGTGCGGAATACGGGTTCCCAAACCAAACTGGGGCGGCAAGCACGTGCAGAAAATATGTCCGGCGCGTTTTGCGTAACAGACCCGGCGGCCGTTAAGGGCAAAACCGTTTTGTTACTAGATGACGTAGCCACTACCGGCAGCACCTTGGAGGCCTGCGCGGTATCTTTGCGCCGGGCGGGAGCCAAACGCGTGTTGGCCTACACCTTTGCGCGGGAGAATTAACCGAATAGCTGTTATTCGTACCACTACTAACAACTCAATAAGCGTAAATGCTTTTTTATTAAATGGGCGTATAATGAGTATAGTATTATTCGGTGTCCTTTTATAGGTCAGGGGTGGACCCGGCGTAACGTCCGATTTTACGGTTTGTACGTCATACTTTGACATTTGTGTGTCAGGTTTCACCTGACCTATCTTTTCAGCTTTTCTTCTTATGAAACCTAAACGGAGGTTACCCTTGGGTGCTTATTACAGTCCCCGCGCATAACAGCCGTAACCTATCTATTGAGTAATCAAAAGACAAACATTCGGCACAAACGGATTTCGCAGGTTCGTTCATTTGTGCCTATACCGCCCATTTTTGGCGTGATAAGCCCCCCTGTTCCCAGGGTACTGCATATGCTTCCAAAAACAGAAAAATTGTACCTATAGTATAGTAAAAAACGTCTAAAAACAAGCAAAAAGCACGCGTCTAAAAGCGCGTGCGTGCGGTTGTGTAGCCAAAAGGTTATTTCTCTATCTTAATTCCAAAGAATGCGCGGTATAATACAGCCAGTAACCCAAACAAAATATAGAGGGAAAATACCACTAGCACTACATTCTGCGGAAATTTAATCAGCAGGACTACCAAAAATACCACTAGCAGCAAAAACCAAGGGCTGAATTTGCGTTCGCGCTTGGCCTTAAAGGCCGCGTACGGCACGTTGGATACCATCAGTAGCGAAAATACCAACATAGCAAACCAGACAAAATTATACAGGTGCGTGACGTAAACTTCCACCAGGCGAATATTATGCCCGGCGCTGTTGCCTTCCATAATACTATATGAAATTGCCAACGCGGCTAGTAATGCCGCCGGTGCCGGCACCGGTAGCCCGCAGAAATATTTTTTGGAACCTTCCCCCGCGTGGGCCATGGTGTTAAACTTGGCTAAACGCAGTACCCCAAAGCAGGTATACACGCACGCAATCGGTGCGCCCCACAGGGGTTGTGTGTGAAGTACCAAAAAATACATCAGAAAAGCCGGCGCGGCACAAAACGAAATAGCATCTGCCAATGAATCCATTTCTATGCCAAATTCACTTTCTGCCCCCAACAAACGGGCCACACGCCCATCAAACATATCAAATACGGCCGCAATAAAAATTAACCATCCGGCCTGGGAAAAATTCCCCTTGCAAGCAGCCAAAATAGAAAAAAAACCACATGCCAAATTGCCTAGCGTAAACAAAGAGGGGGCTGCCATGACACTTGTTTGTTTCACCCGGTTGACTACGTCCGCGTGTTTTTCTTCTGTCATAAAACCCTCCTACTTCCACAAGGCAAGTACGGTTAAACCGCCCTGCACCTTTTGGCCTTTTTTCACAAGGATGCGTACTTTGTCTTTAGGCAAATAAACCGCCACTTGGCTACCAAAACGAACCAACCCCAACCGGCGGCCTTGCTTAATATCTTCATGCGGGTGTACCCAACATTCAATACGCCGGGCAATGGCCCCGGTGAGTTGTTCCACATGGGCAAATTTTTCCGGGTCCCCATCTTTAAACAATTGGATTAAGTTGCGTTCGTTTTTGACGGCTTCGGGATTATCAGCAAACAGAAACGTACCTTTATTGTAGAAGATATCACCTGTTTGCCCCTTTACGGTAGCGCGTTGTACATGAATGTCAAAAATAGACAGAAAGATACGTACCACGACAGAATTCGGGTCTTCCTCGGTTTGGATAGAAAGCACCGTACCATCGGCTGGGCAGGCAATTTCGTCATCGGCAAATTCTACGTCGCGGTTTGGATCGCGGAAGAAATAGGCACAGAAACAACCTACCAGAACAAACAAAAACCCCATTTTGGGGCAATCAAAGAAAAATAATACCGCAGCAATCAACATGCCCGCGGCAGCAAATTTAAGACCTAACGGAAGTACCGTGCTAACCCAACTAAACGACTTGACAAGCGTGCGTTGAATATCGTTAATCATTGTAGTGAACTACTGGTGGGATTAGTTTTGGCAGGTCCTGTTAAGTGGGCAGGGGGGGACTTGAACCCCCACGGCCTTGCGGCCAACAGATTTTAAGTCTGTCGCGTCTGCCATTCCGCCACCAGCCCTCTTACATGGATATTATAGCAAAAAATTTTTAAAAAGTGTGCAAGATTATTTTATGTAGAGATAGCGGGACCCTCCTTGATAAGAGCTACTTCCTGTTTCTTGTTGGCAAACCTTGTGCTGAGTTGGGCAATTCTCAATAGAACAACCTGCCGAAGTTTCAAGCACAAATGGTTGACAATAAGTTTTTCCACGATTTCCATCAGATGTTTTTAATAGATAAATAATGTATTTTAGTTGTGTGCTATTATTACGACAAGAAACGAGTGTATTACTTATAGAACATACACCCCAATTAAAGTTGCGTTTAACATCGTTTTCATCTTCGGGAGTGCCGCCAGGGTTAATGTCCAGTTCTTTGAATGAGGTAGCATATTGGCCGTTGGCTAGGTAATACACTTCTTGCGCGTCGGCAATGCTTTTGGTTAAGTTTTTAAGCGTGGCAAAGCGGCTTTTCATCACGGCTTTTTGGTATTGCGGTACGGCCACCGCCGCCAAAATGCCAATGATAAGGACAACTACCAAGAGTTCTATGAGGGTGAAGCCGTGTGTCATACACTTCGTCATTGTGTAGCGTTCGAATACAGGACATTTGTGTGGGACTGCCCCTATATCCCGCATACCAAACTTGCGGGATGACGAGGGGCGGTTGGGGAAGGGACGGGTTGTTATAAAATAAGATAATCCCTGAAATTTTTTCAGGGTCTTCAACGCTTGTTGTTGCGTAGGGGCTTGCGTGGAAGATCCCGAAACAAGTTCGGGAATAATACGTTGTGTTATAACTACATGTTTTTGGTGTTTCATAAGATTTTCTCCTTTCATATCATGTCATTGCAAACTTGATTTGGAATCTCACCACTTTTAACAACGTAAGGTGAGATCCTGAATCAAGTTCAGGATGACAGTATTGTTATTTGTCGGGCTTACGCCCACCCTACAATTCACCCGCTTATGAAACCCAATAAAAACGGCCCTTATGCAGAGCTCTCATCACGAAACTCACACACAACAGCCGTAGCCTATCATCAAAATGATAAACGTTCGATACAAAACCATCCGGGAGCGACCCAGTTGGTTTTGTACCTAAGTAACGGTTGCTTTTGGCGTGATGAGAACTTTGGTAAAGTCCCCGTTTCTTAAACGGTTCCAAAAACAGGATAAAATTGTACCTATAGTGTAATAAAAAAGCACCGGATTGACAAGTGCTTTTTATTATAATGCCTTATTGGATAATGTTATTTCTCGGTGGGTTTGAAACGGTTGTAGAATTTGCGGCAAAATTGCACCGGGTACAATAGCCCATACCCTGATTTGTCAAAATCAAACAAATTTGGGCTGTAAGTTGAACGCCGCGTACGTCTGCCGGACCGCGCGTAGCGCGGCAGGTACGCAAGTGAAAGACAGCGGTTTAGGGCTTAAATTTGGAAAATGGTTGCCGTTACCTCACGCAACGCCGCGGTGTCGTTAAGTCGTTGGCAAGTGCCGTGCAGATAAGCACCGGGAAAGTAGAGGAGAAGATGATTTTTCAGAACCGAGCCAAGTTTGGCGGGTAAGTGCCCCGAAGTTGTACTGCTAGGTACTACGAGCGGGCAGGCACGTCAAAATGGGCCGGTTGTGGAAAATTGTATCGCAGGGAAGCAACAAAATTTAAAAATCTTTTGTTTTTAAATTTTGTGCGTAAAATCGCACGTACGCGGTGTCGTTAAGCCGTTGGCAAGTGCCGTGCAGATAAGCACCGAAACACGCTCCCAGTGGGCTGATTTTTCAAATTTAAGAAAATAAACCGCCGTAAGTTGAACGCCGCGTACGTCTGCCGGACCGCGCGTAGCGCGGCATGTACGCAAGTGAAAATCGGCGGTTTAGGGCTTAAATTTGGAAAATGGTTGCCGTTATCTGGCGCACGTACGCGACAGCCGTTAAGCCGTTGGCAAGTGCCGTGCAGACAAGCACCGGGAAAGTAGAGGAGAAGATGATTTTTCAGATTTGAGCCGAATTTGCCAGGGTTGGCAAGGGGTCCTAATTACTCTTTGCGTTTAGCCGTTTTTGGAATAGTGAGGCGCGGCAAAAAAGCGCAGACAATGTAACATTGGCAAGATTTTTTAACAAAGCCGAGCCCAAAAACGACTAAACCCTCCAGGCCGCGTTCTTTTTAGTCTATGGCTTCCCTTTTTTGCTTGGCATAGGGGACTATGCCGGCGCAAAAAGCAGTGTGCCCTAACCTAAAAATTACAGCGGCGCAAAGGCAAGAAGGGCCCCTTGCCAACCCCTAGTTGCCCCGAAGTTGTACTGCTAGGTACTACGAGCGGGCAGGCACGTCAAAATGGGCCAAATGTGGAAAATTGTATCGCGAGAAAGCAACAAAATTTAAAAATCTTTTGTTTTTAAATTTTGTGCGCAAAGCGCAAGTACGCGACAGCCGTTAAGCCGTTGGCAAGTGCCGTGCAGATAAGCACCGAAACACGCTCCCAGTGGGCTGATTTTTCAAATTTAAGAAAATAAACCGCCGTAAGTTGAACGCGGCGTACGTCTGCCGGACCGCGCGTAGCGCGGCATGTAC
>JAZNXF010000052.1:0-91564 GCA_045593745.1 Elusimicrobiaceae bacterium | reverse complement strand
AGCAGTGGCGTTAGCCGTAGAAATGAAACAAAACGGACACAACGGCCTTCCAGTGCCGGATTATGTGGATGAAAATGTGTCGGATAAAGTGGTTAAAATCATCCAAAGTTACACAGGTGTAGTCAACAAAATGGTTTGGCGTAAGGAAAACTAATAATGAAACAAAACTTAGGTTTAAATAAAACCATTCTCATTACAGGGGCGGCGGGGTTTATCGGCGCGGCTCTTGTTAAACGCGTATGTGCGGAAAACCCTTCTGCACGCGTCATCGGCCTAGATAGCGTGAACGATTATTACGACGTTTCTTTAAAAGAATATCGCCTGGCGCAGTTATCCAAACTACCCAATTTCACGTTTATTAAGGGTAATTTAGCCGACAAAGCCCTCATCACAGAGATTTTTGCTAAATACAAGCCGCAAATTGTGGTCAATTTAGCCGCGCAAGCGGGGGTGCGTTACTCTATTACCAATCCGGATGCATATATTGAGGCCAACCTCATTGGTTTTTATAACATTTTGGAGGCGTGCCGCCACTCATACGATAACGACAAACCGGGCGTGGAACACTTAGTATATGCCTCGTCTTCTTCCGTCTATGGCTCCAACAAAAAAGTGCCGTATGCGGTGGAAGACAAAGTAGATAATCCGGTGTCACTCTATGCGGCCACCAAAAAATCCAACGAACTTTTAGCCCACGCGTATGCCAAACTCTATAACATCCCATCCACTGGGCTACGGTTTTTCACAGTTTATGGTCCGGCGGGACGGCCGGATATGGCTTATTTTGGGTTTACCAATAAGTTAGTCAAAGGCGAAAAGATTAAAATCTACAACTTTGGCAACTGTAAGCGCGATTTTACCTATGTTGATGATATTGTAGAAGGCATCATCCGTGTTATGCAAGGGGCCCCCAAACGCCAAAAAGGCGCAGACGGCCTGCCTGTGCCGCCGTATGCCCTGTACAACATAGGCAATAACTCGCCGGAAAACCTGTTGGACTTTGTGCAAATTTTGCAGGAAGAACTCATCCGCGCGGGCGTACTGCCGCAAGATTATGATTTTGAAGCACATAAAGAATTAGTACCCATGCAAGCCGGGGACGTTCCAATAACGTATGCCGATACTTCCGCCCTAGAGCGTGATTTTGGGTTTAAACCCAAGACCTCTTTACGAGAAGGGTTACGTAAATTTGCCCAGTGGTACAAAGATTTTTATTGTAAGGAGAATATTTTATGAAAATAGCCGTAGCCGGAACCGGATATGTGGGGCTTTCACTCGCCACGCTGCTCGCCCAACGCAATAGCGTAGTGGCCGTAGATATTGTGCCGGAAAAAGTGGATTTAATCAATATTAAAAAATCCCCGATAGCCGATAAAGAGATAGAGGACTTTTTGGCCCATAAGCCGCTTCATTTAACCGCTACCACGGACGCCAAAAGTGCTTATGAAGGCGCGGAGTTTGTCATTATCGCCACGCCGACCAATTATGACCCGCAACAAAACTATTTTAATACCTCTGCCGTAGAAGCGGTTATTGAACTGGTTAAAAAATATAATCCCAATGCTACCATGGTTATTAAATCCACCATTCCGGTGGGTTATACCCGGCAAATCCGCGAAAAACTGGGTATTAAAAACATCTTATTTAGCCCGGAGTTTTTGCGTGAGGGACATGCCCTTTATGATAACTTATACCCCTCCCGCATTGTAGTGGGGACAGATTTTGCGGATAAGGATTTAACGCAAAAAGCCCACACGTTTGCCCAACTTTTACAACAAGGGGCGATTAAACAAGACGTGCCCACGCTTTTTATGGGATACACGGAGGCCGAGGCCGTAAAATTATTTGCCAACACGTATTTGGCCTTGCGCGTAAGTTATTTTAACGAGTTAGACACGTATGCAGAACTCAAAGGCCTAAATACCCAGCAAATCATAGAGGGCGTCTGTTTGGACCCGCGCATTGGCAACCAGTACAATAACCCCTCTTTTGGCTATGGCGGTTATTGCCTGCCCAAGGACTCAAAACAGTTACTTGCCAATTATGCCGACGTGCCGCAGAACTTAATTAAAGCCATTGTGGATAGCAATAGCACCCGCAAGGACTTTATTGCAGACCAGGTACTTAAACAAGCCGGGTATTACCAAGCAAACAGTACGTTTGACAGTTCTAAAGAGCATAGCACCATTATCGGGGTCTATCGGCTTACCATGAAGGCAGGGAGTGATAACTTCCGGCAGTCCTCCATCCAAGGCATTATGAAGCGTGTAAAAGCCAAAGGAGCGACGGTTATTATTTATGAACCAACCTTGGAAAACGGAAGCACTTTCTTTGGTAGCGAAGTTGTAAACAACCTACAATCCTTCAAAACGCGCTGTAAGGCCATTATCGCCAACCGCTACGATAGTGTGTTAGATGATGTTCAAAACAAGGTTTACACGCGCGATTTGTTTAAGCGGGATTAACCTGTCATTCTCGTTCACGGTGCGCCCCTACCCAGACGCGGCGCAATGGGGCGGAGGTATTCAAGCCCCGGTGCAACAAAGTATGCCGCAAAATTAGGATGAAACTTGGTTTCAAAATAATTTGGCGTCAGACGCGGCGCAACGGGGCGCAGTATACTGTGCAAAGCCGCCCGGAGGGCGGAGGTATTCAAGCCCCGGTGCAACAAAGTATGCCGCAAAATTAGGATGAAACTAAAACCGTTTGACTCTTCGGTGGCAATACGGCTCTGTCCCCTTGCGCATATAATATTTATGATGATATTCCTCCGCCGTATAAAACGGCCCGGCAGGTGTTACACGTGTTACCACATCAAGTCCTTTTTGCTTAAGCAGGTTAATTACGCGTAGCGCAATTTCTTGTTGTTTAGGGGTAGTGTAAAAAATTTCCGAGCGGTACTGCGGGCCAATATCCGGGCCCTGTCCGTCTTTTTGGGTAGGGTCGTGTATTTCCATAAACCCTTTGACCAAGGTTTCGTAAGAAACTAACTTCGGGTCAAAGGTAATTTTAACTGTTTCCGCATGCCCTGTAGTGTGGGTGCATACTTGCTCGTAGGTTGGGTTTGGCACGTGCCCCCCCATATAGCCGGGCACAATGTCTACCACGCCCGGGAAATCTTTCATGAGGTGTTCCACTCCCCAAAAACATCCGCCCGCAAACAGGGCTGTTTCATACGTTGTGTTCATAACATATAGGGTAGATTAAAACCACACGTGCAGTCAAGCACGCAAAAAGATATAATAAATCCGTGAAACATTTTTTTGTGATTACCGCCGCCCTTTTATTAAGCGCATGCAGTGCGCTTCAACCCTATAAAGACCAGAGTTTTGAATACCTGCAAGGGATTGCCAGGAACCCGGCGGATTATTATGGAAAAGTCGTTTCTTTCGGCGGGGAAATAAAAGGCATGACGGAATCCACCCACACCATACGCCTGGTACTAAAAACAGAGGCCCCCTTTTATTATGCGGCTACCGGCAAAGGGGGCGGCTCGTACGAATTGTTGTTGGTGGACTATGCCAAAACTTCGCCTGAAATGAGCGGCTTACTAAAAGGAAATGAAGTCAAAATTTTAGCCCGCGTAACTAATTATGAAAAACGCAAAAATATGCTTGGCACGCCCATTGGGGTGCTGCATCTAACGGCGTTTGCAGTAACCAATTTAACCCAAAAGAAAAATTTATTCCACGTAACTTCCCCGGAAAAACAGTTGTATGAGTCCTGGAAAAAAGGGCGGCTATTTTACGAAGAAACGCCGGAACAACTTATTTTGTTGTACCCGCCTGCCGATACCAAACAACCGCACGCAACGCCCCAAACAGATAAAAAAATCTCCCCCGCCGCACGGGACATCGTGTACGACGAGGAAGAAGAATTTGTGCTTACACCGGCATCCTAACCATACGGTTCTAAAAACTACACCCGGATGATTTGGCCGACACCCACCGCTCACATGGGCCCCCCCCATCATCACGAGCAAAACATGTTGCATTAGATATGTATTGGGCACAATCCTCACCTGCACAAACGCGGGTTATTTTGCCGTTGTTATCAATCTCATGGAAAATACCGGCCTTGTCCCTATTTTTGGGTTGGATGCAATAGAATCCTTTATGGGAACTCCCTACTTGAAAATAATTGCCAAAACTCGTTCCAGTGGACCATGTTTTGCACCCATCCCCGCATTCTGTTACTACCAACTGGTCAGCGTGGGTTTGCACCATCTCCGCCCAAGTAGATACTTCCCCATGTTCCAACCAATATGCCTGGGCATCCTTGGCGTTGGCATCCATAATGGTCAGTGCCTCGGCCATGTGTGCTTTTTTGACCGCTTTTTGATATTGCGGGAGCGCGACTGCCGCCAAAATACCGATAATAAGTATTACAACCAGTAATTCTATCAGGGTAAAGCCCTGCTGGGTATGTCTGTTTTTTCTCATAAGTGATCTCCTATACATAATTTTCAACTTACCCGCTTAGGAAACCCAACAAAAACGGCTGCCCAGGTGGACTCATAGCACGTAGTTCACGCAAACAGCCGCGGCCTGTCATCCCAAAGGATAACAAACACTCAGCATAGAACAACGAAATTCGCGAAAAGATCGTCATTCTATGCCTTATAACGGTCTGCCATTGGCGTGCTATGATATTGCTTACGCAATAACCCGTATTCTGCATACGGTTCCAAAAACAGATAAAATTGTACCTATAGTATAATAAAAAAATATCAGTTTGACCAGTTTTATTATGCCTGCTTATTTACACCAAATAATCCTTCTGTATCGCTTTTGTAAAATGTTACAATATAGCTATGTTAGACGATTCTGCCCACTCAATTTTCCACATCCTCAAATGGTTTGTTTTGTCCACCCTGGTAGGCAGTGTGGTAGGGATATTAGACAGCGCGTTTTTAAAACTGTTAGACCTGGCGATCGGCTCGCGCAATACGGTGCCGGGTTTTTATGTATTACTTCCCTTGGTGTTGTACGCGGTAGCGTTACTAAGCCGCAAAGTGGCTAAAACCCATAAAGATTATTCTACGGATGCCGTCATTAAGCGTATTAACACGCACAGGAGTGTGTCGCTATGGTCCGCTGTGAAAACATTTGTGCTTTCTATTGTAACGATAGCCGTGGGCGGTTCAGCCGGCAAAGAGGCCCCTTGTGCCGATGTGGGAGCAGGTATTTCGGCCTACTTGGCGCGGGTACTGCATTTAAGCGTGCAGGACCAACGCAAAATGATGATTTGCGGCGTAAGCGCGGGGTTTGCCGGCGTGTTTGGGGTACCGGTATCGGGCGCGCTGTTTGGATTGGAAGTATTGTGGGTAGGACATATTTTTTATGAAGTAATGTTTCCCGCGCTGGTGGCGGGGATTACGTCCTACGGCGTTACCTCTTATTTAGGGGTGAATTTTTTGTATCACCCGCTTACCTTTTCCCCGGTGTTTAGTGAGCAGTTTTTTGTAAAGGTGATTGCGGCAGGCCTATTTTTTGGGCTGGTATCCATTCTATTTATTGAAGTAAGCAAACTGGCGCGGGTGGTGTTTCGCTTCATTACGGTGCGCCGCGGCATGTTTTGGACGTGTATGCTAGGCGGCCTGGTGTTGGTACTAATCGGGCATTTTTCTTCTACCTTATATTTAGGGCTAGGCATGGCCGGGATAGAAGGCCCGCTTTCGGGTGCTCCGTTACATTCTCCTTTAGGGTTTTTGTATAAGATAGTGACTACCTCTATCACGTTGGCCGCTGGGGGAATTGGTGGGATTGTCACGCCGATTTTCTTTGTGGGCGCGCAGGCAGGCGCCATGCTTTCGGCCTTTTTACAGGTGGACAGTGCCACCCTGGCCGCGCTAGGCCTGGTGGCGGTACTAGCCGGAACGGCAAACACACCGCTTGCCGCCAGTATTATGGCCATTGAACTGTTTGGCGCGGAAATTGCCCCCTACGCTACGGTAGCGTGCGTGATTAGTTTTTTGGTAACAGGCCGGCAGAGTATTTTTCCACATCAGCAAATTACAGTTAGTAGCGGTAAAACGCCGGATGAACCACTAACAGATGTATACCGGGGGCCGCGCCGCCGCCGGGCAGACCGCGCCCAACTACCCACCCATACCACTGTTACTACGCAGATGCGCCACCGGGTAAAACGCTTTTGGCCGGACCGCACCGCGCGTAAACAAGCAGTGCAAAAAGCGCGCGAACGGATGAAAAAATAGCGATTTTCTTCTTGTTATTCTGTCGTTTTTTTATTATACTATAGATACAATTTTTTCTGTTTTTGGAACCGTATGCGGAATACGGAGGACTTTTAGTCATCTAAAGGTACTAGAGAACGCCAAAAACAGTCGTTTCAGGTGCACAATGATAGTGGGTAGCTCCCGCATTGTTGTGTGCCGAATGTTTGCTCTGTATGGGCAAACTACGGCTGTATTGTTTGCGCACTGTTCTCTAGGCACTGGCGATGTAGCCGTTTTTCTGTGGTTTCATAGATGAGAAAGTTGGAAATAATTAAGGAGATTAACTATGGAAATGACAGAAAAACGAGGGTTTACCCTTATTGAGTTATTAGTTGTGATACTGATTATTGGCATTTTGGCGGCGGTGGCACTGCCACAGTACCAAAAAGCGGTGAGAAAAGCCCACATGGCCGAGGTGTTGAGCATTATGGATGCCAATGCCAAGGATGCCCAAACCTATGTGCTGGAACACGGGGAAGTATCCGTTGATGGTTGGGGTGCCATGGTGGAAAGTTATCCTGAATTAACAAAAACCAAAACAAAACAATTGGATATTGGGTGTGGTAATCATAACGAAGTCTCATACCAAGGTTTTGGGCAGAATTTTGGAAACTATTTTCAGATTGGGAGTTCTACAAACGGTGGTAGTTCTGCTTTTTATTGCATTAGGCCTAAAAATGGAGATAAAGCTTTCATCTATCATTACATTGATAATACGGGCAAAATTGTCCGGTTGTGCCTGGGGGAAGATTGTGCTAAGTATGGCGTAAATGGCGTAACTTGTTCGGTTGAAACTCCACCTTGGATGAGTGAACTTGGTTGTACTTCAGGGTGGAATTTTGCCCGCCAGAACGGTTGTAGTTTTTAAATTCCAATAACTTACCCATCTATTTCTGCAGTGTCCGCGTGGCACTGCTTTTTGTCTGTTTGAACTTACACGAATTTGCTATAATTAGGGTATATTCGGGGTTTTCAAGCACCCCCAAGGAGTATATGGTATGG
The DNA here is from genome assembly GCA_045593745.1 of Elusimicrobiaceae bacterium. GTDB lineage: Bacteria > Elusimicrobiota > Elusimicrobia > Elusimicrobiales > Elusimicrobiaceae > Avelusimicrobium. The sequence continues at coordinate 84,324 of JAZNXF010000052.1, read as the reverse complement.
ATTCGTTTATTTCTTCTGTAATTACACTGGCACTGGTAATGGATGGGTTTGGTAATATCCCGCTGTTTATTACTGCTTTAAAAAAAGTAGCACCGGAGCGCCGCACGTTTGTCATCTTCCGCGAACTGATGATTGCGCTTGCTATTATGGTATTTTTTCTGTTCTGCGGCAAGTGGTTTTTGCGTGCGTTTGGAATACACTCCTATTCGTTAAGCATTGCCGGGGGAATTATCCTGTTCTTAATCTCTATTAACTTGGTGTTTAGTACAGATGATTCCGGCACCTCGGCCAAAAATGACCCCAAAGACGAACCCTTTATCGTGCCGTTGGCTATTCCATTGGTGGCCGGGCCGGCAGCTCTGTCCATGGTGCTGATTTTAGCCGCCCAACACAGCAAAATGATAACCCTGGGCGCGGTGGCGTGCGCCTCTGTCATCAATATGGCTATATTGATGTGTTCGTTCCCGCTTAGCAAACTGTTAGGCCAGCGCGGACTGACCGCTATTGAACGGTTGACGGGTATGATTTTAATTTTAATGTCGGTAGATATGGTACTGGCCGGCATTTCGGAGTTTGTGAAATGATTAGAAAACTAGTTGCCCTGGCGGGTTTGTTGTTGGTATCCGCGGTGTCTTTTGCACAAGAAAAGGTGGAATTTGCGTTGTTTGTCAGCCCAACCTGTGTGCATTGTAACAAGTTAAAACAAGAATACTGGGGCCCATTGCAGGAAAAATTTAAAGACACGGTCCACTTTACCGAGTATGATATTTCCACCCCGCAGGGCAGTTTGGCCTTTCAAAAAACCGCCGAAGCATACGGTGTGCCAAAGAACAAGATGGGTTACCCGGCCGCGGCTGTGGGAAGCACGTATTTAATGGGTTACCCACAGGAAATTGGTACGTATGCCGAAAATGCCATAGAAAAAGCACAACTGTTGCATGAAAAAACAAACGTGGTTACTGTGGCGCAGGAAAATATGCGCGCACAAGCCAAAAATACGTTTGCCAAATTTACGGTGTGGGCCATTATCGGCAATGGACTGATTGACGGAATTAACCCTTGCGCGTTTGCGGTGATTGTATTTTTTATCTCTTTTTTGACTGTATATAAATACAACCGGCGGGAAATTATGTTGGTGGGAGTTTCTTACTGCGTGGCGGTGTTTTTGGCCTATTTACTCTTGGGCTTGGGCGTATTTAAATTTTTGTACGCGATGCGCGGATTTTCCTATGTGATTAAGGGTTTTTATATTGCCACAGCGGCCGTGTGTTTATTGTTTTTTGCGTTAAGTATTTACGATTTTTGGATTTATAAAAAAACCCGCAAGGCAGACGGTATGTTACTGCAATTGCCCGCCGGGCTAAAGATACGCATCCATAAAATTATGGGGTTTTTTCTGCGTGATAAGCAAAAAAGTACCCCACGCCTTATTCTGGCCGCACTGACGGTGGGGTTTTGTGTATCCCTGGTGGAGGCCGTTTGCACCGGGCAAGTGTATGTGCCCACATGCGTACTGATTATGCAAGAGCCGTGTTTGCGCGCAAAGGCCGTCTTTTACTTGGTGTTATACAATATTATGTTTATTGTACCCCTGGTAGCAGTATTTGTGTTAGCCCTGTTGGGGTATGAGTCAAAGGGATTTAATGACTTCTTTAAAAAACATTTGGGGCTCACCAAAATTTTACTGTGTTTGGTGTTTTTGGCTTTGTTTATTTTGTTGGTGCAGAATATATAACAGAAGAAGAAAATTTAGAAAAAGGACTGGAAACCCCAGTCCTTTTTTATTATACTATAGGTACAATTTGTTCTGTTTTTGGAACTGTATGAAGAATACGGTGGCGTTACTGTAAAGGTAGCCCAGATCGAATCCAAAAACAGTCGCATAAGGCAGCAAATAATTGGACTAATTACCCAATTGTTTGGTGCCGAATATTTATCGCGTTGCGGTAGATTACGACTGTTTGTTAATAAGGCATTCGATCTGGCTTATGGCAGACAGTCGTTTCTATTGGGTTTTATAAGCAGACAAGTTGAATTTACATACAAGAGGTAAAACTTATGGAACACAATCCGCACACCCGGCGGGGCGAAACGCAAGAAGTAGCACATAAAACAAAAAATAATACTTATAGGTTGGGCGTTAGCCCAACAGAAGTTGCAAGTAAGAATGAAAACGTACAGCGCAATGCTAGGAAATTGTCGGGTTTGCACCCGACCTATAAAGGGTCCTCCGCCCGCTCCGTCACCCCGCAGGGTTGGTATGCGGGGTATAGCGGGCGTATAGGATTCACCCTTATAGAACTGTTGGTAGTGGTACTTATTATCGGCATTTTGGCCGCGGTGGCGTTGCCCCAATACCAAAAAGCGGTTAAGAAAGCCCAAGGGAGAGAAGTGTTGGTGGCATTAGATGCCTTGGATAAGGCCGTACATGCGTATATATTGGAAACAGGGCATGTATTGTGTCGGAATCCGCATGTTATGGGTTGTCACATTCCGAATGCTTCTGACCTGTCTATGGAAATGCCTATATTAAAATATTTTCAATATGCCCCCGCGTGCTCAGACGCCCCCCGCTCTGAAAATTTTCAGAGATTTGATGAGAACTGTGGTGGTGTCTCCTTTTATGCCAACAAGGCAGAGGCCGTTGTCACCGCAAAATGGGATATGTACACAGGAATCAGAACGCCGGGAACCACCTTGTGTAAAGGTGTAAATTGCAAAGATTATTTTGATTGTGTTTCGGAAGAGTCAGGGGAAAAGTGTATATCAAATGGAGCACCAGATAAGGAACACTGTGCTGGCGGAGATGCGGCTTGGCAAAGTTATTCATATTGTTATTTGGATTAGCGCAGGCGTGGAAGATCCTGAATCAAGTTCAGGATGACAACTTGATTAGATTCCCCCCCGCATCCGGCACTGTGTTTCTCTCCCCCACGGGAGAGGGGCGTTTCGTGTTTGCGTTTCTCCCGCCCCCGCTACGCCCTTCAGGGGCGAGGGGCTTTGTTACACAACCAAAACTCCCCAGGCATAGGCCTAGGGAGTTTCAGCTTAAATAGTAGCGGGAATTACTGGTATTAGTAATTTTCCGGGTGAATCATAAAGTACGCTTGCGGGTGCGCGCATACTGGGCACACTTCGGGGGCTTTTTCCCCAATGCATACGTGACCGCAGTTGGCACATTCCCACATCACAATGCCGGCTTTTTTGAATACTTCTTGCGTTTCTACGTTGTGCAAAAGTTTGCGGTAGCGTTCTTCGTGCATTTTTTCAATTTTGCCGACGGCTTCAAATAAGTAGGCCAATTTGTCAAACCCTTCTTCTTTGGCGGTTTTGGCAAACCCGGCATACATATCGGTCCATTCGTAATTTTCCCCATTGGCGGCATCTAACAGGTTGGCGGCCGTATTCGGGATTTCACCATTGTGTAAGTATTTGAACCAAATTTTAGCGTGTTCTTTTTCGTTATTGGCGGTTTCTTCAAACAGTTTGCCAATTTGCACAAACCCTTCTTTTTTGGCTTTAGAAGCGTAGTATTTGTATTTGGTGTGCGCTTGGGATTCCCCCGCAAACGCGGTTAGTAAGTTTTGTTCGGTTTTGGATCCTTTTAATTCCATAAGTTCTCCTATCATTTCTCCCCGGTGGGAGTACAATTTTTACAAATTCCTTTGTATTGCACGTTAATTTGTTTAATTTCGCCCACCGCACGTGCCGGAAGCGGGCAGGCAATTTGTTCGTTTTCCTGCGGAAAAATATCATACACTTCCCCGCATTTGGTACAGACAAAATGGCAGTGGGGCCGCAAGTCCCCGTCAAAGCGGGCTTTAGAAGTAAGGCCCACCCGCATTAAAAGCCCCATTTCTTCTAAAGAAGATAACGTGCGGTAGACCGTATCTAAAGATACATTGGGTAAACTGGTGCGCACTTCTTCAAACACAGTTTCCGCACACGGATGCGACGACGAGCGGGCCACCGCGCGGAAAATTTCCTGCCGCTGGCGCGTAACACGAAGACCCAGTTCTTTGCACCGGGTTTCAAAATAATTTAGCCGCATTTGTACGTCGGCGGGTTCTGTGAGTGTAAGTAACATACTTCGTAAAAATTCCTAATAAAGCATTTTTAGTATAACATATTTTGGCATTTTTTGCTTGGAATTTTTAATAAAAAAGGATTAGCGCAAGGATGATAAAATCCCCCCCGCCACACTACATACCGCACCAAACAAAAGGGCCGCGCTGTATCCGTGAATAAAAGCGGCGTGCGTTTGCGCCCCATGCGCGGCTGAAAACCCTTGCACTAACGCAAAAATAGACACGGAAAGCGCAATCCCTAAAATCATCCCTACATTGCGGCAGAGTGCGTTAGTGCTGGCTACCAGGCCCAGTTTGCCTTTGGGGGCCGCGCTTACGACGGTATTATTATTAGGAACCTGGAATGTGCCGCTTCCCGTTCCCATAATTAACTGCGCCAGTACAATATACGAAATACTGGGCGACGACCCGATAAACGCAAATAATAAGGTGGATATTAAAATAAGCACAAACCCGGCGGTTGTCAGCACGCGGGCGGGCCATTTGGCATTCAGCGTGCCGGAAACCGCACTGGCTACGGCTAACATCACCGGGAAAGGCATAATTAAAAGACCGATTTTGACCGGGTCCAACCCCATAATATCGGTTAAATAAAAGGGAAGTAAGACGGAGTTTGTAAAAAGCGCGGTATAGCCCAACATGGCCACTATACAACCGTATAAAATGGTTTTATTACGAAACAGGGCGATTTCAAAAAAGGGGTTTTTGGCAGTGGTGGAGCGGCGCATAAATACTAAAAAGAGTGCCAACGAAACCGCAAACGACAACAAAATAAAGGGGCTAGTCCAGCCGCGGTCTGCCCCCATGTTTAGGGCCATTAAAAAAATAAAACTGGTGGCCGTGTAAAGGGTGGCCCCGGGCCAATCCATTTGGGTGCGTTTGCGGGCGTTAAAGCGCGGAATTAAGTAAATCCCCCGCCATACGCCGATAATGGCAATCGGAATACAAATCCAAAAGACGGATTTCCACCCAAACGCCTGGATAAGTGCCCCGCCAATTGCCGGGCCGGCCAGCGAGCCGCACGCTACCACGGCCCCAATCGCCCCAAAGGCCTTGCCGCGGGAAGGACCGTGAAAAATTTGCGCAATTAACGCCTGCGACGTGGCCATCATGGCCGATGAGCCAATCCCTTGTACGCCGCGCGCCAGTAACATGGTGGGCAGTGAATGGGACAGCGCGCCTAGTAACGCCCCCACGCCAAAAATGATAAATCCGCCCAAATACATCCACTTGCGGCTGTAATTATCACTTAATTTGCCAAATACCGGCAGTAAACAAGTAAGCACCAGTAAATAAAAACTGACAACCAGTTGGATGCTTTCCAGCGAAACGCCAAACTCGGCCGACATGGTGGGCAAGGCAATATTGACAATCCCCCCCGACAGGGTGGACATAAACGTACCGTTTGCAGTCACGGAAAAAATCATCCATTTGCGGGATAAATGCGGCGGGCGAAGGGTCATAGTTCTATTTTATCATTTTTGCAAACAAGCGAGGGGTCCTTAAAAAAGGATTGGTCTTTTGTTCTTTTTTTTATTATACTATAGGTACAATTTTATCTGTTTTTGGAACGGTTTTACACCGATAGCTGCCTAAAGCGGGCGGCGACCTTAAACTCCAAAAACGGCTGTTATAGGCATAAAACGAACGGACTAATTACCCGGTTGTTTTGTGCCGAGTGTTTGCTATTTACAAAAGTGGCAGGCCGCGGTCGTTATAGGTGGTGAGTTTAAGGCGCCTAATATAATGACCGTTTTTGTATGTGTTTTTCCGGGCAGATTAAATTGAAAAATAAATAAGAATCTCATACTGAACCCCAATTCAGCATGACAAAGAGAAAGGAGAAACGAAAATGCAAAATAAAAACACCTGGCGGGAAAATACGCAAACAAAGCAAGTAATTATACAAAACAAAGTCATCCTGGACTTGATCCAGGATCTTCCACGCACATTGTTGCGCATGTGTAAAGGGAACGACACGCATGGAAGATGCCAAATCAAGTTTGGCATGACGCCTTATGGTAGGTGTACGGACCACGGCTTTACACTCATAGAACTGTTAGTAGTTGTCCTCATCATTGGCATATTAGCGGCCGTGGCACTGCCGCAGTACCAAAAGGCGGTGGATAAAGCGCGCGGCCGAGAATTTTTGACGGTGTTAAGTGAAATAAACCAGGCCGTCAAACGGTGCTATTTAGAAAAAGGTACATTAAAATACTGCCAGTTAGCTGATTTGGATATAGAAATTCCGAATTTGAAGAATTTTAGGTTTTCCGTTGGCGATACAGAGGGCAAGGTAGAGGTGCGTTATTGGGGAATGGGAACTGCAGAAGGAAAACTTTTACAATTTGGCAGTTCGGGGCAAGCATTTTACCGGGGAGATCCTTCTATGATGATTGTAACCAAGTGGGAGGATCGTGCCCCCATTACATTTTCCTCTGTTTGTACAGGCAGCAAATGTGCAGATATGTTTGGTTGTGATCCGATATGGATATGTGACCAAATGGGAACCAGTTGTGGATATTCTAGAGAGTGTTATCTGTTTTATGAAAAATGGTAAGCATGTCTATCTAAATAACTGATATACTGCTTGATTTAATTTGGCCTGCAACGCATCTGTTTGTGCTTGCGGGCCTTTTGTCGTTATATCAAACAGTTGGCGGGTAATTTCTTCCAGTTGTACTATTTTTTGTGGCGGCAGGGCGGGAATAGGCAGTTGCTTTAACGGCGCGCTATAAAGTTCTAATAATTCCCCTTTGCGCTTGCCATGGGCTTGTAACCACGTTAAATAGGGGGCCGAATTTAAAAGGCCCAAAATCGTCCACAGGGTGTAAGGCGGTTTGGGCGAAGTAATAAAATAGACATCACTGCTAGCGTACCAGGGGCCGTTACTATATGCGGCGCGCACCGTGCGCGCCCGGTGCGGAAGAACCAGTTTTTCCCCTTCAAAATTTAGTTTACGCCGCACAGAGGCAAACCAAAAATTTCCCTGCGCCAGTTGCTTATCAATACCGTTATTGTTTTGCTTGCGCGCCAGTAATTTTTCTTTATATCGCGTAAGATGTGCCAGCAAATGCGGGTATTGTTCTATGTCTATCCCGCGGTCATTAGGATAGAAAAAATCAATCAGCCACAAATGCGGGGTGGTGTTAGGGCCATACGGAAAAATATCCGAATTTTTAAAAAATGGTTTTAGTTTGGCTTGCTCGCCTGCAGTAAGCGGCATGGATTTTTTTTGCGCGTCGGTGATGATAAAAGCACGGTCGCACCCGGTCATAAGGCCATTAGAAATGTGGGCAATTTCACCCAACGTATAGGGAGCATGGGCCATTTTTTGAAGCAGGGGCCACGTATCGGGCAAGAGCAGGCGGGTTTGTAAAAATTCATCCGGGCCGTAGAAAAGTTGTTCCTGCGCAACATAATGCGCAGGATGCTGGCCCACTTGGCACAAAGCAGCATTACGGCCTTTTTGGAACACACTTACCAAAACTTGTTGTTCCACCCCCGAAAAGACATATTTTTCCTCCTCGTTTATCAGGGTTAAAAAAGTGACTTGTTGGCGCAAGGTATGACGCAGCAGTTTACCCCCTGCGGCAGTAGTAAAATAAGGGGGCGTAATAAAACCTGCCAACCCGCCCGGTTTTAACAGGTGAAGGGCCAAATAAAAAAAGTAATACAGTAAATCACTCTTGGGGGTAACACAGGCGGCCCATAATGGGTTTTTACGCAACGTGTTAAATAAGGCAGCGTGGCCTTTCTGCCCGATATAAGGCGGGTTCGCCAAAATAATGTCAAAACCGCCGGGCGCGAAGGATGTTAACACGGATTGGCCGTTTTCTTCCCCCAGTGCATCCCCATGATAAATATGTTTGGGCGGCAAGGGTAGTTTGGCCAGATAGTTGGCGTTAATGTCAGCCGCAAACAGTTGGCGCGATAAAATATCCTGCCTTATCTTTTGAAGGGGCAAACCGGGTTCTTGTACATGGCGCAAGCGGGCAAGTTCTTGGGCGAAGGGAAGTAACAGCCCCCCCTCCCCGGCGGCAGGGTCTAAAATTTTTAAATTTTTTAAAGGTGTGTTTGCCGGTAAACAGGCAAGCACCCGGCGCGCAAGTTGGCGGGCTAACGGTGCAGGTGTAAAAAAAGAGCCGGTTTGTTTACGCTGGCTGATGGGAGAAACAGACATGCTTATATTATAGAAAATAGATACATAACCGTGATAACTTCCTTTTGTGTTCTCTTGTCTGCATGGCCTGTGCAGGCCTTTCTATTTGAAGTTGATGATACTATACATTTGTTCTGTTTTGGAAGTATGTAACAAATATCCCCCGGTGCATAAAACCAGGGGAAATTTGTTCTGCCACAACATCTCAAAGGGTTCAATCTTCGTCGGGCTGGTAGTAATCACGCACAAATAAAATTAGGTATGTAATCCACGAAAAACCAAATAATTCTATAAACCCATACGCCCCCCACCATACTTTTTGGACCGGGTCGTAATGGTGCAACAAGGCATCAAAAAATAACCGGAATACCACACTGGCTAGCCACACCCACACAACTACGGTAAGGATACGCAACATAAAATCAAATGTGGCCTTGATAAAACCTTTTTCCTGGTAAGGTAATGTAAAATACAGGGCAATTTTCTTCATAATCTTCCTCTAATTAGTGGCTGGAGCGTAGGAATATTCCCCCGCCGCAATTTCAGTTTCTTGGGGGGCCGTTTGCGCCGGAGCATAAGTTCCATAGGCCGCACTGTCAATGGGACTGCCGTCCCCCGCCGGTTCGCCTGCAATCCCTGCCGGAGTATAGGGCTCATAGCCGGAGTCCTCCTCCACCGGGGTATACCCTTCTTCATAGGTATATGCCTGCGCCGTAGAAGAAATTTCTTCTACAGTATCGGCGGCACTCTCTACCGGTGTACTTTGCGCGGGTTCTTGCACGCGCCCCCAACGGCGGCCCGGTTTCACGTGGCGGGCTTTTAACCCTTTGGGCGTTTCGTCCACCAACCGAACCGGCAACACGTCTGCCTGCGGTTCACAGGCCGTTAAACAAACCGCTTCTTGCGCTATGCCCGGCCCGGCAGATAAGGCCTCGCCTAATTCATGCTTATACTGCTCACTTACGCGCCCATCTGTAAATTTAGGGAATTGCCGCGTTTGCACAAACCGACGGTCTACCTTTATTTTTTCGTAATCAAAATCTTTGTCAGGAGCCGTTACACGACGAGGCCCCCCGGAACCGGCTTGCGGGATAGTATACGAATCTAACGCGGAATAAACCAGTTGCGGGCCAGGGGCTGTTTGTTCCTCATAACCCGGATACAAACAATAATTTACACGTTCGTTAGTCGTGGCCTTTTGGTGTGCATCCACACGTGTTTCACACGTAGATTGCGCCCGCAAATCCGCCGTTGTTACAAGCAACAAAACAAGAAGAAGGGTTTTTTTCATAAATATCCTGTACTTTAATCATAGTACATTTTTAGAATTTTTGCACGAAAATTTATATCCATTGAAATTGGGCGAATTTAATATCCGGCCAACCTGGCAAAATGCTACAATAACAAGGTATTATTTTAACGTAAGGATGTACTATGAAAACTTCTTCTTTTTGGGTGCGTGTAGCGTATGGGTATATTGTACTGCCGGTATTTCTATTTATAGTAGGGTGGTGTAACTGGCCAACCGCCATTATAGGCGGACTGGTGTTAGTAGCCAGTTTTTACCTGGCCACAAAACAGGCCCCTAAATTATGGGTTCCCACTTCGGCGGCTGAAAAACGCCTTTTGGTATTGGTATTTTTAGTAGGATTGGTGTGGGTGTATTTGTCCGGCATTGGGGCGTTGGTTTTTCAAAATACGGACCATAACTGCCGCAACCCGATTTTTGAAATTTTAGTGCAGGCCCCCTGGCCTGTACACTTGGCAGAACCACCCTCCTTAATGACCTATTACATTGGGTTTTGGCTCCCCCCCGCCTTGATAGGCAAACTATTTCATAGCGTACAACTGGGATATTACGCACAGATAATTTGGGCCGCGGTGGGAGTGTTTTTATTTTTCTATTTCTTGCTGGCCACCCTTAAACGAAAAACCTATTGGCCGGTTTTGTTATTTATCTTGTTTAGCGGATTAGATGTGGTAGGATGTTTGGCGCAAGGATTTTTACCTCTGGTTACAAACCCGCTGTCGCACCTAGAATGGTGGTATCCGTACGTTCAATTTTCCAGTTTTACCACGCAACTATTTTGGGTATTTAACCAGGCACTGCCTGCCTGGGTGGGAGTGATGATTCTCTATCACGAAAAAAACAATAAAAATATGGCATTTCTCTATGCCTGTCTATTTTTAAATTGCACCTTGCCGGCCATGGGGTTGTTTCCGTTTTTAGTATATTGGTATGCTAAAAATGGGCGCGTGTATACGTGGGCAAAAACGGCCTTACACCACCTCAAAGAAACGGTGCTTTGCTCTCTTACCTTTCAAAACCTGGCCGGGGCGTTTGTGGTAATACTGGTGACGTTTACCTATCTTTCGCGCAACGCAGCCGGGGTGGCAACCGCTTCTAACCCGGTAACAATCCCCCCGGTAAATTTGCTTAACTGGTTTGTATTGTTTTTTATGTTGGAGGCGGGAATTTATCTGCTATTTGTATGGAAACAAAACCGGCGCAATATCCTTTTTTATGTATGCACATGCTGCCTGCTCGTATACCCATTTATTAAAATAGGACACGGACCGGACTTTTGTATGCGCGGTACAATACCGGCACTTGTAATGCTGTTTGTGCTGCTTGTGCAGACGTTACAAAATAAACGGTGGCGGCGCCATTATCGTATTGCGTTTTATGGACTACTGTGTGTACTTGCCTTGGGGGCTCTCACCCCGGTGCATGAAATTACCCGCACGATTTACATGACCCGGCTTGGATATACCAAAATAGACCCTGATTTATCGTTTGATAATTTTTTTGGCCTTACGGAAGGAAATTTGTTTTGGAAATATTTTGCCAAACGTACTAAAAATTGATGCGCTCTTTTTCTACGACGAGCGGCTTTTTATCTACCCGCGTGTAAATGGCGGCTACATACTCCCCCAGTAACCCCAAACAAAATAACTGGATAGACCCCAAAAACATAACACTAATAATAAGCGGAGCCATACCCATAGAAAACGTATCCCAGTAAACCAGTTTCCATACCAAATAAAACAGGGAAACCCCAAAAGTAACTAGCGATAAAATAAACCCCCCCATCGCCATAACCCGCAAGGGAAATTTACTGTTTTTTACAATGCCTGTCATGGCCATATCGTAGAGCGTGTAAAAATTGTTGGCACTTTTCCCATGGGTACGGAGCGGTTGGTCAAACGGTAAATAGGTGCGGTTAAAGCCCACCTCACACACAAGACCGCGGTAATACGGATAGGGATCATCACTTTGCCGCAACACATCCGCCACCCGCTTATCTATCAGTCCGGACCCGGTACAATTTAAGGCCAAACTTACCCCATTATCACTGATTTTAGACAGCACATAATAGTATAATTTGCGCAGACGGAACAAAATGCTGTTTTCATCACTGCTGCGTTTTTGCAACAAAACCACCTGGTTTCCTTCTTCCCATTTTTCTAACAGTTGGGGGATTAGTTCGGGAGGGTCCTGCAAGTCAGACGCGATCATAATAACGGCATCCCCCTGCGCGCAACGAACAGCGTGAAAGGGGGATTTAATATGCCCAAAATTACGTGCATTTAAAATAATTTTAAAGCGTTTATCCTTGGCAGCCAATTCACGCAGTTTGGCGGCCGTATCATCTGTAGAGGCATTGTCGGCTAAAATATATTCAAAGGTATATTTGTCTTTCAGGGCCTCAAACTGGGCAGTAGTGCGGGTATATAACTCATCTAAATTAGATGCTTCGTTGTAACAACTGGAAACAATGCTGACCTTTTTCATTCTTATCACCCCATAAAAAATCCCCGGCACATTAAGCACCGGGGTTAAAAATCTGTCACCGGGTGGGCTCGAACCACCGACCTATTCCTTATGAGAGAATCGCTCTAACCAGCTGAGCTACGGTGACGTAAATGGTACTTAATTATTATAACATAATCCGTTTACGCGCGCAAGTATTTTTAATTCATGGCGGCAAAATCGTTAATGTGCTGTACCAGGCGCGGATCTTTGGCGGCCTGAAAATCCTGTTGGGCTTGCTCGGCCTTTCCCCACTGCTGGTATGCCAAGCCGCGTGCTTGTAATACATCTGCACTGTAACGTAATTCCAACGTGCGCGTATAATCGGCTACTGCCAAATCAAATTTGCCCAACATAAACAGCACCCCTGCGCGGGCAAAGAAAGTTTCTGCACTCTCTGGCCGTAAGCGGGCAGCCACATTTAATAACGCTAATGCTTCCTCAAAGCGTTCCTGCGCCGCCAATGCACTGGCGTAGGCCGTATAGACGGAAACCCGGTACGGATTTTTGGAAAGCACCCGCTCAAAATCCTGCGCGGCCAGGGCATACTGGGCATTATAAAAATAAGCCGCACCGCGGGCCTCATAAATATCTACATTATCGGGGTTTAATTCAACGGCCTTATTGTATGCGCGGATGGCTTGGGCTTTGTGACCGTCTTTTAAGTATCCGTTCCCGCGCGCCACATATTCCGCCGACGTAGGCAACGTGCCACACGCCGCTAAACAAATACTACAGAGTAAAATGAGTTTTTTCATACTTAGGTCCTACTTAATTATAGCACATTGGGCCTAAAAGGGCCTGGGTATTTTTTTGGTTCCAAGTAGGTCCTAGGACCCTGGTAACAAATCCTCAAAGTTACTATAGTATAAGTGTAGTAAGAAACAATTTACATTTCATCCCAAACCGCTGTAGTCCCAAACCCTGCTACAGCGGTTACCCCTTTTATATAGTCAAAATGGTATAATATTTTTATGACACAACAACCGCGTATTACCCTTTTTATTATTGCAAAAAATGAAGCACACCGCATTGCTGCCTGTATTGCAAGTGCCAAAGATATCGTAAACGAAATTGTAGTGATTGATGCCTTTTCTTCTGACAAGACCGCCAATATATGCAGAAGTTTGGGGGCAATCGTCTACAAACGTAAATTTGACGGATTTACCAACCAGAAAAATTTTGCCCTTTCTAAAGTAAATGGGGACTGGGCCTTAAATTTAGATGCCGACGAACGCTTAAGCCCTGCCTTAAAAAAAGAAATCAAACATGCCGTACAAAACCCGAAATATGCCGGGTATTTTATTGCGTTTAGCAATTATTTTTTGGGCAAAAAAATGCGCTTTAGCGGCCTAAATAAAGAAAAACACTTACGCCTGGTACGCACCCAAGGGGCCAAGTATACCGGCGGACTGGTACACGAAGGACTAGAAGTGAGTGGTAAAGTTGGCATGCTAAAAAACCCCATTAACCACTATTCATACGACAGCATTGAAACGTATTTTAATAAGTTTAACCGCTACACGTCTTTAGCGGCGCGGCAGATGTACCAAAACGGCAAAAAATTTTGCTTGCTTAACGTGTTGGCTACCCTGCCTTTTGAATTTGTCAAACGTTACCTGCTTAAATTAGGTATTTTAGACGGTATGCGCGGGCTGTTGTGGGCCAGTTTTTCCACCTTCTACGTGTATGTGAAATACGCTAAATTGTGGCAACTGGAAAAGAAAAGCAAATGATTTACGCGTGGCTATTTATTCTTTTGGCCGGGGCGTATTTGGTTTGGAAATACCCATCCTTACGCAAAACCTGGTATTGGCTACCACGGCGCGGCTTTGTGGCCCTGATGTATCACCACATCAACCAACCGCCCGAAATTACTGACGAGCAATATCCCTTTACGATTTCCCCGGAAATGTTTGAGGAGCAGTTGCGTTATTTGGCAAACCACGGCTATACCGCGATAAGCGAGCAAGACCTCTACCGTGCCCGCACCGGGACTACCGTAAACGTTGCCAAACCGGTACTATTTACGTTTGATGATGGGTACGAAGACATGTACACCCATTTATTTCCCCTTCTTAAAAAACACAACACGGCGGTACTTATTTTTTTAATTACAGACCGCGTGGGAACCCCGGGATATTTGACCTGGGAGCAGATTGAAGAAATGCACCAAAGCGGATTAGTAGCGTTTGGTTCGCATACGTGTTCACACCGGCGGCTACGCAGTTTGCCGGATGGGGACATTGTTGCTGAAATCACCCGCAGTAAACAAATTATAGAACAGCACTTGCACACCCCGGTATACAGTTTTTGCTATCCGTTCGGGGCGGGCGGTTTTGACAAGCGCGTACGCCCGCAAGTAGTAAAAGCCGGGTATGTGTTGGATTTTAGCACCCAAAAAGGGATTAACCCCTGGCCCTGGCGCGGCCAAAAAACGCTTTTACGTGTTTTTCCGCGGGGCGGGGAAACGCTGTTTGATTTTTATTTACAACTTACCCGCGGGCGCAGTAAATTATGAAACCGTTTTTGCCGGTACTTGTCTACCAAAAAATAGGAAAACCGTTTAAAAATTCCCACCTAAAAAAAGAGTGGACCTCTCTGCATCAACTGGACAAGCAACTATCCCGGCTAGTGGCACAAGGGTACCGGTTTATTACGCCGCAAGATCTATCCAAGCAAATACCCCAAAAACCAATACTGCTGGTGTTTATGGGCGGGTATGAAAGTGTGTATACGGAGGTTTTCCCCCTCTTGAAAAAATACAACGCGCGGGCTACTGTATGTGTGGCACAGCAAACCCTGGGCGCATACAACAGCTGGCAAAATCCCTACCGGGAACCCTGGCAAAATATACTCACTGAAAAACAACTAAAAGAAATGGTAAAAAGCGGGGCAGTGACCGTTGGCACGTTGGGCCTAACTGGAGAAAATTTACTAAATTTTCCCCCTGCTGATGCGCACAACGCATTGGAAGAATCCATTTATCGGTTTAAAAAAATTCATAAAATTGATGTACGCGCCGTTGGGTTTTGGCCCGGAGTAAAAGACAAAAATTTAACCCGCACACGCGCCATATGCGCAGCACTAAAATTACCTGTGATTACATCTGCCCATGGGAAAAACGAATGGACGGAAAATAATTTTTTGCGTATATCCAACCCTTATTTATTGCCCTATTGGTTCATCATACAACATCTTTGGAAATAACTGGCCCTATTTCTCTAACGCAGGGAAGTCCTCCTTCTTCGGATTATTTTCACAACACAACGGTTTGTTGTTCCATCGTAACCAGTGAGTACAAATTGCTACCTTTTATTGACCTAGGACCAAAAGCCCCCTGCCCAGTAGGACTTTGGACCCTGTTCCACCCGCTGACAAAAGCAGTATAATAGTAAACAACGAGGAGGAATCATGAACAAAAATAAATGCTATTTATTTGTACTTACTGCAGTACTGGCCCTTACGTTTCCGGCACACGCACTCAATCAGGCAGAAAATGAAAATTTTACCTGCCAAGGCCCGGCCCATATTAAGGTGGCAGGGCATCTGTTTAAACGCACCGCCGCAGAGGAGCAACACTGTACGGCCCATTACGTGCCACAGGCCCCTTCTGCCGAAAAAATAGCACAAACCCCTTGGCTTACCCAAGCGGCCTTGCTTACCCAACTGGTAGTGCAACCCCAGGAAGACCTACTCTATGTTCTTCAGCCGTTTATCCCGGAAAATTCCAGCATAAGGGGGCACAATTCCGAAAACCCGGACGATGTAACGAGTGCTTACAAGGTGGTACAACGCGGCAAGGAAGACGACATACTGAGTTTTGTAGTGTTGCGCGCCGTTAAGCAAAGCGACGGCACCGCACGGGTATATGTGTTAGAAATAACTCTTACAGCCCCTAACAAGCCCGCAGACGGATATAATGAATTAGACAAAGGTCCTTATGAATTGGCTTATGACCAGTTTAACCAATGGCAACACCAGTACCAGCAGCAGTGGATCCAGAGCATCCATACACTCCAATTAGAAGATTAACCCTTTCCCCGGTGTAAAAACCGGGGATTTTTGCAGTTAAATACCCCCCGCAATACCGGGCAAAAATGCTATAATATACACGTGCTGGGCTATGCCCAGTTTTACGCATACGCGTAACAAACGCTTTAAAATTAAACAAGGAGAACTCTCTATATGGCTAAACTAGTTGCTATGGACGGCAATACTGCGGTATCGCATGTCGCCCATGCTACCAACGAAGTAATCGCTATTTACCCGATTACGCCTTCTTCTACGATGGGCGAAATCTGTGACGCCAAAAGTGCCAAAGGCGAAACCAACCTCTGGGGCAATATCCCCTCTGTCAATGAACTCCAGTCCGAAGGCGGTGCTTCCGGCGCGGTACACGGCTCTTTAGTAGCCGGTGCTTTAACCACCACCTTTACCGCTTCGCAGGGTTTACTTTTGATGATTCCGAATATGTACAAAATCGCCGGGGAATTAACCCCCACCGTGTTCCACGTGTCTGCCCGCGCGATTGCTACGACTGCCCTGTCCATTTTCGGCGACCATTCCGACGTAATGGCCGTGCGCCAAACCGGGTGGGCGATGCTCTGCTCGGACAATCCGCAAGAAGCCATGGATATGGCCTTAATCGCCCAGGCCTCTACCTTGCGTGCGCGTGTGCCGTTTGTACACTTCTTTGATGGGTTCCGCACCAGCCATGAACTCAACATGGTAGAACCCTTAACCAAAGAACAAATGAAAGAAATGATTTCCGACGATTTAATCGCCGCCCACAAAGGCCGCGGCTTAAACCCGGAACACCCCACCGTACGCGGTACCGCCGCTAACCCGGATGTATATTTCCAGGCGCGCGAAGCCGTCAATAAATTCTACAATGCTGTACCCGGTATTGTGAAAGAAGAAATGGCCAAATTTGAAAAAATTTCCGGCCGCCACTATGATTTGTTCCAATATGTGGGTGACGCAGATGCCGAACGCATCATTGTAATTATGGGTTCCGGCGCGGACGTAGCCCAAAACGCGGTGGAAGCGTTAAAAGGCCAAAAAGTGGGTGTCTTAAAAGTAAAACTGTTCCGCCCCTTCTCTATTGCGGACTTTGTGCGCGTCATCCCCAACACCGTTAAAAAAGTAGCCGTGATGGACCGCACCAAAGAACCCGGTTCCTTGGGTGAACCGTTGTTCCAAGACGTTTGTGCGGCCTTCTTAACCGATGAGGCCAAAGCCAAATTCCCGGCTACGCCTTTAATTACCGGCGGCCGCTACGGTATCGGCTCTAAGGACTTTACGCCTAGCGACGTAAAAGCCGTATTTGATAACCTGGCCTTGGAAACCCCGAAAAAAGAATTTACTGTCGGCATTAACGACGATTTAACCGGGCTTTCTTTACCCAAAACCACGTTAGAATCCCACGCCGCAAAAGACATTTTTGCCGCGCTTTTCTACGGATTAGGTTCCGACGGAACCGTGGGTGCGAACAAAAACACCATGAAAATTATTTCTGCCAACGGATTCTGTGCGCAGGGATACTTTGTGTATGACTCTAAAAAATCCGGGTCTATGACAACCTCCCACATCCGCTTTGGTAAAAATTACATCCGTGCGCCGTATTTAATTCAAAGTGCGGATTTTATCGGCGTACACATGTTTGACTTCTTGGATAAATACGACGTGCTGGGCAAAGCCAAAAAAGGCGCCACGGTACTTATCAACTCGCCCTACAACAAAGACGAAGTATGGAACCATTTAACCGCTGAAGTACAAAAAATCATCATTGACCGCCAATTAAAAGTATACGTAATTGATGCCAGCGAAATTGCGCTTAAAACCGGTATGGGCAGCCGCACCAACACCATTATGCAAACCGCGTTCTTTGGTATTGCGGGCGTGATCCCGACGGAAAAAGCCATTGCTGATATTAAACACGCCATTGAAAAAACGTATTCCAAAAAAGGCGAAGAAGTAGTGCAGAAAAACTACAAGGCCGTAGATGCCGCGTTAGCGGGTTTACAAGAAGTAAAATACCCGGCGCACGTTTCTTCTACCCTGCACACCAAAGCCCCTGTTCCGGCCACTGCGCCTGCCTTTGTGCAAGACGTATTGGGTGAAATGATTGCGGGCCGCGGTGACGAACTGCCCACCAGCAAAATGCCGGAAGGCGGCGTATTCCCCACCGGAACCACACAGTACGAAAAACGCAACATTGCGTTGCAAGTGCCGTGCTGGGATTCTGAGGCGTGCATCCAGTGCGGGTTCTGCTCCTTGGTATGTCCGCATGGGGCCATTCGCATTAAAGCGTATGATGAAGCAGAACTTAAAAACGCACCCAAGACCTTTAAATCCGTAGACGGCAAAGCCGACTTGGCCGGTAAAAAATTCACCGTACAAGTAGCGGTGGAAGATTGTACCGGATGCGGTGCCTGTGTGTTTAACTGCCCCGGCAAAAACAAACAGGATCCCACCAAAAACGCCATCAACATGGTACACCAGTTAGACGTGCGCGAACAAGAAATTGAAAATTACGATTTCTTCTTAAAACTAAAACAAGCCGACGTAAAAACCAAAAAAGAATCCGTCAAAGGTTCCCAAATGCGCAAACCCTTGTTTGAGTTCTCGGGCGCGTGCGCGGGCTGTGGTGAAACACCGTACGTTAAACTGTTAACCCAACTGTTTGGCGACCGCTTGGCTGTAGCCAACGCGACGGGTTGTTCCTCCATTTACGGCGGTAACTTGCCGACCACGCCTTATTGCAAACGCGAAGACGGCAAAGGGCCGGCGTGGGCGAACTCTTTATTTGAAGACAACGCCGAATTTGGTTTAGGCATGCGCTTAGCGTTTGACCAATTAAACCACGATGCTAAAGCCGCGTTGGAAGCCGCCAAAGCCGACTGTTTAAAAGATCATGCCGCCTTGATTGATGCCATTTTAGGCGCAGACCAAACTACCGATGCGGGCGTAGAAGAGCAACGTGCGCGTGTAGCCGAACTTAAAAAGATTATGACAGGATACGCCGAAAAAGGGTGCGAAACCTGCAAACGCATCTTGAGTTTGGCGGACTACCTCATCCGCAAATCCGTATGGATTTTGGGCGGTGACGGCTGGGCCTACGATATTGGCTACGGCGGGTTGGACCATGTATTGGCTTCCGGTAAAAACATCAAAATCCTGGTGCTGGATACCGAAGTATACTCCAACACCGGCGGGCAAATGTCCAAAGCCACACCGTTAGGGGCCAAAGCGTTATTTGCTGCGGGCGGTAAACAGATGCCCAAGAAAGACCTGGGTATGATTGCCATGACCTACGGTAACATTTACGTGGCGCAAGTAGCCATGGGGGCCAACATGAACCAAACCATCCAGGCGTTGGCAGAAGCCGATGCGTACGACGGACCGGCCTTGGTGATTGCGTACTCCCACTGTATTGCGCATGGGATTGATATGTCCAAAGGGATGGGCGAAGCCAAACGCGCGGTACAAGCCGGGCGCTGGATTTTGTATCGCTTCAACCCCGAGGCCCGCTATGAAGGCAAAAACCCCTTACATGTGGACTCTCCGTTAGGCGCACCGACGTTGCCGCTGGCCGATTATATGAGCGGGGAAAACCGCTTTAAAGGCCTCATGCGCGACAACCCGGAACTTGCTAAGGAACTGATTAAGCGGGCCGAGAGCGAGTATGCGTGGCGGCGCGATTTGTACAAGCAATTAGCGGCCATCCAGCCGAATGAAAAAGTAGAGAAATAAGTTTGTAAAAACTTATGACATTAACCCCCCGTTTTTAAGAAACGGGGGGTTTTGCTTGCTAGTCCCTATATTGTTTTAATTTACTTTACCGGCTTGTTTTAATGTTTCACACAAAACGTTGCCATCCAAATCATAGCCCGTGCATGTGCCGGACCACTGCCAATTCGTATCTTTACTTTTTTCCAAGAACACCACAACTTTTTCATCCGTACGCTGTGAAGCCGGGAAAGCTATAGCACAACCTCCTGCCCAGCATGACGCATCCCACGAGCCAGCTGAATTATATTGCTCCCACAAACGTTCTACCTCTTCAGAATCATAGTCAAAAACCAAAGGTTTATTGTTTTCACTATATTCCAATAAGTATATATCCATGGCTTTTTGCATATTAGAAACAAACATGAGCACCTCGCTGGCCCGTGCTTTTGCTACTGCTTTTTGGTACTGCGGTAGGGCCACCGCTGCTAATATGCCAATAATCAGTACTACAACTAACAACTCAATGAGGGTAAACCCTCGCTTATTTTTTAACTTCATTTTTTATCTCCTTATGTTTTAATTTTTCAATTTAACCCGCTTTGGAAATAACGCATGCAAAAACGGCTATTTCTTGCAGGAGAACTGAAGCGCCCTAACAATAAACAGCCGCGGTCTGCCAAGCTTAACGCATGGCAAACGCTCGGCACAAAACCGACCAGGAGCGACCCGGCCAAATTCTGTACCTAAACGACTGTTTTTGGGCTTCAGTTCAGTTTTTAGTCGCTAAAAACACGCCGTATTCTGCATACGGTTCCAAAAACAGATCAAATTGTACCTATAGTATAATAAAAATTAGCACGCTTGCCCAGGGGAAAAATTTTTCCCTATAGCATAGCACGGAAAAAATATGTTACACTATACCTATGACAACTATTGCAACTAACCTATACGACGTAATTATTATCGGCGCGGGGGCCAGCGGTATGGTTTGCGCGCTTGAGTGTGCGCGTGCTGGTATGCGCACGCTACTGCTGGATAAAGAACAACAACCCGGGCGGAAAATTCTAATTAGCGGAAACGGCCGTTGCAATTTGACCAACCGCCACGTCGGCCCGGATTGTTACCACGCAGATCCCGCCATTATTAAGGGCGCTTTAAAACACTTTTCGTTTCAAGATTGTTGGAAGTATTTTGAAAACCTAGGCGTGTTACTGCGCGAAGAAGACAATGGGCGCGTGTTCCCGGCTACCGGCAAAGCCACAGCCATTTGCGATGCCCTTAAAACTGCACTCAAAGAAGCCGGCGTAGAAATTGATATTGAGCAGGAAGTAACTAAAATCCACGCCGCGGCAGTACAATTTATTTTAACTACCAAACAAAAAGCCACCTATCACGCGCACAACGTGGTGTTAGCGTGCGGCTCGTGCGCCTACCCGCATGTAACCGGCACTAACGCCGGGTATGAACTAGCTAAATCACTGGGGCATAAAGTAGTGGACCCCCTTCCCATTTTAAGCGGTCTATGTATTAAAGAACGCGCACTAACACGCCTTTCCGGCGTAAAATGCCAGGTGCGCACTATCGTAAAAAACGTACCCGCCGCGCAAGCCGAAGGGGAAATTATTTTTACCAACTACGGCATTAACGGACCTGCGGTGCTAAACATCACACAAACCGTATCACGCGAACTTCCCAAAGGACCAGTACCGTTGGAAATCAATTTCTTTCCGCAATTAAAAGACCCCCAAAAATTTTTGGAAGACCGTTTAGACACATTCGGCTCCCGCAAACCCAAAGATTTTTTTACCGGGATTTTAAACGAAGGAATTACCAACCTGCTCATTGACTTTGTGGGCATGCGCAAAAACGCCCCCATGAATGAACAATATGCCGCCAAGGCCTTCCACACCTTGCAAGCATGGCCTGTAACCGTTACGGCTATGCGCCCCTGGAAAGAAGCCATGGTTGCGGCAGGGGGCGTATGTACCGACGAAATTAACCCGGACAGTTTTGAGTCCCGCCTGCATCCGGGGTTGTATATTACCGGGGAACTTTTAGACGTAGACGGCAAAAGCGGCGGGTTTAACTTGCACTTTGCCTGGGCCAGCGGCTTTACGGCCGCCCACGCCATAGAGGAGGAATACCATGGCTGAAATTATCCGCAAAACCGCTAGCACCAATGACCCCTTAAACATTGGCTTTGTGCGCACGTATTACGTAAACGGCAGTGAAGTGTATAAGGAAGAATTAGACGAAAATTTAGACATCCAAAAACACACCGGCAAACTGCCTGACGGAACGGTGAAAGAGTTTTTTGAAAACGGAAAAGTATATTTTGAGTGCGAAGTAAAAGACGGTGAGCGCAATGGCGTGTGCCGCATTTACTTTGATAACGGTAAAATAAATATTGAAAAAAACTATAAAAAAGGTGTATTAGACGGAAAAGTAAAAATTTTTCACCCCACCGGGCGGCTGTATAAAGAAATTCACTACACGTTAGACGTGCAGGACGGTAAACAAATTAAATACTACCCTGACGGAAAATTTTTGGAAGTATCCGAATATCAAAAAGGGTATTTAAATGGGGAGAGCAAAATCTACACCCCTGAAGGGAAACTGCGCAGTGAGTGCAAATACAAAAACGATAAAATTGTAGGGGATAAAATTATTTACCACCCCAACGGAACGGTGGCCCTCATTTCCCCCCACAAAGACGGAAAGCCCCACGGCATTACCAAAAAGTTTGATGAAAACGGAAAACTAACTGAAGAATGGTTTTTTGAAGACGGCGTACTGACACTCAAAAAAGTACACCCGGCCGAGAAACCCGCACAGTAAGTTTTTAAGACGTTTGAAAAAATCCCCCGGCTTACCGCCGGGGAATTTATTTTAACTAAGTTTCCCAGCTTGCTGTAATGCCTCACATAAAGCAATAGAATCTAAGGTGTTATTTTCACTGCAATACCCGCTCCAACGTGAATCACCCTCTTCAATACCAATGAGGAATTCCCCTTTTTCCCCACCTGTAACAGCAATTTGACACCATCCAGGATCTCCTCCTTCCGCCGCTCCACAATAAATTATCCATCCAGCAATTTGAGAATTTCCATAGTAATACATGAAGGCCTTTTTGACCTCATCCTCTGAAAAATTGACATCTAGCATACTATCATCAAATGCATCCGTGTAACCTGTTGGATTTCCACCAATGATACTCAAATTTTGATATCCATGCGTCAAAATATACACATCCAATGCCTTTTGGTAAGAATCAATGATATGTACCATTTCTGTTGCTCTTGCCTTCGCCACTGCTTTTTGATACTGCGGCAGGGCCACCGCCGCTAATATGCCGATAATCAGCACTACCACTAACAACTCTATGAGGGTAAAACCCCCAGTTATTTTACATCTGTTCATTTGTTTTCTCCTCGTGTGAATTTCAATTCTCTGCCTATGAAAACGTATAAAAACGACTGCTATACAGAGTGCTATGAACAGAACCCGGTATACCAGTCGTAATCTGTCATTTTACAATGACAAACATTCAGTACGACACAATGAGTTTGCAATTCTCAGTAAGCCGTACTTAAAAACGACTGTCCTTGGCGTTCATAGCGTTTTAGAAACTAAAACTCTGCGTGGCTAACACGCTTCCAAAAACAGATAAAATTGTACCTATATTATACCATACTCAGGTATGTTTTTATATAATATAGGTATGAAACTAAACGCCCGGGAAACAGTAGATAAAATCAAAGAGATTATCAAACTTTCCCTTAAACAGTATTCTGTTTTTTTACTGCATTTAACCCCCCACCAAAATGTGGCACGAACGGTGCTTTCTTATACACTGTTGGGGTGGATGTTGCTTTCCCTGCCGTTTATGACAAAGGACGGCATTTCTTTGTTAGACAACCTGTTTACCGCCGCGGCGGCGGTGTCTACCGCGGGGTTACAAACCGTCAGTTTTGCCGATTCTTACACGATACTGGGTAAAATAATTGTGCTAATTCTTATTCAAATCGGCGGCGTGGGGTACATGACTTTTTCTTCCTTTGTATTTTTGTCTCTCTCCCAAAAACACCGTTTGCGTAAAAGCCAGGAAGAAGCCCTTTCTGCTGAAGTTAAACTACCTAACACACTGAAACTATCCGACTTTTTGTGGTCTGCCTTAGTGTTTACAGCCATTGCCGAAAGTATTGGCGCGGCCTTTTTATTTAACTACTTTAGACACCATGACTACACTATTTTAAATGCGGCGTGGTACAGCATTTTTCACAGTGTAAGTGCCTTTTGTACCGCCGGATATACGCTATGGAATGACAGTTTAACCCAATTTGCAGACAGCAAAACCATGAATATTGCTATTTCCTTATTAACCCTGGCGGGGGCGATGGGGTTTATTGTGGTGGCGGATGTAGCCAACTTTGTGCGCCGAAAGACAACCGAAATTTCTTTTACAACTAAAATTATTTTGCTTACCACATGCAGTTTACTGGCATTTGGAACATATACCTTGTATGTAACAACGCCGTCACTCAGTTTAACAGAAGCGTTTTTCCAAACAGTATCTGCCTCTACCACGGCCGGATTTAATACGGTAAGCATGGGGGCAATTTCTTCCTGCTCGTTTTTACTGATTATGCTGATTATGAGTATTGGCGGGTCCCCTTCCGGCACGGCGGGCGGTATTAAAACGACCGCATTTGCCAGTGTGGTAGCCATTGTCTATTCCCACTTGCGCTTAAACCCGCGCGTGGAACTTTTTGCGCACCGCTTTCCCGTGCAACGTTTGTACGCAGCCACGTCTACCGTATTACTTTATAGCGTGTTTTGGTTTACCAGTATTTTCTTGTTAACGTGGACAGAAAAGTTGCCGTTTTTAAACCTGGTGTTTGAATCCGCCGCCGCTTTAAGTACCGCCGGATTTGACACAGGAACAACAGCCCAATTAACCATGTTAGGAAAACTGATTATTATTGGTACTATGCTCATCGGGCGTATTGGAGTAGTAACATTTAGTATGGCCCTGCTATTTAGCGACGAAGATGACGACAAACCAAAGCCAGTTTCCCAGGCGGACGTGGCCGTATAGGAGTATTATGAAATTTTATGTGATTAGTTTGGGTTGCCCTAAAAATTTAACCAATAGTGAAGAATTTTCCGCCCGTTTGCTGGCAAACGGACATAAAATGGTGTTTACGCCCGAAGAAGCCGATACCGTAATTGTAAACACGTGCGGGTTTATTGCTTCTGCCGTCAAAGAAGCCAAAGCAGAAATCCGCTACGCGTTGGAACTTAAACAAAAAGGCCTCATTCAAAAAGTAGCCGTAACCGGGTGTTTGGTAGAACGGTTTAAAGAACAGGTAGCGCGGGAATTCCCGGGTATTGATACTGTATTTTCTATTGCCGCGCAAGAAACCATAGAAAACACGGTAAAACAAAGTGGCACGTTGTTAGAACCGCTACCCAAATCGCTCTATTTACCTGAATACAAAATGAGTTTAACGGCCCCGCATACGGCTTATTTAAAAGTGGCTGACGGCTGCAATAACCGCTGTGCCTATTGCACGATACCGTTTATCCGCGGCAATTACCGCTCCAAACCCATGGAGGATGTGGTGCGCGAGGCCAACCTGATGATTGAAAACGGCGTGCGGGAAATTTCGTTAATTGCCCAAGATACTACGTCATACGGAATGGATTTATACGGTAAACCCAATTTGCTGGGACTACTGGAAAAACTACTCAAACTAAAAGGGCTGGGCCGCTTGCGCATTATGTATGGCTATCCGCACCGCGTCACGAAAGAAATTGCGCGGCTCATGGCATCTACAGACAAAATTTTTCACTATATTGATATTCCCTTGCAACACATTGCAGACCCGGTATTAAAACGCATGAACCGCCATTGTGATGGGGCGCAAATCCGCCGTACGCTGGATATGCTTAAAACAGAAGTGCCGGATATTTCCCTGCGGACCAACTTTATTGTGGGATTCCCCGAAGAAACACAAAAGGATTTTAACGAACTTAAAAAATTTGTGCGGGAATATGAATTTGACAACATGGGCGTGTTTGAATATTTCCGCGAAAAAGGCACGGCGGCGTATGCCATGAAACAAATCCCGGCCGCCGTAAAACACCAGCGCGCCCGCGAATTAGAGTACGAGCAAAGCCGCGTAATTGATAAAATCAACAAACGCCTGGTGGGCACTACCTTGGAAGTGATTGCCGACGGCCCGGACTTTGGCCGCACCTACAAAGATGCGCCGGATATTGATGGGCGTGTAACGTTTACCACGCCGGTTGCCGTGGGAAGTATTTTTAAAGCGCGCGTCACTGCCGCTGAAGGATACGAGCGGGAAGTAGAACCGGTTAAATAATTTTAGTACAATACCATTCTATTCAAGAATGTATCTTCCGTCCCTCGTCACCCCGCAGTTTCGGTATGCGGGGTATAGCCCCACACTTATATTCCGCATTACAGACCTGCGGAATGACGAAGTGTGTGGCCCGTTGGCACTCACGGAGGAGCATCAAATATAATTTCCATTTCAAACAGATGGCCTAGCAGAAGTGCTAATGGCAATGGGACACATTATTATTTAGTACGTTTATCCAATGATAAGAATATCTATTGCGTGGTGGGTAGCCAGGCAGACCCATACCATATCTGCGAAAGTTTAAGCGGCGGCCAAAAAGGAAATACCCCCGCTACCCGGGGGTACTATGTGGTACGATTATAATTTATAAATTACTTATTAAGCCACTTCCAGAAATTGTCTTCAAACGCGCCGGGAGTATTGTACCGGTAGGCACGCCCCAGGGCTTTTTGCGTGTCGTACGGTTCGTATACTTGTTTGCCGCGGGAGTCCTTCACTAAAAACCCGGTAGAGGGATTGCGTACGGCCTCACCTTCAGCCACCAGGCGGGTAAATTGCTCAAACTGCATACGGTTAGATGGGGAACTCCCCCCCGCCGGGTTCAACAAAAACCGCACCATTAAATAGGCCTGCAAGTACCAGTTTTGTAAATTGCCCTGGCCTTCGGCCGCATCTAACGAGCCCTCATCCATAAAATCCTCAAACGCTTGCAAACGGACCGGCTTACCGCGGCGCGGGCCATTGGGGCCGGTACGTTGGGAAATGGGCACAAACGGTTTGGGCTGAAAACCGCCAAACATACTTTTGGAACCAAAAGAAGCCGTCATGGTTTTGGGGTCCCGCTCAAAACGCAAGGTGCGGTAATCGTTATTCCAGGGGCCGCCCTCACGCCCGGCAAACATTTGGTCTTCCACCAATACGGCCAGGCCTTCATCCAGCCAAGTGGGTGTCATAATGCGCCCGGTGTGGTGTTTATCAAAAAATTGCTGCGTGAAAATATGCGTCAGTTCGTGGGCGAAGGTTTCTTTTAAATCCTGCATTTTGCCGGGCTCATCATAGACCACAATTTCCCCGCGGGTAGGATAGGCAATGGCACGCGTCCAGGCCTTGGCTTCCGGCTCGTAGCGTAAATAGGAATCATGGTCCTGGTACACAAACACACGCACCCGGCCGGACATCATCCACGGAACGAACCTGCGCAACGTTTCATACGCGGTTTCAAAGGTAAGGGCCATATTTGCCGAACTGATTTGCCCATTGGGCTTTTGGGTGTAAATATCAAAGTGGGAACTTTTGGAAGCAATCCACTCCACCCCCGGGCGGTACGCATTGGGATTAAAACGTTTATTGGCCGAAGGCACTTTAGCAGGTTTTGTTTTGGCGGCAGACGGCGGAATAGTACGGCCTTGTTGGGCCTCTTGCTTGGATTTTTCTAAAAGTTTACGCGCATATTCCAGTTCTGCATCTGCGGAATCTTCTTCAGTTTCCTCTTCCGGCTCTACCGGGGTTACTTCGGCAGGGGCCGTGTTTTGCTTACTGACCGGGGCTGTTTGTATACGCGGTCCGCGCGGTTGTTTAGGCCGGCGCGGCCCACGCGGGCCACGAGGACCCGGCCTGGGGCCAACTGTAGTTTGAACGGTGGTGGTTTTACCGCCGACGGTAATGGGAATATCTATTGTATTAGCGGAAGGAACCGGCGCGTTGGGGGTTGTAGTAGCCGTTGTGGCTGGTGAAGTTTTTACAGTCCCTGGCGCAGTGGATTGCGCGGCAGGTGTTTCAGCCGGGTTCACAGATGCAACCGTGGCTGAAGGAGACACCGCGGTTGGAGTTTCCGCCGGCTTCTCTGCCGGTTTTGGTTTTTCAGCAGGTTTTACTACGTTGGGAAGTGAAGGGACCTTGGGAGCTTGGGCCGGAGCAGCAAACGGAGAATCTTTCTGTACCGCTTTTTTAAGTAAATCTACACTTGAAGAAGGCGATGCTACTGTATTAGAAACGCGGATGGCGGAATCTTCCCCCGCGGCAACTTGCCCCCATGCCGCTTGCGCTAACACACACACGACCCCAATCCATAAGGTCCGTTTTTTCATACCGTTCCTTACAAGTTAACGCCATCCGAAATGGCATAGGTAATCTGGCACGGAGACACGGACGAGGCACTGCCAGGAGCAATGGTGGCAGTGACGCAATACTGCGTACCGCTAACCGCATTCCCGGTGCCAGACGAATACTCCAGCGCAGGCGTCACGCGGCAGTACCATTCATTGGATTTTGGGCTGCCGTCGTCACAAGCAGTTACACTACTACCGTCCCATGTTCCTCCTGGAACGATATATTGGCAGTTTTGTATGTCATTAGCATATTGGGTAGGATTTTTGAGTGCCCAAATATTATTCACTTCCGCCATACAGGATTCTATGGCCATTTGGGCCGCAATGGTATGGCGTGTTTTACGGGATGCGACCGTACGGTCTAAAGAAATCCGCAATACCATCGCACATAAACCGCCCAGTACGGCTGTTATCATCAACACTTGAAGAAGGGCAACCCCTTTTTTATTATGAAGCATAAAATCATCTCCTTACATGTTACAAAGCGCAGGGGTTGGTAGTGCCCATGTCCAGGCAAGTGTCATACCCCGTTACACCGTCTTTGGTGGTTAAGATCACCACAACGGCCTCATTCACTACCGGTGTACCGGCGGTCTGGACAATCAACTTGGCCTGGATGCGGGAATCCCCATTTCCCCCTACCGGTTCAAATGATGGATAATAAGCGGATCCAACAGCTATAACTTTTACATTTTCTAGCCACTTTTCTTCCCCGGCTAATGGTCCCCCATACACCTGACGTATAATTGTGTTGTTAATCGTTCCACCGCCAGGGGCATCCTGGGCATTGATAGTATTTAACTTATACACTACGCTTGTACGCCCGGTGGCATCCGGCCCGGCCTTTTTGCTAGAATCATACGCTAGTGATAACAACGTACAGTTGTTGCTGGTACAATGGGCGGCCGTGTTAATAGACGTAGCATCTTGCACATCTTCACGCAACGTGGTAATGGCCCTGGAAAGCTGGCTACGCAAAATCATGCGGGTTCTGCTAATGCCGCTCTCACGCATTGCCGTGGTAGTAATAGCCGACAAAGCAATCCCTATTAGCCCTACAATCATTACTGCAAGCAGAATTTCTACTAGTGTAAAACCTTTTTTATTCATATAATTCATATCCGTTACACTTAATTTTAAACCGCACCGTATAACCGGGAACTACACCGCTAAATCCGTTGTTTTGGTTATTAAACGAGGTGGTATCCCGCTGTAAAACATAACCGTCACCGGCAGTATCTTCAAAATACATTTGCTCGTTATTTTTTCCTTCCCACGCATCATTCACCCATTTAGGCCAATTATTCACATGGCCAAACCCGGTAGCCGTATTTACCGTATAGGTAAAACAACCGTCCGGAGCACAGGCAGAAGCATCCCCGCAAATGGGTGGCAGCAAACAGTCAATTTTATGGGTTCCGCTTCCCAACGGATCCAGGTCGCCACCGCAAAGCCCT
Organism: Elusimicrobiaceae bacterium; assembly: GCA_045593745.1. Classification (GTDB taxonomy): domain Bacteria; phylum Elusimicrobiota; class Elusimicrobia; order Elusimicrobiales; family Elusimicrobiaceae; genus Avelusimicrobium. Next base: position 54,569 of record JAZNXF010000052.1, on the reverse strand, counting down.
TGTTTATAATCCACACTCTTATTTCTGAAAGTTGTATCGCGCTGATGGGCTTGGATTTTTGTTAGCAGGGAAGAATCTATCCACCCGGGCGCGTATGGGGCATATTCCCGAAGCATATCGTTGGCTGTTTCTATAGCACGCATCATTTCTTCACGCATATCCGGCTCGGACGATTTACGCGAAACGGATAACAAGACCCCAAATGCCCCCGCCATTAACATGGCTAGCAGCCCCAAGGCAATTACCCCCTCCAAAATAGTCACACCCGCTTTACTTTTTAAAGATAAGATTTTCATGATTATTTCCTTCTTGTACCTTACTTAACACATATGGCATGGGAATCACTTGCATTATAGTTCGGGTTTTCATCCAAATCCCACGCCCGGATTAAACACGTTTCCGAAACAGACCTCACCTCAAACTTATACTTAAGGCCGGCAAAATCCTTAGCAGGTAAATATTCACATAAAAATAATTGTTCTACACCCATCCCCCCAGGACTTGAGGTCAATTCAAAAGCCGGCACCCCGGAAAGAGCCGGGCTGGTACACTCCCCTTTAAAAGTAACCACATCCATACCTACAAAAGTATCATCAACCCCCGCCCCACCAATTTTATATCCTTTACTTTCCCGGTAAAACGTACGAACGGCTTCAGCCAGTTTAGACGCGGCCACCTGTGCCTTACGATAATTCACCTCATCCATAAAGGACTTAACAACAGGGATTGCAAAAGATGCTATCACTGCTAATACCAACAGGACCGCTAAAATTTCCATCAATGTAAAACCTTTTTTCATAACTTTCCCATGTTGACCATATATCTAGCCGGACTATACCCGGTAACCACATAGGATTCCCCGGAACCGCTACCGCCTGATACCTCTACGGCCCCTGTCGATGTAAAATGCATGGAGAAACCTTCTGTGATATAGTTTCTGCCGCTTTCCAAAAAGTTACAATCCACTAATGTTTGCAATTTCGCACCGTCAACAGGCCGCGGGTGACACTCTGTAGGAGCACCCGGATTGGTCGTAATGGGATCGGTTGAGAAAGTAACATTGGGATATTCTATTTTAAACCGGTATGCCGCCCCTGCTATTGCTTCTGCGATACGTTTGGCATTTTCCGCCTTAATATCCGCAGTAATACGGCGGAAAGTTTGCGTAGCAAACAAGGTAAGCACCGCTACCAGTACGGCCGCTATCAATAATTCAATCAGTGTAAACCCACGGTATTTCATAAACTTCCTCTTTGTTAATAATTGTGCCAATACGCATAACAAGAAATAGTTTTGGCGCCACCGTCAAACATAACGGTTACGGGGGTCGCTTTTCCTTCCTGATCACTTTTTTCATTATTCCACACCGTATAGTCAATGATACAGGTGACGCTTAAGCCACTGTGAGTCGTAGATTTTATGCGTAACTTGCTACCATCACAATCCTGCCCGAATTCCTGCTGACACACAGCATTACAATCAGAACCCATGGCAGTGGCCTTTTTCGTTAACATTGTACAAGAAAATTTTGTCAACGAGCTACAATTATCCGTACCCACCACAGAGGGTTTGCCATCCATCTCCCGCTTACGGACGGATCCGTCTGTCATGTAGGCCCATCCTTCCGGCTTATAACAACGCTCATCGTCCTTATAGGCGGGATGAACGCCTGTTAACTGGGCCGGCTTACACATATAGGCCACCATACGTGCCTCCTCGGCCGGCGGTAAAGCACCACACCAGTTAGCCACTATAGGGAAACCTGCATAAATAAAATAGCGGTAATCCCCCGGGGCAGCTATACCGTTTTTCAAATAATTAAACCCAAATAAGGCCTTTCTTATTGCATCTTCTGAAAAACTGTTTTCGTTTAAAAATTCTACCAGATTTTTACCGCTAGCTTCCGCTGAATTTACCACAACCCCGGTAGGAGACACTTCAATATTATCACTGAGGCCCACCCAAGGGTCAGAAATCCCCTGCAGGTTTAAATCACTCCGAAATGATTCAATGGCATTCGCTAGCGAAACTAAATAACCCGCTGCCCCCTTGTCTTCACTATTTTTTTGGGCATCTTTAAAATGCGGCACGGCAAACGCAATCGCCACGGCGGCAATCAACACCACAAATAACATTTCCACCAACGTAAAACCTGCCTGTTTTAATTTCATATCTCCTCCTAAAAGGCCTTACTAAAGTATGGGCTAAAAATAAGCCGTTGTCAAGGGGTAACCCGGACCGCCGGATTAACTTCCGATTTGGGACAGTTTGAAGATCGGTAAGAAAATAGAGGCCACTACGATACCAATCAGTACCCCCACCCCAATAATCAAAATCGGATCAATGACCGCCGAGAAGCGGGCAATAAATTGGTCCACTTCGTCTGCATAAAATTTGGAAAGGGTGGAAATAATACCCGGCAGTTTACCGGATTCTTCCCCCATTCTCATCATTTCCGTCATTAGCCCCGGGAAAACCCCCGTAGCCGCGAACGAATCAGAAATAGATTTACCGGCCGCCACATCCGCCCGCACTTGTTTTAATGCCTGCTGAATAATTACGTTACCGTCAAACGATTCTTCCAATACTAAAATAGCGTTTAAAATGGTCACCCCGCTACGAAGCAGCGTAGACAACGTAGAAAGCATCCGGTCGTAATAAATATTACGCAGAAAATTACCAAAAATAGGCATGGTAAGCAAGAAGGAGTGCCAACGTTTGCGCCCATTAGGCGTACGGATATAAAAACGGAACGCCGCAATAGCCGTCAGGAAAGACAACACAAGCAATACGGCATGGTTTGTAATTACACTGGATACTTTTAGCACTACAATTGTAAGCATGGGGAGCGTTAAGTTAAAGTCCTCAAAAATTTGTGCAAATGTAGGCACAATCCCGACAATAAAGTAAACAAGCACCCCTACAGAGGCAAAACACAAAATGGCCGGATAGGTAACCGCTGTAATAATTTTACTTTTCATGCCTTCTTGTGTTTTGGTATAAAGGGCCAGTTGCATCAGCGTTTCGGCAATTTGCCCGCCCACTTCCCCGGCCTGCACAAGCGACGTCCACACATGGTTAAATGTTTTGGGGTGTTTCATCATGGCTTCATGTAAAGATTGCCCACCTGAAATGTCATGCGCCATTTGCAAAAGAACCATCCCCAATGTGGGATTTGAAGAATACTGCCCCAATAGGGAAATAGCACGGACAAGCGGCACCCCCCCTGCAATTAACGTAGAAAGTTGTTCTGCAAAGAAAGCAAGCACATGCCCGGGTACTTTGCCGCCTTTACGTTGCGTAGCGGCAGCCGTACGCGGAGCAAACAAGCCCCCTGTGGTTTCCGTAATTTCTAACACCAAATATCCTTTGGTTTGCAGGGCAACACGCAAACGGTCTTTGCTATCCGTTGTGTAAGACCCGGTAAATGTTTTCCCTTTTTCGTCTCTGACTTTGTATGTATATTTTGGCATATATTTTCCTCAATTCCCTAACGGTTATTCGTCCGCCGTGGTAATGCTTAAAATTTCATCTATAGTGGTTTGGCCGCGTATCACCTTGTGCCACCCATTGGCACGCAAGTTAAGCGCACCGGAATTAACAGCCGCTTTGCGCAGTTCAATCAAATCCTGCGTTTTATAAATAATGTTGCGCATTTCTTCTGTAATGCGGTATACCTCATAAATAGCCCGGCGGCCGCTATACCCCGTTCCAAAACATTTCGGGCATCCGACCGATTTAAAAAACGTCCAGGTATTTTGATCACGCGGGTTTAAATGCCCCTCTTGTATAATTTGCGATAACGTATTGCTATCCGGAGTATGCATCACTTTACAATATGGACACAAAATGCGTACTAAACGCTGGGCAGCCACCAGGGCCAGGGAGTTGGCCAACAGAAAAGGTTCCATGCCCATATCAATTAAACGAGGAACAGCCCCCAACGCATCGTTGGTGTGTAAGGTGGAAAGCACCAAGTGCCCGGTTAGGGCGGCTTTTAAACAGGCCTCTGCCGTTTCATTATCGCGGACTTCCCCCACCAGAATAACATCCGGGTCCTGACGTAAGAACGAACGCAACCCGGCTGCAAACGTAAGCCCAATGGCTGGCTTTACCTGCACCTGGCTAATACCTGCCAACTTATATTCCACCGGGTCTTCCAACGTCATAAAGTTAAGTTCCGGGGTACGGATAGAGGTAAGCACGGCGTTTAAGGTGGTAGATTTCCCGGAGCCGGTTGGCCCTGTTAAGAAAATAAGCCCATGCGGCAGATTGGCAGCATCTAAAAAGGCCTTTTTCTGCTGAGGTTCAAACCCCAGTTTATCAATGTTCATTTCGCCTGTACCCTTATCCAAAATACGAAGCACCAACTTTTCCCCATATACGGCCGGACACACAGATACACGCACTTCAATAGAACGGTTTTGGTAACGGATAGTAAAACTTCCGTCTTGCGGCAAACGTTTTTCCGCAATATCCAGTTTAGACAAAATTTTAATACGGGAAATAATCGCATTTACGGCGTCTTTGGCAGGGGCCGTACGTTCATACAGAGAGCCGTCTATACGGAAGCGCAAACTGACACGTTCGTCAAACAGTTCCAAATGGATATCGCTGGTGCGCTCGGCAATGGCTTGGCGCAAAATGGCATTGACCTGTTTGACATATTTTGAGGAATTTGGATTCATGCGGTCCAAATCCAACACCCCGACAACTTCTACTTCTTCATCACTTTCTGCCTGTGCCGCCGCATCCACATTGCCCCGGACGGTTTCGTTCATCACCTCTTCCAACAGGTTGCGGGTAGCATAGAAATTATCCATCACCCCCAATAACTGGGATTTACTGGCAATAAAGGGCTGCACCTGCTTGCCCGACATCATTTTAATATTTTCAATTAAAAACAAGTTGGTGGGATCTAACAAGGCAACGGCCAGGGCATCATCTTCCATAAACAGGGGAACAACCATGTTCTCCCGCGCGTATTTTTCTGGGATGATTTCTTGTAAGTTTTGTTCCCGTTCGGGGACTAAAATTCCATTCTCTTTAGAAGCATAGGGAACTGCAAAATGTTTGGACAAAGCAATGGTTACTTGTTCTTCCGTAGCAAAGCCGGAGCGTAAAATGGCATCCGCCATGGACAAATTGTTCTGTTTTGCATAAAATTGGGCTTGCTTGTCCTGTTGTGGAGTTAAAATTCCCTGATCTACTAAAATTTCATTTAATTGTTTAGCCATTTTTCATCCCCTTCTGCCTACGCGCTTACTGCTTCATAGGAACATACCTGCCCCCACGTTAGTTGGGGGCAGGTATCAATACTCACACTTATTCCGCCAAAATAGTTGGCGTAATGAAGATAACTAAGTCCGTTGTGCTCTTGGATTTAGAACGGTTGGTAAACAACCACCCCAGTACCGGAATATCCCCTAACAGCGGTACTTTGCGGGTTTGGTCTGTTTCACGGGAAGTTAACAAGCCCCCGATTACAACCGTTTGTCCGTTTTTCACACGCACCAACGTTGAAGCAGCGCGTGTGGTAGTATCTAACGAAAAGTCAAACCCGGAGGCCACGACATCGGAATACGTCGGTTGGACATACAAAGTCACATACCCTTCACGGTTTACCTGCGGAGTAACCTGCAAGGTTAACCCTACCCGTTTACGTTCGGCAGAGGTTGTCGTTTGGGCAGTGGCCGTTGTACTGCCAGATTCTGTAACCGTCTGGCCGACGGTAGCATCCGTAGAAGCGGTAATGGTAGCCGTTTTGTTGTTTAAGGTAACCACTTTCGGTTTCCCTAAATATTTGGCTTCCCCGCGGGTCAACAGTGCTTTTAACACAATGTTAAAGGCAGAGAGGTTTAAAATACCGGCTTCGTTGTCACTTCCACTATCCGACGAAGAATCGCCGGAAGAGCTGGACCCACCAGAAGAAGAATTACTGGAACTGTTAACTTCTTTAGAACTGGGGAAGATCCAATCCCATCCATGTAATTTACCGGAACCGTCATACGTTTTACCGTGGAAAAATTCCGAAGTTAACGCACGGCTAGGAGCAGTAACCTGGGCCATAATACCGCCGGAACCGCCATATTCAAACCCCACACTTAAACCGCTGGTTTTGCTAACTTCTACAATTTGGGCTTCAATTAAAATCTGCGGCGGTTTAATATCCAGTTCCGCTAAGATGTTTTCCACCTGCGGAAATACTTCCGGCACATCTGTAATAATTAACTTATTGGTACGTGCATCTACCGCAATTTTACCCACCGGGGATAACATACTTCCAATAATACTGGTGATGTTAGAACCGGTAGCATAAGAATCGCCGCCAGACATACGCAAGTTGTTATCCATACCGGAGTTAGATGACCCCATGTCTCCCCCGCCCGAAGATACATTTTGCGGCATAATGTTGTTAAGTTCACTTTGTGGTGACCCTACCCCTTGTAAGGCAATATAACTTAACGTATAGATTTTAGTGATTGTATCCGGGGCATCATTAGAACGCTTCGTAACCACGTAACTGTCACTTTTACCAATACGCTGGTATGCCAACCCATGCACCCGCAGTAGCGTGTCTAACGCTTCACGCACCGTAACACGAGTTAATGAGGCCGTTACTTTTTTATTCGCAAATTCTTCGCTCATAATAAAGTTAATTTTGGCCTGGGTAGTAATACTGTTTAAAAATGCCGATATCGGCACGTTTGCCACCCGAATGGACACTTTTCTGTCTAAGGGAGAGTTCATTTCTACTTCCTTATACAGGTCCGAAGCAACGGAAGAAGCATTTGCTGTTCCTTCCCCTGCTAAAGCAATGGTGTCATCACTGGGAAGCATCTGGCGTTCTTGCTGGGCAGACGCCGTGGCGGTGATTCCCAACGTAACTACACCAGCCAACACTACTGCTAAACGATTTGTCATCTATCCTCCTGTGTGAGTTAATACAAATTTTACTAAATTACAAATTATAGCGGTATCTTTTTGGTAAATTTACGGCCTTTGTAAAGAAATGTAACCGTGTCCGACCCTACACTAACTATTTTGGCACCCATATATGTGTTGCCAATCGTATAGAGTTTACCGTCAATAAGCACTTCTTGATCAATTACCCCGCTAATCTTAATCTTGTTGCGCACCACCACTGTAGGATCTTTTAAAAGTAACAACTCCCACTGGCGTTTGCGTTCTTCTTCTGCACGGCGTTTGCGCTCTTCGGCCTCTCGTTTTCTACGTTCCGCCGCTTCTAATGCTAAACGCTGCCGCTCGCGCGCTTGTAACAAAAGTAAATCATCAGCCGACAACATAGGATCACGTCCGGTTTTATTTTGAAATGTCACTTTGGGCTTTACAATCGGCATCATGGCCGCAGAAGATACCCCCTGCCCATAAGCAACCCCTGCCATGACACATACCATTAAACCTGCCAGCATATGCTTATTTTTCATTTGGTTTACCCTCCGCTGTTTGGGGAGTTTCTGCCTTATCTTTCTCGGCGGCCTGCTCTAATTTAATGCGTTCCATCTGTTGGTTATAATCCTTAAACAGGGTAGCCGCATACTTGGTATTCGGAAACGCCGTATTAAACTGTAAAGAAACAGCGTTCGTGCCCAAATGCTCTTGATCGGTTTGTTTAGTAATCACAACACTAGAAATACGCAAGAAATCATCCCCATTTTCAAGATCCGCCAGAAACTCTCCAATACGTTGGAACGTGTCTGCAAAGGTGACCGACTGGGAAGCCACCAAATAAGACCCTTGAGAATTTTCGGTAATATTACCGTCTATATTGACTGGTATTTTGTGCTTTTCAAAAATATCACTTAGGCGCACCAACATCCATTCCTGTTTTTGCCCAATATCCGGAAATAACGGCTCTAATCTAAGCAAATGCTGTTTATTATCTTCATAATCTGCTTTACTGACCTGTTGAATTTGCAAAGCGGCCATATCATCCTTAATCTTTTCTTGTTTTTCATGCATCGTTTTGTATCCGTAACGCACTAACAAAAATACCACCAGCAGCACCACTAATTGCTTGGCAAATAAAGCAAATTTTCCTTCTTCCAACACAGATTTAATGTCTTTTAAACCTTGTTGAAAACTAGCTTGCCACGCTCCCCCTTTATTTATCAATGAAGGAGAGACCCCTTTACGAACCAATAAATTTTTTATTTTATCAGCCGACAAACGGTCTTTAAGTTCATCTATATTCATAGGAACCCCCTCTTCTTCCCGCTTGGGAAGATTCACCAGAAGCACTGCAAGACAACGCAAACGATGTTTCTTTTCCGCTTGTTCCCTTGTTAGAAGTTTCCCCCGTACGCACGGATGCATTACGGCATAACTGCTTTAGGGCCGGATTTTTGCTAAACAGTTCCGGTAACCGCCTGCTAATAAGTAAATTTTCAACATTATCTTTACCGGCATTAATATATCCTTCCACTGTAAGTGTGCCGGTCCCTTTTATGGCAGCCGGGAAAGGCGTGGAGTAGGAAATACGCGTTAACCATACCTGCGGCGGTACAGTATTCACAACCCCCTCTATAATGGGTGTTACAAGCGGGCTGTTCATGTATACCGCTGTTAAAATATCATTCTGGTTTTTAATATTATCCAAATTCGTTTGCAACTGTGCCGCCGATAAACCTTTGAAATCTTCTAACGTCTGGCTGGACACAGCCGCTTTACGCTGGTACTTCCAGTTAGCCAAAACAGTTCCCACATAGCCCTTCAGTAGCACCAGTAACATCAGTACAATGAACACACCCACAATTTTCCACAAAGTCCAACTGGCATTAAATTCATAGGCACTCAAGCGTTTGCCTTTTGTAAAATCAATATCCGGCATTTGTTGGTCTAAAAATTTACTACTGGCCCCAATGGCAGCGACCTCACCAGCGGATTTGGTTTCAATACCAAATATTTCCCCCAAATTCCACAAGCGCACGGGCTTACGAGAATCGGCCTCCAGAGCGGGTTTCCACTGCTCCATACGATACCCCATAATCACCGCTTCTTCAAACGGATCGCGCTCTAATTGCTTAGCAATAAATTCCGTACTGTTGGTAATTTCAAACCGGTGGCGTTCTGCCGGGGCCGAACCTGAAATTTCAACTTCCCGCTCCAACACAGGAATAGTTCCGTTTAAAAACACAAAATTTGCTGCTTCTTTTCCAAAAAAAGAATAAATACGCCCGCCACCTCCAACGGCCTCTTTGTCATTACTGTTAAAGGCCCGGGCCAAAGACAAACAAGAAGTTTCTACAGACACCAAATCCAACCCTACCGTCTTCAATCCTTTTTCCAAGCGGGAAATGATCGTTTGCGTAGTCATAGCAAACACAACACCTAACCGGGTTTGCTTGGTGGCTGCCGTTTGAAACTCATACACATGGTACGCATAAGCGGCTTTATCAAAAGGGAAGTGAATGTATTTACGTGCCTCGTTAGGAATACCCGCGGCCCATTCTGTACGCTTCATGGGAATAGAAATAACAAAATGGCGCAATAACGAAAATTCCGGGGACAAACTGACAACTACTTTGGTAGTATTCCAGGATCTTTTAGAGGTTACTTTACTTAATGCATCCAACCAATACTCCATGGTAAAAAAGGCCTCATTTAGGTCCCCCGCCTTCAACTTACTGCGGTCTACCACATTGGTCGGAACACGAATTAGCGATTCCAACACCATACCGCCATCCCGTTTTGCACTTTGGGCTACATAGATTTCATCAATCCCTATGTAGATCCCTAAACAATCCGGATGAACAGCCATGTTGTTACCGACTAATACTTCTGCAAGATTCATACTCCCTTATCCCCTAATAACTTACGTTATTAATATGTTGTATACTCTTCTTCGTAAGATGAAGAACTGTATTGTCCCTCATCTGCTGCAGCATATCCCCCCGCATCAGCAGGCAGGGGTGCATAACCCGTGTCTTCAGAAGAAGAAAGCACACCAGTTTGTGCAGAAGTGTCATCAACGACGACATTACGCACGGTTTGCGTTTTGGTATATGTTGCTGTAGCAGAGGATTGCGTTTGCGTTTCTTCTTTTTCTTCAACCTTTGCCTCAGGCGTACTTGCCTGGGGTGCTTCCGCTTCCGCAGCCACGCACGTTTTAGATACGCACATACGACGGTTGGGTTTCTTCCACAACCGGCTGGATTTATAATTCAAAACGGCTTGTGTTCCGTCAGAAACCTTTTTCTTGGTACATGTTCCTGTTTCACAGGATCCCATGACCGCAGCTCCCGCACATTTTACCACTACACGGCGGCGTAAGACATTTTTCTTTCCCATCGTGTCCACTGCCGTTAACACCAAGGTGTATTTGCCGCAGGGAAGTTCCGGCCCGATAATTCCTTTACGCCCATTCCACAAAATTTGGTGATACACCGGGGAAAAACCTTCTAACTGGCGTACAATATAATAGGTGCCGTTACGGCCATGTTCTACCACCTGCAAAGTCCAGTGGTCAATGGAATTAACCGTATCTAACACAGAAAAATCAATAGCATACGCCTCCCCTAAGGAACGGTCAATGGCGTGGCATTGCGGCACAATAGCCATACTTAACAACGGCGCAGTTTCCTGGTCGGCATTTTCAAGCATACGGGTTGGAAAATCTGCATCATAATCAAAAACAACAGATAAACCTTTTAAATTAGAAAATTGGGTAGGGACTTCTTCATCTACCAACCCCATATTATACTGTAATTTGCCTTGAGAAATTCCGCGTTTTGTTAAATAGGACTTAAGTGCCATGGCTTGGCGAATGCCGGACAATGTAACATCATCTGTATAAGAACCAGCCGGCAAAATAATATACCGGGTTCCCTGTGTCAATGCCAACAGTTCAAAAATATCATTTAACGTGCCAAAGGCCTCCGGGCGGAAAGCATTTGCGTGGAACAGCACCCCCTCATCTACATCTATGGCATCCGGGCGGCCATCCGGGCGCAAATACAAGTGGATCCCCTTTTGGTTACTTAATTTAGCAATAGTAGCATCCCGCATACTCTGCAATTTTTGTGCCACATATAAATTGCGCGCATCTACGGCAGCCGGGCTGGTTAAATCAGTAAACTGGGAACTGTTACTCGTATCATTCTGTGCGGATGCCCCGGGCTCCCCAACCGGTTCTGCTGACGAAGAAAAAGTATGTTCCGCATGCACTGCCGGGGACAAATTAGGCGTGAAATACGTGGCATTCTGGGTGGGTTGCACCGAGGGTGTCCCTATTTGATTAGAAGCCGCATCTTGCAACTGATAATCATTTGCCAAACGGTTCATATCCTCCGTCACTTGTGGGGTGACGGCCCCCGCTTGCTGTACTTGTTGGTTATACTGACTAGCAATAGCGTTTAAATCGGTTTGGGCAGTAGCGGCCCCATTGTCCGCCTGTGTTGCCAATACAGCGGCATTATCCAACACAGCGGCCTGGGTATCCGTAACAGGTTGCATTCCCTGTTGGGTATAATTAGCCAATTGCCGTTGCTCAATTTGTTCTGTGAGCGTTTGCGGCATCGTGTTCAACGCATCAACCGCATTTTGAGCCGATTGGTTTGCCTGATTTTCCCATTCCTCTGTTTTGTTCAAAATAGTTTGAACAGGTTGATCCGGGAAAGACACATCCACTTCCACCGGTTGCTTAATACCACCGATTTTGTTGTGAATTGCATCAATGTATTTGTTGGCTTGGGCTACCTGTTCGCTATTACCATTCATCAGTACGTCAATGAAATAGTCCAACGCTTTGTCCGTATCATTCTTTTGGTAGGCCTCAATCCCGCTTTGCAACTGTTTTTCCGCCGAAGCGGCTGCGGCTGGTAAATGGAAAAAGAACAACCCTCCCATTAAAACAACCATGCACTTGCACGTTCTATTTATTTTCATCTGTTTGCACATTCCTTGCGCTAGGATTTGGTTTTACAACCGGTACTCCTGCAGTTATTATAGCAATTTCACACGGTTTGTAAAGCATTTTTTTGCACCTTGCATTGCATTTATGACTGCTTTTCAAACACTACGCATTCATTGTAGCAAAAATAAATAATTTTTTCATTCTTTTTTTTGTGTAGTTTTTACCGTCAACAAATAACTATTTATAAAGGCGGCAAACTGCCCTGTAATACTGCCAAGCGTTTTTGTGCTATGGCATTATCCGGATAATAAAATAGCGCGTTTTCCAGGGCATGCCGCGAGCGCGCCCAATCTTCCGCCTGATAATATAACGACGATAATGCCAGATTTGCCCACAAATTATCCGGCTGATAGGCCAACACGCGCGCCAGCGTTTCTTGCGCCTTTAAATCATTACCGCCCAGAGAAAACACGCGCGCCAGTAAAATTTTTCCATTAGAATCCTGCGGATATTGGGCGATATAGGCCTCTACATTTTCACGCAGTTTGTGTTGGTAGAAAGGAGACATTTTTTGATACTTGCCTGCTTTTTCCTGATACCCTTGCAAGGTACGTGCTTGCGCTAGCAAGGCAGGCCGTCCATTTTTGGCAGGATACAATGCTTCCAGACGGCGCAGAAGTTCCCGGTCCAGCGTATCTACCGCCAGACCGCGCTGATATGTATTTTTCGCATATTCCACATTCCCCTGTTTTTGGTAAATTTCCCCCACTTGCCGCCACAGGGAGGTATCATACGGAAACAACGTCAGCCCCCGCTCCAACAAAGCAATCCCCTCATCTTCGGCATAAATAATATTCTCCCCCAGCAAAGAGGCCAGCAATTTGTACGACTCTATATGATACGGATGTAATTTTAAATGTTGTTGCAAATAGTAAACGGCTTTTTTAATATCCCCCGCTCCCAAGGCGGCCAGTGCGGCCTGGTTATATACCTCTTCATAATACGATGCGGCAGCCAGCGATTTATCAAACGCGCGTAAGGCCAGGGGATACTTCTGTTGGGCAAGAAGAACCTGCCCCAGACGGAAACCCGCCTCGGTATTTGCCGGATATAAGGTAAGCGCAGTAGTTAAATTGGAAATGGCACCGTCGTAATCCTTGCGGGCCAACTTTTTTTGTCCGACAAATGCTTCATATTCACTGGCAAACCACATCCCCTGCCACACAAGTATAGCCCCGCAAGTAGCCAGCACCACCAGTGCCACGGCTTTGGTGGCCGGATTTGCGTTAATAATAACCGAACCTTCCTCTTTTCCCACACCGCTCACTTCCGCCCCAACAAGCCACCAGAAGAAAAATGCGGGAACCACAGCATGCAGGGAAATGTTGAGCATATTATCTACTAACATGCCTAAAATACCGCAAAAAATGGCTTGCAACAGTTGTTTTTTGTCCCCTTCCTTTTTATGGGCGGCAAAGTCCTTCACTTCTAAAAATAACACCATAAACATAAACAGAAAAAGCCCCGCCCCCACGATACCGCCTTGCCCCAACTGAAATAAAATTTCGTTATGCGGCGCATTGGTGGTGGTTTTAAGCGAGCGAAGTTCCGGATATTTAAGCAAGGTTTTGGGTTGGTTTTGGGCAAATGACATTTGAAAATTCCCCACCCCGCTACCTAATACCGGACGCTGTAAAAACATTTCTTTGGAAACGTCCCACATCAGTAAACGCTGATGCAAGGATTGAAAAATTTGTTCTTTTTTCACGTCTAATGTAAAGGTGGACGGGGTGAGTTGAGACAACTCGGCCGCACGTTTTTTAACCGGGCTAATGGCATCCCCGGGGCCGGGCATGTAAATGGAACTATACGCTACCCCTACGGCTAAAAGTGCCAGTAAAAATACGCGGCCTTTGCGTTTCCAAATAAGTGTGCGCAAGGTGCCAAACATCCACATCATAATAAGCCCGCATATAGCCCCTATCCAACAGGAACGCGCTAGCCCAAACGATAAATATAACACATACACCAGCACCAATAAGCCATAGACCAAAAAGTCCTTTTTACTGTCGGTACGCATGAAATACACCAGTAAAGAAGGCAACAACATAACTACCGCCGAAGACAAGAAGTTAGGATTGCCAAACGTGGAAAATGCTTTGGTAGCAAATTGGTTGATTTCAAACGGCCACAAAAAGTCCAGCCCCAAGGCCTGCAACACGCCGTAACAACACGCCAAAAAAACGGCTACGAATAAAAGGACTAAAATATTTTCTTGCGTGAGTTTTTTTAGAACGCGCACCCCTAAATAAATGCCAATGCCCCACAACACAACAGCGTACCAGTCCCACAACTGCAGGAAGAAGGTTTCCGACGTGGAAGTAGTTTTAAGAAGCGGGGCCAAATACCACAAGGCCCCCCACACAAAAAAAAGCAAAATGTAATTGGTTTTACTTTCAATTACGCCGGAAAAGACCACATTTTTGCTAATGATGTATGCCCCCACGGCAATAATAAGCAGCAAGGTACCGTAATTTAATAAATTAAAAAACAAGGTTTGACGCAATACCTGCGACACACCGGAAAACGCCGTCAGCCACCCCATGGCACACGAGAGCACATAGATAAAAAAAGCCAAGTCAAAAAATGTTTTGGTAAAGTCAATGGTTTTGGTACGTAAAAATTTAACCGCCATGGTACCATACAATAAAGCCACCAACACATAGAGTAACACGTTTTGGGCAAAGAACGGATTAGCGGTTAAATCCGTAAAAAATATAAGAGGTACAACCAGAAACGTGGCGGATAAAAACACCCGCATACATTTCATGTAAATGGTTTCGTTTTGGGGTTTGGTTAAATTAAGCATAGAAAAATCCTTCAAAGAGTTTGTTATATTTTAGAAATTTCTGGCCATAAAAGAAAGAAAAAAATTATGTTATAATAGAAGGGTAGTAAGAAAATTTGATCTGTTTTTGGAACCGTATAAAGAATACGGAGGTGTTTTGGAAATCAAAATCCTGTCTTAGTCCAAAAATAGCCGTTTTAGGTACAGTGCAATTTATCTGATCCATAAATTATGCTGTACTTAGTGTTTGCCGCCTTTGGCGGCAGGCCACGGCTATGGTTGTTGTGACACTAAGACAGGCACAATAACGCTGGCCGTTTTGCTTTATACCCCCAGGCAGATTTGTAAACAGGAGAATAACTAATGACAAAAAACAACCGGGGGTTTACCCTCTTAGAACTACTGGTAGTAGTTCTTATTATCGGTATTCTGGCGGCGGTAGCGTTGCCACAGTACCAGAAGGCGGTAGCAAAAGCACGGGCAGTTCAAGCACTGACGGCCCTCCAGGCAATCGTACAAGGGCAAGAGGCCTACTATCTGGCACATGGGGAATACGACCCTTCCTTCACCCATTTGGATATTGACATGCCTGCGTTGAGTGAGGGCTGGGAAATCGTATTCGCAAATAGCGGTTCCAATACCGAGGAGGATAATATGAGCATTGCCGTCTATAAACAATTCGCCGACGGTCCCTTGTATTTTAATTATTATGTTGGCTCCAAGGAGTATACGTGCATGTGTGATGCCAATACCACCTGCGCCCTTTGTGCCTCCTTTCCACATGTTCAAAAGGACTGCCACGAACTAGACAAAGCAGATGGGTTTTCCTGTTATTACCTATAAAACAGGCCCTTCCATGAACGTGCCCCGATGCAGGTTAGCAATCGGGGCTTTTTTGTTGCGTGTAAGAATGACTTAAAAAATGGACTTCCAACGGCGGGTGGTTAATTTAAAGTCCACCCGGCGGTTGGCACGCCGGCCTTCTTGGGATTGGTCCAACGAAATAGGCCGCGTGTTTCCATACGCGTGGATACGGATACGGTCCGCCTCTATGCCGCGGCTTACCAGGTAAGATTTTAAGGCCGCCGCACGCGAACCGGACAGCCAGTAGTTATATTCATCTGAGCCGATAGAGTCCGAATTTCCTTCCAAAATAAGGTGCAGGTTTTCTTTTTCTTTTAGTAGCGTAACCAGTTTATCCATAAACGGATACGCGTACTCCGGCGGGCGGATAGAATCAAAATCATAGGTGATAGAGGGTAATTTTTTGGAACGGTACATTTGCTCCACGTCTTGTTTGTAGAGTTTATAGTTTTCCCGCTCGGCAATCGCTACATAAGGGTCCTTGGCGGGTACGCGCGGACGGTCATCTACCGTGTTTTGGCGTGAAGCACATGCCGCCGCCCACACAGCAACACAACTAAATAAAAAAATGTTCTTCATAAACCCTCCTGTTTGTATTATAAAAAAATACTCGGGATTTGTAAACTGGGTTTTCAACAGGTGTGGATAAGTTGTGGATAACTTTGCATTTTCACCGTACAAACCGGGAATTTTAATGAATTTTTGTTGCAGATTAACTTTCCGGGCAGAGCGAGTTGTGGATAAGTCCGTTTTTCTGTGGATAACTATGTTTTACAATCTTAAAATAAGATATTTTTTACGCCCATATTACGACGATAAAAAACCAAAAAGTGATATTTTTGCTTATTTTTTAAGTTTTTTAAAAAATTTGTTGACAACTTGTCTGTTTTGTGCTAAAAGCCCCTCTTTCGGACCTATGTGCCGGGCCTAGACCCAACCAGGCCCAAATTTCCCTTGCGCACAACCGTAAAATACGCTTTAATAAAAGAAAGATGATTTTTAGTGAAGGAGATTAGTATGAAATCCCCCAATTTACGTTTTTTATTATCGCTGGGAAGTACCAAAATTGTTGTGTTGCAAGACCAGCAGGAAACGCATATTTACACAAAACACCATGCTCCCCATACCCAGAAAAAGCACCCCATTGTGCCAGAGCACATTGCCGAAGCCCTGGCCTGCAAATAATTACAGGCAATTGCTCCTTGCGCGCAAACCAGGTTAAAATGCTATAATAAAGAAAATCTTACTATAAGGACAAATACTATGGAAGCAATTGCTGCCTTACTGACAAAAACCAAAACCGAAATGGCCGAACACGTGGCCCGTTTAGAACGCGACTTATCCACCATCCGCACCGGGCGCGCCAGTGCCGGGCTTTTAGAAAACATACGCGTGGATTATTACGGCACACAAACCCCTATTAAACAAATGGCGGTTATTAACGTATTAGATGCCAAAACACTGGAAATACAACCCTGGGACATTTCCGCCATTAACGATATTGACAAAGCGTTGCAAAAAGCAGACCTGGGGGCTAGCCCGGTTAATAACGGCAAAGTAATCCGCATTACACTTCCTTCCATGACGGAAGAACGCCGCAAACAACTGGCTAAAAATATTTCCAAAATGAGCGAAGATTTCAAAGTAGCCGTGCGTAACTCCCGCCGGGACGTATTGGAAAAAATCAAAAAGGCCCAAAAAGCCGCGGAAATTACCGAGGATGATTTGAAACGCTATGAAAACGACGTTCAAAAAACAACGGATGGTTTTATTGCACAAATTGACCAGGTAATTAAACATAAAGAAGACGAAATTATGAAGATTTAAGGGCGTAACAACCCTTGTTGTGTGTTTCATATGCACATTTCTCCGGCCAGGCGGTAATCCGCCTGGCTTTTTAGATAGGCGGGTTGTTTGATATAATGTAAAAACCTAATTGGGAGAATTTATGATGAGAAAATGTCTATATAGTATTTTTGCCGTACTACTGCTACTGCCTGGATGCGCAAGCACCCCTCTTTCTACAAACTTTACACTACCGGGTGACCATGGTGCATTAGCGGCTACCTTAAACGCCCCGGCAGGCACAGATAAATATCCCCTGGTACTTATTTTGCACGGTTTTAATGCCAACAAAGAAATGCCGTTACTCACTGAACTTTCCCGCCAGTTAAACACGCATGGGATAGGAACCCTGTTGTTTGATTTTAACGGACATGGGCAGAGCGAAGGAGCGTTTGTGGAGATGACCATTCCCAATGAGTTAGAAGATGCCCGCCGCGTGTATGCGTACGCACAAACCTTGCCCCACGTGACATCTGTTTCGGCGGTAGGGCATTCCCAGGGGGCGGTAGTGGCTGCGATGTTGGCAGGTGAACTGGGCAACAAACAAATAAAAGCCCTGGCCCTGATGTCCCCCGCGCCGGAATTAAAAGAAGACACGGCACAAGGCAATTTGTTTGGGGTAACTTTTGACCCCCAAAATCCCCCCGCCTATATTACGCTTGCCAACGGGCTAAAAGTGGGCCGCGCCTATTTACAAACCACCCCCCGCCTGCCCATTTATGAGGTTTCCGCCCGCTACACCGGGCCAGTGCTTGTACTGCACAGCAAAGATGACCAGTTAGTTCCCTATAAATATGGCGTGGAATTTAGCCAAATTTACCCGCACGCCACCCTGGAAACAGTGCAAGGGTACGACCATAATTTTACGCAAAATACCCCCGCGGCAGATGAACTAGTAACCGAGTTTTTCGTGCGGCAGTTACTACAAAAAAGTAATAATTCAGCCAAACACTAACCCCCGGGACGGAATTTGCCCCTGCCCCGGTATCAGCCGGGGTATATGGGGGGTCGGTAACGCTACACATTCTTGAGCACGAATGGGATTTTTCTCTTGCTAAAAAAGAGGGAAAGATGGTTTTTCTCTTGACTTGAAGTTTACTCTAATTGCTACAATATCTATATAGAAAAAATGATGAAACTTATTAACATAGTGGCTGTCTGCGCATCCGGCATTTTTTGTTCGCTTGCAGCATACACCACACAAAGGACAATACTATGACCCCACATTGGGATAAAGTTTTTAAACAAAATGACCAACTGACTGTACAAAAAGTACACTTCAAAAACCGCTACGGTATTACCCTTAGCGGGGATTTGTATATGCCCACCAACACCCCAAAAGGCACGCAATTACCTGCTATCGCTATTAGCGGCCCATTTGGCGCAGTTAAAGAGCAAGCATCCGGGCTCTACGCCCAAACTCTCGCCGAACGCGGTTTTATCATGCTAGCATTTGACCCCTCTTACACGGGGGAATCTTCCGGCGAACCGCGTAATGTGGCTTCCCCGGATATTAACACGGAAGATTTTAGCGCGGCAGTAGATTATTTATCCAATCATCCGCAAGTGGATGCAGAAAAAATCGGTATTTTGGGCATTTGCGGTTTTGGGGGCTTTGCGCTAAATGCAGCCGCCATGGATACCCGCATTAAAGCCACTGTAGCATCTACTATGTACGATATGACACGCGTTTGCGCCAACGGATATAATGATGCAATGGATGAAAAAGCACGCCACGAACTTCTAAAACAGTTAAATACCCAACGCACCGCGGACTACAAAAACGCAACCTATACCAAAGCCCCGGGGTTGCCGGAAAAACTAACCGGGCAAGAACCGCAATTTGTACAAGATTATTTTAATTACTACAAAACGCCACGCGGTTTCCACCCACGTTCCATTAACTCTAACGGCAACTGGAACACTACTTCTGCTCTTTCATTTATTAACATGCCTATTTTACAGCGCAGTAATGAAATTCAAAGTGCAGTGCTAGTAATTCATGGTGAAAAAGCCCATAGCCGTTACTTCGGCGAAGATGCTTTTAAAAGGTTACAAGGAAAGAATAAAGAGTTACTGATTATACCGGGGGCCAACCATGTGGATTTGTATGACAATATGCAAAAAATTCCTTTTGACAAGTTGGAAACCTTCTTTAAGACAAACTTAAAATAAGCAAATTCCAGGAAATGTATTTGATTAAATTATCTTACTTTAAAGGAGTATTTTATGGCAAATTATAAACAAACCGAAGTGGGCAATTTAGCACAAATCGGTACAAAATACGAACACGGAAAAGCGTTTTTGCATGACGTATTAGGGCTTACCAGTTGTGAAATTTCGGTCAATTTTATGCCCGCCGGAGCCAAGGCACCTTTTAACCACAAGCACAAGCAGAATGAAGAAGTATATATTTTCTTAAAAGGCAATGCCGCCATGACGCTGGATGGGCAAACCGTTGCGGTAAAAGAGGGTTCTTGCGTGCGTGTAGAACCGCAAGCGGTGCGTACCCTGCAAGCCAAGACAGATCTGCAGTACATCTGCGTACAAGCCAAAGACGGCTCTTTGGTGCAATTTGGTTTTGGTGACGGAGAAATTTGCTAATATTGCCTAGTAGCAAAAACCCCCTTACTTTTGTAAGGGGGTTTTTGTGTAAATGAAAGGATTGCCGGACCCCATCGTTAAGAAATCAAACAACAGCTCCCATTAGTTTTTCCCGGTTACTTGCTTCCACGCTTCCAAAAAATCTTCCGGCACCGGGGCCTCAAATTGAAGTTTCTTACCAGTCAGGGGATGCTTAAACTCAATACGCCGCGCATGGAGCATTAACCGATCGGCCGTGGCCCCCTTATAAAGCCAATCCCCAAGTACCGGGTACCCCAGCCAGTTTAAGTGAACGCGCAGTTGGTTTGTACGTCCGGTGCGCGGGTAAAGTTCAATATACGTAAATCCGTTTTTGCGCTCCAATACCTGATAATCTGTAATGGCTTCACGCCCGATTTCCGAGGCCTTAATCTTTCCCCCCGCCACGCGCCCGATCGGCACGTCAATCGTCCCCTTGTCGTCAGGCACTTCCCCGCACGCAATAGAATGGTAGGTTTTGTGTACTTCACGGTTGGCAAACAGGGACACCATTTCCGTTTGAAACTCAGGCGTTTTGGCTACCACCATGACCCCGCTTGTTTCCCGGTCTAACCGGTGCACCAAGCCCGCGCGCGGCGTATCTGCATGAAACCCCTTGGGCGGGTTTGCCAAAATAATAGACACGAGTGTTTCGTCCGTAGAAAAAACGGTTTCGGGGTGTTCTTCCCACACCGGGCTTTGCGGGTGAACCAATAGGCCCGCGGGTTTATGGATGACAAAAAAATCTTTCCCATCGTAAATCATCAAATTTTTTAGCGGCGTTTGGGCGTGTGCATCCGGCAAGGTAATTTCCACCACTTCCCCGCGGGTAAGCGGCCAGGACGGTTTTACCGTTTTGCCGTTTACGGTAATTTTGCCTTCTTTAATCATTTTTTGCACCAACGCGCGGGAAAGTTCCGGTAGTTCGTCCGTTGCAAAAATATCCAAACGGCGGGTATATCCGTCAAAATGAAAACTCTTTTTTTCAGCCATGGGAAGCACTCCTTAAAAATTTTACCCAAATATAAAACGCAATCCCCGCCGTAGCCAAACAAATTACCTGCGATGGAGACAGGCCCCCTAAAAACCCGCCGCGGAAATCCCCGCGGAAAAACTCAATACAAAACCGCAGTAGCGCATACCCCCACACATACGTTACTAAAATAGCCCCGCTTTTGTGCGGCCGTTTGGACATGTAATGCAGAAAAAGAAACAATAAAAAATTCAGCACGGCCTCATATAATTGTGTGGGGTGCAAGGGTACGTTCATAAGTTCCGGCGGCACGAGTGCATGCGTGTCGGTAAACCGCACGCCCCAGGGTAACGCCGTGGGCTTGCCGTAGCAACACCCGGCCAAAAAGCACCCAACACGCCCCAACGCATGCCCCAAGGGAAGACCCACAATTAAAAAATCAGACGTTTTTAACAGCGGTAATTGGCGGCGGCGGATATACCATACCAGGGCCGTAACCGATACAATCATCCCGCCAAAAAATACAAACCCATAACGGATATCGCGCACCACCGTGGCCAATTTTTCGGCCAGTGTTGCCCCTAACTGCGGCCAGGAAACCAAAATAAACAATAGTTTTCCGCCTACAATCGCCCCTACAAATGCAATAAAAATAAGGTTCCAAAATGTGTCCGCCGTAAGCCCTTTAATCCCGCTACGTTTCATGCGGGGCAACAAATATCCCGCCGCGGCGGCATAGCCCAGTGCAGTCATCAGCCCGTAACTGGCCAGTTCAAAGGAACCTATCTGAACTAGTACCGGGTGCATTAGTTGTTCTCCCAACGCAAGGCATTACGCATATACTGGTTTTCCCGCTTTTCCTGCCCGACGGTAGAACTGCAACGCCCGCCGTAACTGTGCCCGGCAAAAATGCGGGTTTCTTCGGGCAGTGAGGCAATTTTGCGTAAACTGTTTAGCATTTCCCGCGGATTAGAAGACGGCAAATCCACCCGCCCGCACGAACCCGGAAATAGCGTATCCCCGGTAAAGAGGGCATCTTCAATCAAAATACACACGCCCCCGGCCGTATGACCCGGCGTAGGCACTATTTGTACGTGAAACGGCCCTATTTGAAAGGATTGGCTGCCGGAATACAAGTGCAGTAATTCCGGCGGTAAACCGGAAAGTAACACATCATTTTTTTCCAAATAGGCCCGCAAGTGAAAATGCGTTAATAAATCCGCCGACATTTTAACATGGTCAAAATGTCCATGTGTAAACAGCACCCCGCACAAAGTAAGATGTTTGGTTTCTAACGTGTGAATGATAAAATTCATATCCCAGGCCGGGTCAATCAGCAACGCTTGCCCCTCTTTACTTACCAGGTAGGTGCAATTATCCATGGGACCTAAATTAAGTACGTCAATGCGCATCATGGGAGACAATCCTATATTCAATTTCACCCGGTTTTACCATGTGGTAATTGTTCCGTGCCAATTTCTCCATAAACGCAGGGTCGCGCGTTTCTAACAGTTTTTTTTCGGCCAGCAGTCGCTCATATTGCACGTCTAACTTACCCCGCTTTTGGGTAAGGCGGCGCAGTTCGGCATGGTTGTGCCACCAGTTAAATAAACTGTTTCCAATCGGCAATACCAATACCAACAGAACCACTATCCCCAGGATAATGATTTTAGGCGTGCATGTAAATTTGCTAGTTACGGAACGTTTCAAAATACTTGGTCCTTGGCGTAAACGGCTTTGTTCCCCAGTTCGGCCTCAATCTGGAGCAAGCGGTTATACTTGGCCGTACGTTCCGCCCGGGCCGGTGCGCCGGTTTTAATAGCCCCTGCGTTAGTAGCCACAGCCAAATCAGCAATAAACGTATCTTCCGTTTCCCCGGAGCGGTGCGACACAATCCGCGCGTAACCGTACTGTTGGGCCGTGTTCATCACGTCTATCGTTTCAGTAATCGTACCAATTTGGTTGGGCTTAATTAAAATCGCGTTGGCGGCTTTTTTTTCTATGCCCAGTTGCAAGCGTTTGGGGTTGGTAACAAATAAATCATCCCCCACTAAACGTAATTTAGTTCCCATTTGTTGGGTAATGTGTTGCCAACCCGCCCAATCGTCTTCAAAAAGCGGGTCCTCTATGGACACGAGGGGATAACGCTGTTGCCAGGCGGTATAAATAGCCGTCATTTCCTGTGACGTATACGTTTTACCTTCAAAGTGGTAGGAACCGTCTTTATAAAATTCGCTGGCGGCACAATCCATCGCTAAACACATTTCCTCATGCCCGGCCTGTCTAGCGGCTGTTAAAATGGTTTTTAGCACGTCTTCGTGCTTGGCAATTTTGGGAGCAAACCCGCCTTCATCCCCTACGGCAATTACCTGGCCCTGGCTTTTTAATAGCGCGCGCAAGGAGTGGTAGGTTTCACTGGCTTGGCGCAGGGCTTCTTGAAAAGAAGCGGCCTTTGCGGGCACAATCATAAACTCTTGCACGTCTAAACCGGAGTCCGCATGTTTTCCCCCATTAATAATGTTAAGCATGGGGGTAGGTAAAATGTATTCTTTATCAGGTAGTCCGTACACCGCGCGGATATGCGCATATAGGGGCCGCTTGGCACTTACACTTCCGGCACGCAATAGCGCCATGGACACCGCCAACGTGGCGTTGGCCCCCAAGTTGGATTTATTTTCCGTACCGTCCGCTTCTAACATTTTTTGGTCAATTGCGCGCACGTCGTTTACGTCCATGCCGCGCAAGATACCGCTTAACTGCTCCACGTTGCAAACGGCTTTTAAGACACCTTTGCCGTTGTAGCGGGTCCCTCCATCACGCAGTTCTAATGCTTCGTGTGAACCGGTGGAAGCCCCACTAGGTACAGCGGCCGTGGCCTGCGTACCGTCATCTAAATATACATGCGCTAATACGGTGGGATAACCGCGCGAGTCCAACACTTCCCGCGCTACAATTTTACTTACGCGCGCCATGGAAATCCTCCTTAGACAATGCTGTCTATAATTTTTTTACCTTCCTTAATCAGTATAGCCGGCAGTTTTTCATCCTGGGATTCCGCATACAGACGGATAATACGCTGCGTATTAGATGGGCGAATTGCCAGCCAACTGCCTCCTTTAAGGATAAATTTAAAACCGTCTGTAGAATCAATACGCCACACGGATGTTTTATTGATAGACAGCGGAGGTTTTATATCCAAACGTTCCATGATGCGGTTAATTTCAGTTTCCGTTTTGGGAATACTGACTTTCTGGTCAAACAACTGGGTATATTTTTTATAAAACTCTTTTTTAAGTTGTTTAAAGGTCTTTTTCTCAGTGGCTAGCATATCAATCACCAGTAAGCAGGAGAGCAGACCGTCTTTATCCGGGATATGCCCGGCAATAGAAATCCCGCCGGATTCTTCCATTCCTAAAATATACTGTCCGCTGGCCATTAGTTCGGTAATATATTTAAACCCTACCGGCGTATCACGCAGCATTAACCCATGGGCTTTAGCCACCTGGTCAATTAAGTTAGATGTAATCACACTGCGGCACACCCGGCCTTTTTGCTTTTTGTTACGCACCAAGTGATCCAAAAGCATAGGGGCAATTTCATTGGAAAAAATCCAGTTTCCCTCACTATCCACCAACCCGAATTTATCGCAATCCGGATTGCAGGCAAGGCCCATGTGCAGTTTTTTGGAAACAACCAGTTTTTTTAGTTCCTGTAAACTATCCGGCCCGGCATTGGGGGTTTTTCCGCCAAAAAGCACGTCTTCTTCCTCGTGAATTCCTTCTACGGTAACGCCATATTTCTCCAGGAATGCACGCAAGTAATGTTTAGCAGCCCCATGCAAAGGATCCACCGCCACTTTTAATTTAGCCGCCTTTAATGCGCGGGTATTGATGAGTTTTTCCATGTGGGCCAGGTATGCCTTGCGGAAGTCCTTCGTCACAATGACCGCATCGTTTAGTTCCCCAAATTCGGTAGAGGATGCTTTCAAAATCTGTGCATTGGGGGCCGGGATACGCCGGGTAATATCTTCTATAATCTCGTTGTTGGCAATACCGCCGTAATAAGAAATCCACTTAATTCCGTTATCGTAATAAGCCCCTTCGCTTCCGGTCACTACGAGTGCCCCTACGGCACACTCGTTAATTACAGACCATTCTGCCACCGGCGTCGGTAACGGAAGTTCATCAATTTTAACGGCAATTCCATTTTGCGCAAACACATTCGCCGCCACATAGGCCAGTTGTTTGGATAAAAAGCGTGTATCATACCCCACCAACACCAGGGGTTTTTTAATCTTTTTCCCTTGTTTCTGGCAATGGCGTTTATACCCTTCTCCTTCAAAACCATAGAAAGGATGTTCCAAAATATGTTCGGAAATCCCATACGCTAAACGTTGCACGTTTAAGGCGGTTAATCCGCCTGCAGTAATAGACCGGAAACCGGCTGTACCAAATTTAATATCTTCACTCATCGTGCGGATATTATACTAAAAACTGTCAAATTTTGCGAATTTTATAACTTGTAAAATTAGGAAAAAGTGCAACTACGTTGTACAATCACACAACGCGGTAATTTCAAACTAATTTGCGCCCGAACTTTGGCGGAAAACTGAATTTCCTTCTTAATAGCGGGCTATTTTCCTTGCTAATCCGTTCCCTTTTTATTATACTATAGGTACAATTTTTCTGTTTTTGGAACCGTATACAGCATACGGAATGTACGAAAAAACGTCTTATCCTAGTCCAAAAACAGCCGATTTAGGTACTGCCGGGCGGCCACCTGGCGGTACCTAGTGTTTCCCGCCGTTACAGGCGGGAGGCCGCGGCTGTTACTATTGCAACACTAGGATAAGTGCTATAGTAAGGGCCGTTCTTATTGGGTTCATAAACAGATAAATTGAAAACGTAAACAAAGGAGATGTTTATGAACTACAGAAATACCCGGCGGGGTTTTACGCTCATAGAATTACTGGTAGTAGTTCTCATGATTGGCATATTAGCCGCCATAGCAGTACCACAATACCAAAAAGCCGTAGAAAAAAGCCGGATTAGCGAATCCGTTCAACGACTAGCTCAGCTACAGCAAGCAGTTGAAATATATGCTTTACAGCATCCCGCAGAATCCATCAACTTGGATAAACTAGACATCAGTTTTTCGGATTATATCCATCCTTCAATGGGTTTTTCTAACGGACGGTGCACGGACAAAAAAACATGTGTGCGGGCATACAGCATTGAGCATACAGCATACATTGGCGCGTATACAGAAATGGACAATGGCGATCCAGAATATGATATTTACGCAAACCGTGAAAACGATGGGACATGGTCCAAGTATTATACCAGTTGCGAAAAAGACATTTCTTGGGCGGGATTAGAAAAACTCGGCTTTGAAGAACAGCCCTGCTAGAAACCGCGCATTATACTATCCGTAAACTACCATGGGTTCCCACTCGTGGTAGTTTACATTACCTGTTTTTTCTGGCGTCTGATTGCCCCAAAATGTATAATATAAGTAACTATGAATTTTGAAACCGTAAAAACATATATTAAAGAGGCCGGCCTGCCCAACTTCCGCATTAAACAGGTGCAAGAGGCCTTGTTTAAAAAAGGCATTTCTTCGTGGAGCCAGGCCACTAACTTGCCCGCCAGCGTGCGTGAGGATTTAACGAAAAACTGTCCTATTTTAAGTTTTAAAGTAGCCAAGGTAGTGGTCTCCCAAAAAGACAAAGCCGCCAAAGCCCTTTTAACCCTTACAGACGGCCTTCAGATAGAAACTGTGCTGTTAAAACCGCAGAACACGTGGAGCGTGTGTGTATCCAGCCAAGTGGGATGCGCCTTGCGTTGCAGTTTTTGCTCTACGGGAAAAATGGGTTTTAAACGGGATTTAACCCAAGAAGAAATCACCGACCAGGTGCTTTTTTGGTTTCAGTATTTACGTCAAGAAAAACTGGGCGAGCGTATTTCCAGCGTAGTTTTTATGGGTATGGGAGAGCCGCTACTAAATTACCTAAACGTCATCAAGGCCGCGCGGGAACTCTCTAGCGAAAACCACCTAAACATCGGCGCGCGCCACATTTCTATTTCCACGTCCGGTATTGCCGATAAACTGCATAAACTGGCGGTGGATTTGCCGCAAGCCAACCTGGCTGTTTCGTTACATAATGCGGACAATAAAGAACGCTCCAAACTCATGCCGGTGAACCGTAAGTTTGATTTGGATGATTTAAAAAAAGCATTAGAAGAATATATCGCCATGACAGGGCGGCAAGTGTTTTTGGAATATTCAGTATTAGAAAATGTAAACAGCCGCCCGGAGCATATCCGCAAACTGGCGGATTGGATTTACAGTATTAAAGACAATTACTTACTGCATGTAAATTTAATTGCGTGTAACTTAGGCCGCGGCGAAAAGACGGACGAGCGCATTGTAAAAGATTTTGCCGCCGGATTAAAAGGGATGGGCATTGGCGTTACCATCCGCAAAAGTATGGGCAACGATATTTTAGCCGCCTGCGGACAATTAGCCGCCAACAAATAGGAGAGTGTATGAAAAAACTAGGGTTATTTATCACTGTATTACTTGCCGGATGTGCCTCTATGCAAACCAGTTCGTTGGATTGGATCCCCATAGGGCCGGAGTTTTCCCCCAACAAAAACCGCCCGGTGGCGATTGTAGCCAGTGCCAAAGAAATTACGGAACCCTACACCAACATTGGGTTACTGCGTATTAAAAATTTAAAAACAGACCGCGAAACCATTAAAATGGGTGTAGAAAAAGGCCGCAAGTTTGCCGCATCCAAGGGGGCAGATGCTATTTTGCTAGGGCAATATAACAGCGCAGCAGACGGCGCACAAGACCCGCGCATTACGCTAATTATTTACGCGATTAAATATTTAGATACCGTCAACGAGGCCGATCTGAAAGCCATGGAGGACTTTGAGATATTGGGTATTTTAAATGAACGATCCGAAGATTAACATTCCCATAGCAAAACCCTTTGCCACTTTGCGCTCCCCTAAAGCGCACAAGAATGCCTTGGTATTATTTTCCGGCGGGTTGGATTCTACCACCTGCCTGTATTGGGCCTTGGCGAACGGATATACGTGTGAGACACTCACCGTAACCTATGGCCAAAAACACGCGCGGGAAATTGATTCTGCCCGCAAAATTGCCCAAAAGACCGGGGTAAAAACACATTTTTTGAATCTTTCCTTGCCGTGGTTAGCAAGCAGTTCGCTTGTCAATCCGGCGGCAAAAATCCCCACCCATTCGGTAGAAGAAATTGAAAAACATGGGATTCCTTCCACGTATGTGCCGGGGCGCAATTTACTTTTTTTGGCGTTGGCCGGTTCTTTATTAGACAGCATCGGGGCGGACACGATTATTGCCGGGCCCAATGCGGTGGATTTTTCCGGCTATCCGGACTGTACCCCGCAGTTTTACCAGGCCGCCGCAGAGGCACTCAACCGCGGTACCCGCCAAGGGGTAACGCAAGGCATAGAGGTGCTCGCGCCGCTGATGCACTTATCTAAAAAAGACATTGTACGTTTAGCCGCCAGTTTGCACGTGCCTTTTGAACTAACCTGGAGTTGCTACGCCGGCGGAGATAAACCCTGCGGCGTGTGTGATTCTTGCAAGTTGCGTGCCAAAGGGTTTGAAGAAGCCGGTGTCACAGACCCCTCTTTATAGGAGATTGATATGAAAAAATTACTTCTGTGTGGATTTCTTTTCCTGTTTTCAGTACCGTTTGTAGCTGCCGAGAACGTCCTTCCGGCACCGCCACAAACACCCGCGCTTACGGCCGCACAACGCAAGGCCATTTTTAAAGCGCGCCGCAAACAAATTAAACAATTGGTAAAAAAATACAAAAAGGCCTCCGCGCAAGAAAAACCCGCTATCAAGCAGGAACTTTCCGCCCTGGTGGGCGAGCAGGTAGATGCGGGACTTATGTATATGAAAAACCGTATTCAAGAGGAACGCGCCAATTTGGACAACTGGGAAGCAAAAATCAAACAAGATGAGGAAAATTTACCGGCGGTAAAAGCCCAACGCGTGGAGGAAATACTTTCCGGCACGGCTAAACAAAAATTTAAACAAGCACGTAAAAAGTGGAAAAAAGAACTTAAAAATAAGCGCAAATAAACTATCCCCCGGGCATATCTGGGAAATGCGTTTTTGCTGTAGTTCTAAAAAGCCCCACCCCTGACATGGGGCTTTTTCATGCAAAGGTTCTAGCGGGTTTCCAACGCTTGTGTAATGGCGCGTGCCAGTTGGTCCGCGCAAGAGGTTCCGCGCCCGCCGCAGTCGTTTCCTTTTAATAAACTGGCTACTTGCGCCGCATCGGCCCCTTCCACCAGTTTGCCGATGGCGAGCAAATTGCCCGGGCAACCGCCCAAAAAGCGTACATGATGTAAATGTCCTTTTTCGTCTAAACTAAACGAAATTTCCTGCGAGCATACCCCCGCAGTTTGAAATGTAAATTCTTTCATTTATACTCCTTTACCCATTTGGTAGGCCTGGTCAAATACCGGCAGATTTTTAATATCGCCTTTTTGGTAGGCCCCTTTGCCGTAGAGAACCCCCCGCTCTGTGGACCCTTCCAAGCACTCCGCAAACCCGCGCAAGCAGGCAAGGGTCGTGTCCATCGTGTGCGGGGCATCTTCGGCGGCAGTCATGATGTAGTAAAACTCTTTGTTGGCAATCCGTTCCCAACTGCGTACACAGCGGTCAATAACGGCCTTTAGTTGCGCGTTAATGGAATAAAAATACACCGGCGTGGCTAACACCAGTACATCTGCCTGCATGATTTTGTCCACAATCGCAGGCATATCATCTTTTAGCGCGCATTGGTCTTTATGGGTTTGGCAGAAATAGCACCCCATACACGGGGCGATTTTCTTTTCACATACGCGGATTTTTTCCACGTCGTGCCCGGCCTCTTGCGCACCTTTTACAAATTGGTCGCACAGTAAATCTGAATTGCCGCCCTTACGCGGGCTAGCCGATAAAACAAGCACTTTTTTCATAGGAACTCCTCACATAAAGATACATTTATTATAGCAATTGGAGCGGACTTGAAGGCAAGAAAATCTTTTTGTTATAATGGGAGAGTAGTTAAAAAATTGAATGCTGTTTTTGGAACCGTTTAAGAAACGGATTGCTTCTTTAGAGGCCATGATGACGCCAAAAACAGCCGTTTTAGGCACAAAACAAACGGACTAATTACCCGGTTGCTTTGTGCTCAATGTTTATCGTTTTAATACGGTAAATTACGGCTGTTTTTGTTTGGGTAAGTCATCATGCTCAGCAAAATGAGCCGTTTTTGTTTGGCTCCGTAAACAGAAGAGGAGAGAAATATGAAAAAAGAAAATGTAGTTGTACAACAAAGTAGTCATTCCCGAGTGTCGTTATCGGAAATGACACCTTTATGGAACACCCCCTCATCCGGCTTTCAGCCACCTTCCCCCTCCAGGGGGAAGAGCCCCTCGCCCTTGAGGGAGAGGATGTCCGCAGGACAGGTGAGGGGGGAGCGCGGGTTTACACTCCTGGAGCTGCTTGTAGTGGTCCTCATTATCGGCATTTTAGCCGCTATTGCTTTGCCACAATACCAAAAAGCGGTAAAAAAAGCGCAGGGAGCCGAGGCACTAGCCATTTTAGATGCTCTCGATCGAGCCATTCCCAATTATTATTTAGAACATGGAACTTATGCAGGAATTTCAGCTGATACACTCAATATCATTATTCCTCAATCCTCTTTCTTCGGATTTGTCAGGAACGATGTTGCGAGCAGTATGAGTGACCAATTTGAAAAATGTAAGTTAGGTGGTACTGAGGATTGTCCAGGGGCATGTCTGATTTCATTAAGAAGTAAACAAAAACCTTCTCTAACAATACAGTATGTCTGGGGAGATACATGGGATAATGGCTGTTTCTATATGAATCCCAAAAACAACAAAACATGTAGCCCTTATACGGAGTGTACGAAATATTTTAATTGTCATACCATTACGGAAGACCTGGGATCTTCTATTAACTCCATATGTTACTTAAAATAATATGAATGATATACACGGATAGGTCAGGGATTGCCCTGACCTATCCGTTTTTAGAATGAGCCGATACCTTATTTGATGTCAGGTTTGCACCTGACCTATAATCTTTCTTCACATTTATTTCACGCGTCCTGTTTCCTGTAAGAGATTTTCAAACATCTCAAGTTGCGCGGCGTATTTCTCGCGCGCTTCTTGCGGGGTAACATCACTGCGGTAGGTCCAGTTGTTGTCCCCCACTGTGCCGGGCGTGTTCACGCGCTCTAGCGTGCCTATAATATCCTGCCAGGCAAATAACGTAAGGGCTGAGGCACTTTCTAACACGCGTTTTAACATCAGGCGTTGCGTGCCCAAATCAAACGGCACATGGCCGTCGGTTTTTTGGGCGGAAATCATCTCCCAGATATTGCGCCGTTCGTTAATGTCCATGGTTTCCCACCAGCCGCGCAAGGTTTCTGTATCGTGCGTGGAAGTGGTGGCCAACGAAACTACCGGGTAGTTGCGCGGCTCGCGGTACCAACCGTTATCTTCACGTTCCCAACGTAGCACCTTGTAGCCGGGAATTTTTAAATCTACCAGCATACGGCGTACATAATTGGGGATGACCCCTAAGTCCTCCCCCACCGGCAGTTTGCCGCGGGCCTCGTCTAATACCATGCGTAAAAACGCATACCCGCGGTCAATTTGGTTCTGTTCCCCTTCGCAATCAAACGCGCCCTGCGTAGCGTTCGGCGCAAAAATATACGTGCGGAAAAACCCCACCAAATGATCCAGGCGGAAAATATAATATAGTTGCGTTACGCGGCGGATTTTATGCCGCCACAGTTGCAAGTTATGTGCCAACTGGTATGGCCAATCATAGGCGGGCAAACCCCAGCGTTGGCCGTCTTTAGAAAACTGGTCTGCCGGCGCACCGATTTCATAATCCAGCAAGAAATTTTCTTGGTTGGCCCACACGTCAGCACTGTCTAGATTGGTAGCAAAAGGGATGTCCCCAAAAATATACATGCCCTTTTCTTGCGCTACTAATTTAGCGCGGCGAAGTTGCTGGTCCAAAATCCACTGCACGTATTTAAAAAAGTCCACAAACTCTTTGTATTCAACTTCAAAACGCTTTACATCCGGCGAGTGAAAATTTTGAAATCCCGCCGGCCAATCCTTCCAACTCTGCCATTTGTGAAAATCTTTTAGTGCGCGGAAAAGCGCATACCCTTTCAGCCACGGTTCCTGCGCCGCGCAGTATGCTTCAAAGGCCTGCGCGCGGGCCGAACAGACAGACATTTCATGAATCAAAAAACTTTGATACCCCAACCACAATGCTTTTAATTTGGCCTGTTTTACGTCGGAAAACGGAGCGCGGTCGGCGTGGTTCCACTTCATAATATCAGCACTTAACGAACCAATAAACTCCTGCGCGCGGGAACTGTGGGCAATATCTTCCACATCATCAATTTGCGCGTATACCGGGTCCACCGCAAAAGAGGTAAGCGCGCTATACGGACAGTTCTGCCCGGGGGCCGTTTCTTGCAGGGGTAAAATTTGGATAAATTTTACGCCGAGCGCGGCTAAAAATTCCGTCCATTCGCGTAAAGAGCCAAAATCCCCCACCCCCCAGTCATTGCCGGTTTTCATGGCACAAAGCGGAAGTAAAATCCCGCTGGTGCGGCAAGCCAATAATTCTTCGTGAATAGTCATGGTTTATTTTTTCGCAATGGCTTCAATTTGCACTACACCGCCCTTAGGTAGCGCCGTTACTTGCACGGTGGTGCGGGCGGGCGGATTTTCTTTAAAAAAAGTTTCGTAAGTGGCGTTCATTTCCGCAAATTTAGTTAAATCGGTCATAAACACCGTTGTTTTGACTACGTTCTTAAGCGTACACCCGGCCTCTTTTAAAATATTTTCCAGGTTGTGTAAAATAATTTCCGTTTGCACCTGCACGTCGCCGGAGAATACTTCCCCGGTTACCGGGTCAATGGGAAGCACGCTGGAAGTAAAAATAAAGCCGCCGTCTTCCACGGCTTGAGAATACGGCCCGATGGCTTTGGGCGCGTGGGAAGAACTGATAATTTTTTTCATAAACCCTCACTTACGCAGGCGTTGTGTCCGGCCTGCAAACTATATAAGTATATGGTATTAAAGAAAGGGTACCGTGTCAAACGCAAACTATGTTTATTATCAATTATGCTATAATGTGGGTACAATTTTATCTTGTTTTTGGAACTGTACGCAGAGTACGGGGAGTTTACAAAAACTTCATGGAGGTCCAAAAACAGCCAATTAGGTGCAACTTACAAGAATCATGCAAATTCTTGAGGTTGTGCCCAATGTTTATCATCTTTTGGGTGATAAATTACGGCTGTTTTGGCTAAGTCCCTCCATGAACTTAGCGGAAATAGCCGTTTTTGCTTGCCCGCTACGGATAAATTGTAAGGAGATCAACATGAAAAGTAAGAATGTAGTTGTGAAAAATCAGGTCATCCTGAACGCGATTCAGGATCTTCAACACTCGTCGTTACTGTTGTTCAACAACATACGTGGAAGAGGCCAAATCAAGTTTGGCATGACGGCTTTATTGAATAACGGCGGTTTTACACTCATTGAGTTATTAGTCGTTGTCCTCATTATCGGCATTTTAGCCGCCGTAGCCGTGCCGCAATACCAAAAGGCGGTACTGAAAAGCCGATATGCTACGATTAAAAATTTAGTTAAAAGTGTAGCAACCGCCCAAGAAGTGTATTACTTATCCCATGGGAAATACGCAACCCTCTGGTCCGACCTAGATATTGATATTTCTTCTAACTGCACCAATTCCTCTTGTTCTTTTGACTGGGGAAGTTGCAACATTGCAATATCCACTTCTGACTATATGGTATCTTGTATACTAATAGCAAAAGAGCACTCCTTACGTTACGGCTTGTGGCTAGCACATTCCCCCTCATTTCCAGGAAGAGCACAATGTTTCGCTGGGACTAAAGATTTAACGGATATAACTAATAAAATATGCAAAATAGAAACTCAAACCAAATATCCTGCTTACTTTCCAAGCGAAAATTCCTCTGCTTGGCTATATAACTAAGTTGCACATTTCACGCACAAATGGTATAATAAAAAAAGAAGTTAGTAGTCCTGCCAGTCCTTCAAAAAGATTTGCTTGCACATACTAAAAATATTTGATATACTATATGTGTTGGGTTTAACCAACGGTTGGCTCAACCTGAAGTAATTTCGCGCTCGTAGCTCAGTGGTAGAGCATCCGCCTTTTAAGCGGGGGGCCGTGAGTTCAAGTCTCACCGGGCGCACATTTAAATGCCCTCTTCGTCTATCGGTTAGGACGTCGGATTTTCAATCCGAAAAGAGGAGTTCGATTCTCCTAGAGGGCGTTTTTGTTTGTGTTACATACATACCTCCTTTAAGTCCCACACATCAACGTGTGGGGCTTTTTCGTTAGGTGTTATACGCCCACTAGGAAGGAGCGAACTCCTAACCCATGCACAAGCGGTAGCGCGGGCATGGGGCCATAAGCAAGCAAAATCCGCGTTGTATGTTGCAAAGCAAACGGATTTTGCGGTTTTGCCGGATGGCGAAAGCGATTCTCCTAGAGGGCGTACGATTTAAAATACCCATTCTCAGACGGGAGTGGGTGTTTTCTTATACTTCCTCGACGACACTTTTTTGAGCAAAATGAGCAAAATTACGCTAATCTTGTATATTGTTAGTGGACCCTGTATGGTACACAGTAAATTGCCAAAAAATGTGCTTTTCTCGTCGATAAAATGTTCTTTATACTAGCCGAAATCGCTTTTACTATCCGCAACGCTCAAGTTTCCGAAAAATTCACTTATAGTATAATTATACTCGCTCGACGAGAAAAGTATAAGAAGCATCAAAAAATTCTCAAAAACTATAAATATAGTGGTCACAGTTTGGACACTATAATGTCACAGTTTTCCCCCCTCCCGAAAAGAAATTCTTGCGGCTTTTATAGTGCCCATTCTACATACTTTTGGGCACTATATCCATAAAAAACCGCCCCTTGCGTATTAGGCAAGGGGCATTGATTCTATTTTGGTATAAATAAATGACAGATTACATAGATATAAAAGTTATTCTACCTGGTTTTACCTTCCCTGTAAAACTGGAAGGTATCATATCTAACAATTCATCATCTTCATTTTTTCCCCAAGTAATTTCACCACTAAACTTGCCCTCGGCTGGGATCCAACCTTCAATAGATTTTACAGAATGGATAGAACCATCAATATCTAATAAATCCATTTCAATAAAACAGGTATTTGGCGAAACAAAATATTTATAATCTTGTTTTGAATGTTTTCCTTTATCATCATTGCAATATACTTTTAAATTATAGTTGCGAGGTGTAGTATATTTCCCGTCATTAACATAATAACCGTCAAAATGGTAGGTATATCCATTGATGGGGCGATGGTGAGAATCTCGTTCTCCATCATAAAAGCCATCTAAGTCATAATTTAAATAAGCATTGGCTTCCGTCCCCGTAAACAACACATCTTTATAACCATTCTGTGCTACATATTCATCAACGGCACGTTGTAATTCTTTAAATACAGGAACAACCTGCTTTACCACATACTGCCGATATTCTTTAATGGTCATATTGCTACTTGGACGACCTGTTTTGGAAAATTTTTTACCAAAGGACGAACAGCCCATACAAACTGTCATTGTAAAAATAATAACCGCCATTATTGCTTTACATTTCATATACGCATTCCTCCAATTTCTTGTGATTCTTATTATATACTCATTATAGCAATTATTTTCCCAAAAACTACTATTGGCACACAAAGTGGTCCGGCAAATAAGCAAAACACTCGTTAAACAGCCCCAAAATTGGCACACAAACGGGGTTTAGAGCCAAAGGCCGAGGGGGTCTCGCATTAGGATATCCTTGGCACATGGGGCAGAATTTTCAAACATCGCTAATCCCTGCTACGCACTTATGAAACTCGAACTGGCCAAAACCCACTAATGATAATGGGAAGTGCGAAAACAAATAATGAAACCAGGGTACACTATAGTGGACACGCTCTCGACGATAACTCGGCGCGCCTAGAGGGCGTTTTTGTTTGAGCGTGCCCAGGCCGCGAAAGGCAAAAACCGCCAGGCCCGGCCCGGAGGCGTTTCCCGTCAGGAAAATGACCGCAGGGGAATCCCGCCGCCCCGCTGGTGAGAAACCAAAATTTATTGTGGGTGTGATTTATGCGCGAACACAAAGTAAAGACGAGAGCGTTTATTGGCACAAATAACCCCTTAACTATAAAATTAGAAACAAGATTAGCCAGATTTTCCGTATTAGGAATCATATTATTTAGGGTCTCGGCTGCAAACTTGATTTGGAACTTTCCCTATTCAATACTTCAAGGGAATAACCACAACAGGTGTTGAAAATTCCAGATCCGGGTGGGCCCCAAAAGATATAGGTCCTTTTTCCCCCAGATTGGGGCCTTAGGGCCATTTATTTTTTAGTAAACTAAATCTATAATAGAATAAGATGCTAGTAAGTTACCAATGGAGAAGGGTATGAAAAAAGTATTACTGTTGTTATTTGTATTTGTAAGTTGTGGTATGGTGCCGCTTAGTGCGGCTACTGTCTCAGACGAAGACCCCGCTGATAAAATGACTGTATGCGAAGAGTACGAGAATGACCAACCGCTCAGAAGGGGTAATAAAGCCCAAGCAACTCCCCCGGACGATATGTACGACGTCGGGAATAATAATGACCAAGCCGATGACATTAAAGATGAAGATGACGATGATGACAATACAACAGCTATCTCCACGGCAGGCGTGATTGTCCAAGACATTGACGCCCTCGATCTTACAGCAATTGATGAAGCATTCTTTAAGAAGATGCAAGGTGAATTTCTAACTTATGTGCAAAAGGTAAACTGGGAAACCGACATGAACCTCACTCCTAGAGATTCGGGTTGGCTTCTGCGTGCGTGTAAATATGTTTGCCAAGGTTTCAGAAGTGATGGTTCCATGGGTATCAACAGCAAAGAGGAAAAGAAATTCTTATCTAAAACAGCCCATAAAATTACTAAAAAAGTGGGAGATGCATTCCGCAAGTATACGTGCAACCAGATTATGTGCCTTACCATCGAGGAACTAGTGAGAATCGCAGAAGTTGAAAATCCGTTCATCCTGCTCGCCGTTGACCTGGATACGTTTAAAGAAGTGATAAACCTAGAACCCAAAGTGGCCGAAATGTATAAGAATATGTTTAAATTTTTCAAAGCACGTGCCACAATGGTTGGGGGTGATTACAACAAAAATACAAAGGAGTTGTTGCGCATCTCCAGCTTCGGTGAGAACGGTTATTTTGAAACCTGGAAAGAACTGGCTCAATTTGCTCAACATAGCAAGGAACTAGACAGCAAAGGCCAGCTTAACCCACAAACCGAAATGGCTGCACAGATCAAAATATTAGAAGTCGCCATGATTCACCTCGCTGATAAGATCAAAGTGCAAAGAGAGATAGCCAAACAACTTAGGAAAAATCCTGCTGTGCGTGCTGCGGCTAAGGATTTGAAACGTAACACCAAACGGCCTACGCGCAAGCAAAGAGCGAGCGACTACTTAAATAACAATAACATGACGGTTGATGAAGCCGCAAAATGGATTAGAAAGTATTAAATGAAACGCCCCGGGCTAATGCCCGGGGCTTCTTTGGCTCCAAAATTGCAGTTGCGCTTGATTTTACCCGCTACTAAGAACAAAAAGAAAACAAAGTATTGGTAGCGGGTTTCATATTTTCTTCCCAAGCTCCTACCCGGAGATTTCTGCGGACCGTGATGTTAACAAGGCACTCCGTATGAAGTGCCTTGTTTTCGATTTGCCAAGATTATAAAAGGGGTATTTATTTCACTAGTTTTTTACCGCTGTTCCACGCTTGGCCTACTTTTTCACCAATTTTATAATAACCGCCTTGAAATTGGTCAAATACAAAAGCGTTTAATTTCGTAGGATCTACGGTACCCTTATCAGTTACCACCTTTTCATCTGCAAGCACATTGACAATTTTACCCACCACACGGAAACCTTCCGGTTGAATTTCTGCTACTTCACACTCCAACGTAAGCGGAAATTCCTCTACAATAGGGGCATCTACCCGTGTACTTTTAACCGCATGCAGACCTGATTTTTCAAATTTATCTTTAACGGTATTGGCAGAAACGATACCAAAATAGTCCGCCGCTTCCAAATGCTCCGTATCGGCGATACTAATTGTAAATGCCCCACGTGCCTTAATGTTAGCTACAGTTTTATGGCTTTCTTCTAAGTTAAGAGCCACTTTGTCATGGTCACAAATGCCGCCCCATGCCATGTTCATCACATCCACGCTGCCATCCTCGTTATAGGTGGCTATCATCAGTACCGGCATGGGGAACAAAAACGGTTTTACTCCTAAATCTTTTTTCATATTTCCTCCATAATATAGTATTGTAGCAATTATGCGGCAAATTCGCTGTTATTATGCCAACCTACATACTTGTGGACACTATAACCTAAAAGAAAACCGCCCCATTAACAGCGGCTGTCACGCTATTTATTGTGTAGAACAAATTCTGCGAAATCTTTAATCTTTGTTCCTTTGTGTTTGTGTTCAGGGTCAATCTTTTCAAAATAACAATTCGGGATATCGTTTGTTTTCAAATTTATCTCAATACAAGGGGTACACCCCAACTCGTGATTTAAGGGATGGTATTTACATTTGGTATTTTTACAGGTACAAAATTCTTTTGCGTTCATAATAGTTATTGTAACACATATTTGCTTGCAATGCGCTTTTGGGCAAAGTAGAAATAATTCCCCCCCCGCAGTAAAGGTATCCTCAAGTCCTTGACTTCTCCCCCCTAGAATACTGGACACTAGAACACTTAAAACTTCTAGGGCTAATATACTATCGAACCGCCCTTTTTATAGTGCCCATTTTATATACTTTTGGGTACTATATTCAGAAAAATGCCCCTTGTGCTTAAACAAAGGGCGGTAGTATATGATGCAAGATAATCAATCAGTGGTTCCCCCCTGTTGCGGCATTCCGTACAAACCAAGCACAACCGGTCTGCCAAGCTATTTGGCGGCTAACAACTGCGTCCACTAGTCTTAATATTTTAAACCTTTACCTATTAAGTTGCGCACGTACTGCATCTGCAACAACTCATGTGCCCAATAGCGCAAATCCGCTATTTTTGCCGCGGATACTTGGGGCATCTGATTTTCGAACTCCCACCGCAAAAAAGGCATATCCGCATACGTCCAACTGCCCAAAGCTATACGTAACCCCTGCTGCAGACGAGACAAATGTTCAATATTTTCATTGGTATTAGGGATTATTTTACACAGCTGGTCAAACGCCCAAATGGCATAATTGACGTCGTTATAGTTGTAAAAGTCAACCCCTCCCATTAAAGCATTTAAAACAATCAGGTGTACGTAATCGGCATATTCGCTATCTTCCTGCATTACCCCCGACTCCTCCAACTGCGCCAACTTTTGCTTAATGGCCGGGTATAAAACACCACCACGGTAAGAGGGATAGGCCTCATACAAAGCATCATCTTTCCAACGCGCCATGTCTGAGTAAGGATATGCCTGGCTTTCCAGTTCGTTATAAGATTGTTCAATTAATTGACGGGTAGTAGGTTGTTTGGGCAACTGGTACACACTACGACGTAAATCCGCCAACGCTGCCGCAGCTTGTTTTTCTTCGGGCGTGAGCACAAAAATTTGGGCGTTTGTACCCGATTGGTAGCGTTGCAAACCGTCCAAATTATTCCGCTCTTGCATTTGTTTTAAATCTGCCAGCAACAAATAAGTATCTAACACGTCGGCCCGTTCAGCCTGCGGCGCAGGCAGCGGGAAGCCCAACTCATTAAGTACCACATGTTTAGGATATGTTTGCATGGTAGCAGCTAATTCTATGTAGCTTTGAGGCTGGAAAGAATCGTCCAGTAACCAGCTTAAAAAGTTGACTGAGGGATAGTCGTCTATAATTTCACGCAATTCGTTGCTGTCTTGCACCTGCTTGACCTGATAATATGCCTGCTCAAACAATTCTTCATGTTGCTCACGCAACGATTTCCCCGGGTTGGCCATGCGCCACAAATACACCGCCTGCGCCAACTGTGCGGGGCGCAGTTCGTTCCATAATTCAAAACCGTCCAAACGCTTTGTAAAAGAAGTTAAATCGGCTTGAAGAATAGGAGCCACTTGTACTCTTTTCCACGAAGAAGAAGGTGTGGCATAAATAGTTGCTAACCCGTATGTTTTAATTTCTTTAGCGGTGAAAGGTTTATAGCCAAACACAGGATGATATTGCGTAATCTGACTGGCTAATTGCCGTTCTAATTGAGTCCCTAAAGTAGCCCGGGCTACCTGTCTTTCTACTTGCGCACTAACAGCGGACGTTGCTTTAGAAGACAGAGCTTCCGTTAAACCTTTAACAAGCCCCTTCTTTTGGGCGTAGGCGCTTGGGGTGCTTACACATAGGGCTATATATAAAATAGTTAACTTTTTAATCATTTACCAACTCCTTACGACACAATATATTTCCATTTTAACTTATGCTCCGCTTATAGTACCATAGGCCAAAAGACCCACGTTTGTATAGGGCACAAGTCCCAAATGTAGTAAAACTCGCTGAAACAAGGCCCAAAAATCGACCTACAAACGGGAATTTTAAAACTCGAACTAGCCAAAGTGCAAGAATTATAAAGAAAGATGCTAAGACGCAGTATAAGAACCAGGGTACACTATAGTGGACACGCGCTCGTCGGTAGTTGGGCGCGCCTAGCGGGCATTTTGTCGTGAAGCAAGATGCACAAAGAACCCATTAAACTTACACTTTACTCTTCCTCCCTGATAAGAACATATATATAGTATGAGATAAAACAGTCCCCCCCTTTTTAAAGAGGAAAACGCTGAAGAACAAACGGTAACAAGTGGCATCAAAAAACGTACTCCCACTAGGTGTGTTACAGATGTTTTTCCTTTGAAGTTTTCCCGCGTGTCAGTTGTAACGTATTCTATATTTTGCTAGAATAATAAAGAGAATTTTTTTAAATGGAGTGTTAAAGCAGTAAAGCCCTGGAATTGGGTCACTTACAATTGTAGTTTTATTCGTTTTTGGAATCCTATGAAGAATAGGATGGTTATTGAGAAAACTCAATAGTCATGTACATCCAAAAGCGGTCATTAAGGCGGAAAATTTTTGGGAAGTCATGAGCCCGATGTTTTTTGCCGAGTGTTCGCACAATCTTGTTTAGAATAATTTTCTATTCTGAGAATTTTTGCGGCTACGACTGCTGTTTGTTATACCTGTACATGACGTAACTGACAAGCAGTCGTTTTTTGTCAGCCCATCTTCATAATTTACCCATCCCTATAGGATTCCAAGAAATTGGGATCCTATTTTTTTGAAATTTTTAAGTCCCAATACAAGAATATAGATTTGAATGGTTAGAATTCTCTTCCTGGAGAATTTGTATAACCGCGGTTGCTATCAACGATGTCTCTGTTCGGAAACACTGGTGGTAGTTGTTAATAAGTTTTCTATCTCAAACTACAAAGTGCATAAAATTTCAAATTTGCTCTTTTAAAAATTTTTAAAGGTTTTTAAGGCGATTGTCGGTAGTTATGCCCTCGCGTGGAGTAACTACTAACAATTGCGTTAAAGGAGGAATACTCCGAGCTAGGGGACTATACCGGGCTTTGGAATAATCCCTACTTAATCAAATTTATTTCTTTGGATTTACACACTCCTTGAAGAATTTATGGCTCTGTTAGTTATACCGTTAGCGGACGTAACTGATAGAACCCATCCTAGCAATGCAAGTCGGTTATACCTCTGACTTGGATAACCGACATGCATTGCTGGGAATAGATTTAGGCAAAAATACTAGCAGGGCATGAGTTGGTGCGCCTAGATTTGAGATGATTTCCCTTGTGGCGGCAGTTCCGGGTGGTAGTGTACTGTACTTTAGGTGCGTACGGACTAACAACCGGTGGTTTGAAGTTTTATCAAGTATTTATTGATACCAAACTGCCTGCGTATTCGGAAAAAGTGGATTTACAATTAGAAAGTGTTTATGGAAGAACTCGTAAGTATCATAATGCCGACATACAATTGTGCGAATTTTATTGAGGAATCAATTAAATCCGTATTAGCACAACACCACAAAAACTGGGAACTGCTGATTGTGGATGATTGTAGCACGGATAATACAAAGGACGTTTTATCCCCCTATTTGGCTAAATACGCCAACATCCATTACACATATCTAAAGAAGAACAGCGGGGCCGCTGCAGCTCGTTCCGAGGCCCTTAACCAGGCCAAAGGCGATTATGTGGCCTTTTTGGACAGTGACGATTTATGGACACCCAATAAATTGTCTCTACAAATTGACTTTATGAAGCAAACCGAAGCGGCGTTTTCGGCTACGGGATATGAATTAGTACATGAAACACCTCTTTTTTACAAAAGAGAAGAGGTAGTTCTCCCTTTGACCCTCAACTATAAGCAAATGCTCTGTTGGGCTTATCCAGTAGCTACCTCAACTGTTATATACGATCGACGGTTCATGAAAGACATAACAATTTCCAAATTAGGGGACATGAGCAATTTGGCATTGTGGCTAAAGATACTTCATATTACTCCTACTTGCTATAACTTGCCAGATATTTTGACGCAAAAACGAGGGAATGTCCGCCCGGAATATCAAAGCATTTTTCAATCATTCTCTGAACAATGGCATTTATACCGTACCATGGAAAGATTAAACTTTGCCCAAAGCGCATGGTATATCCTTTGCTCTTGTCTATTCAAATGGGCAAGAGTAAGCATTAAAAAAAGAAATTTTGAAAAAGAAAAGAAACAACATATCGCAGATTCCGTTTTGGATTATGAATAAACGGCGATAAACATGCTGATGAAAAGGGACTACAAATATGAAAGTTGTAATTTTAGCCAACGATACAACCAATCTATATAACCACCGCTTTGAAGTGGTTCGAGGGCTTGTACACGAAGGATACCAACTGGAAATTATTGCCCAAATACTGCATTTTACTCAAGAGTTTGAATCTCTGGGTTGTACTCTTACTTCTCTCACAGTTAATCGCCATCAGAAAAATCCTTTGAATGACTTAAAACTGCTATATACCTACTACAGATTATTAAAAGCGTCTAAACCGGATGTTGTATTGACCTACAACATTAAACCCAACGTCTATGGTGGAATGGCTTGTCAGTTGTTAGGACTGACCTATATGCCTAACATTACTGGGCTCGGCACAGCGGTAGAATATCCCGGTATGTTGCAGAAAATAACGGTGTTACTCTATAAATTGGGGATGCGTAAGGCGCATACTATTTTCTTCCAAAATACTGCTAATCAGGCCTTTTTTGAAGAACGAGGATTGATTGGCAAACATACCGAAACAATTTTATTGCCTGGCTCTGGGGTAAATTTAACAAAACATCTCCCTGTGCGATATCCTAGTGAGAAAGAAACGCATTTTCTCTTTGTGGCTCGTATTGTGAAAGAAAAGGGCATAGATATGTATTTGGAAGCCGCGAAACGATTTAGTTCTCCTACGGTAAAATTCCATATTTGCGGGCCTTTTGATTCGCCGGACTATCAGACCAAGGTGGAACAAGCGGTTAAGGACGGTTTTGTGCTCTATCATGGGCAACAAAAGAATATGAAACCCTTTTTTGAACAATGCGCGTGCTTATTGCACCCTTCTTGGTATCCGGAAGGGATGAGCAATGTGCTATTAGAGGCCGCCGCTTCGGCACGCCCGGCTATTACCACAGATCGTGCTGGATGCCGGGAAGTCGTGGAAGACGACAAAACGGGTTTTATTGTGCCGGTGCAAGATGAGCAAGCGTTTTTGCGGGCCGTAGAGAAATTTTTGGCATTACCTTGGGAAGCACGCAAGCAAATGGGATTAAATGCTCGTGCCAAGGTGGAAAAAGAATTTGATAGGCATATAGTCGTTAAATCGTATTTGGATGCTTTAAGCAAAGGGAACTTGGTATGCGCAGACAAGTAAATAACATCATTAGCGTTCTCC
The DNA here is from genome assembly GCA_045593745.1 of Elusimicrobiaceae bacterium. Lineage (GTDB taxonomy): Bacteria > Elusimicrobiota > Elusimicrobia > Elusimicrobiales > Elusimicrobiaceae > Avelusimicrobium. Next base: position 10,365 of record JAZNXF010000052.1, on the reverse strand, counting down.
ATTCCTTTATCAGATTACACGTCATGAAGATATTTCATGGAAGGAATTTACGTTTTGAGTTGGTGGAGCGTTTCTCCCCCAATGTAGTGTTGGAAATGGAAAAAGGGGCCAAAGTAACACTTGGCAAACGTGTTCGCACTCATAGTGGCTGTAAAATCAAAGCGCGTAAAGGGGCAATTTTAGAAATAGGGAACGATGTTCATCTGAATTATAACTGTATTATCGTGTGTCGCAAACATATTTCCGTTGGAGAAGGAACCGAATTCGGCCCTGGAGTTTGTATTTATGACCACGATCATGATTACAAAAGTGGTTTAAAACAACAGTTGTTTAAGGAAGCAGACATCCATATTGGCAAAAACTGTTGGATTGGCGCAAATACGATTATTTTGCGTGGAGTTAATATTGCAGATGATTGTATTATTGCCGCAGGATCTATAATTACAAAAGATGTTCCTAAAAATTCCATTGTTGTACAACACCGAGAAACCGAAATCCGTACATGGGAGCATGCAAAATGATACGTATTCTTCACGTAATCGGCAGTTTAGATATGGGCGGTTCCCAAATGTTTGTGTTAAATCTTTACAATCATATAGACCGCCGTAAAATTCAATTTGATTTTGTCGTACGAGAAGGAAAAAATTACTTTTTAGAAGATAAAGTACGAGAATTGGGTGGGGAAATATACAGATTGCCTGCATTGAAACTTACCAATTACTTAACTTATGTGAGTGCATGGAAAAAGTTCTTTAAAGAACACCCCGAATATAAAGTTATACACGGTCATGTACGCAGCACCGCCGCTATTTACTTAAAAATTGCTAAAAATTGTGGCCGCAAGACCATTTCTCACAGCCATTCCACACGCAACACACAAGGTCTCTCATCCTTTGTAAAAGCGATTTTGCAATTTCCCATTCGTTTTACAGCGGATTACTTCTTTGCCTGTTCTTTGGCCGCAGGGGAATGGCTTTTCGGTAAGAAAATTACCAAACAATCAAATTTCTTTGTCGTTCCGAATGCCATTGATACGACTAAATTTGCTTATAATCCCAGCATCCGACAAGAAATGCGCCGTCAATTAAACTTAGAAAATAATTTTGTAGTAGGACATGTTGGGCGTTTAGATATTCCGAAAAATCACACTTTTTTATTACGGATTTTTGCGGAAATTTATAGAAAAAATCCACGTGCGCGATTGTTGCTCGTAGGAGACGGCCCTCTGAAACAACAATTAATTCAACAAGCCGAACAATTACACATTAAACATGCGATTCTGTTGTGTGGCAGTCAACCTGCGGAACGCTATTATCAAGCCATGGATGTATTTGTATTCCCGTCCTTGTATGAGGGATTGGGAATTGCAATAATAGAAGCACAAACGGCAGGATTACCTTGTATAGTTTCCAAACATTTACCACCGGAAATTGATTTACAATGTGGGCTGATTGCCCGTATGGATTTAAAAGAAACTCCCCAATGTTGGGCAGAGGAAATACTAGCCCAAATAGGTAAATCGCGCATATCCCGGCAAGAAACCGCTATTGCCAAAGGGTTTGATATAACCCAAACGACTCGTTGGCTGACCAGTTTTTATACACAGGAGTGTATATGACCACTTATTTTATCCGCTTAGATGATGCCTGTCCAAAACGCGATATACGAAAATGGGATCAAATGGAAATTTTGTTAGATAAATACCACATTAAACCGTTGGTAGGAGTCATTCCAAATTGCCAAGATTCCCAAATGAAACATTATGCTGAAGATATGGAATTTTGGAGTCAGCGTGTACCTTCTTGGCAGGCCAAAGGGTGGATACTCGCCTTACATGGTTTTGAACATTGTTATTTTACAAAAGAAGGCGGCCTGAATCCGGTCAATAAACGCTCGGAATTTGCGGGGCTACCGTATGCAGAACAAGCGCGTAAAATCCGTCACGGATATGCGCTGTTAAAACAATACGGGATTAATCCTCAAATCTTTTTTGCACCCGCACATACCTTTGATGATAATACATTAAGGGCACTTCAGTCCGAAACAGATATACGGTTTATATCCGATACGCCCACCAATGACGTATATGTACGAAACGGTTTTACGTTCATCCCACAACAAGCCGGGGCCGTACGCTCTCTACCTTTCAAAGTAGTTACGTTTTGTTATCATCCTAATACTATGCAATCGGCGGATTTTGATAAATTGGAAAATTTTATTAAAACACATACGATTTCTGATTTTTTGTTATATACAACAAACAGGCAGTTGTCACTGTACGACAAGTTGCTCATGAAACTGTATTATTGGAGACATCATGGCTGATGTAATTTTAATTGGAAACGATGACCATAACGGCCTGGGTTTGGTGCGCAGTTTTGGATTGCATGGAATTAAACCATATGGAATTATTATCGGAGAAAATTCTAGGAAAGGTTTTTTACGTTATTCCAAATACTGGCATAAATTATGGTTCATTAAGCATGAAGAATACTTGCTCGATGTATTATTAAGCCAACATTTTTCAGACAAGACAGTTTTAATCCCCTATTCAGACGGCGCGGCTCGATTCATAGATCTAAACTTAAATAAATTAAGTAAGTATTATCTATGTCCCTCCATTAATAAAAAACAAGGCGAAATAGCTCACCTGATGAATAAATTAGAACAAACCAAATTGGCTAAACAATTAAATTTACAAACAATTTCTTCTCAAACACTAGAAATAGCCCATCCAGTAGTTTCACTCTCTCTTCCGATTATTATTAAACCCCTCGTCAGTGCGGAAGGGAACAAACAAGATATTCGCATTTGTTATACACAACAAGAAATGCTAGATGTTATTGAAGAATACCGACATAAAGATTACAAAAATGCCTTGGTGCAGACTTATTTATCCCAACGAACGGAATATGTGCTTGCTGGTAGTATATTGAATGAAAAATTTTCGTTTACACTATTATCCAATATCAGAGTTTGGCCCATTGAAAGAGGAACGGGTTGTTTTTCGAAGTTTTGCCTAAAAGAAGATGTATTGCGCTACGCTAGGATGATTATGCAGAAACTGTTAGAACTAGGATATCGAGGCCCTATAGATATTGAATTTTTTCAAGATGATACCGGGCAATTTTATTTAAACGAAATTAATTGGCGCAGTAGTGGTCGGAATTTTGTCAGTCTATACAATGGCGTACATTCAGCATATTTTTATTATTGCGCATGTACTCATACCCCGTTACCAATCGGAGAATCATTGATAAATAATCAAGAAGGGTTTTCTATGAATGAGGCAACAGATTTGCGACATGTTATATTTAGAAAATTGCCATTAAAAACTTGGATTAATAACTGGGAAAATACGCACAGTTTTGCTTTGTGGTACGATAAAGATTTAAAACCCACGTTGGTGCGGTATTTTGAATTGTTTCTTAAAGCATTTAAAAAATGATGAAAAAATTATCGACTTATTTTACTTTTTTTGTGGCTATATATGTAATTTTAGATAGATACGCTTCTCCTATCCCGAAGGTTACATTATCTGAAACTTTTTTATGTTTGTTTTGGGGGTTGTTTTTCATATTTCGTCCAAAAAGAATAAAAATTGAAATGAGCTTGCTTTCCTTTTGTGTGTATTTGTTGGGCTATATTATTATGCCTTTTACGGGCCTGATAACTACTCCCCTGGATATGGTGGATGCAGTGGGTACGCCTGCAAGGCTGCTGTTTCTTTATTTTTCCATCGCCGTATTAGGGAAAAATTTATTTGATATTGAAAAAGGCATCCAATATATTCGTTGGATTGCAATTGTCTTGGCTGGGTATGCTTGTTTGCAAATAATAGCGGCTCGTTTTGGAGTTTATTTAACCACTTATATTCCGTTCTTGCCTATCATGAGTAGTTATAGTATAGATGAGGAAATATTAACAAAAGCGGGGTATGGTTTGGTGTTTCGTCCTTGTTCTTTATTGACGGAACCAGCGGCCTTGTGTATTTATCTGTTATGTGCCTTAACATTGGAATTATTTTCTTCCAGTCATAAATACCAATATGTGAATGCTTGTTTATTTTCTGCTGTTTGTATGTTAAGCCGCTCCTCAACAGGCATTATGATAACCATTTTAATATGGGGGCTATTTTTTATTAAACATCCTCCCATATCTATTAAACAGTTTTCTATTGGATTTATTGTATCAACTATAGGAAGCGTGCTGGCTGCTTTATTAGTTTATTTTTCCGGGATATGGAATTATTTTTTAGAGAGAACTTTTGGTGAAAACCGTTTCGGGGATTTTTCCTCTTCCACGCGTTTTTATGCCATAAAAGAAATGCTTGCGGCAAGCGATAGCGTTTCAGGTGTTTTATTCGGACAGGGATTATCCAACTTAGAAAATTATCTGCCTGGTTTCGCACGCGCTTATTTGAATTTGGGATTGATAGGTCTTCTAATTATTATGGGTATATTATTTCGCATTTATATCAAGGGGGATTTTCTCCAGAGAAAGATCCTATTTTTATTCATTGTTTTAAATATAGGAACTGAAATCGTTTTAGGGCCGTTTGCCTTGTTGTTTTTATGTCTTGCAATTGGTAATGTGCCACAAAATTCACAAAATAGAGGGAGCACTACATGTTGCCTGTAAGCAAAAGAATTACTACCAAACAACAACTCAGCGAAGCACTTAAAATTGAAAGGGCCCTTTATCAAGTGCCGTTTCGTTGGGTGCGGGATTTTATTTGTTTAACTCCGCAAGATATTTTGCGTAAACATGCTTATTTGTTACGCATGGCGGAATATCATACAAATACAAAGCATTTGATTAGAAGTTTATTTTACAAGATACGCCTGCGGCGGCTACAAGCTAAATATGGATTATATATTCCATTAAATACATGCGAAAAAGGATTATGGATCGCCCATTTGGCTCCTGTTTTTATCAACCCCAATTGTGAGATAGGCCCCTATGTATACTTATATCCTTTTTGCGGAGCTGTGGCCAAAGGATTTACCAACCAAGCCCCCAAATTGGGAAAGGGAGTCGTTTTATGTATGGGGGCCGTGGTAATCGGCGGGGTGAGCGTTGCAGATGATGTGGTAGTGGGGGCCAATGCAGTGGTTACTAAGGATATAAGTAAAGCGAATATTTCCGTAGCTGGAGTTCCAGCCCATCCCATTACTGATTTAGGAAGAAAATCTTGGTAAATAATAAGGAATACAGCCATCTATGACCCAAAAAATACTTATCTTAACTGATACATGGGAACCAGCCAGTGCCAATGTAACGTGTGTAAAAAATGTACTGGACTGTTTGCCGCAAGATATACAAGTATCCGTTAGTGCGTTTGAAGGGCCTGTAACAGGGTTACCGGAAAAGTATAAAAATTTAGATTTTCATAGAATTACTCCCACATATGCCCGGCAGCTGTATTATTTAAGTGATGCGGTTGCTAAAACCAATCCCTTACATTCCAAGCGATTGAAAATAGCGGCTAGATTCTTATCAAAATTGAACCGTATCATTAATATATTCGCTTATCCTATCACATGCAAAAAGTTTAGTATCAAATGGGCTAAACATATTGAAACATTACTGAAACGACAACATGTTGATTCCATTATCTCTGTTTGTGCACCGGAAGAATCTATGTATACGGGATATTTACTCAAGAAAAAATATCCGCATATTCAGTGGCTCATTTATTTAATTGATGAAGGTTCACATATGCAATTTAGTGGCAATTTTTATTACGTAAAAAAAATGTTAGTTAATAAAAGCATGCGACAGTGGCGTAATTTTATTAAAGCATCTGACGGTATAATTATTATGAAATGCCATGAAAGCCATTACCGTTTACCGTTTTTTAAGGAAGTACAAGATAAAATAATGGTATTGGATGTACCCTTATTACAAACTGACATATCTGGCACCACCACAACAACAAATATAGAAGACAATTTTAACCCAAATATGGAAAATTGGATTTATACCGGAAATTTAAACTCAATTTATTATAACCCAGAACCGATATGCAATATTTTCTTGAAATATAGTGAGAATAAAAATGCTATGTTGCATTTTTTTGGCCGAGGGGATGCCACCGACTATATTATAAAAATGCAAGAAAAATACCCTACTAAAATTAAATTTTGGGGTTTCTTACCGCACGACCAACTTTCTTTCTATTTAAAAAAAGCTGATGTTTTAATTTATTGGCGTTCTAAACCAATGAGTTCTGTAACCGGAAAGTTTTTTTATTATTTATCTTACGCAAAACCGGTGATTTATTTTACTACCGAGAAACGAGATGTAAATACGCCTTATGTAAATGAATATACAAGCGGATTGATTGTGTGTTTTAGCGATTCATTGGATAAACAAATTACACAAATAAATGATTTTTTACGCCAAAAATCAACTGTTGATAAGGAACAAATTAAACAACTTTATTATCTCAACACTCCACAAGCCACAGCAGTATATATTAAACGAAAACTATTTAATAAAGATACAAATTAGTATGAATTTAGTAATTATATACAAAAAGATAATAGATAAAATTAAGTTTCACGAAATTATCAAAATATTTCGGGGACAACTGCTATCTAATTATGATAATCGTATTCTTTTCAAAAACATTCTAGGAAATTATTTAGTAAAGGCAGGGGCCATGGTAGTATCATTACTTTTGGTACCGGCCTACATGTCTTTCTTCTATTCACACACTTTATTGGGTATGTGGTTTACGGTTACGATTACATTAGACTGGATTATGCTGTTTGATTTTGGAATAGGAGCCGGGGTCAGAAACCAATTCGTACAGCCTTTTCAAACCAATAACAAACAGATTATGAAGGAAATCTTATCGGCGGGCTATATAGCATTAGGATGTATTGTTCTAATCCTTTTGATCATGCAACACTTTATCATTAATTCCGTTAATCTATATGCGTTGTTTGGCATTCAACACGACAACATATCTCCCCATACTTTATATTTAGTCATTCATATATTAGTAATTGGTATTATTATCCGTTTTTTTACTGTGTTAATATCCCATATTTTTTATGCTATGCAAAAAGCTACTATGCCGAGTTTCTTAATATTACTGGTTAATATACTTATTTTATTATATGTTAAATTTGCCGTTCCCACCCACACTGAAAAGGACTTAACTCGGTTGGCCGTTGTATATGCCTGCGCAACAAATATACCCACAATAGGGGCCACTATTTGGCTGTTTTTAGGAAAATTAAAAGGGGTTTTTCCCAGTTTTAAAGCATTAAAATGGAATCGTGTAAAAGGGGTATTAAGTATAGGAACAGGATTATTTATTGTCCAAATACTGATCACTCTTGTTTTCGGAGCAAAAGAATTATTGATCTCTTTGTTTGTTGATCCCAAACAAGTGGTCTATTACAATATATATTTCAAACTTATCGGGATAGTAGGCGTTTTATTTTCTCTGGCACTCACTCCTATATGGTCAGCCGTCACAAAGGATTATGTATCGGGCAATTATCACAGAATAAAAAAACTATATACTTTCGGCACCGTAATTATAGGGATTTTAGGAATCTTGCAGTTTTTCATTGTAGCTGTTATGCCATGGCTGGCCGATATTTGGCTGGGGGTCAATAAGATACCTATTTCAAGGCGTTACGGCATTGTTTTTTGTTTCTACAATGCAATATATATGTGGATTATGATGACATATAATTTCTCATGTGGAATGGGAAAAATAAAAAGAATGTTGCTCTATTTTTCCTTAGGGTTATTACTAAATCTGTTTTTGGCACATTGGTTTTGTCAACTCAAACATTCCTGGATTATGGTAATTTTGTCCACCAGTATTGCCGTTCTACCCGCGGCTATTTTTACACCCTATGAAATTTTTAGTGCTATTGATAGTAAAAAGGAAAAAACAATCGGCACAGTGCCGCAACAGCCATTTCCAACAAATCTTTAGAAAAAAACATGACAGATAATAGAAATCAATTTTTAGATATTTTAAAGGGTATCCTTATTATTAGCGTTGTATTCGGGCACGCGTTACAATACGGAAGTGGTTCTCTGTTGCTATCAACCGGGATGTATTGGGAACATCCGCTTATGCGGATAATTTACAGTGTACATATGCCTCTGTTTATGGGAATTGCAGGATACCTAAGTTATTTTAGTTTACAAAAGTACAGCGTTTTGAGTTATATAACTCGCCGGTGGAGGCAATTGTTTCCGCCCATTTTGCTATGGGCTACGTCTTTATTATGTATGAAGATTATCCTAACTGGACACATTCCCCACGTATTACAAATCCTTACAAGTATTTTAACTACGTTTTGGTTTTTGTGGGCGATTCTTATTTGTAGTTCATTGGTTTGTCTTTGTGAGCAGATAAAAAATAGCAAAATAAAACTTGCTGTATATGTTGGGTTACTTATTATTTTTGCGTGTACACCCGATATATTATGGTGGAATGCGCATAAATTTATGTTTGTTTGTTTTTTAAGCGGATTTTACGTAGCCAAATACCAATTTGCTTTACACATAACCTGGATAAAAGCAGGGATGGCTTCTGTTTTATGGGTAATATCTATCGTGCTTTTTCATAAAGAAGCGTATATTTATACTTCAGGATTTAGTGTGGTTTTTACTCAATTTCCTAATTTTTATGATCAAATTTTGATGGATCTATTTAGGTATATTTCTGCTGTATTAGGAACAATATCAGTTAGCTATATTTGTTTAGGTTTTACAAAATTTATTCAAAAAGGGACGGCGTTCACTCACTCACTTACTATATTTCTCTCTTTTTGTGGAAAAAATTCGTTGGCAATTTATATTTTATCAACCTACCAATTTGTGTATCTTTTGCCGCAAATTACCAAGAGTTTATCTCCCAATTTACTACTCAATATGGCAGAAACGCTTGTTATTGTGGGGATATGTTTAGGTATGCAACAGATTTTAAGTAAAAATAAGTATTTATCGCAATTAATTATAGGAAAATAAGGAGCAAAAAATGACAGCATTTAACGGAGCAACACTTATGATTACCGGCGGTACGGGCAGTTTTGGCAATACCGTCCTCAAGCACTTTTTAACAAGTGATATTGGGCAAATCCGCATATTCTCGCGTGATGAAAAAAAGCAAGATGATATGCGCCACGAACTGCAGGCCAAACACCCGGAACATGCGCGCAAAGTAAAATTTTACATTGGGGACGTACGTAATGCGCAGGCCATTAAAGATGCGATGCATGGGGTGGACTTTGTATTCCACGCGGCGGCCTTAAAACAGGTCCCTTCTTGCGAATTTTTCCCCATGGAAGCGGTGCGCACCAATGTAATGGGCACGGACAATATGCTCCATGCGGCCATGGAGTGCGGGGTAAAACGTGTGGTATGTTTATCTACCGATAAAGCGGCGTATCCCATTAACGCGATGGGTATTTCCAAAGCCATGATGGAGCACGTCATTTACGCCAATGCCCGCGTAGCCGCGGACCGCGGAAACACGGTTATCTGTTGCACACGCTATGGAAATGTGATGTGTTCACGCGGTTCGGTTATTCCCTTGTTTATTGATCAAATTAAAAAGGGGCAACCTATCACCATTACCAACCCGGAAATGACCCGATTCTTAATGAATTTAGATGAAGCCGTCTCTTTGGTGCAATTTGCGTTTGAACACGCCAACCCGGGGGATTTGTTTATCCAAAAGGCAGATGCCTCTACGATTGGAGATTTAGCCAAAGCGGTGCAAAAACTGTTTGGGGATACGGGCACGCAAATTATCGGTACGCGCCATGGAGAAAAACTCTTTGAAACCCTCATGACACGCGAGGAACGCTTACGCGCAGAAGATATGGGGAAATATTTCCGTGTGGCAACAGACAGCCGGGACTTAAATTACGACAAATTTGTAGTCAAAGGCCAAGTAAAAACCATGGCAGACGAGGCCTATACCAGCCACAACACGAACCGTTTAGACGTAGAGGGAACGGTCAAAAAGATTTTAACCACAGATTATGTGCAAAACGAACTTAAACAGGTAAACAAATGAAGATACTAATTACCGGAGCCAAAGGATTTGTAGGGCGCAATTTAGTAGCCAACCTGCAAGCCATTAAAGACGGCAAAAACCGTACGCGCCCGAATTTGCATATTGAGCGTATTTTGGAATGTGATGTAGATACCACTCCCCAAGAGTTGGACCAATTTTGTGCCCAAGCCGATTTTGTATTTAACCTGGCCGGGGTGAACCGTCCGCAAGATCCGAAGGAATTTATGCAAGGGAATTTCGGTTTTGCCTCTACCCTGCTAGATACGCTTAAAAAACATAAAAACACATGCCCTGTTATGTTA
>JAZNXF010000051.1:0-53341 GCA_045593745.1 Elusimicrobiaceae bacterium | reverse complement strand
AAAATAAAGTCATCCTGAACGTGATTGAGGATCTTCAACGCTTGTTGTTGCGGTTGGTGGTGCCACTGATAAACAACCTGCGTGGAAGATCCCATATCAAGTATGGGATGACCCCTTTGTTTGATAACGGCAAGTGCGTGGAAGATGCTGAGCAAAGACCTCTCAGCATACGTTTATGTAACAAAAAAGCATTTTCGCTCATTGAACTATTGGTCGTCGTACTCATTATCGGCATTTTAGCCGCTGTGGCCTTGCCCCAATACCAAAAAGCCGTTATAAAATCCCAAATAGGATCTGTCTTACCATTACTAAATACGGCTTGGACATCCTATCAAGAATATTATTTAACCAATAGTTCCTTCCCGGAAACCATAGATCAATTAACACTGCAACTACCTTGGACAGGCCACTACAACCCAGCGGATACCTCTTCTAAGCCGAGTGCTATTTCAAATGAAGATTGGTCATTGTATTTATACTGGGTATGGGGATTTTCTAGAGGAGTTTGTATCATACATAATTCAGGCACATACCGAGGGGCCGGATTTTGCAAATTCAAAATGACTGACCCCAATCCGTTTGCCGCAAAAGCCAAGACAGGAGATCTTCTTTGTGTAGAACAAAAGCAAACATTTAAACAAGGAAAACCGCAACGGGAAAATGGTGATTATTGTAAAAAGATATTCCGGGTACTAGATGAGAACAAGGTAGCCAACTACGAAACGCAAGCGTGGCTCGTGGATTTTTAAATTTAATCAAAAAGATCCATGACGAAGCCCTAAAGGATCATCAAACCTATATTTAAAGAAAAAGCATACCCTTCCGAGTATGCTTTTTCGTGCAAAAGAGAGGTTTATTTGTTGGTTACAAACACACCAGGCCCCATCGTAGAACTGACAGAAATGCTCTGTACATACACCCCTTTAGAGGTGCTGGGTTTTACGCGGAGAATGGTTTCTAACACAGCTTTTGCGTTTTCTGCCAATTTGGTAGCATCAAAAGATGCTTTACCAATAATGGCGTGTACGATACCGTACGCATCGGCTTTGAAAGCAATACGACCCGCCTTTAAGGATTTAATCGTATTGGCCACGTCGAATGTAACGGTACCGGTTTTCGGAGTAGGCATTAAACTACGCGGACCCAAGATTTTAGCGGCTTTGGCTAATTCTTTCATCGTATCCGGCGTGGCAACGAGTACGTCAAAGTCAATTTTCCCTTTGATGACTTCGTCTATAATGTCTTCACAACCTACTTTATCGGCCCCGGCTTTTTGTGCTTCCTGGGCGTGTTCGCCTTTGGCAATCACGGCAATCCGTTTGGTTTTACCTGTACCGTGCGGCAATTCTACCGTACCGCGAACCAATTGGTCGGCCTTTTTGGTATCAATGCCTAATTTCACGTGCAGTTCCACCGTTTCGTCAAACTTGGCTTTGGCGTTATCTTTTACGATTTTAACGCCTTCTTCCACGGTGTATACTTTGCGTTTATCGTACGCTTTGGCTGCTGCTTCTAATCTTTTTCCCATCTAAATACTCCTTAGGTTCAAGCGGGCTTGCGCCCTCCCTCGTGGTTAAATTATTTAACTACGTCTACGCCCATGCTGCGGCAGGTACCTTTCACCATTTCCGCGGCTTGCTTAATGTCTTTGGTGTTTAAATCGGGCAGTTTGGCGGCCGCGATTTTTTCACATTGGGCTTGCGTAATCTTGCCGACTTTATCTTTGTGCGGAGCACCAGACCCTTTGGCGAGTTTGAGCTCTTTGATAATCAGCGTGGCCATAGGCGGCATCTTGGTAATAAAGGTGAAAGAGCGGTCTTCAAATACAGTAATGATGACCGGGATCTTAATCCCTTTTTCCATTTTAGCGGTCTTGGCGTTGAATTGTTTGCAGAATTCCATGATGTTTACACCGTGCTGACCTAAGGCCGGGCCCACAGGCGGGGCCGGGTTGGCGGCACCGGCAGGAATTTGCAATTTGATGTATCCTTTAATTTTTTTCTCTTTTGCCATTTGTTACTCCATAATTTTTACTGCATACTGCGGTAAAATCAGTTTCTTTCTACTTGTAAGAAGTCCACTTCCACCGGGGTGGCACGGTCAAACACAGTTACCATCACGGTAAGTTTGTGTTTTTGCTCATGCACTTCTTCTACAGTACCCACAAAGTGTTTAAACGGCCCTTCCGTAATAAGTACGCTTTCCCCGCGTTTGAAGTTCTTTAAATAAATGGGTTGGCGGTCCGGGTCGTTTTCGGCCTCTAAAATTTGGTTAATTTCTTCTGCCGGAAGAGGCACCGGGGTGGGATCCCCTAAAAACCCGCTGACACCTGTTACATTGCGAATGAACCAATAAGCCCGCGGATCCATGGTCATTTCTACCAAAACATACCCCGGGAAACATTTTACTTTATGTTCTTTTTTCTGGGAACTGTCTTTCACGCGTTGGGTATGTACCAATGCACGCAAGACCAGTCCCTTAACGGGAGAATTTTCTGTGCTAATGTCCCGGTTGATTTGTTCACTTACTTTGTTTTCATAACCGGTTTGGGTATGAATGACATACCAGGCCATCGGAAGTTGTTCAGTTTGCGGTCCTTGCGCCGCAGTTTGTTGTTGGTTATTTTCTTCAGCCATTAGCGGCCTCCTACAATGGCACCCAGGACGCGGGTCAGCCCGAAGTCAATCACCCCTACATATACCGACACTAATGCTACCACAATACCTACTAAAATAGTGGATTGGATCACTTCCGTGCGGGATAACCAGGTGGATTTCTTTAGTTCCGCCACCGAATCCTTTACAAATTGGATTAACTTATTCATAAAATGGGTTTCCTTGGTATTAAAACTGGCAGGAGCGGAAGGACTCGAACCTTCAGTCCCGGTTTTGGAGACCGGTGGTTTACCAGTTAACCGACGCTCCCCCAAAAAACTAAGAGGCCTTGCCTTCTTTATGGATGGTTTGTTTTCCGCAGGCCTTGCAGAATTTGTTAAGTTCTAATTTGTATTCTTTCTTTTTACCGCGCACTTTGTAATAATTTTTGTTTTTGCATTCGGTGCAAATCAGCGCGATTGTCATTCTTTCAGTTGCCATCTTCGCTTTCCTTAAATAATGGACTACGTCTTTTAGACGCGTTTGTTCACATCCGCAGGGGCGGGTTATGAACCCGCCCCGCGGGTAGAGAACTAAACTAATTTACTACTTACTCAATAATTTTGGTTACTACACCAGCACCAACGGTGTGGCCGCCTTCGCGGATGGCGAAGCGCAACCCTTCTTCCATGGCTACCGGGGTAATGAGTTTTACTTCAATTTCGGCGTTATCACCGGGCATAATCATGTCTTGTTCAAAAGACAATTCACCGGTTACGTCCGTGGTGCGCAGGTAAAACTGCGGTTTATACCCTTTGGCTAACGGCGTATGGCGGCCGCCTTCTTCTTTCTTCAAGATGTAAACTTGGCCTTTGAAGTGTTTGTGCGGAGTTACCGTTTTGGGAGCGGCTAATACTTGACCGCGTTCCACTTGGTTCTTGTCAATACCGCGCAACAAAATACCCACGTTATCGCCAGCGATACCTTCGTCTAAGAGTTTGCGGAACATTTCAATACCGGTGGCTACGGTGTTCAAAGTGTCGCGGAAACCAATGATTTCCAACGGATCACCCACGTGCACCTTACCGCGTTCAATACGGCCGGTGGCTACCGTACCGCGGCCCGTAATGGAGAATACGTCTTCTACGGCCATGAGGAACGGTTTATCGGTTTCGCGTTTGGGTTCAGGAATCCAAGAATCCAACGCATCCATCAAGCGGTGAATGCTGGGTTCGCCCAGTTCGCCTTGGTCGCCTTCAATGGCTTTCAAAGCGGAACCGCGGATGATCGGGGTGTTGTCGCGGTCAAAGTCATATTTACCTAATAATTCGCGGACGTCTTCTTCCACGAGGTCTAACATGTCTTTGTCGTCAACTAAATCGGCTTTGTTTAAAAATACTACGAGTTTCGGTACGTTTACCTGTTTGGCCAAAAGTACGTGTTCGCGGGTTTGCGGCATCGGACCGTCTTCGGCGGATACTACCAAGATAGCACCGTCCATCTGCGCGGCACCGGTGATCATGTTTTTAATGTAGTCAGCGTGGCCGGGGCAGTCAATGTGCGCATAGTGGCGTTTGTCAGTTTCGTATTCTACGTGAGATACGGCTACCGTTACGATTTTGGAAGCATCACGTACTACGCCGCCTTTGGCAATATCGGTATAAGCCATCGCTTTGGCTTTACCTTCTTTGGCTAATACTTTGGTAATAGCGGTGGTGAGCGTGGTCTTACCGTGGTCTACGTGACCAATGGTACCGACGTTCACGTGCGGTTTGCTGCGGGAAAATTTCTCTTTCGCCATTTGTTCAGTTCTCCTGTTTTAACTTTATTTAATTTAAAAAGCTGGGAGTGGGAATCGAACCCACGACCTTCTCCTTACCATGGAGATGCTCTACCTACTGAGCTACCCCAGCACTACAACTTTTACTGCGTACTTCAAATTTTAAGCTGGGAGTGGGAATCGAACCCACGACCTTTTCCTTACCATGGAAATGCTCTACCTACTGAGCTACCCCAGCATCTTAAATTTTCAAGCGGGCGAAGGGAATCGAACCCTCGTCACAAGCTTGGAAGGCTAGTGTTCTACCATTGAACCACGCCCGCAAGAAACTTCCTAAATATTATATCAAAAACGGGTGTTGCCTTCAATATTTTTTCGGGCCGGACCCGATAAAAACGACCCCCGCAGGGGTCATTTATAATTTTATTATAACAAATAAACAATGGGTGTGCAACAAAAAAATCCCGCGCCCATAACGCAGGATTTCAAAATA
Source organism: Elusimicrobiaceae bacterium (assembly GCA_045593745.1). Classification (GTDB taxonomy): domain Bacteria; phylum Elusimicrobiota; class Elusimicrobia; order Elusimicrobiales; family Elusimicrobiaceae; genus Avelusimicrobium. The sequence continues at coordinate 48,474 of JAZNXF010000051.1, read as the reverse complement.
AAGAGGGAGGCCGATGTCCCTACAAGAGACGTTCCCCAAAAACGGGTCTGTGTGGCACTCCCTTACTGCTAGTATAAGGGAATATGTAAATTTGTCAAGGCCTAATTTTCAAAAGAACAAACCGTATCGGTCCCCACTTGCAGTTCCGTGCAATTTACCCATGCTTTGCACTTGTCCAAAGGTTTACATGTTTTTTCTCTGAGTAATCCCTTTTTCCAGGTACCAAAAAATTGAACTCCAGGTTCTGTATCAGGTATCATTTCAATTATCAGAAAATCGTCAGTGCCGCTTCCGATTTGAAAAGTATGTCCCCTTCTTCCGCCAGGATTGGCATATTGAAAAAAATGTAATTCTGGAATTTCAAAGGATAATTTTTCTGCAAATGCCTGCGTAGATGCCTGCGTATAAGAACCATGTTCCAAATAATAGTCCGCTACTGCTTTGTCCAAGGCATCAATGGCAACAAGCACTTCCCTTCCTTGCGCCTTTTTAACTGCTTTTTGGTATTGCGGCACAGCCACGGCGGCGAGGATGCCGATAATTAGCACCACTACTAACAGTTCAATCAGGGTAAATCCTATACGCCCGCTATACCCCGCATACCGACCCTGCGGGGTGACAGCGCGGGCGGAGTCCCCTTTATAGGTCGGGTGCGAACCCGACAATTTCCTAGCATTGCGCTGTACGTTTTCATTCTTACTTGCTACTCCTGTTGGGCTAACGCCCAACCTATAAGAGCGGGCGGAGTACCCTTTATAGGTCGGGTGCGAACCTGACTGTGGAAGGACGGAGCGAATCCCCCTCATCCGGCCTTCAGCCACCTTCCCCCTCATGGGGAAGGGTTCCTCTCCAGTGGGGGAGAGGAGGGTCGTAGCCCAGGTGAGGGGGGGTATAGAAGTGTTCTCCTTGTATTTCTCATTAAATAGGCGTATGCTGAGGGATTGTTGCTGTGCATCTTCCACGCAACCGTTGTTATCAAATAAGGGGGTCATCCCATACTTGATATGGGATCTTCCACGCAGGTTGTTTATTAATGGCAACGACAACGGCAAGCATTGAAGATCCTGAATTAAATTCAGGATGACTTTATTTTTAGTGACTCTTCCTTCTTGCGTATTTTCCCGCCGGGAATTTGGTGTTTTCATACATTTTCTCCGTATGTTTTAATTTTCAATTCCTCTGCCTTTGAAAATGCATGCAAAAACGGTTACTATAACAGGTGTCAGAGAAGAAACCGGATATAATAACCGTAGTTTACCGTCCAAAACAGTACACATTCGGCACAAAATAACCGGGTAATTAGTCCGTTTATTTTGTGCCTGGAACGGCTATCTTTGGCTTCTCTGACACTTCTTGCGAAGTTCCCGTATTCTGCATACGGTCCAAAAACAGATAAAATTGTAATTACATTATAACAAAAAGATGATGATGATTGTTAAGAAAATGCAGCAACAAAATAAGGATTTTTAGGCAGAAAGATAGGTGCGGGTGGAAATCGCCTTCCGGTCATTTTACTGACGGTTAAATCCCTAGCGGGATTAACCGGGCCTTCGGCAACTAATTGATACGCCCGCAATGCTTTGCGGGCTTTCTCCTGCAGGCCGGGCTCGCCATCCTCGCCTTTCGCTCGCGCTCAAACTCGGATATGTCTGCGCCTTTCGATTCCCGACGCAACACCAAGCAGTTGGTGTTGCTCCTCGCCCATTTTTCCAAAACAAAAACCGCTTTTAGGCGGTTTCTATTTTGAAAAAATAAGGTGCGGGTGGGAATCGAACCCACGAATAAGAGTTTTGCAGACTCTCGCCTTACCACTTGGCCACCGCACCAACACAATTACTTATTTTTTATATTATAGCAAAAACAGTTCTTTAGATGCAATAAAAACACCCCTAGACCGTTTTTACACCAGTAATACAATAAACCAAATGCAAAAAATGCCCACCAAGGCAAATAGCACACATACCGGCACTAACCCAAACAACCACCCTCCCAAGGCCTCTAGGGGGTCCACCCTCCACGTGCGTTGCAAACCACGTACCAAGTACACAAGTTGCAACACAAATACGCCCAGTAGTGCAAACGGAGCCAACAACCCCAAATGCCAGTTTGGCACGGCGGCCGAAATAAGCGCAAACGCAATCAGCAAGGATTTAATAAACCCGGCGGAGCCAATCATCACAAACAGTTGGGCAGAAGAAACTTTCACGCGGATTAAATCCAAAAATAATCCGCACAACGCCGCAATAAAATAGCCGGCTGTTAACTCTGCCACAAACACAATCACTAATTTGGTTAGCAGGGCTAGAATACTTAATCCGTCCCCAATGTTAAAAAATAACACCCACCCTAGCGTGGCTACCAAATACCCTGCACACGCTTGACGAAACGAACGGCGGGACATCAGTTGTTGCATCCCGGCGACAGGGTCCTGCATGTATTGAAAATAGGTCTTTAGTAAACTCATACTAATTCATCCACAAATAAGAAACCCGGGGCGTGGAAAAGGCCTCTAACTGTTTGGCAAGGGATTTATTTTCCATAGACGTGCCAAACGAGAAAATAAAATCACGCAAATTATCCGACGGTGAAGCCATAATTTTAGGGTCTTTAATACCGGCTAATTCCCCGGCCAGTTGCAAGGCCTCTTCTTCACCGCCTAACTGGTCAATAAATCCCAAATTATAGGCACGCTGCCCGGTAAAAACGCGCCCATCGGTATATTCCAACAAATCGCTTTCTTTTACTTCGGGGCGGCCGGCTTTTACTGCAGCAAAAAATTGGGTATAGGTATCATTGACCATATCTTGCAAAAGGGCCTTTTCGGCATCTGTCATAGGGCGGTAGGCAGACCCCATATCTTTGTATTTGCCCGACGTAATCGGCACCATTTTTACACCGATTTTTTCAAAAAGTCCCTCTACGTTACTGGTTTGCATAATCACCCCGACAGACCCGGTAATCGTGCCCGGTTCTGCCACAATTTTATCTGCCGCCATAGCAATATAAAAACCACCGCTGGCCGCTACATCGCGAAATAACGCCACCACTTTTTTGCCGTTCTTTTTGGCGCGTTGAATTTCACTGTAAATATTCTGTACCGCGGCTACGGTTCCACCGGGGGAATTAATATCCAATACAAGGGCTTTGACGTCTTTATTCTCGCCGGCCTCACGGATTTTTTTAGCAATCGCCCCGGCCCCTTGCGGACGGGAGAAGGGCGAAGAAGAATTATCTGTAGCAATTACCCCGCGCACTTTAATCCAGGCCACGCTTGGGGTTCCCTCTTTTAACGGTAGGGAAGACATCAGCCCCATACCTGCTTTTGGCGAATTTTCACACGTTCCCTGCGGTTTTAGCGTTACATAAATTCCGCACAGCGAAGAGAGAGCAAACAAGAAAAGCAATAACCCGGCCCCAAAACGGCTCCCTGCCGGAGGTTGAGAATTTGGCGTGGGAGGCACAGTTGTGCGTGAATGGGTAGCACCTTCTTTTTGGGGGCCATCCTGCGGTTTTTGTTCCAAAGCAGTATGGGTTGAAGGGGTGGGAAAACCGGTAGTTATCATGGACAGATTTTCTGTTTGATTATTTGCATCTTGCGAAGTAACTGATTCTGACATATTCCTTCCTTAGTAAAATAAGTTACTTTATTATACTAATTAAATTGTAAAATATGAACAGTACACCCCTGGGAGGTTTTATATGCTAACAGGCGTTTTTACTGCTCTGCCTACTCCGTTTTTAACGGATGGAACGCTAGATATAGAAAATCTAAAAAAATTGTTGCGCGCCCAACTAACGGCCGGCGTACATGGTATTGTATTACTGGGGACCACCGCAGAAACCCCCACTTTAACCCCTGACGAAAAAAAACAAATTTTAGACATTTGTGTGCCGGAAATTAAAAAATGCGGACGGCAACTGATTATCGGCGCAGGCACAAATAACACCGTTTCCACGGCGGAAAATGTAAAACTGGCGGCGGCCTATCAACCCGATGCCGCGCTAGTGGTCACCCCTTATTACAACAAACCCAATCCGTCTGGCATGGTGGCCCATTTTAAAGCGGCGGCCGAAGTAGGCATACCGCTAGTTCTCTATCATATTCCGGGCCGCACCGGGCAAAAACTCTCCCCCGCTGTGTTAGAAAAATTAGTGAAGGAAGTACCGCAAATTATTGGGGTAAAAGAGTCCGATTATGACATGGCGCACGTCACGGATACCGCCACCCATTATTTCGCCCGCTTGCGGTATTTGTGCGGAAATGATGATTTATTTTTACCGTTTTTATCTTTACATGCGGCTGGTATCATCAGTGCCGCCGCCAGTGTATGTGCCCCGGCATTTGTAAAAATTTACAATGCCTGGCAAGAAGGAAAAATCAAACAATCGTTTGAATTATTCACGCAAATTTATCCGCTTATTAAGGCGTGCTACTACGAAACCAACCCCACCTGCATTAAATACATGCTGTATAAGGTGGGATTCGGCACGCAAACGGTGCGCGCGCCGCTAGGGGAAATTTCTGCGGAAAACAAAACAAAAATTGATACCATTTTATTACAAACAAATAAGGAATTTTTAATTTAGTATGACTACAGTAGGTATTATTGGAATTAACGGCCGGGTAGGCCAAAACGTGCTTGCCCAACTGCAAAAAATCAAACAACCGTTTGAACTAAAAACTTTCGGGCGTAATGACGAAATCCCGGCGTTGGATATTGCTATACTCTGCACAGACAACCCGGTAAGCGCCCAATTGGTTCCTGCCCTTAAAAACCGCGTACGGTTTCTAATAGATATGTCTAGCGAGTTTCGCATGACAGACGGCGTGCCGCTTGTCATCCCGGAAATTAACCAGCAAACCATTACAAGTAGCACCCAACTGATTGCCAGCCCCAACTGCACCACCACCGGGCTAGTGATGAGTTTGGCCCCTTTGGCCCCCTATTACCACATTACGGAAGCGTTTTTCTGTTCCTACCAGGCCATTAGCGGCGGCGGGAAAAAATTATTAGATGATTTCCATACGCCCGGCAGTTTATATGAAAAAAACTGTGTACCGTTGATTGGCAGTATCCAACCTAATGGGCACACAAGCGAAGAACTAAAAGGCCTTAACGAAACACGCAAAATTATGAACTGGCCGCACCTTAAAGTATACTGCCACACCGTGCGCGTAGGGGTGGAGAATGCCCACTCGCTAGGAGTAACGATTAAAGCAACAGAAAACTTTGACCTAGAACAAGTAAAAAAATTATGGAACGCTTTTGCTAATTTAGTTTACAGCGAGAAGGTCATCACCCCCAAAGAAGCCAGCGGCCACGAAGAAACCTTTATTTGCCGCTTGCGCGCAGATGTGGAAGACCCCAAAATCATCCATTATTTTGTGACATTTGATAATTTACTCAAAGGGGCTGCCATGAATGGGCGGCAAATTGTAGAATTATTATTGGAGCAATTTTTTAAATGAAAGTAACTTATCCCATCCGCGTATTATTAAACGGTGCAAACGGTAAAATGGGCCGCGCCATTACGCGCCTGATGCAAGCCGATCCGCAACAACGTTTTACAGTAGCGGCTACACGCGAAGCCGGGCAGGCGGAGATAAAAACTCCGTTTGATATCGTGATTGATTTTTCTACCCCGCAGGGTACGCAAGAAGCGTTTTTGTTGGCAAAACACCACAAAAAGCCGTTTCTTACCGGAACTACCAACTTGCCGGAACTTTTTCTGTTTACCTTACAATCGGAAGAAAAAATCCCGGTATTTTTTGCACCAAACGTAAGTTTGAGTGTGTACTTTTTTGGGGAATTAGTCAAACAGGCCTGCCGGATGTATAAGGGGTATGAAAAAGCACTGCATGAAATTCACCATGTACATAAAATAGATGCCCCTAGCGGCACAGCCAAGCGGCTAGCCGGAGAAATGGACTTGCCGGTTAGCCAAGTAACCTATGAACGCATAGGGGAAACGGTAGGCACGCATCAAGCCACCTTTTCTACCGGGCTAGATGAAATTACACTAACGCACAAAGCCCTCAACCGGGATTTATTTGCCGCTTCGGTACTGGATATTGCCGATTGGTTGGTAAAACGTGCGGGCGGTTTTTATACAATGAAAGATTTTGCAAACTTTAAATTAAAGGAAAAGAAAAAATGAAAATTCACTTTATTGGTATTGGCGGCGTAGGAATGAGTGCGCTGGCCCAACTTCACGCTATGGGGCATGACGAAGTAACCGGCTCGGACCGGTTGATTAGCAAAGGATACACCGACATGGCCTTGTGGGAGTATCTAAAAAAATTAAATATTAAACTCTACCCGCAAGACGGTAGCGGCATTGATGAAAAAACCGAACTGGTCATTTTGTCTTCCGCCATTGAAGAAGACAACCCGGAACTGGTAAAAGCCCGGCAGTTGGGCATCCCCACCATGCACCGCAGTGAACTCTTAGCCCAGCACGTGGCCCAACACCGCACCATTGCTGTTAGCGGCACCAGCGGCAAAAGCACTACTACTGCTATGGTCTATGATATTTTGGCCTTTGCGGGGATGTCCCCTTCTGTCATTACCGGGGCCGCCATTTTGTCTTTGCAAAAAGAACAAGGCGTGTTTGGCAACGTCTATAAAGGTAATAGCGATATTTTAGTGATTGAAGCCGACGAAAGCGACGGTTCTATCGTCAAATATCAACCCTACTTAGGCCTGTGCCTTAACTTGCAAAAAGACCACAAAGAAATCAACATTTTACAAGGTTATTTTAAAGAATTTATTTCCCACTGCAAAACCGCCATTATTAACGCGGAGGAAGAAAACTTGCGCGCATTGGGCGGGGATAAATCCTTTGGGATTTCCCTGGGGGACGTACACCCCACGGATGTGAAGGTAGACGGTTTCGGATCGGATTTTACCATCAATGGACAATCCTTCCGCTTGCAAATCCCGGGTGTACACAACGTGGCTAACGCCACTGCCGCCGTAGCCGCCGCACTTCACATGGGGGTGGATTTGCAAACCTGTGCCCAGGCATTGAGCAAATTTACCGGGATTGCCCGCCGCTTTGCTTCTATCGGCAGTTACAACAAAATTGAAGTGGTGGACGATTTTGCCCACAACCCGCACAAATTAGCCGCCACGATTGCCGCGGCGCATTTGCGCGGCAAACGCGTGCTGGCGTTCTATCAGCCGCATGCGTTTACGTCTATTAAACTTTTATCGCATGAATTTGTGGACAGTTTTGCTAAAAGTATCGGGCCGGAGGACCACCTGTGGCTGACGGAAGTATATTACCCAGGCGGCACAATACCGGAAGGGATCACCTGCAAAACCGTATATGACGGGCTTAAAAAACGGTGTGTAAACGTATCTTATGAGGCCTGCCGCGAGCGCATTTTAGCCCAAATGGCGGCCGCCGCTAAGCCGGGGGATATTTTGCTAGTTCTCGGCGCGCGCGACCCCACCCTCACGGATTTTGCGCGCAAATTACTAGCCACCTTAAAAGTAACGCAAGAAATGTGCAACTGCAGTAAATGTATGCTAGGCAACTGTTGCATGGCATTTGAAACGAAATAAAATCCGTCTTATACAATATCCGCCCCGTATAATATGGGGCGGATATTTTTCCTTCTTTAATTAAAAATAATATCGCATCCTGTGGGTTGAGACACTCCGCAGAGCACTTGAATATCTACATTTGTGCAATTAAAATAATCACTACATGTTTTTCCTTGGCAACGAGCTTTTCCCAAAGGGCGTCCATGATTCCACCCAATCGTAAAAGAAGGACCATTATCTATAAAAATTGATATATATTTATCGAAAGGTTCTTCCAATCCTGTTGGATCCCCTCCAAAAAATCCGCTGAAAGAACGCATCCCTCCATATTCTATCGAAGACATGTAAGCCGCATGAGTTAACACAGGCAATTCTATGCTTACTTTATTAGGTTCTAACCACTCCGTTCCTACCCAAGTGGACCCATATTGTCCATTTTCCAAATAAAACGCCTCTACCGCTTTACTTAATGCTTTAGCCGCCGTTAGCACTTCCACGCCGCGGGCTTTCTTCACCGCTTTTTGATACTGCGGCAGGGCCACTGCCGCCAAGATACCGATAATCAGCACTACTACCAACAACTCAATAAGCGTGAAGCCGCTTTTGTTAAATAAGGGAGTCATTCCAAACTTGATTTGGAATCTTCCACGCATGCTGTTACGCAACAAACACAACAAGCGTTGAAGATCCTGAATCAAGTTCAGGATGACATGTTTTTTAATTTTCATTCCCGAAGGTTGCTGTCGGGGATCTCCCGCCTGTTTATTCCCGATATTCAACAAACGCTCTAGCGTTTTCTTGCGAAAACGGATGAGGGAGATTTCCAACAAAGGCCCTTGGGAATGACCCTTTATTTGTACTTGATTATTTTCTTTTTGCATAGCATTCTCCTTTTATTTGTCAGGCAGGGCCTGACCTACATTTATTTTCAATTTTTTCTGTCACGGAAAACGCATGCAAAAACGGCTATTTACATTGAATTCTTAAGGGTGCTTCAATACAAACAGCCGTGGCTTACCACTCACGTGATAAACACTCAGTGCAAAATAACCGGGTAATTAGTCCGTTTATTTTGCACTTGATACGACTGTTCCTGGACCCTTAAGAAACTTACTACTGTAAGCCCTGTGTATTCCGCATACACTTCCAAAAACAGAGAAAATTGTAATTATAGTATAATAAATATGAGCGGAAAAAGAAACATTTGCTATGTGCCAATCAATCGTGAAAGGAAATAATATGAGTGAAAAACAAACGGATGTTATTATGTATATTGCACTTGCCATCTTGGCTTTATTAGCACTTCCAATCGCTCTGGTCCTTATTATAGGTGTTGTTCACGATTTTGGCATAGGGACATTATTCGCAGGATTAGTAGGTGTTGTAGGGGCTATATGGCTGATTAAATTTTCTTTTGAAAGAATTTTTCGCCTATATATCCGTTCTTGGTTTTCCTTTGTTTTGTGGCTGTTTTTAACAGTGCTTATTGGGTTTATTATATATTTTCTATTGAACGGAGATTTAACCTTTAAAGAAATGCTTTCTTGGGGCGGGCGCGGACCAGGTAGTGGTGGGGGCTTTCTTATTTTACCTCTCGCATGGATTATTCTGTTTGGTCTTTCTTTCCAAAAACCGCCAACAGGCCGCCCTGCAAAAAATGCTTTGCAGGCCGAACAAAACGAAATTGACGAATTGTATGAGCAAGCGTTTAACAACAATGATTTTAGTGCCCTGTGCGAACTTGTAAATACCTTTGTGGAAGGAGAAAACCAGAAATTTTTTAAAAAATCCCCTGTGCAAGCCGCCAAAGTTTTTGAAGGGGCTCAACGGTTGGTTCAAATCGTAGAAGAAGGGAGAGAAAAGCAACCCGAATTGGAAGATTACTACTGGTTGGGCCTCATGTACGAAATAGGATTTGCCTGTCCGCCGGACCCTGCCAAAGCAGTTGAATACTATACCAGGGCTCTTGCCACAAAAGAATGTTGGGATGGAGACCCGGAAAATTTCCACCGATTATGCAAACAAGTGAAACAAAGATTAGTACGATTACAGAAATCTAATTAAACCCATTCATGGCCCGGCAAATACGATATTCCTTCAATAGAATTATTGCCGAACTTGTTTTCGGCATCTTCCACGCACGCCGTTGTTTCGTCGTCATTTCACTCTTTTTGCCCCTCGTCATCCCGCAGTGTCTCTATGCGGGATATAGGGGCGGGCGCACACTTATACCCCGCATTACAGATCTGCGGGGTGACGCAAGTGTGCGGCAAATAAAAACGTGTCGAAGACCCTGAAACGAGTTCAGGGATAATCTTATAGTAATTTGTAAAGTTAATTAAACCCGGTCATGGCCTTTTCTAGGCCGTTCTCAAAATAACATTCCAGCGCACTGACCGCACGCTCCAAGGCAGGGGATAACACAGTTTCTTCGTCGCGGGTAAATTTGCCCAGCACAAAGTTAGCCAAATCAAATTTCTCGGGCTTGGGGCCAATACCCAGGCGCAGGCGGGCAATTTTATCGGTACCCAACTGCTCAATAATGCTTTTCATCCCTTTTTGGCCGCCGGCTGAACCGCTGCCGCGCAAACGTAATTTGCCCACCGGAAGGGATATATCATCAAAACATACAAGCACCCGCTGCGGCGGGATTTTGTAAAACCGGGCCAGGCCGCTGACGGCCTGACCCGATAGATTCATATATGTGTGGGGTTTTAACAAAAATACGTCGTGCCCCGCCACATTTGCTTTGCCATACACTCCCAACTTTTGCCACGGTTGCCACTGCACGCCCCATTTTTGTCCGGCGGTCTCCACCACTCTAAAACCCACATTGTGGCGGGTGCGCTCGTATTCGGGGCCGGGGTTTCCCAGGCCTGCCAGGAGGTATTGCATAGGTTATTTTTTAGCCGCGTCGGTACCTTTGGTAAGGTTGCCTTCTTCGTCTTTCTTACCTTTGGTAGAAGAACTTTCCGGTTGGGCAGCGGCATCCGTAGCGGCAGGAGCCGGGGTTTCTTCATCTTTCGGAATAGCCAAGTGTACCACCGGGGCTTCTTTATCGGTTTTAAGTTCTACGCCTTCGGGCAATTTAATATCACCCGCCACAATCCCTTTGTTAATGGTCATGGGGGTAATATCTACCACAATTTCGTGCGGAATGGCACTTACTAACGCGCGTACTTCAATTTCACGCATAATGTGTTCCACAATCGCACCATATTGGGCGATGTCGGCCGGAGTACCTTCCAAGCGGATCGGCACCACCACATCCATTTTGTCTTTCATGCTGACGCGTTGAAAGTCCGTATGAATGGGTTTATCGGTTACGGCGTGATATTGTACTTCTTTGACTAAGGCCAATTCTTTGGCACCGTTTAAGTCAATTTCTACTAACGTATTTTTACCGGCTTTAATGATTTTTTCCAAATCTTTTACGCTAACGGTTACGCTAACAGGTTCTTTATGCCCGCCGTATACTACGGCCGGAATATTTTTTTCCGCTCTAATTTTAGATAGAGCACCTTTTACGCCAATGCCTTCGCGGGCGGCGGCGGTGATTGCTACTTTTTCCATCTTACTAATCCTCCACGTATTTAAAAGTTAATTAAACATACCGCTAATGGATTGCCCATCATGGTTACGTTGAATTGCATCTGCTAAAATATGGGAAACAGACAATATTTCCACTTTAGGGCCTAATTCCCGCACAGGTAAAGAATCGGTGATGATGAGTTTTTTAATCGCACTCTGGTCAATCCGTTCCAGCGCATTGCGGGAGAGCAACCCATGGGCGCACGCGGCATATACTTCACGCGCGCCTTGCTCTTTGATTTTATTGGCTACAGTGGTTAATGTGCCCGCCGTATCCACAATATCATCAAAAATAATACATACTTTGTCTTTTACGTCGCCAATGACGTTATACACCACGGCTTCATTGGGTTTGGGGCGGCGTTTATCAATAATTACAAGGCCCACATCCAATTTTGCCGCAAATTTGCGGGCGCGTTCCACGCCCCCCACATCCGGGGAAATAACAACCAAATCTTCCCGTTTAAAATCTTGGAAATAATCTAAAAACACTTTGCGGGCGCGTAAATGATCTACAGGAATATCAAAAAACCCCTGAATTTGCCCGGCGTGCAAGTCAATGGCCATAATGCGGTCGGCCCCGGCCTCCGTAATTAAGTTAGAAGCCAGTTTAGCCGTAATCGGCACACGCGGAGAGGATTTGCGGTCCGCCCGGGCATACCCAAAGTACGGAATAACTGCCGTAATTTTGCCGGCGCTGGCGCGTTTAAAAGCGTCAATCATAATTAGGAGTTCCATCAAATTTTCGTTAACAGGCGGGCAAGTGGGCTGGATAATATAGCAATCGTGCGCGCGCACAGATTCCAAAATCTGCACGTCTACTTCACCGTCGGCAAAACGCTCCACATGCAGTTTACCCAGTTCCATATTTAAATGTTCTGCAATTTTTTGGGCCAAGGGCAAATTTGCATTGCCGGAGAAGATACGCAAGTCGCCATTTACGCTTTTAGTCATGTTCTTTTTTTACACCTTTTTTTTCTAAAACAACCTGGCGCGCGCGGGCGATTGCTAATCCCTGGGCTTCCACTTCTTTGGTAATGGTAGACCCCGCGCCGATTTTAGCATACTCATGCACCGTTACCGGTGCCACAAAATTGACGTTAGACCCTATAAATACGTTATCTTCAATAACGGTTTGATGTTTGTTTTTACCGTCATAGTTACAAGTAATTGTCCCTGCGCCCACGTTTACATGCGCGCCCATGTGCGTATCTCCAATGTAACTTAAGTGGTTCACTTTGGAACCTTCCCCAATAACGGCTTTTTTAATTTCAGAAAAATTGCCCACCTTGGCCCCTTTTAAAAGCACCGATTTGGGGCGCAAATGTGCATACGGCCCCAGTTGGCAGGTTTCGGCCACGTCACTTTCTTCAATATATGTACCCAGTTTTAAAATGACGTTATCCGCTATCGTGGAATTGGAAATATATACACTGCTTTCCAACGTACAATTCGCCCCAATTTTCGTATTGCCTAGCAAATAGCACCCGGATGCGATAACCGTATCTGCACCGATTTGCACCCCCGCATCAATATACGTATCTTGCGGGTTGACAAGAGTAACCCCATTATCCATGTGATACTGGTTAATACGCGCACGCATAATTTGTGCGGCCTGCGCTAGTTGCACGCGGCTATTTACGCCCAGTGCTTGCTGATAATCGGCACTGGTAAACACCGTTACCGGGTGGCCGGCTTGCTTTATAAAGGAAAGGGTATCGGTTAAATAGTATTCCTGCTTGGGGCCCTGCGGGGTCAGTTGGGCCAGTGCCGCCTGCAAGGCCTCACTGTTAAAGACATACATGCCGCTGTTGATTTCGTCAATTTGCTTGGTTTGTGCGTCGGCATCTGCATCTTCTACAATGGCTTTAAAATCGTTTTGTGCGCCGCGGACAATGCGCCCATATCCGGCCGGATTAGGCACTTTTACGGCCAGTACAACGGCCCCGGCGTTAGCGTTTTCAAATTCGGCATACATGTGGGCTAACGTATCGGCTTTGAGCAAAGGGGTATCCCCCGCTAGAACCAACACGCTTTTCTGCCGTTGTAAAAACGGCAAAGCGGCTTTGACGGCAGAACCGGAACCGGCCAGTTCGGTTTGTTCAAAAAAATCCACCGGGGCGGTAATACCCCAAGCGGATAAATTCTCTAAAACAGTTTGTTTGACCTGTTCGGCCCCATGCCCGATTACAATACCTACGGCCGCCGGATTTAAGGCCTGGGCGGCTTTTAGAATATGGGCTAAAATCGGATATCCGCAAACCGCGTGTAAGGGTTTGGGGAGGGAGGACTTCATGCGCGTGCCTTTACCGGCCGCGAGGATTAAAACACTTCTATTTTTGGCTACCATTTTGTTTAACTCTTGCCTAAAAATACTAAATTAACTATGTATATTGTACAAATTTTTATGTTTTTGTACAATGTACATACAATTTCTTCTGTTTTTGGAACCGCATGTATAGCATGCGGGTTAGTTCTGTAAAGAACTCTCTGAGAAGTTCAAAAACGGTCGTATTAAGCACAAAATAAAGGAACTTATAATCCCATTGTTTTGTGCTGAGTGTTTGTCTTTGTAAAAGACAAGCCACGGCTGTTATATTCAGGTAACTTCTCAGAGGCCCGGTGTACCAGCCGTTTTTGCATGCGTTTCCAGAGATGGAGTAAATTGAAAATGTAGGCCAGGTATAAACCTGATAACTAGGAGAACGTATGATAAAAGAAAATAATCAATTAACCTCATCCCGGAAATTTGTTATCCCGGATATAAATGCCGCATTATCCGCCCCTATATCCCGCATAGAAACACTGCGGGATGACGAGGGGCGTAAAGGTTTTACCCTCATTGAACTGTTGGTTGTAGTCCTCATTATCGGCATATTAGCGGCAGTAGCGTTGCCGCAATATAATAAGGCCGTTAAAAAAGCACAAGCAACGGAATTATTTAATGCTATTGATACCATGGATAAAGCGTTGGCTTCCTTTTATGTAACATATGGGAAATATACAGATGTACCAAATCAAAGTATAATTCATAGTCAATCCCTAGATATAGAAATGCCTGTATTGAAATATTGGCAATATCAAAATTTATCAGAACTGCAATCAGGATCATTTATACAGATCGGTTGCGGAGATGGTACTGGTAGAAATATTAGAAGTGGTTTCTCTTCAAATCCAACAGGTTTGTCCATATATGCTGAATGGAACATGGGTCAACTAATAGAGGTATATTGTCAAGAAAATAGTGGAACTAAAAAATGTACCGATTATTTCAATTGTGATTTGCAAGAGGTTCCTTGGTATCCTTGCGGCAATCCTGCATATTGCAATGCTGCCTCTGTAGAAAAAAAATGCTATCTCTAATAATCCCTTGATAAATACAACAGGTTCAAAAGATTACTCTTTTGAACCTGTTGCAACAAAAACTCCATTTCACCGTCAATTTACATCCGTTTTTTCTTTACTTTCATCCTGGCAATGGCTTGCTTAATTTCCAGTTCGGCCAGTTCAAAATCAATGTCCGCATCTTTATTAGACAAAGATTCTTTTAACGCTTTAATGCGTTGTTTTTCTTTTTCCTCATCAATTTCACCCGCCAACGCGGCACTTTCAGCAAATACGTTTACGGTGTTGTTAACCACTTCTACAAACCCGCCCATGCACAATGCACGAGCGGGTGAATTTTTTCTCTTGAAAACTAATTACATTTATATGCTTAGCAGAAAAACTTACATTTTTTATACCTACATTCAAGCACCTACAATTATTTTTTCCGTTTTTTGTACTCTTGTGCTAATTTCCCCATTTTATCTTCCTTCAGCCATGTTTCCGTATGTATTTCTACTTTCGTTTTAAATTCCTTATATGTTTTACTTTCCTTGGCTAGTTTCCGTAACTCCTCATTTTCTTCTTCTACCAACATACAACTTTGTTTTTTGAGCCAGTTTTCAGAAGCGGTTCTATCTTTTCTGGGAGTAGGGTCACAATATCCCAATAAATCTTCTTCCAACCACGTATTTATTTTCTTTCTCTGCTGTGCAAGATACCCCCAGTAAACGCTTCCCCCCAATACGCCACCTATCAGAATAATCACAATTATTTTCTTCATGAGTTTCTCCTTATATGTGCTTTCTTTTTACTTTCATCCGGGCAATGGCTTGCTTAATTTCCAGTTCGGCCAGTTCAAAGTCAATGTCCGCATCTTTATTAGACAAAGATTCTTTTAACGCTTTAATGCGTTGTTTTTCTTTTTCTTCGTCAATTTCACCCGCCAACGCGGCACTTTCGGCAAATACGTTTACGGTGTTGTTAACCACTTCTACAAACCCGCCCAGCGCGGCAAATTCTTCCGTTTTACCGTCTGTTTTATAGCGCAGTGACCCCATGCCCAGTTGCACCACGGTGTTAATATGGCCGGGCAAAATACCCATTTCCCCCAACAGAGCCGGTAAAATAACCATATCTACCGGCTTGTTTTCAATGAGTTGCTTTTCGGGCGTGATAAGATTAAGCGTCAGTTTTTTTTCTGCGGACATTATTCTTTATCCTTCACTTTTTCATACGCGGCTAATACATCTTCTATGCCGCCGCACATGTAAAAGCATGATTCCGGAATATGGTCATATTCCCCGGCCACAATGCCCTTAAAGGCCTTAATGGTATCAGCCAGTTTAACATATTTGCCGGGGTGCCCCGTAAATTGTTCCGCCACGCTAAACGGCTGCGATAAAAACCGCTGAATACGGCGCGCGCGGGCGACGGTTTTTTTATCTTCGTCAGACAGTTCGTCCATCCCCAAAATAGCAATAATATCTTGTAAATCCTTGTATTTTTGCAGGACGCGGCGCACGCTTTGGGCCACATTATAATGTTCTTCCCCCAAAATGCGCGGGTCCAAAATGCGCGACGTAGAAGCCAACGGATCCACCGCCGGGTAAATCCCCAAACTGGCAATTTGGCGGTCTAATACAGAAGTAGAATCCAAGTGAGTAAAGGTAGCGGCTACGCCAGGGTCGGTTAAATCGTCTGCCGGCACGTATACGGCTTGAATAGAGGTAATGGCCCCTTTTTTGGTAGAGGTAATACGCTCCTGCAACGCCCCGATTTCCGTATTCAGCGTGGGCTGATACCCCACGGCCGAAGGCATACGGCCCAGTAACGCAGACACTTCACTGTTGGCTAGTACAAAGCGGAAAATATTGTCTAAAAACAACAGCACGTCTTGGCCTTTTACATCACGGAAATACTCCGCTTGCGTAAGAGCCGTTAGGGCCACTTTGGCACGCGCCCCGGGCGGTTCGTTCATTTGTCCGTAGACCAGCACCGTTTTATCTAATACGGTACTTCCGTCGGAAAGTTTGCTCTCGCTCATTTCCAACATTAAATCGTTTCCTTCGCGGCTACGTTCGCCTACCCCGCCAAAGACGGAACTGCCGTGGTGTTCGCGCGCCACGTTGTTAATAAGTTCCATAATTAAAACGGTTTTACCAACGCCGGCCCCGCCAAACAGGCCTACTTTTCCCCCTTTCATATAAGGGGCGATAAGGTCAATCACTTTAATGCCGGTTTCAAAAATTTCCGGTGTGGGGTTTTGGTCTTCCAAACGCGGAGCAGCCCGGTGAATAGGCATAGACATGGGGGCTTTAATCTCCCCTTTGTGATCTTGCGGTTTGCCCAGTACGTTAAGTAAACGGCCCAAGCACGCTTCTCCCACCGGCACGGTTAAGGGGGCCCCGGTATCTATGGCTTTGGCACCGCGTTGCAGGCCGTCGGTGCTTTCCAACGATACACAACGCACCACCCCATCCCCCATTTGTTGGGCAACCTCGGCCACAATTCTTTTGCCTTCTCCCATTTCAATTTCAATCGCATTTTCAATAGCGGGTAAGTGACCTTGCTCAAAAGCAATATCTACTGCCGCACCGATAATTTGAATTACTTTTCCCGTTTGCATAGTTTTTCCTTTTAATTGTTCAGGGCTTCGGCCCCATTGACAATATCTAAAATTTCATTGGTGATGCCTGCCTGGCGCACTTTGTTTAATTTCACCCCCAACGCAGTAACCAATTCCCCCGCGTTTTTGCTGGCAGAGTCCATCGCGTTCATGGTGGCCGCTAAGTTAGCCGCCTGGGATTCCAACAATATCCGGTACAAATTGGCTTTCATAAGCCGGGGAACTAACAGTTTAAAAATCTCCAACATGCCCGGCTCAAATTCAAAATCATGCTCTTCTTTTTCATTTTGAATATAATCAAAATCAAAGGGAAGCAGTTGCCGCTCCACCAGGGTTTGGCTGGCCAGGGATTTAAAATCATTATAAATAAGCGTGACAGAAGAAAGTTTTTCTTCCAGGAACGTTTTTAAGACCGCATCCCCCAATAAAGCCGCATGCACGTAAGAAACCTTAGGGAAAATCCCCACGCTTTCATAGGTTACATGCAGGTTTTTAAGTTTCAGGCGGTTTAAAAAATCCCTTCCCTTTTTGCCAATAGCAAAAAGAAAAATTTCTTTCTCTTTATGTTCCCGCAAAAACGCAAGCGCACTGCGCAAAATCACGGCGTTAAACGAACCCGTCAGCCCTTTATCCCCGGTAATAACGACAAGGCCTATTTTATTGGGATTGGCGGTTTTGTTGATAAAAATCCGCCCGGCCCAACTTTCGCTGCCGTCGTCCGGTTGCGGCATAGACAAAATATCCTGTTTTAAGTCATCTACCATTTCCAACATCTTTTGCGCAAACGGGCGGGCCGAAAGCATGGCTTCCTGCGCTTTGCGGATGCGCGCGTTGGAAATCATCTTCATGGTTTGCATGATTTGCTGGGTGGATTTAATGGCTTTGATATTTTGCCGTATGTCGCGTAACGATTCCATGTTATCTGTTTTCCGCTTTTAGAATTTTAACGTAATCGGCAATACCGGTTTCCAACGTGTAATCAGGTGTGTAGCCCAGTTTTTCCTTGGACTTACTTATATCTGCCTGCGTTTTTACTTGAAAGAAGGCCGAATATGGGTTATCAATGTATTCCGGTTCCAGGTGGGTTCCCATTTCTTTATTAAGGCATGCAACCATGGTATTATAATCGCGCGGCACACCGGTAGCCGCATTGTATACACCGGATTCCTTGCCGTTGTTAAGCGCGCACAGGTTGATTTTGACAATATCTTTTACATATACAAAATCGCGTTGTTGTTCCCCCATTTTAAAAATGCGCGGGCGGCGACCCTCTTTCATTTGCAAATACAACTGATAGACCATGCTGGCCATTTTGCCTTTGTAATATTCCCCGGGACCGTATACGTTAAAATAACGCAGACCAATCACCGTCATATCATTATTTTCTTCTACAAATTGGCGGGCCACATTATCCATAATGGCTTTGGAAAAACCGTATACATTTTCCGGGTGTGTGGGTTGTGTTTCCACGTTAGGAACTGGGCCGTTTCCGTAGGTAGCGGCGGAGGATGCATAAATTACTTTTTTAATGCCGTTGTCAGCCGCAAAATTGAGTAGCCCTTTAAACGCTTCTACGTTTTGTTCCATCATGGCTTTCTGGTCTTTTACCGTGGTATCGGTAATGGCGGCCTCGTGAAAAATGGCATCAAAATACATGTCTGACGGTAAGAACTGGAATAAATCCGCCGCAATCACGTCCCCTTTAAAACCGATTAAATTTTTAAAGTTACCATTTTTTTGAAAATCGTCTAATACCGTTACTTCATGTCCCTGGGCTTCCAAGGTTTTGGCAATATTGCTGCCGATAAACCCGGCCCCGCCCGTTACCAAATATTTTTTCCTGTTTTTTGCGTCCATGTTATTCTCCTTAGGAAGGTTTAAAAACCGTTTTGAAATCTTCTAATGCTTTTACTACCTTTTCTTCCACTTCTTTAGTAAGTTCGGCAGCGTTGTTTAGTGATTCTAGCACGTCTTGTTTTTCTGCGCGCATATACGCCAAAAGTTCTCTTTCGTAGCGTAGCACGTCAGTCACCTCAATACTATCCAAATATCCATGCGTACCGGCATATAACACCAGCACTTCTTCACTTACTTTAAGCGGCGCGTATTGGTTTTGCTTGAGCAGTTCCGTCATGCGTTTGCCGCGGGCAATTTGCCGTTGGGATTCTTTATCCAATTCCGAACCGAATTGGGCAAAGCCCGCCAGCTCTTGGTACTGGGACAAATCAATACGCAAAGTCCCCGCCACTTTACGCATGGTTTTGCGCTGGGCACTGCCCCCCACGCGGGAGACGGAAAGCCCCACATTAATAGCGGGTTTAATGCCACTTAAAAAGAGGTTACTTTCCAGGTAAATCTGTCCGTCTGTAATAGAAATTACATTGGTAGGAATATAGGCAGACACGTCGTTGGCTTGCGTTTCAATAATGGGCAAAGCCGTCAAAGAACCGCCGCCGTTTTCTTTAGAAAGTTTACACGCACGCTCTAATAAGCGGGAATGCAAATAAAATACGTCGCCAGGGTATGCTTCACGCCCTGGCGGACGGCGCAACAACAAAGACATCTGGCGGTAGGCCTGGGCATGTTTAGACAAATCATCATATACGATAAGCACATCTTTGCCCTGCCACATAAAATATTCGCCAATGGCACAACCGGCATACGGCGCGATATAGAGCATAGAGGCCGGGTCAGATGCCGTGGCTGACACCACGAGCGTATATTCCATGGCCCCAAAATCGGTTAAAGTTTTCACTACTTGGGCAACCGTACTTTGTTTTTGCCCAATGGCTACATAAATACAAATACAACGCTGTTCGGCAGGAATATTTTTTTGGTTAATAATTGCGTCAATGGCAATAGCGGTTTTCCCGGTTTGGCGGTCGCCAATAATCAGTTCGCGCTGGCCTTTGCCAATCGGTACCATGGCATCAATGGCTTTAATCCCGGTCTGCAAGGGCTGCTTCACAGGTTGGCGGTCAATAATCCCGGGGGCCACAATATCTAGCGGCATGTTTTTTTCTGCCTGGATAGGGCCTTTGCCATCTAACGCATTGCCGAGTGGGTCCACTACACGCCCAATCATGCCTGCCCCTACTGGGATGCTGATTACTTCCCCGGTGCGTTTGACGGTGTCGCCTTCTTGCACTTGGTGGTCCGGCCCCATGAGTACGCAACCGACGTTGTCGTACTCCAAGTTTAAGGCCATGCCTTTGATGCCATGTCCAAAGTCCACCAGTTCCGAGGCCTTGACGTTGTTTAGCCCATGCACGCGGGCAATTCCGTCACCCACTTGAATGACAGAACCCACTTCACTAACATCTATAGAAGTATCAAAATGTTCAATTTTCTCTTTAATAATATTTGTTATTTCTTCGGGTCTGATTGCCATATTGCTACCTATTTGGTAATTTCTTGCTTTAATTTGGTAAGACGTGTTTGAATGCTTCCGTCTAACAGTTCCCCATTACACTGCATGGTAAGCCCGCCGAGTATCGCCGGATTTGTTTTAAAAACGGCCTCAACCGTTTTACCATACCGGGCCGATAATGCACGCTGGGCGGCTTTTTGTTGGGCCGCGCTCAATTCCCGCGCAGACGTAACTACCGCGCGGGAAATACCCTTGCGGTCATCTAATAAGGTCTGCACCTGGGCGCAAATTTCATCCAATAAGCCATAGCGTTTACCGTCCAGTAACACACCAATAAACGCGGCGGCCTGTGGATATTCCTTTAAGGCCTCCTGGATAATCAGTTTTTTGTGCGTGGTAGAAACCCGCGGGCTTTGCATTTGCACGCGCACGCCGGATAAAATTTGTGTAGCATACGCTAACTGCCGGGCATGTTGCTCGGCCTGTGCTACCGAGGTACTCAAACTGTCATAAGCGGCCGCATAACGTGCCGCGGCAATACGTAAGGAACTGTTCATTTTTTTCTCGCTGTTTCGGCTAATACTTCCTCTACCAGCATGTCGGCCTGCTCGTCTTTAACTTGGCGGCCCACCACGCGCGAAGCAACCAGTAAACTAATGGAAGCAATTTCCCCGCGCACGTCGGCCAATGCTTTGTTTTTTTCGGCCTGAATTTGTGCTTTGGCTTGCTCTAAAAGTTGCTGGGCTTGCTGGTGTGCTTGGGCTAAAAGTTGGTCTTTTTGCGCTTCACCCGCTTTCACAGCCGCGGCCATTTTCTGGGCCGCTTCGGTTGAAATTTGGGCCAGGTGTTTGTCCAACTCTGCCTTTACTTCTTCGGCACGTTGGCGGGCATCTGCGGCGGTCTTTTTGTCTGTTTCTATTTGCGCTTCGCGTTTTTCCAGGGCGTTAATAATAGGCCCCCACGCAAATTTTTTAAGCAAATAAACCAGTAGCAAAAAGTTACAAACCGTTAATGCTAAAACGCCATAGTCCGGTTTTAACAAATCTTCCATAACTTATTTCATGACCATGGTGAGTAAGCAGATGACTAACCCCAACATGGCGGCCCCTTCCAATAAGGCGGCAATAATAATCATGGTGGTGCGTAAGTCACCGGCGGCTTCCGGTTGGCGGGCGGCCCCTTCTAACGCGGCGGCACCGATTTTACCTAAACCGAACCCGGCTCCTAACACCACTAGCCCGGCCCCAATTCCGGCGGCAATATATTTAAGTGCTACTAATTCCATATTCTTCTCCTTGGGCTGTTGCCCTGTTTAAAATCAGTGTGTGTGAATGACCGAGCCCGCAAAAATAGCCGTAAGCAAGGTAAACACATAGGCCTGCAAAAAGGCCACTAACAACTCTAAGCACGTCATAAAAATTTCTAACGCCATGGCGGGTAGTAAGGCCCCGGCTCCGGCGGCTTTGCTCATTTCGCCCACAATAAAAATAATTAAAAGTAAACAAATAAGCACCATGTGGCCCGAGAGCATATTGGCAAATAAACGGATGGCGAGCACGCATACTTTAATCACCATGCTGACCACTTCTAATGGGAAGATAAGCGGCACCAGCCAGCCGGGCGTACCCGAAGGAACAAACCCTTTTAAAAAGCCAACAAGGCCATGAAATTTAAGCCCGCTAAACAAAATCAGCCCGCCGGAGCATAACGCCAAGGCGGCTGTAACAGAAATGTTAGAAGTGGCGGTTTTCATTTGCGGAATCATGCCCACCAAATTTACCGATAAAATAAATAAGAAAAGCGTGCAAAAATAGGGGAGCATGCCGCGGCCTTCCTCTCCCATGTTGGGTAGCACAATGCTCCCGCGGATAAAAGACACGTACTCTTCTAGAAGTACATGGGTTAAGCGGCCCGCGCGGCTTGCCTGTTTGCGTGCGGCCCAGGCCAGTGCCAAAAGTAGCAGTACGCTCACCGTAAAAATAGTGACCGAGTGCGTAGTTACCGGCAGGCGAAACCCGCCCAACATAACGCCCCAATCGTGGTCTAAAATATGATGTGAAATTGTTTCTGCTACGTTCATTTCTTTCCTTGCTGGGTGCGGGCCTGTTTAGACACTTGCCACACACGCATTAAAATCCCCACAAATCCAACCAACACTCCGCCGACTAAACACCAGGGGAGCGTGCCGAGTTTTTTATCTAACCAATACCCGGCCCCCGCGCCGAGGATTTCCCACAAAGCAAACTCTGTACCTAGTGAAGCAATTTGCAATTGGTCCTGCGGGCCAAACGGTTTGCGGTCCATGAAATTTTCCTCTACAAAAGGGGATAATTACATTATAAAAAAAATCTGTCTTTTTTTCACAAAAAATTTGCCAAATTATGTTACAATGAAAGTGTTGTAAAAAATTTGATCTGTTCCTGGGAACCGTATGTGGAATACGGATAACTTGTAAAAGTTCTATTCACGCCCAATGACAGCAGTTTTAGGCGCAACAGGGGATGTACACCCCGGTTGCGCCGAGTGTTGCCCGCTCTTGAAGCGGCGGCCACGGCTGTTGTCGTTGATAAGTGAATAGATCTGCTGCAACAGCCGTTTTTGCATGCGTTCTCACACAGACAAGGAGAAAACCATGCAAATACAAAACACCCAGCTGGGCAGTACGCAAGAAGTAGTTTATAAAAATTGTCATTCCAAATCGGGGCATTACCTTGGGCCCCGCCCCGTAATGTTTTTGTACGGGGTCTTGGAATCTCACCATGTGTTATTGTCTAAAGAGAGATCCCGTATCAAGTACAAGGTGACGGCTTTATTTGATTACGGTCCGTGGACGTACTTACGAAACGTACAAAGAAGATCCCGGACAGAAACTTTCCGGGATGACACTTTATTTTATGGGGAAGCAAAACCGGGGATGACACCTTTATATACCCCCTCACCTGTCCTGCGGACATCCTCTCCCTCCAGGGAGAGGGGCACAACGTTTGTCCTGCCCTTCCCCATGAGGGGGAAGGTGAGCAAAGCTCGGATGAGGGGGTTCGCCGGCAGGTTTACAGCGAGGGGTTTTACGCTTATAGAGTTGTTAGTTGTGGTGCTAATCATTGGCATTTTAGCGGCGGTAGCCGTCCCGCAATACCAAAAAGCCGTGGATAAAACGAAGGTATTAAAGTTATTACCGCTGGCCCGTGCGGTAAAAAACGAACAAGAACTCTTTTATCTGGCCAACGGACGCTACGCTTCTTCTTGGGAAGAATTAGGCACAGAAGTATTACCTTTTCCTATGAACATAAACAGAGACTTCGCATATAGTTCTTCCGGCAATCTAAGAGGTCTACTTTTCGGAGGGAAACAATATATAGGAGTGGGCCCTTTTACGCCGGATTTTTTATGGATCTGGAATTATGATCATTATGGGAGTTCTTCTGATGGAATCCTGGATTGTTATGCTTACAATGCCCGTGCAGAAAAGGTACGTGCGCAAATTTGCACATATAACGAAAAACGCAAAATGTGGGAATATAAGCCGTAAAAACTACGGTCTAATAACTAGCAAGGCGGGAAAATCGGTGGCTTAGGGCTCAAATTTGAAAACTGATTAAGCGCGGGTCAAATACCAAACGTAAATACTTTGCACTCGTAGGGTTTTAACACCAGTTCCCACCCTTGGGCGGCTAATTCCGGCGTGAGGGTAAGTTCTTTGTCTTCCAGTTCTTCGCGCACTTGGTTGCCGTTAATGCCTTTAAAATGCACGCGGCACTGGGCAGGTTGGTCTGCGTAATTGACAAAAACCAGTTTGGCGGTATGGCGTTGTTTCCATTGCCAGCACAAAATTTGGCGGCAGGATTCTTCCCCTGCGTAGACAGGGGTTGCCTCTTTGAGTGCCCACTGCCCGCCGTGGAAAGCCGGGTCCGAAGCGATATGCAGTAATTTATGGTAAAAATTTTCTACTTCCTGGTCTACGGTAAAATCGTCGTTTATATACTGAATCGGCATACGCACCGGGCGGCCTAACAGTTGAAATAAGTGAAACAACCGCGCCCCGGGTAAGGTGGCAATAATGGTGGCCGCGGCGAGGGATTTTTTCCGCCCGAAGGCCTTTAAACATTCTTCCTCGTCGTGGTTGGAAATAAAACGGATAGAGCGCATTTGAAATAAATGCTCAGCACCCAGGTGCATGCGCACGCTGTCTGCATTGGCAAAACGCAGGCGGTCATAAAGTACCTTGTCATAGGTATAATCAAAACCCAGTTCCTGAATATCCCACTCCAGACCCCAATACACTTCGGCAATAAATACAAATTCCGGGTGATTAGCACGCACGGCGTTTAAGGCCTGGGTCCAAAATTCAGTCCTGGGCAGTTCCCCGCCGATAAACTCCCACCAGGTATCACGTTGTACTTTGTTTAACGAAAGCATCGCCATATCACAACGCACGCCGTCACACAAAGTAGCAATGTGTTGCAGTTGGCAGGTCATAAAATCGCGCGTTTGCGGGTTAAAGTAATTAAGTTGTGCCGTATCCGTCCACGGCGCAAAGTAGGGGTCCCGCCCATGGGCCACATAGTACCCGCTTTTGGTTTGAAAGAACCAATCCGGGTGAATATGCGGCGGGTTTTTGCCGGTGTTAATAAACAAATCCGGGTTTTCTTCCACAATGGGGGAATCCTTCGCCGTGTGGTTGCCTACAAAATCCAGCAGCAGCAAAATGCCGCGGTCATTTAAATTTTTGCGAAATACCGCCAAGGCCTCATTGCCGCCGAGGGACTCATCTACGGTATATTCATACACAGCATAGGGTGAAGCCGTAATATCTTCGTCTTTAAAATCGGGTTTACAAGAATGGATTTGGGAGCGGATGTCCGCATTTTCACGCGCAATTTTTTCAGCGGCCGGGGATTTTTTCCACACGCCCATGAGCCATACGGCATCAAACCCGGTTTGTTGGATTTTATCCCACACGTCAGCCGGAATATCGGCCAGTGTAACCGTGCGGCCCAACCTGCGTTCCAGGCGTTTGAGCCAAGAGCGTGCATTTACTTCCAAAATGTGCGGATTACTACGCATAATTCATCCCCCCAACATTTTTATACCAATTTTTATAGGCGTTGTAAAGAAATTTCAAACAAATGTTTGGAAGGAAAAATTTTACGCACATGGACAAGAAATTATGTAGAATAACAAAGAAGTAACAAAAAATTTGATTCTGTTTTTGGAACCGTATAGAGAATACGGAGAATGTTTCTAACGAAACGTCTAGTCAACGCCAAAAACAGCCGATTTAGGTGCAACCTGCAGGAACTTATAATCCCTGCGGGTTGCGCCGAGTGTTTATCACGCAGTGGTAAGCCGCGGCTGTTTTACGTTGTTCTGTTGACTAGACAAAGTACAACAGCCGTTACTTTTGTATGCGTTTTCCAAGCAGAAAAATTGAAATTAAATTAACGTGAGGAAAACTTATGAAACACACAAACACCCGGCGAGGTTTTACGCAAACAGTTAAGGATGTGATCATCTGTCCCCCTTGTGGGGAACAGTCTTTAGCCCCGGAAGGTTTTAATCCGGGGGTCGCGGGAGCGACAAAAGAGGGGCAAAATAGGAAAATAACCTTATGGCCCCTCCTACCCCGCCTAACGGCAGTACTCCCTCCACAAGGGAGGGAGATGCCCCGCGGATTTACGCTTATTGAGTTATTAGTGGTGGTGCTGATTATTGGTATTTTAGCCGCAGTGGCATTGCCCCAATACCAGAAAGCGGTGGTTAAAAGTAGGTTTGCCGAAGCAAAGATACATTTAAGTACCTTACTTCAAGCCGTACAAGAATGCCATTTGGCAAATCCTACATCGTATTGTTCACTTGATGAATTGGACGTGAAATTTCCAAACAAAAACTTTGGCTACATGCCCTTTATTGATTTCCCTCATTTTCGATTTGTTTCGGCACAATACGAAAAAGAAGACGTGTGCTTATGTTTATTTAATTCAGGGAAGTTTGTTGTGTATCAAACTTCAGGAGGAGAATGTAACTTTGGAACAAACAACCCACCTTCCTATGATTATGCTCAATTACTAGATGTATTAGATTCGGATAACTTTGAAGAAGGTAACGAAGAATGGCTTTGCTCGTGCTGCTAAACACTAAACAGGTTTATTTAAACTTACCCGCCACAGAAATTCCGTGTTGCCATGGGTCCCCTTAATCGGGGACTCTATTACTTCATGGGAAACACCGCCGTATTTTTCGCGCAAATTTTCTTCAAAATAATCTTGTACACGTTTGATGGCCAGTTGGCGGTTTTCGTCTGTTTTTACAATGCCGTGCGGCACTTGTTTGGGGGTCAGTTCAAACTGCGGCTTAATTAAAAAAACAATGTCACTCTGCGCGGCCATTACCTTAAATAGCGGCTCCATAATTAGGGTAAGGGAAATAAAAGACACATCTACCGCGGCAAATTGCGGCCTCTTCTCAAACAAATCAGCCGTCATATAGCGGGCATTTGTTTCGGGCTTAAAAATAAAATTAGTGTAGCGGCGCATTTCATCTGCCAGTTGGCCTTTGCCCACGTCTACCCCATAAACGGTTTTGGCTCCGGCTTGAATCATACAATCACTAAACCCGCCGGTGGCTACGCCAATGTCCACACACACTTTACCGGTTATATCCAGGTCCCAGTGTTTTAAGGCGTGTGCTAATTTTAAGCCGCCGCGGGAGACATAGGGGCAGGATTTTTCTTTTAAAGACAACATATCTTCCGGCAAAACGGTTCGGTCTGCGCGGGTTTCCACTTCGTTATTCACCAGCACTTCGCCCGCCATAATAGATGCTTGCGCCCGCGTGCGGCTGTTAAATAGTCCGCGCGCCACCAGTTCCATATCCAGGCGGGTTTTATTTTTCGCCATCTTCTCCCTCGGCCAGTTCCGTATCAAAGGGCACAGTCATCAGTTCCGCC
The DNA here is from genome assembly GCA_045593745.1 of Elusimicrobiaceae bacterium. GTDB lineage: Bacteria > Elusimicrobiota > Elusimicrobia > Elusimicrobiales > Elusimicrobiaceae > Avelusimicrobium. The sequence continues at coordinate 21,061 of JAZNXF010000051.1, read as the reverse complement.
CCTTTCTTTTTCAGTTCACTTACTTTAAATTTAACCGTTTCTAACTTTTGGGATAGTTCTTTAGAAAGCATCATGCCTTCTTCAAACAGTTTCACGGAATTATCCAAATCGGTCTGTTCTTCTTCCAATTTTTCTACAATTTCCTCTAGCCGGGCCAGTTGTTTTTCAAAGGATAATTTGGGCATGTTATTTTACCTCCGTATGAATCATACCGTCTTGCACTTGCACATAAATAGTTTCGCCGGGAGCCGTTTGGCCTACACGGCTAATCACACTGCCGTCTTGCTTGCGCGTAATACTGTATCCGCGTTTTAGCACCGCTTGCGGCCCCAGGGCATGCAATTTCTGCCGGGCCACTTCAAAGCGGTGGGTAAACGCCGTTACTTTTTCCTGCCATGCATTTTCCAGGCGGGTAGTTAAATCGTCTAACTCCTGTTCTTTACTTTCAAACAACGTTTCCGGGCTTGTAAACACACGCGCATGTACCACCAATTCAAAACGCCCCTTAAATCGTTCGTAAAAAAGGGATACGGCCTGCAACATCCGTTTTTGGAGTCCGGCAATATGTTCCACGGTATTTTGGGAATTTTGCACCACTAGTTCCGCCGCGGCAGAAGGCGTAGGGGCGCGTAAATCGGCCACAAAGTCCGCAATGGTAAAGTCCACCTCGTGCCCCACGCAAGAAATCACCGGGATTTTGCTTTCAAAAATAGCGCGGGCCACAGGTTCTTCGTTAAACGCCCATAAATCTTCCATACTACCCCCGCCGCGGCCTACCAAAAGCACATCCGGCGCGGGGGTAAAGCGGTTTAAATCTTGTATGGCTTGCGCAATTTGGGCGGCGGCACCGTCGCCTTGTACCAAGGCCGGAGCAACAATAATTTCCAAATGCGGGCTACGGCGTTTTAAGACAGATAATATATCCCGCACGGCCGCCCCGGTGGGCGAAGTGACTACCCCAATGCGTTGCGGATAGGGTGGAATGGGGCGTTTATGTTCCGGTGAAAAAAGCCCTTCTTTTTCTAACTTCTTTTTTAGTTTTTCAAATTCTAAATACAAATTGCCTTTGGCAAGGGCCTCGGCTTTTTTTACGACTAATTGGTAGCGGCCGGCTTTGGCATATACCGACAAACTTCCCCACACGCGCACTTGCACACCTTCTTGCAACTCCAGGGAGTATTTGCGCGCATCCCATTTATACATCACCGCGGGTAATAGGGCCTCGCGGTCTTTTAAATCAAAATAAATATGCCCCTGGGAAGACGTACGCAAGCCGCTTATTTCCCCTTCCACAAAAATATCGCGGAATACCCCTTCCATCATTTGTTTGACGGCAAGCGTAATAGCGGTGACGGAGAAAACCTGTCCTCTAAACGGTGCTTCGGGTTCCATTTATTTTCCTGTTAATTCCTTCCATTTTTTGATGAGTGCGGCCTCGCGCCCCAGTTCGCCGGGTTCAAAAAATTTTACCGGGTTAGGCATGTAAAGTTGCTTTACAAAATGGTTTTTATAGTCGTGCGCGTACTTATACCCTTTGTTTTTCATGCCGCTTCTTAAATGCTCCGGCACCGGGCGGTAACGGCCCTCGCGTACTTCTTTCAACGCTTTATCTACTGCCAAATAGGCAGAATTACTCTTGGGGCAACACGCCACATAAATAGCCGCATGTGCCAGGGGAATACGCACTTCCGGCATACCGAGTTCTTCCGCCGCCGCAAACGCCGCTTGGGCAATCATCACGGCGTACGGCTCGGCCAGGCCCACATCTTCACACGCACAAATTAAAATACGCCTGGCAATAAAGCGCGGATCTTCCCCGCTTTCCAACATACGCGCCAACCAATAAACGGCGGCATCCGGGTCACTGCCGCGCATGGATTTAATAAATGCGGAGATAATATCGTAGTGCTCATCTCCTTTTTTATCGTAGCGCAAGTGGCGTTTTTGGATGCACTCCTGCGCAATTTCCAAGGTGATATGTTTTGTGCCTTTTTTATCCGGCGCGGTGGTAACAAACGCAAGTTCTGCCGCATTTAGCATTTTGCGGGAATCCCCATTGGCCTGCGTGATAAAAAAGGCCGCGGCATCTGCATCCATGTTGGCGTTTTCCGTTTCTGCGGCGCGGGTTAGAATTTTCAGTAAATCCGCATCCGCCAGCGGCTTAAATTCAAACACAGAAAACCGCGACAAAAGCGCATTGTTAATGTAAAAATAGGGATTTTCCGTCGTGATACCAATTAAAATAATATCCCCGCGCTCTACAGAGGGCAACAATACATCCTGCTGGGTTTTATTAAAGTGATGGATTTCGTCTAAAATCACTAAGGTGCGCCGCTGTTCAAACGAGGGCGTGCGGGCGCGTTCTTTGGCTTCCGCAAGCACTTTTTTAATATCGGCTACCCCGGCGGCCGCGGCATTGAGTTCCACGGTATAGGACTCCGTACGCGAGGCAATATAACGCGCAGTAGCGGTTTTACCGCACCCGGGCGGACCAAAAAATACGGCGGATTTTATCATGTCCGCCTCCAGTAGCCGGCGCAACATTTTGCCCGGCCCCAACAAATGGGGCTGGCCGGCAAAATCCTCCAGTTTTTTAGGGGCCTGGCGCGCGGCCAAGGGCATTGTTTCTTCGGTCATTTAGGTTCCTGCGCGGTTTTAAGTTTTAAAATTAGTTCGTCTATGCGGGCAAGTTCTTCCCGGCGTTTACCGCCGGCCTGTTGCGCATTTAAATAGGCCTGGGCCGCAAAATGCAAAGCCGCAAGCAACGCCTGCTTTAACGTATCAATTTCCCCTTCCTCTTGCAAGTGATGCATAAACTGCTCTACCTGGGCGGCCAAATTGGCCAGTTCCATGGGCCCCAAGCCATTATCTTGCACTTCTAAAGGGATATGTTTAATTTCTACGGTTACCAGGTCTTTAGGCATATATTTATTGTACTTTTTTTTTCTGCTTTTTTTTATTATACTATAAGTACAATTTTATCTGTTTTTGGAAGCGTTTTAGAAACGCAGGCCCTGGATAGGGACTAGCAATGCCAAAAATAGCCATTGAGGCACTATACAACAGGAATTGCAAACCTGGCGTATGGTGCCGAATGTTTGCCATTTCTAATGGCTGACTACGGCTATTATATTTGTGCCTATTGCTAGTTATAAGTATGATAAGCCGTTTTTGCATGCGTTTTCCAAGGCAGAGAATTGAAATTAAACACGTGAGGAAAATGTATGATACAAGAAAATAGGGTGGTATATAAAAATAAGGTCATCCTGAATTTAATTCAGGATCTTCAACGCTTGTCGTGTTTGTTGCGTAACAGCATACGTGGAAGATTCCAAATCAAGTTTGGAATGACCCCTTTGTTTAATAAGCAAAAAGAAATTATAGGTCAGGTGAAACCTGACGTACAAACATCAAATGGGCAGAAAGAAGATCCCCGACCCCTGCGGACCGCTACCTCGGGGATGACTACCGATTCCATGTCGGGTTCGCACCCGACCTATAAAGGGGACTCCGCCCGCTCCGTCACCCCACAGGGTCGGTATGCGGGGTATAGCGGGCGTATAGGATTCACCCTCATTGAACTGTTAGTAGTTGTTTTAATCATCGGCATATTGGCCGCCGTGGCCGTGCCGCAATATAACAAGGCAGTATACAAAGCGCACGCAACGCAAGTTGTAACGTTAGTCAATGCCTATAAAAAAGCCATTGAAATATATGTATTGGAAAATGGCCTTCAACATGTTGTATTTGTAGGTTCTCCCTCAGAAGGAGAAACACCCACAACTTTAGACCTTGAAGTTTCTACGGAAGAAACTACCAAAATTTTGGCTTATTATGACGGACATTTGTACGCGGGTTGTTCTACGGTAGATAACAACTGTGCAATTATTATCGCTCCTAATAATTCATTTGAAGACATTCAGTTATTTTTTACTCTTACACGAGATCCTAATACAAATCGTTGGGAAACTGAATGTTACAGCGAAACACCCAAAGGAGAGGTTGTTTGTACATTTATAGAATAATCTTATAATAACAATGTTATATATGAACCCCAAAACAATTTGTTTTGGGGTTCATGTACATTAACAGATGTTTTCACATTCACCGGTTATTTTTCGGCGGGTTCTTTCTCATCCTCTTCGGCTTTTACTACCGGGGCAATGCGGGCAATTTTGTCGCCTTCTTCCATGCGCGCCAGTGTGACGCCCTGGGCGTTGCGGCCCACGGAGCGAATGTCTGCACAACGCAGGCGGATTGTCATGCCTTTTTCGGTAATAATCATGAGGTCTTTGGATTCGTCTACCAGTTTAATCCCCACCACTTTGCCGTTGCGGGCGGAGGTTTTAATGGTAATTACCCCCATACCGCCGCGGTGTTGGCGTTTGTATTCGCTAAACTCCGTGCGTTTGCCAAAGCCGTTTTCACACACGGAAAGCACGTCGGGTTGGGCGGAACCGTCGTTAGGTGCTTGTTCCATCCCTACTACAATGTCTCCGTCTTCTAAACTAATGGCACGCACCCCGCGGGCTTGGCGGCCCATGGCGCGTACTTCGTTTTCGTCAAAGCGGATGGATTTACCGTTTTGGGTGGCTACAATAATATCACTCTTACCAAAGGTCAGTTGCGCGCTAATCAGCACGTCGCCTTCGTCTAACCCAATGGCAATAATGCCCGCGCGGCGGATATGCTCAAATTCTTTGAGTGCCACACGTTTAATGGTACCTAACCGGGTGCAGAGCGTTAAGTAGGCCTGTTCGCTTTCGTCGTGGGCGGCAGGATTAAAGTCCTCAATGGCCAACGTAGAGGTTACTTTTTCTTCCCCGGTTAGTTGCAACAAGTTCACCAGGGCTTTGCCTTTAGACATACGGTTCCCTTCCGGGATTTCAAATGCCCGCAGCGGGAATGCACGCCCGCGGTTGGTGAACATTAAAATCGTGGCGTGAGAAGAAGTAATGAACAAGTTTTCCATAAAATCTTCTTCTTTGGTTTTACTGCCAATAATACCCTTGCCGCCGCGGTTCTGGCTGCGGTAGGTGGAAAGCGGAATCCGTTTGGCATACCCGTCATTAGAAATGGTAATCACCACGTCTTCTTTCTCAATAAAGTCCTCCATGGAGAAATCCTCCACATCCGGGCCGATTTTGGTGCGGCGCGGGTCGTCAAAGTCCTTTTTGAGTTGGGTGAGTTCTTCCACAATAATATCTAAAATCTTTTGCGGGGAACCCAAAATGGCTTGTAAATCCGCAATCAATTTTAACAGGTCTTTACGTTCGTTTTCAATGGCCAAACTGGACAGTTGGGTCAGTTGGTGCAGGCGCATATCCAAAATGGCTTGGGCTTGCACTTCGGTTAGCGTAAAGCGTTTCATTAACGTGAACTTGGCTTCCGTCGGGTCTTTGGCGTTGCGGATAATGGCCACTACTTCGTCCATATTCGCAATGGCAATCAGTAACCCATTTAAGATATGCTCGCGTTTTTGCGCTTTGTTTAAGTCAAATTTGGTGCGGTTGGTGACCACTTCCTGACGGTGTTTTACATACGCCTTCATCACTTCTTTTAATGAAAGCACGCGCGGGCGGCCGTCTACAATAGCCAGCATATTCACCGGGAAGGTGGTTTGCAGTTGCGTGTGTTTAAAGAGGTGGTTAAGCACCACTTGGGCGTTGCCGTCGCGCTTGACTTCAATTACCAGGCGCATGCCGCGGCGGTCCGACTCGTCGCGGATGTCGGCAATATCGGTTACTTTTTTATCGCGCACGAGGCCAACGATACTTTCAATTAACGAGGTTTTATTGACCTGGTATGGGATAGCCGTTACAATAATGGCTTGGCGGCCGCCTTTGCGGTCCTCAATTTCCGTATCGGCCTGTACTTTTACACTACCGTGGCCGGTTTCAAAATACTCATAAATGGCTTTGGTACCGCGGATGGTGGCCCCGGTCGGGAAGTCCGGCCCTTTGATGATTTTCATCATCTCTTTGGTGGTAATATCCGGGTTTTGAATGTAAGCAATAATTCCGTCACATACTTCCCCTAAATTATGGGTAGGAATGTTGGTGGCCATCCCTACGGCAATACCGGCAGAACCGTTTACTAATAAGGCAGGCAATTTGGCCGGTAACACGGAAGGTTCTAATAAAGAGCCGTCATAGTTAGGAATCATTTTGACGGTGTCTTTATCTAAATCGTCTAGCATGGTGTCGGAAATTTTTTCCAACCGGCATTCCGTATAACGCATGGCGGCGGCAGAGTCCCCGTCAATGGAGCCGAAGTTCCCCTGTCCGTCTACCAAGGGTTTGCGGATAGAGAAATCCTGCGCTAAACGTACCAACGTATCATATACAGCCGTATCACCGTGCGGGTGATATTTACCGAGTACGTCCCCCACTACACGGGCGGATTTTTTGTAGGGGCGGTTGTATTTAAGCCCCATTTCATTCATGGAATATAATACACGGCGGTGTACCGGTTTTAAGCCGTCACGCACGTCAGGCAAAGCGCGGCCTACAATCACGCTCATGGCGTAGTCAATGTAGTAAGAGCGCATTTCGGTGGCAACGTCGCGCTGTTCAATGTTGCCAAATAAATCTTCGTTTACATTTACATTTTGGGTATTGTTATTTAATTCTTCAGCCATATCAAATCTCCTTACAGAGCCGGATTAAATATCCAGGTTCTTTACCTCCAAGGCGTGCGAGTAAATAAAATCGCGGCGCGGTTCTACACGGTCCCCCATGAGCATCGTGAAGGCCTGTTCCGTATCGGCGGCGTCGTTAATTTTTACTTGAATCAGTTTGCGTTTAGATGGGTCCATGGTGGTTTCCCAGAGTTGTTCGGGGTTCATTTCCCCTAACCCTTTGTAACGCTGAATGGTAGCACCCGCCGTGGCCGCTTCCTTTACCGCTTTTAAGAGTTCCGCTAAACTGTATACCAACGCATCTACTTTACCGTTATTTACTTTAAACAGCGGGTTGACACGTTCTTTGTCGTTGGTAATCAGCGGATATTGGGCAAAGGTAAAACCGTAGGTTTCCATTTTCTTTTCCGCGGCTAGTAATTTACCAAATTCAAACAAACTTTGATGTTCCGGCACGAGGGTGCTTTCTGACACGCTTTCCGCATCTACACCGTCGGCAATTAGTTCTTCGCGCTTTTCCTGGATATACTGCTCTTCGTAGGTGCGGTACTCTTGCTCAGTATAGAAGTATTTAAAACCACCGCTTTTTAAAGGAATACGGTACACCGGCACTTGCCCTTCTTTTAAGAAGGCCATAAAATCCGCCAGAGTAATGTTTTTTACTTCCAGTTTGGCCAGCGTGTCTTCTACGTCGCGCAATACTTTTAATAACTCGCGCAGTTCATCCCCGGTATATACTTTTTCTTTTTGGGTATCGGTAACCGTAACCGTAGCCAATCCTTCTTTCATGAGCCATTGTTGCATTTGGTCTTCGGTTTGCAAGTATTGTTCTACTTTGCCTTTTTTGACCTTGTAGAGCGGCGGCTGGGCCAGGTAAATGTGCCCGGCATCAATCAAGGGCTTTAATTGGCGGTAGAAGAAGGTTAACAGTAAGGTAGAAATGTGCTGTCCGTCAACATCAGCATCCGCCATCAAAATAATTTTGTGGTAGCGCAGTTTAGAAATATCAAAACCGCCTTCTCCTTCCCCTACGCCGGTCCCCACCGCAGCAATTAAATCACGTACCGTATCAGAAGATAAAATACGCACCAGCGGGGCTTTTTCTACGTTTAAAATTTTACCGCGTAAGGGTAAAATGGCCTGGAACACACGGTCGCGCCCTTGTTTGGCAGAACCTCCGGCGGAGTCTCCTTCTACGAGGAACAATTCACATTTGGCGGCTTCACGTTCTTGACAATCGGCCAACTTACCGGGTAATCCCCCCCCTTCTAACGCACCTTTACGGCGGGTTAAATCGCGCGCTTTGCGGGCGGCTTCACGCGCCACGGCAGCCCCCATACATTTTTCACAAATAGCGCGGGCTGTTTTGGGGTTTTCTTCAAAGAAAGTGGCTAGTGTATCAGTCACTACCGAGCGGACAATCCCTTCCACTTCACTGTTACCCAGTTTGGTTTTGGTCTGTCCTTCAAATTGCGGATGCGGGATTTTAACAGAAAGTACCAAGGCAAGCCCTTCTTTGATATCATCCCCGCCTACGGTAATATCTTTATGTTGTTTACCTAGGTTATTATTTTTAATATATTCATTGACTAGGCGGGTTAAAGAACTTCTAAACCCGGTTAAATGGGTTCCGCCTTCAATAGTATGAATGTTATTTACAAAGGTAAAAATATTTTCAGAATATCCTTCGTTATATTGAATGGCAAAGGAAATATAATTATCCCCCACTTCTTTGGTTAAATAAATCGGTTCGGGGTTAATCACCGTTTTATTAGCATTTAAGAATTTTACAAATTGGGAAATTCCCCCCTCGTAAAAGAAGGTAACGGTTTGATTTTCTTCTTTGCGTTCATCTGTATAAATGATTTTTACGCCCGCATTTAAAAAAGCCAGTTCACGCAAACGGTTACCGATGGTTTCGTAAGAAAAAGCCAAATTACCAAAGATTTCCGGGTCAGCGTGGAACGTCACTTTTGTACCGTGTTCTTCGGTATCGCCCACTACTTGAACAGGCCCCTGCGGTTTGCCGCGCTTATATTCCTGTTGGTGAATATGCCCATCACGGCGTACTTCTACTTGCATATAGTCAGACAACGCATTTACGCAGGATACACCCACCCCGTGTAACCCGCCGGACACTTTATACGCACCGGAATCAAATTTACCCCCGGCGTGAAGTACCGTCATAACAACTTCCAGCGCGGATTTATTACGCAGTTTGGCGTCTTTGGCGTTTTTCATCAGGTCTACCGGAATGCCGCGGCCATCATCCTGAATAGAACACGTCATATCGTCTTTAATTACTACAGTAATGGTAGTAGCCCCGCCGGCCAAAATTTCATCCACTGAGTTATCTACTACTTCATACACTAAATGGTGTAAACCGGGCAACCCCGTAGAACCAATATACATCGCCGGGCGTTTGCGTACGGCTTCTAATCCTTCTAACACAGTAATTTTAGAAGAATCATACTCTTTTTCTTGTGTTTCTGTGGTCATGTAAAACTCCTTTTCAAATGGTTATACAATTTCTATGTGCTTAATCCATGGCTGTTCAAAGTGCTTATTTAATTCACTAATCAGTTGCCTTCGTTTAGAAATTAACTCGTTTTTTGCTACGGACGCACGCACTTGCACAAATAAAGTGCCTTTTTGTACGGCTTTAAGTACCCAAAACCGGCCTTTCGGCCCTACTTGGCGGTTCCAGACATATTCCAAAATCAATAAGCGGTTTAACGTGCCCGATAAACGATTATATTGGGTTTGTAATTCCGTACTGGAATGCCACTGTTTTTTGGGTTTTTCTCCAAATTTCATTATACTCTCGTTGGCATAATGACATATTTAAATGTCTCGTTGTCTACAGGTTTAATGAGTACCGGTTGGGAAGCATTGACAAAAGAGAAAGAAACTTTCTCTGCACTAATATTTTTGAGCACGTCAATAATATATTGGGGTTTAAAATTGGCCTCAAATGGGTCCCCATTGTATTCTACCGGTATTTCATCGGTAAAATCCATATTCTGGGAATTGGAGGAAATAGTTAATAAATTATTTTCCAAATGATATTTTACAATACTTCCAAATTCCCCGGCACACAGCGCAGCCCGGCGGGTAGATGCTAATAATTCTTTAGCAAATACTTCAAAGGTAATATTGGTTTTTGTAGGAATGACCTGTTTATAGTTTGGAAAGTTTCCTTCTATTAAGCGTGAAATAAACGTGGTTTCCTTCATTACAAAACTCACTTGGTTAGCGGAAACACTTACTTCTAATTTATCTTCTTTTTCAGGTTTAGCAATAGCAATAAAACGGCATAATTCAGTTAAAATTTTAGTAGGGATAATCACCTTAAATTCATTACTGTTTTCCAGTGATTTTTGGCTGGCAACCGCCAAACGCCCCCCATCTGTAGCCACAATTTCAAAACCTTCGGCTGTATTACTCCACAATAAGCCGTTTAAAATATAGCGTGTTTCTTGTGTAGAAGCCGAGAAAGCAGTTTTATTAATCATTTGCTCTAATACTAGGGGATCCAACTCTAACTTACCGGATTTTTCAATTTCAGGAATAGCAGGGTATTCGCTTTTTGGAGTACCCATCACCCAAAATTTACTTTTGCCGGATTTAATATGCATTTTATTATTTTCATCACTTTGCAAACTAATTTCTTTATCATCCGTTAAATTTTTAATTATATCTGAAAATTCTTTTAAAGGAACCGTAATACTGCCTTCTTCCTCAATCTCTGCCGGTACAAAATGAACGGTAGCCATTTCCATATCGGTACGGACTAATTTTAATTTACCGTTTTGAGTTTCTAACAAAAAGTTATGTAGTATCGGTAATGTAGTACGGGCAGAAACGCCGGAAGAAACAATTTGAATTCCTTCCAGTAAGGTTGCTTTAGTAATGTTTATTTTCATAATTATCCTTATTTATATAACCTGTTTATAGTGTGATTTGTGTGGATATAAGAATACAACTTACCTTATGTAATTTGTGAATAACTTTATCTTTTTATCCACAGTGTAAACACTAAAAATTTTTTTAAACTGTCTTTTTCTTTTTTCAACAAGTTGTAAACAACTTATTTACACGTTATCCACACCGCGGATGTCTGTAATAATTTGATTTATTTCTGCTGAAAAAAAGGGATCCTGCTTTATTTTTTCTTTCACTAAATCTCTTGCATGTACAACGGTACTATGATCCCGGCTAAATTCCCGTCCGATTTCGGGTAAAGATAAATCAGTCATTTCTGTAGTTAAGAACATAGCAATTTGGCGCGGCCATGCAATAGATTGGGTTTTGCGTTTGGAACTAAAATCTTCCATACGGATGCTATAATGTTTCCCTACAATTTTTTTGATTGTATTGACCGATACTTTTGTATCATTTTCATTGGTTAGTAAATCTGCCAATAATTCTTTTGCAATAGGGATAGTAGGGGTAACGTTGTGTGTGGTGCAATAGGCCCGCAAGCGAAATAAGGCCCCTTCCAGTTCACGGATATTTGTTTGTACTCCTTGCGCTAAAAAAGTGATAACATCGTCCCCAATAATAAAATTCATAGAATCACGCTTTTGGCGTAAAATAGCAATACGTGCTTCTGTATTGGGGCGTTTAATTTCGGTACTAATACCCGAAAGTAAACGAGAGGATAAACGCTCATCCCATTCCAGTTCTTGGGGAGAACGGTCAGAAGATAAAACAATTTGTTTTCCGCTCTCAAATAAACTGTTAAATGTATAGAAAAATGCTTCAGAACTGGACGGTTTACCAACTACAAATTGGATATCATCCACTAAAAAACAATCCAAAAAACGGTATTTTTTCCGAAATGCATCCCCGGTTTTTTGGTGCATGGACTCTATATATTCATTGACAAATTCTTCCCCGGACATATAGATTACTTTGGCCAACGGATTTTCTTTTAGAATTTGATTGCCAATGGCTTGTAACAGGTGGGTTTTGCCTAACCCGGGTGCAGAATAAATTACTAACGGATTGTTTTCCCGCGCGCCCAGTTTGGCTACTACGGCCTGGGCGGCTTTGTAGGCAAAACGGTTAGAGGGGGATTCTATAAACTTGTCAAATGTATAGTTCGGGTTAAACCGGGCTGCAAACGGACTTTCTTGCGGCATAAAGACATTTTTTTCGGATAATACCGGCAGTACATCTTGTGCGGAAGAAACAGTTGTAGTGGGTTGAACGGCATCTATCTTATATTCTACCTGGATGGCTTGCCCGGTATGCTTTAAAAAGCAATCTACAATGATGGGCTCAAACCGGTTACGGATGGTTTGTTCCCAAATTGAATCGGGGATGGTAAACACCAACGTGTTACCTGTAAACGTAAATCCGGTTGTTTTAAACCACAAATCGTACGTATCTTTCCCAATCAGTTGTTCTATTTCATGAAAAATAGGCACTAATGCAGGGGGTAATTGAAATGTGTCCACGGCTCTTTATCCTTCAAACTCTATTTTAATTATATTACCACTTATTAACCTGCCGGGTCAATGGGTTTTAAAGCCAAAATAGTTAATAAAGCCCCAAAATCGCTCGTAAACGCATTTTATAGAGTACCTAGCCCCTTTGTTGTTTTGGAATGTTACGATGGTTATACTTTAATTTTATGAAAAAATTAATTAGTTTGGCTCATTTTCTTTACAACCTGTGCTATAATAAAGAAAACCAGATAAGGAGGAAAATTGATGACACAATTACATGAAGTTTATAAATGCTCTGTTTGCGGCAATATGGTAGAAGTAGTCCATGCTTCTGCCGGGCAGTTATCTTGCTGTGGTAAACCTATGCAATTATTAAAAGCCGGTGAAACTGACGGTGCCGCTGAAAAACATGTACCCGTTCTAGAAAAAGTAGAGGGGGGGTACCAAGTAAAAGTAGGGTCCGTACCTCACCCGGCTACACAAGAACACCACATTGAGTGGATTGAAGTGATTTGTAACCAGTGCCACCAGGTGCAACGCGCGTATATTAAACCGGGGGACCCGGCCGAGGCCACTTTTAAAACCTGTTCAGATGATATTACAGCCCGCGAATACTGCAACCTACACGGTTTGTGGCAAAGTAAAAAATAATATAATAGAAATATATATTCCCCGCTTTGGCGGGGATTTTAGAAGGAGTTAGTATGAAGGCAGTTCAAATTTCACCCCGCGTGTACTGGGTGGGGGCAATTGATTGGAACATCCGGGACTTTCACGGTTATTCCACCAACCGCGGCACCACGTATAATGCGTATTTGATTACCGGGGAAAAACCTACCCTGATTGATACCGTTAAAAAAGAATTTTATCCGGAAATGTTGGCGCGTATTAAGGACGTGTTGGATCCAAAACAAATTGAAATTATTATTTCTAACCATGCGGAAATGGACCATTCCGGTGCGTTGTTGCAAGCTGTAGCGGATATGCAACCTACAGAAGTATACGCTTCTGCCATGGGGGTTAAAAATTTACAGGCGCAACTGCATCCCAATTTTTCTATAAAAGCCGTTAAAACCGGGGATAAAATAGACGTAGGGGGGGACACGTTATCCTTTGTAGAAGCGCGTATGCTCCACTGGCCGGACAGTATGCTGGCCTATTTAGAAAAAGAAGATGTCCTCTTTACAAATGATGTCTTTGGTATGCACTATGCGACATCTAAACTGTTTGATGATGAAAATGATGAACAGGTATGGATTTATGAGGCGCGCAAATACTATGCCAATATTGTTTTACCGTATAGTGATATCGTTACCCGCTTTTTAGGACAAGTACAACAAATGGGGTTATCTCCTAAACTGATTGCGCCGGACCATGGGTTTATTTGGCGCAAAGACCCGGCGAAAATTATCCATTTGTACGCCCAATTTGCCGCCCAAAAACCGACGAATAAAGCCGTAATTGTATATGACACGATGTGGGGCAGTACGGAAAAAATGGCCAGTGCTATTGCTGACGGACTACGCCAGGGGGGGACTACGGTTAAACAACTCTCCATGCATGCTTGCCACCGTAGTGATGTGGTGACACAACTATTAGATGCCGGGGCCTTGTTAATTGGTTCACCTGTGTTAAACAGTACTATTTTCCCGGCCATGGCAGATGTGCTGTGCTATTTAAAAGGACTTAAAAAGAAACATTTAATTGGTGCGGCATTTGGTTCCTATGGTTGGAACGGTGCCCCTATTGACGGTTTGACCAAAAATCTGGAAGAAATGGGTGTGGAGGTTGTGTCCCCTGCGGTAAAATGTTGTTTTGTGCCGGATGAGATGCAACTGGCCGCCTGTGAAGAATTGGGCAAATTAGTGAGCCAAAAACTGACGGAGAAATTATCTTAATGGAACCGTGCGTGTGCCAAAGTTTAAACTGTATTTCGTATGGGCTGTACCTTGTTACATCGGCAGATAAGACCCGCAAAAACGGACTGATTGTGAATACGGCATTTCAGGTATCGGCAGATCCTGCTAAAATAGCCGTATGTGTGTGTAAAAATAGTTTAACGCATGAGCTGATTACAAAAAGCAACGTGCTTGCTGTGATGCCGCTTGAACAACAAACGCCCATGGTATTTATTGGTAATTTTGGTTTTCGCACCGGGCGAAACTATGATAAGTTTGCCAACGTACCGTTTACCGTCGGTAAAAACGGTTGCCCGATAGTGAAAGAACATACGCTTTCTTGTTTAGAAGTACAGGTAGAACAGCAGGTGGATGTGGGTACGCATACGCTTTTTATCGGGGCCGTTACCAACGGAGAATTTTTTAAAAATGCAACCCCTTTAACCTATGAGTATTATCATACGGTCATGAAGGGCAAAACCCCTGCAGGGGCAACTCATTTATAGGAGAGGACTATGGTGAAATATGTATGTGAAGTATGTGGTTATACCTATGACCCGGCCGTCGGTGATCCGGAGAACGGAGTGCCGGCCGGAACGGCGTGGGAAAATGTAAAAGAGGATTGGGTGTGCCCAGTGTGCGGCGTAGGTAAGGATCAGTTCAAAGCCGCTTAAAATCCTCGCTACAATAGTCATTTAAAAACCCCAGAGACGATATTTTAACGAATATACCGTCACAAATCTGGGGTTTTTCTTGTGATTTCATCCTTTTTTTATTATACTATAGATACAATTTTATCTGTTTTTGGAGTCGTTTGAGAAACGAGTTACCGCAAGGTATTCAGCAAAGTCCAAAACAGCCCTTTTTAGGTACACAAAGGCGACGGCCTGCGTGTGCCGAATGTTTGCTATTGCTGTTGTATGCAGCAGTGGCATACTACGGCTGTTATATTGGGTTACTTTGCTGAAACCTGGGATAAGGGCCGTTTTTACATGCGTTTTCCGGGGCAGGTGAATTGAATTAAATAACGAGAGGAAAATGTATGATAATCAAAACCACCCGGCGGGGGAATACGCAAGCAGTAGCACATAAAACAAAAAATAATACTTATAGGTTGGGCGTTAGCCCAACAGAAGTTGCAAGAGAGAATGAAAACGTACAGCGCAACGCTAGGAAATTGCCGGGTTTGCACCCGACCTATAAAGGGTCCTCCGCCCCCTCGTCATCTTGCAGTGTTTCTATGCGGGAACTAGGGGCGGCCCCGCACGGCTTTACCGCCCGCTCCGTCACCCCGCAGGGTCGGTATGCGGGGTATAGCGAGCGTATAGGATTCACCCTCATTGAACTGTTGGTAGTTGTCTTAATTATCGGTATATTAGCGGCGGTGGCCCTGCCGCAGTACCAAAAAGCCGTATATAGGGCACGCGCTACCCAGTTTGCTAGCATGTTAAATGCGTATAAAAAAGCAGTTGATGTCTATGTATTGGAGCATGGGTATCAAAATGTAACTATACTGGGGGAGGAAGATCCAAACTATCCGTTCGTTGAATTATTTATAGATTTCCCGACGGAGAAAGCGCAGAAATTAGTCAGCCATTATGCAGGAAATGGGCCAGTAACCTTTACGTGCGAGAATGAATATCAATTGTGCGCACTTTCTTGGGCCGGGGACACCAGTGATTTTATGTTTCAAAAGGATCCCGACCACCCGGCGTGGGATATGGAATGTACCCCTTTCAATGACGAGGGCCAAGTATTATGTACGTATTTAGAAAAACTATAAGAAAGTAGGGGAGAGCGTGTTTTTGTTCTCTGCTTATTTTTAATACCCGTACGCGTTTTGGCATTTATCGGCGTAGGTAAATTTATAGTTGTAAGTACTGTCTAACCATACAATATGGCGGATTTCTGCCTGTTGCATGGCCTCAAATAATGTGTTCGGCGTTTTGTGTTTGTGCCACGGCCATGGAATAAATCCGAGAAGTAAAAATGAACACGAAGATGCTTTTTTTAAATTTTCTATGTGGGTTAAATCGGCCTGTTGGGCGTTTAAATCCACGCTGTATTTCGTCGTGCCATATAATCCGCACCCGACGAAAAAAATACTGCATGCAAATAATAAAAATAATCTTTTCATATTAGTTACATTACTAAATTACCTTTCCGCCGTCAATGCAAAAAACTTGCTATAATAGTAACATGAAGATTTTATACGTCATTACCACTACCGACGTAGGCGGTGCGGAACAGGCACTGGTTTCTCTGGTGCGGCACGTCTCGCGCAAACATACAGTGCGTGTGGTGTGTTTAAAACCGCTAGGGCCCTTAGCCGCAGAAATTCGCTCGTCGGGTGCAGAGGTAGTTTCATTGGAAATGACAGGTGCCGGTTTAGGGATGGTTGCTAAACTGGTGCGTGAAATAGAAACATTTCAGCCGGATATAGTACACGCGATGTTGTTGCGCGGCATTGAGTTTGCGCGGTTGGCCAGTGCGGGGAGGGGGAAAAAATTGATAACCACTCCTCATTTTGATTGGTCCAAACAATCTGCCTGGTTACGTTGGCTAGACCGCATACTAAAAAGTTTGGATACGCTTTCCTGCGCAGAATCTGTAAGCACTTACCAGTTTTTATTAGAAAAACAACACTATCCTGTGGGAAAAACTATACTGGTAAAAAATACTGTAAAAAAATCCTTATTTTTTAAAGATAATTTTCTAAAATCGCGTATGCGCGAAGAAAAAAAGATTTTAATGTCTCAGGTTGTCTTTATTTGCGTGGCGCGGTTAGCAAAAATCAAAAATCCTATGGGATTGTTGCGTGCCTTTAGTCATATTGTGCCCCATTGTCCCAATGCACAACTGGTTTTAGTGGGTGAAGGAACTGAACGTACTGCCCTTGAAAAATTTATCCGGGAACATGATTTAATAGAAAAAGTAGTATTGGCGGGAGAGCAAAAAAATATTAATGATTGGCTCAATATGGCAGATGTGTTTGTGTTACCCTCTGCGGAAGAATCTTTGCCTCTTTCTTTGTTAGAGGCCCAACAAGTGGGTCTTCCATGTATTGTAAGTAATATAGGGGATATGCCCCGGCAAATAGAACATGGAAAAAATGGATTTGTATATAATTACAAAGACGAAACACTGCTGAGTTGCTTATTAACGGAACTATACGAAAATGCGGCATTGCGCCAGCAAATGTCTAGCAATGCTTTGAAACGGGTTCAACAGCAGATAGATAGTAACCAGCAGTATGAAAAGATTTATAAACAGGTAGTTGAAAATAAGTTTTCACGTGAAAACTTTTAAGGAGAGTATATGGAATTACGATTATTTCTAATTGCGTGTATTATGTTGGGGTTTACGCATTTTACGAATTGGCTGAAAAAAGATGACAGATTAACAACATCCGCAGTATTTAGCAAATGGCATGCAGGATTTTTGTTTCTTGTCTTATCCTGCGCGGCTTATATGTTTTTATTTGTGAAAAATGGAGGAACTGGGGAGCCGTTTCCGAAACATACATTTTTGGTATTGGAAATGATTGTTTTATTGATTTCTCTTTTTGGTTATTCCTATGCGCAACAGGTTGAAAACAGAAATAAAGATGCTTTCGTAAAAAAAGATTTAGATTGGTGTAATACAGTTTATTTTGCCGGATTTGTGGCATCTATAGTTATGTTTTTCTTTTTGCAGGCCTTTAAAATTCCCTCTGCTTCTATGAATAATACGCTTGTGGAAGGAGATCATTTATTTGTCAATAAGGCAGCGTATGGGTTCCGTATTCCGTTTACAAAATCCCGCATGTCTGAAAAACCGATTAAACGCGGGGATATTATTGTATTTGAATTTCCGGCTAAAAGTCGGCGGCAATTAAACTGCGGGGAAACCAGCCAATTTGGGCGCGATTTTGTAAAACGTGTGGTGGCTCTGCCCGGCGAAACAGTGGAAGTGAAGCAAGGGCGTTTATGGATTGATGGAGAGCAAGCGCCACAACAAGCGTACGAAATATATAAGAATGTTGACCGTACGGATAATGTAATTGTTGATGATGCCGAAGAATATCAGCGCATTTGGCAACAGCATAGATTAGACAATTACTTATCTACTGAATTGCGTGATAATTTTGGTCCGGTGAAAGTGCCGGCAAATACCTATTTTGTGATGGGGGATAACCGTGACGATTCCTGCGATTCTCGTTTTTGGGGGCCTGTACCCAAAGAGAACATCAAGGGAAAGGCCTGGTTTAGGCACTGGCCTCTTAACAAAATCGGTCTTATTAAATAAAGTTTTCACGTGAAAACTAACGTACAAGCGGTTCTGTGAACCGCTTGTATTTTTTCCTCATTTATGATTTAATATACATAGGAGGGATTCTATGGCAGAAATTGTAGTAGTTGCAAATCAGAAAGGAGGCGTTGGCAAAACAACCACGTCTATTAATTTAGCATATGCACTAGCATGCCTAAATCAAGAAGTGCTTTTAGTTGATTTTGACCCACAAGGAAATGCCGGCTCCGGCTTGGGAGTAGTAGTGGAAGACGGACAAAAATCGGTTTATCATTTAGTAACCAAAGTGGCTTCTTTTGAGCAAGTGGTGCGCCAAACATCCAGTGAATTTTTAGATGTTCTTCCGGCTTGTAAAGATTTAGCCGGGGCAGAGGTGGAATTAGTCAACGTACGCGGGCGTGAAAATATGCTCAAAGATGCATTAGCCCCTATCCGGGATATGTATAAGTTTATTATTATTGATTGTCCGCCTTCCTTGGGGTTGTTAACCTTAAACGCTATGATGGCGGCAGACAGTGTCATTACCCCTGTACAGTGTGAGTATTATGCTATGGAAGGGCTGGCGCATTTTATGGGCACTGTCAATAAAATCAAACAATTTTTACACCCCAAATTACAAATGGATGGTGGTGTACTTACGATGTATGACGGACATTTAAATTTAGCCAAACAAGTGCGTGAAGAAGTGAGCAATTACTTTGGTGACAAAATTTATAAAACGCCCATTCCGCGTAATATCCGTTTAGCGGAGGCCCCCAGTTTTGGGCAGTCCATTTTTGATTATGAACCTGCCTGCCGCGGAGCCGAGGCGTATATTAAATTAGCCATAGAATTTTTAACCCGCCGCGGAGCCAATATAAAAGATTACGAAGATTTTAAATTAACCGGGGATACCCCCTTAAATTACGATTTTGGAGGATAACATGGCAAGACAAGCATTAGGTAAAGGCCTGGATGCCTTAATTAAACAAACACAGGAAGTTTCCAACTTAACAGTTGCCCAAGCTGCCCAGGAGTTACAAAATAACCCCGGTATGAGTGTGCAAAAAATTGAAGTAAGTAAAATTGTTCCTAACCGCTTCCAGCCGCGCCGTGTATTTGATGAAGAAAAACTACAGGAACTGGCAACTTCCATTAAAGAACATGGTCTTACACAACCTATCGTAGTAGTATATGATGCCAGTTTAGATAAATATGAAATTGTCGTGGGGGAACGGCGTTTCCGCGCCACCAAATTGGCCGGTCTAACGGAAATTGATGCCATTGTTCATAAGCATTTGGATGACCAACAACTTTGTGCCCTGGCTTTGATTGAAAATATCCAACGCGAAGATTTAAACCCTATTGAAACGGCATTGGGATACCGTAACTTAATGAATAAATTTTTTATTTCACAGACGGACTTATCTTCCTATTGTGGCAAATCCAAAGCGGCTATTTCTAATTCGCTGCGCTTATTAGAACTATCCGACGAAATCCAACAGGCCTTACAGGCAGGAACTCTTACCGAAGGGCATGGGCGCGCGCTGTTAATGGTGGGGGATGAACAAAAGAGAAAAGAACTCTTTGAGCGGATGAATAATCACAAAATGTCTGTCCGCCAAGCCGAAGAGGCCGCCCGCGCCTTGGCTCTGCCACAAAAACAAGGGGCCAAGCGTGCTAAACCGGTGGAAGTAACTGCATTTGAAAATGACTTGCAAGCCGCCCTGGGTACTAAAGTAGAAGTAAAGTGCGGCAAAGATATGAAAAAAGGGACGCTGATTATCCACTATCATACGCTAGATGAGTTGGATAACCTGGCTAGCCGCCTAAAGCATAAAATGTTGTAAGAGAATTACTTATTTGACTAAATACCCGCCTAGCAACAGGCGGGTATTTGCACAGCGTGGCCCGCAGGAATCTCCGAGCGTGAGTTTGGGAAAGAAAAGTATCCTGCTACCGGAAACAAACAAAGTGGAGATTTTGAAGTAAAAGAACCCCCAAACAGGAACCCAGCGAATTTCACCATCTCTTCGTAAGGAGAGTATCCTGCAGGATCGTACAAGGCGATACAGCAGGTCTCTGCGAAAGGCCGCTAATTTTGTGCCGGTGTCTTTAAGTAAAATGCAGTATATGGCCCATCTCCTGGCAGGATTTCCTCTCCCTCAAAATATTTACTGCATGCTTCTGTTGGACGACACCTAGCATATTGCAAACTTCCATCCCTCCAACAAGCGAGTATCTCTATGTCAGCAGACTTTGAGGAAGTTCCTACTTGAATGCCCGTCTCTCTCTTTTCAATAACCACACACGGCTGAGCATATGATCCGATCTGCAGGAGTGAAGAAGAAAGCGTACCATCATTTTGACGAAAATAAAAATGTTTCAGCGTAGGAATTTCTATATTTAATGCTTCCTGACTTACCAGCGATGAAACACCACCTTCTCGTTGCATTTTATAACTTCCATGTTCCAAATAATAGTCCGCTAATGCTTTGTCCAAGGCATCAATGACGGCATGCACTTCCCTTCCTTGTGCTTTTCTAACAGCATTTTGGTACTGCGGCAGGGCCACGGCGGCGAGAATGCCGATAATTAAAACAACTACTAACAGTTCAATAAGGGTAAATCCTATACGCCCGCTATACCCCGCATACCGACCCTGCGGGGTGACAGCGCGGGCGGAGTTCCCTTTATAGGTCGGGTGCACCCCCTACAATTTCCTAGCATTGCGCTGTACGTTTTCTTTCTTACTTGCAACTTCTGTTGGGCTAACGCCCAACCTATAAGACGAGCGG
>JAZNXF010000050.1:0-63454 GCA_045593745.1 Elusimicrobiaceae bacterium | reverse complement strand
GGGATCTTCCACGCATCCGTTGTTATCAAACACAGATGTCATCCCGTACTGGTTGCGGGATCTCACCTTTTGAATACAAGTGGTGAGATCCTGAAATAAATTCAGGATGACTTTCTTTTTAGTGACTCTTCCTTCTTGCGTATTTCCCCGCCGGGTTTGTTGGTTATTCATGAGTTTACTCTCCTTATTTTACGTCAGGTTTCACCTGACCTATATTTTTAATTTGTCTGCTTATGAAACCAACAAAAACGGCTATCAGCATGTGGGGCTATCCACAGACCCAGTTACTTACAGCCGTAGTTTACCGGTTGCGTGTAAAACGCATCCGGCAAACATTCGGTACAAAACAAACCAGGAGCTACCTGCATTTATTTTGTACCTTAAACGGCTGTTTTTGGCGTGGATAGCGCGTAAAGCTCTCCGTATTCTGCATACGGTTCCAAAAACAGCATAAATTGTACCTATAGTATAGTAAAAATAAGTAAAAATAACAACCGGGGTTTTTAAACGACCCCCTGGCTATCTTTTGAAAAATCTAATAAAAATTATACGGGTCTGCGCTGATTTGCAGGGTTACTTTTTTGGCGGGAACAAAACTGTCCAAACACGCCAGTAAATCCAAATAGTGCGGCGTATCTGTTTTAAATAACAGGTATTGTTTTTTGAGTTTATCCGTCTTTTTAGCACACCATACCGGGCCTAAAACTTCCAGCACTTTGCCTTCTGCGGCGCGGCGCAAGCGGGCGGTTTCTTGCTCTAGTAAATTAAATTCCTTGGCTTTTAACGTAACACGGATTAAGTGCGCGTAAGGCGGATATACAAAACTTTCCCGCAAATAGCGTTCATTTTCTGCCGCCAAATCATATTGCCCGGTTTGCACCGGGGCATAGTCATACGCCGAAGCATCCGCCGTTTGAACCAACAACTCTGCTCCCGGAACTTGTGCTAAATGCCCGCGCAGTTCAAAAAGCAGTTGCCCATACTTTTCACTGGTACGAAAAGAGGGGCCGTCTAACTCCAACTCGGCATCCAAAATGGCTGCTAGTCCCACGCGGGTTCCGCGCAACGCCCCGGCGGCCAAACGAGTGCCTACAATCAAATCTGCCCTTCCATTGTGCAGGGCCTCAACAGCCGTAAACCCCTGGCCGGTTTTGGTTTTTAACGAATCAGAATCCAGGCGAAGCAAAGAAGCAGTAGGGAAAAATTTTTTTAGTTCCGTCACAATTTTTTGCGTGCCGCCTGCGCGGGATTTAAAAATAACATTACGGCACTTGGGACACTCTTGCTCCAGGGGTTCCACCGCGCCGCATTTTTTGCAGTACAGGCGTTGGGTAGTATCTTCTAATTTTTCATGCGTAAGAATCGTACCGCATTTTTTGCACTTGGCATACGCGCCGCAATTTAAACACGCATACGCCCCGGCATATCCGCGGCGGTTTAAAATAAGTAGCGCAGGGATTTTCTTCGTGCGGCAACCTGCCAATTTGGCTAGTAACTGATCAGAAAAAAATTTACTCTTTTCTCCTTTTTTGGGGGTTAATGTGATAACCGGTTGATACACCGGGCCAACAGGTTCAGTAAATGCCAGTTCGGTAATTTGTTTTTGCGCTACCTGATAGCGCATTTGCACACTGGGCGTATCCGAAACGTACACCACCGCCGCTCCATGCACCCGGGCGCGGAACAACAGCACGTCGCGCGCGTGGTAATAGGGTTTGTTTTCTTCCTGCTTGTAATTATCGTCTTCCTCATGAAGCATGACCGCCAGGCGTAAATTTTTAAACGGCAGTAACACGCCCGAACGCGCCGCCACCACCACACAGGGCCGTCCATTGGCAATGGCGGAGTAGTATTGTTTCTTTTGGCTCAGTAAGGTGCGGCTGTGCCAACTAAATACATTGTCTTTGCCAAAGCGGTTTTCCACCTGGTTAATAAATTGCCGCGCGGCCATAATGTCCGGCACGGTGATAAGCACTTGCCCATGCTGTTTAAAGGCCTGCTCAGCCAGTAACAGGGCCGTTTCGGTTTTGCCGGTATACGCATTGCCTGAAAACAAAAAAGAGCCGAACTGGTATGGAGGAACGCTTTGAACAAGTTGCATGGCACGCTGTTGGCTAGGGGTTAACGGCAAAGAAGGCGTTTTAATAGCACCCGCTACCGGAGCAGTAAGCGGCAGTAATTTAAAATAAGGTTGGGGGGGAATAAGCGCAAAGAGAATTTGCCCGACAGGCCCGCCCCAGCGGGCTTTGATAAACCGCGCCAACGGAAATAAATCCGCCCCAAACAGCGGGGTTTTGTCCAATACGGCGGCAATCGGTTTTAAGGTAATGTGCGCCGGCGCGGTGGAAATTTCGCTTACTGCCGTTACCAGGCCGCAGGTAAGCACCCGCCCGAACGGAGCCGTTACGCGCACGCCGGGGGCCACGCTGGGTTCCAGTTCCGGCGGAACGGTATAATCAAAATCCCGGTCTAGCGGAACATCAAACACTACTTTACAAAACATACTATTTGCGCGCGCCTTTAAGCCCCAGTTTATCCATAACCAGTTGCAAATCGGCCCAGGCATCTTTTTTCCAGTTCGGGTTGCGCAGTAGCGCGGCGGGGTGATAGGTAGCAATAATCTCTACTGGTTTTTTTAGTTCCACGCTATCCAAATGAAGACGGTGAAATTTCCCGCGCAACGCCCCTAAACTGCCCGCGTCGCTAATTAAGGCCTTGGCGGCTACACTACCTAATGCAATTACATATTTGGGCAAAATAATGGAAATTTGCTGCTCAATATATTTGCGGCAACAGGCAATTTCCTGGGCATTGGGAGCGCGGTCATTATTATGTTTTTCGGGGTGTAGGGGGTCAGTCATGGGGTGGCATTTGGCAATATTGGCAATATACACTTCTTCACGCGTAAGCCCCATAGCAAGAATCATTTTGGTAAGCAATTGCCCGGCACGGCCCACAAATGGGCGGGCCTGGCGGTCTTCTTCAAAGCCCGGCCCTTCTCCTACAAACAGGACCGTAGCGTTTACGTTTCCTTCCCCGGGTACTGCGTGAATGCGCGTAGCCCCTAACGGACAGCGTTGGCAATTTTTTATTGTTTCCGCCAGTTCTTGCAGGGCGGCAGTTTTTTGGGCCGTGTTCATGGCAACCTCCTGGGTAGGTATATCTTTTTCAGCACGCGGAAAAGTAACCTCTAGCACCGGCCCGGCAACAGGATTGGCACCGACCGCAGATTGCACAGATGCGGCGGTAGCCAAAGGGACTGTTTGCATTTCTTGCACCGGGATAGGTTCAGACACCTGGGTAACGGCCGACGTTTGGGGTACACAGGCAGAAACTGCCGGCAGAATATCCTCTGCGGCAGTTTTTAAAAAGCGTTTAATATCTTTCGCCAGTGCGCCTACACTATCCGCCATATTACAGTTTCATGGGTTCTTTGGCTTTACGTTCTGCTTCCAAGCGGGCCTCTTCGGCGGCTTTATCTTCGGCGGCTTTGTTTTTAACCGCTACTTGCAAGATTTCTTCCTTGGTAATACGGTTAGACAAAATAGCATCTAACGCTTCTTTGATAACAGCCGAGGTCGGTTTATTGCGAAATTCAGGTTTCTTTTTCAGTTCCTTGGCATAGCGGGACGCTAATACCACCATGTCATAGCGGTCTCCGTCAAAGTCGGTTAGTTTTGCGGCTAATTCTTGGTCATTTTTTACTGACATACTCACTCCTAATATGCTATTTTAAAATTTTAATTTTTTTGTCCTGCCGTTCTACGCGCCACTGCTCCGCCGTAATAATACCGGCCATACCGGCAATGGCTTGTTTCAAATCGTCATTTAATAAGGCGTAGTCATACTTATCAATTTCTTTCATTTCTTTTTTGGCCGTCTCCAGGCGGATTTCAATATCCTGCGTGTTATCGTTACGCCCCAAAATGCGTTTTTTAAGTTCTTTTAAAGAGGGGGGAACAATAAACACCGTAACGGCTTGCGGGTACTGCGCTTTTACGGTACGCGCGCCTTGCACGTCAATCACCAAAATGGGGCAGATATTTTTTTTAAGCAAACCATCTACGGATTTTTTAGGAATACCGTAGTAATGCGTATGCACTTGCGCCCATTCCAACATTTGATGTTTTTTAATGGCCTGTTCAAATTGTTTAATGGTCCAAAAGTGGTAATCCTTCCCATTTTTTTCGCCTTTGCGCGGCGCGCGGGTAGTGGCGGTAATTACGCGGGATACAGTTTTATTTTGTTTCAGCACCGCGTCCACAATCGTGGTTTTACCGGCCCCCGAAGGAGACGAAACAATAATGGGAAACGCCTTCATAATGATATTATAGTAAATACCCCCCATGCGGTGCAAGGGGGCAATTTCACGTGATTTTCTTCTTGTTATTATATCTTTATTTATGATACTATTAGTACCATTTTACCTGTTTTTGGAACCGTTTAAGAGACGGATGCACTGAACAAGTTCAATTCCAGTCCAAAAACAGCCGATTTAGGCACACAAAGGCGACGGCCGGCGTGTGCCGCGTGTTTCCCGCCGTATAGGCGGGGAACCACGGCTGTTATCATAGGGCTGCGGACAAACCTATGCGTGTATAACGGCCAATGGTTTTGACTAGTTGGAATTACCAATCCCGCTACGCCCGCCGGAGCGGATAAACTGCCAACACTCGCGCACAAGATCCCATTCAAACTGGTTCAGCACAAACGCCGCCATGACGGCCGCATACACCCCCACAATTACTACGCCATGGGTTACAAAACTAACCCATGTATGCGCTACCGGCCATACCCGCCACAATAGGCACAACCCCGCCAGTACGGCCAAGGCACTGCCCACCACCGGGGCCACTTGCCGTACAAAGGGCCCTACTTTAAGCCCTACACGGTTATAATAAAGGTTGGCGGCAATTCCTTGCACCACCAGTAAGCAGAACGCGGCGGACACCGCGCTGCCGGTGACCCCATACCATTTACTCAAAGGAATAGTTAACAAAATATTAAGCACTGCCGTAGCCAAGCTGATAGTTGCAAACCCGGCGTAGCGGTTGATGGCTTGCAGGGCCACCGCGGCTACACTTTGCATGACAGACAACGTATATCCCGCCATTAAAATAAGTGCGGGCCAAAAACACACTTCGTTACCCGGCCCCAACCATAACCGCAAAAATTCACGCCCCAGTAAAAAAAACCCTACACAAATTAGCAACGCTATCATCCCTTGCAACCGCCCGGTTTGGCAGAAAATTTCGTTATGGCTTTGCAACGAATCACTTTTCACAGCATCTGCGGAAAGTTTAGGCAAAAACACGTTTCCCACGCTGGATGATAACATAATAAAAAATAAACAGATCTGCGTGGCGATATAATAATTCGCCACCGCCACCGCCCCGATAACAGCCCCCAGCACAAATCCGCCCAGCCGCCAATAAATTTGCCCGGCTACATTCCCCACAAATACGGCTCCGGAAAACTGAACAATCCGGCGCATCCATTCCCAGGGAATTTTTCCCCACGCAAAATGCACCTGCAGCCGGGTCTTACAGTATAGATAGGCCCCGATATATACCGCCGTATTTACCAGCGTTTGGGCGCAGGCCACGTACAAGATGTTGGCCTTCCAATGCAGTACACCCCAAATAAGTAATGGGGCTGTAATAAGGCCGATTAGCACCAATACTTGCCAAAATGTAAATTCTTCCCGGGCAAACAGTACCGCCACAAACAAATTACCCATGATGATAATCATCATGTTAATAAGCAGTACCACAAATACTTGCTTGGCCCACACTAGTTCCTGGGGGGAAAGCGTAGCCCCATAGAGGGGGGAAATACTTGCGTAAAGCACAGCCCCTACAAGCACAATGCCCACTGCCACCAACGTATATAACCACTTTGCGGCCAGTAAAATTTGGGTTTGTTGCGCTTTATCTTCCCGCGCCTGTGCTTGCGCCAAAAAGCGTGTCACCCCATTACAAAGCCCAAAATCCATCAGGGATAACGCCGCCAAAAATGACCCCATCAGTTGGTATACCCCATACTGTGCTTTGGTTAAATAGTGTAACATCATGGGTACATACAGTAGCATCACTACTGCATTTACTCCCATGCTCACATAGGAAAGTAAAATGCCTGCTTTACGTTGGTTCATAGTAGTAATTTAAGTATATATATTGTATCATTTAAACAGATTTGTGTTATAGGGTGCCTATGTATAAGAACATTCTTTTCTTTCGTTTGGATAGTTGTTTGGGGGATAGTATTGTCCACCGTTTTGTACTGCGGGAACTTAAAAAACGGTTTCCATCTGCCCGCTTAACAGTGGCCACTTCTTACCCTAGTAACCAATTTTTCGCTTATGCCCCTTACATAGATAAACTGATTGTGTTACCCGCATTAGGTCCGGCAGACAACCCGCACCGCTACTTACGGCCGGGGGTCTTGTGGGGGCTTATTAACATGCTGGTGCGTAGTTACGTAGAACGGTATGATTTAATTATTTTGCCCCATACGGTGCGTACCCCGCTTAACAACCTTTATTGCAAACTACTACCACATACCTTATTTCCGCCTTATGATTACACCCAACCTATTACCACGGCCTATACCACGCTGCTTAAACAGTTAGGCGCAACGGAAATAGACACAACCTATGAATTTTCCCTTCAGCCGCAACACATTTCTTACGCACATGATTTTTTACAGCAGCATCATCTATCCGCTAACCAGTTTTGGGTGATAAACCCGGTGGGGGCAGCTTCTTATAAAAACTTATCGCTTACACAAATTCAGCAACTGACCTCTTATTTACAACAACACGGCCACCCGGTTGTTTTATTAGATTATAAAAATGCCTTTGCCACCTCATTACCCAATATGATACGCTGCACCACGGCGGACATTTTCCAAACGGCCGCCATATTGGCACAAGCAAAAGGAGTAATTTCGGTAGATACCGGTATTGTACATTTAACAGATTGTTTTAACAAACCCATGCTTGTATTGTACGCTACAGACCGGACCGGCCCATATGCCCGATCATTTTGGGCCCCCAAACAAAATACCACCCGTTATGTACAAAGCACATCGTCTGTCGCAACTATTGCTCCGGCTAAAATCATTGATTATCTGGAGCAAATGCTATGACCCAACCTCTTAAAATATGTTTTTTTCGTATTAGCAGTTCTGCAGGGGATGTATTTATATCTAATTTCTTTGTCCGGGAACTAAAAAAACTTTTTCCCTTTTCCAAATTAACTGTAGTGGCTCCGGTCCCAACGGATCATTTATACAAAGATAATCCACATCTGGACCGGCTAATTGCTATTCCCAGCATGCGCCCAACACCAACTTTACAAGTTCCCCATCCCCCTATACACATAGACATTCGTCTATTGATATCGTTACTCCAAACACTACGACAAATCCGTTCAGAAAAATACGATCTGCTCATATCAGATATTTTACTCCCAACTTTGCGCAATCGCTTATTTTTTAAATTATGTGCAGCCAAGCGAACGATTCTTTCCACTCCCTTGGCAAATACCACCAAGCACCGTATTTATTCTTATGGAAGAATTTTAGACATGCTAGGCGCAAAGAAGATTGATTACACCTACGAGTTGTTTTTACCACCATCTGCTCAAGAACAAACCCGGCGTTTTCTGCAACAACATAACCTAACAAATGGGTTTATCGTATTTAACCCCATAGGGGCAAATTCTTCTCGTTGGTTTTCCAACCCGCAAATACATACCCTATTGGATACTTTACATACTTGCTTGCCGGGCATCCCAGTTGTGTTATTGGACTATAAACACCAATTTACTATCTTTCAAGATAAAGCCGTGTTATGCTGTTTTGATGACCTTCTTACCGTTGCGGAACTTATTAAACAATCTTCCTTTGTTCTTACAGTAGACACATCTATCTTGCATCTGGCAGACGTATTTCACAAAGACATTCTTGCTTTTTACGCCAAGGATATATTATCTATGGAACGAAATATTGATATTTTTGGCTCTATCAATCCCAACACGCACTATCTGCAAAGCAAAGACACCGTAGCCGATATTCCGCTTGCCCAACTCAAGCAGACCGTTACAAAATGGGTGCATACCTTACCCATTTAACCTCCGCAAGCCCTTCATACGCCCCATCAATTTTTTTTGATATAATATAGTTAACTTATTCTAGGAGGGGTAACATGCCCACAAAAAAATGTGCTTGTTCTGAACTTCAACAGGAACGCGGTAAATTTCAGCCCGTTCTTCCTAACATTCTTAAAAAAGGCCCGGCCTTTGTTAAACCGAAATTTGGCAAAGCCACCAAATCGGTAGCCGACCAAGCCACCGTCAAAAAAATCTTTCCTAACACCTACGGTCTTCCGGCTGTTACCTTTGTAAAAGGCAATAACGCCGCCGTCTGCAAAAAAGCGGTGCGCGTAGGGGTCGTTCTTTCCGGCGGGCAAGCCCCGGGCGGCCACAACGTCATTGGCGGCTTATTAGACGGCTTAAAAAAAGCCAACTCCAAAAACAAACTCTTTGGTTTTTTAGGCGGCCCCAGCGGCATTGTAGACAACAAATTTGTGGAAATTACCCCGGCACTCATGAAGGACTACCGCAATACCGGCGGGTTTGATTTAATCCAATCCGGCCGCACCAAAATTGAAACCGACGAACAACTTGCCGCCGCCAAAAATAACCTTTTAAAAAACAAAATGGATGCGCTTGTGGTAGTGGGGGGGGATGACTCCAACACGAACGCCTGCGTGATTGCCGAATATTTAAAACAAAATGGGGTAGATATTTCCGTTATCGGTGTACCCAAGACCATTGACGGAGACCTTAAAAACGAACATATTGAAACCTCTTTCGGGTTTGATACGGCCACCAAAATTTATGCCGAACTTGTTGGCAACATTGAGCGCGATATGAACTCCGCGCGCAAATACTGGCACTTTGTGCGTTTGATGGGCCGCAGTGCCAGCCACATCACCTTGGAAGTGGCCTTTAAAACCCACCCCAACGCTGTGTTAATTGGCGAAGAAGTCCTCGCCAAAAAAATGACATTAGGCCAAGTGGTCAACCAACTGGCCGATCTGATTGCCAAACGCGCCAAAGCGGGCAAAAATTATGGTATCGTACTCGTGCCGGAAGGGTTAATTGAATTTATCCCGGAAATGAAAGAGTTAATCAGCGCGCTAAACGATATGTTAGCCGATTACGAAGCGGACCTGTCTAAATTAGCCACCATTTCCGCTAAGAAAGAATTTATTATCAGCAAACTGCCCAAAAAACTGGCGGATTTAATGCAGTCCTTACCGGCCGGTATCTCCAGCCAGTTAATGCTGGACCGCGACCCGCACGGCAACGTACAAGTGTCTTTAATTGAGACGGAAAAACTGTTAGTGGAAATGATTAAAACCCGCCTGGCTGAACTTAAAAAAGCCGGCAAATACGCGGGCAAATTTGCCGCCATTACCCACTTCTTTGGGTACGAAGGCCGTTGCGGTGTGCCGTCTACGTTTGATGCCAACTACACCTACGCGCTGGGTTACAACGCCGCAGTATTGGCTTTAAACAAATGCACGGGCTATTTGTCCTCTGTTAAAAACCTGACTAAAAAAGCCGCGGATTGGCAATGTGGCGGTGTGCCGCTTACCATGATGATGAACATTGAACGGCGCAAAGGCAAAGAAAAACCGGTCATCAAAAAAGCCCTGGTGGAACTGAAAGGCAAACCGTTTGCGTATTTGTCCAAAGTACGCACGGTGTGGGCGGAGCAAGACCAGTTTGTCTTCCCGGGCCCGATTCAGTTCTTTGGTCCGGCGGTCGTAACGGATATTACCACCGTGACGCTTCAGTTAGAAGCCGGCAAGAAAGTAAAATAAAGAACTATCTCTCTGTGAGAAGTTTCGCTTTAACACACACCCCAAAACATACTGTTTTGGGGTGCGTTGTTTTTCGGTAATACCATTTTCCAAAACCATTGCATTTAGCGGTTCCCCGGCTGCGCCTACACGCCCAACTTTCCCCGCCAAACTGGGCTCGGTTCAGAAAAATCATCTTCTCGTCTACTTCCTGCGGTAATGTTGCGGACGGCACTTGCACTCCGGTGAAGTACTATTTTACGCAGAAACCCCAAAACAATTTTTTGGGGTTTCCATTTTGTAGCACATCTGGCGTTTATTGGCACAACATCACACCTTCCCAACCGTCAAACACCGTATCACACGTTTTTGTAAACCCCGCTTTTTTACATTCCTCCAACAAAATATCCTGCCCGGCTGGCGGTGCGTCTGCCACACATGCTAAACCGTATTTACTTTTTAGCAAAGTAAAATCCCCCTCTTCATCCGTATACGGCGGCATCCCATGAATTGAATATACCACAGGTGTAGGAATTTCATTGACACTATAAGTGCTTGTTCCCCTGCCATTAATAACTCCGTTCTGATATACCCCGCTTATACTCCAATCATCCGCCACTCCCAAATCCGCCATGCTACATTGGTTCATATCCTGTTTTTCCAAATAGCATGACTCAACAAATGGATACAGGGAGTCCAGCACCGCAACTTCCGCAGATACACGGCTTTTAAACACCGCTTTTTGATACTGCGGCAATGCCACCGCCGCCAAAATACCAATAATAAGCACCACTACTAACAACTCAATGAGGGTGAAACCCATGCGCCCGCTATATCCCGCATACCGACCCTGCGGTGTGACGGAGCGGGCGGTAAAGCCGTGCGGGGCCGCCCCTAGTTCCCGCATAGAAACACTGCAAGATGACGAGCGGGCGGAGGACCCTTTATAGGTCGGGTGCGAACCCGACAATTTCCTAGCATTGCGCTGTACGTTTTCATTCTCACTTGCAACTTCTGTTGGGCTAACGCCCAACCTATAAGTATTATTTTTTGTTTTATGTGCTACTTCTTGCGTTTGTCCCCGCCGGGATTGTTGGTTATTCATAAGTTTTGTCTCCTTATTTTTACGTCAGGTTTGCACCTGACCTATATGTTCAATTATCTGCTTATGAAACCAGCAAAAACGGCTGAATATGCTAGGTCTTATCAGGTGCACTTAGTCATAAACAGCCGCAGTATCCCATACAATATGTGATACATTCGGCAGAAAACACGTTGGGAGCAACCCCTTCATATTTTCTGCCTATAACGACCGTTCTTGAACCTGATAAGTTTGTATTTCTACAAAGCATTCCTATTCCGCATAGGATTTCAAAAACAGAATAAATTGTATTTACAGTATAATAAAAATGATCCTTTTTTTCCAGTAAAAAATTTTGTCCCATTTGGCTCACCACCGCACGCACAATAAAGTATAATATAAGTATGTTTAACATTTTACCTGTCTATGCAATTTGGCTGGCGTGGTTGGCTACGTCGGTAAATGTGGTGATTTCCAAACTGGCCGTTCCGTACGTTACCTCGGCCCTGTTTCTGTTTTTTGCGTGTTTGATTGCGGTAGTTTGTTTTCGCTTTTATTTTGGAAAAAGCGGCGAATGGCAAAAACTCTTCCGCAAAGACGTTTGGCCCAAGGCCTTAGGCATGGGGACGTTTGGCACGGCTCTTCCTATGACTATTTTTATGGTCGCCCTCAATTACACTACCCCGGTTAATGCGGCTATTGCCAACCAGTTTGAAATTATTTATTCCCTTGTACTTTCTGCACTTATTTTAAAGGAACGCCCCACCGTCAAACAAATTGGCGGGTCCGTACTTATTTTACTGGGCGTGGGGCTGATTGTGCTGGAGGGGGGAACCTCTATCCAGGCCAAGGGGGATTTGATGGTGGTGGGGTGCTTGTGGATGTACCAGGTAAGTCACATTTTTGCCAAAAAGTTACCCAAAGACCTGGGCCCCCAAACGATTGCCGCCGCGCGCGCATTGTACGCCATGCCTGCGTTGGGCATATTGTGTTTGTGCTTATCGGTCTTTCAAGGGCCGCTACAATTTGACGTACACGCTTCTGCCCTGTGGGTGATTTTGTTTGCCAGTGCGCTAGTGAACTATTTTTTAGGTAATTCGTTTTGGTATCAGGCCATCCGTAATATGGATTTAAGCAAAGCAACAGCCATTATTTTGTCCTACCCGGTGATGACGTATATTTTATCTGCCGCCTTCGGGCAAGACAAAGTAACCCTCACCAAAATTGCGGGGATGGTGTTAGCCGTAGGCGGGGCCTATATTGTAACAGGAATTGTCAAAGGAGCCAAGAAATGAAAAAACTCGTTTTATTTGATTTAGACGGAACTTTAGTCACTACCGGCGGGGCCGGGTGCCGTGCGCTGGCCAAGGGGGCCGCCAAACTTTATGGCAAAATGCCGCAGTTTGACCATGCGCTTATTTCCGGCCGCACGGACCTGGACAACTTTACCATTATTTATGGCCTTTTGCATAACGGCAAAAAACCCTCCGCGGCGGACCTTAAAAAAATGACCCAGGCCTATGTGGACCAACTGCCCGAAGAAGTCCACGCCCTTATCCGGGAGAAGAAGTATGAAAAAGTCAACGGCATAGAGGCCTTCTTAAAAGAACTCTCTAAAGATAAAGATGTGGTTGTTGCCTTAGGTACGGGTAACGTCAAAGAGGCCGCATACATCAAATTAAAACCCAGCGGCCTGGATAAATACTTTACCTTCGGCGGATTTGGCACCGATGGGCACACGCGCGAAGATATGCTCAAAGCCGCCGTAAAGCGTGCCGAAGAAAAATATAAGACAAAATTTGAACCCGGCCAGGTATACGTCATTGGCGATACCCACCGCGATATTTGCGCGGCCAAAAACTGCGGGTTTCACAACGCTGTCGTGTTGTGCGGGCTAGGGGATCCCAAAAAGATTTTCCGCGCCGCCGCCGAACTGGAAGTGAAGGACTTTACCGAACTAGCCCTGCTACGCGTTTGGTTGGGGCTTAAAACGGACCCCAAAGGCGTTAAACGCGGTAATTACATTATGCCCGCCAGTGCCATTGAACACGTATTTTTTAGCCGTACCGGCATTGACGAAGACCGCCTAAAAATGTTGCGTATAAAAAAATATTCGGACTTACCATCCGGCAAAATTATGTAGAGGGCCTTATGTCTTGGTTATCTGCCGCAGAAGAATTTACAAATGCCTTATCCACGTCCCAACCTACTCCGGGAGGGGGGGCGGCAGCCGCCATGGCGGGGGCCATGGGGTGCGCACTTTTGCTAATGGCTGTTGGCACTACCCTCAAGCGCACAAATACCCCGGCGGAAGATGTGCCTCTTCTTAAGGAAACCCAGCACTGTTTGCAAGGGTTGCACAGTACGCTAAAAAAATTGATCGGGCAAGATGCAGACGCATATGCGGCCTATATGCACGCGGCGAAATTACCCAAGGATAACCCTTCCCGCCCGCAAGCAGTGCAGGATGCTTTGTGGCATGCCGCCACTGTTCCGGCGGACACCGCCGCCACTTGTCAACAAGTATTACAGGCACTTGATAACGTGCAAGGGAAAATCGCTCCCATTATTAGGGCAGACGTTTTCTGTGCGCGCCATTTACTGCGCGGGGCAGTGGCCTGTGCGCTAGAAAATGTCCGCGCAAATTTAACTTATATCACCGTTGCCGAACGGGCCAAACAACTTACGCATATTTTAGAAACTTATGAATCCGGTAGAAACTAAACGCAGTGGAATGTTAAGTACCATTTACAACATGCTCCCCGGCATAGATAATGACTATGCCGCCAAACTGGTGTATACGTTAGAGGGTAAAAAAACCATTTCCCAACTCCAGCAGGATATTGCCGACTTGGCCGCCCAGTTAAATTCGGATTCTGCCATGACAGACACCATTATCGCCAAAATGTTGTTAGACGAATGCACCTTAGGGGCCGCCCTGCGCCAACTGCACATTTATAATAATTCTACGGATATTACCGAACTGTGCGCGGCGTTAAATATTCCGGCGGCAGATACCGGGCTTTTGCTGGAAACATATGCTTCCTTTTCCTCTAACCTATATTTTGAAGAATGTTTTGCTGATGCTTTAAAACAATCCCAAACAGAAGGGCAACCGGATGACGTGCAAGCCCGCAAGGCACTGGATGTACTGTTAACTAATGCCCGCCAACTGCGTGCCAACTCGGCCGAAACAATTTCCCAAAACCGGGCAGACATTGTGGCATTGGCAGATAAATACCATTTGCCTGTAACACTGACCGCACAACTGGAGTTTT
Source organism: Elusimicrobiaceae bacterium (assembly GCA_045593745.1). Taxonomy (GTDB): domain Bacteria; phylum Elusimicrobiota; class Elusimicrobia; order Elusimicrobiales; family Elusimicrobiaceae; genus Avelusimicrobium. Next base: position 49,221 of record JAZNXF010000050.1, on the reverse strand, counting down.
TGTATTCCCAACCTGCCAGCATTTTGGTAAAACCGGCTTTTGAGCAATTGTTAAGCGAACTACTTACGCACAATCCGGTACCGGTGCTTTGTGCCTCATTAGCGGCGCGGGTTTTGTTAAGCCAATTAACCCCCAAAGATGCCCAACAGGCGGCCACCGCTTCGGCCCTGTTAAAAAACCAATTATTAGAAGAAGATTTATTAGTAATTGCCTGCCGTTATTTAAAGGTAAAAACCCCGCAAGATATTGCAGATGCTTTTTACGGCGTGTTACATAAACTGCCCTATGCTACCAGCCCGGAAGAAAACCTGGGGCTTGCGGTTCATGTATTACTGGAAGGAACCGCAGAGAGTTTTCAATCCGCCACCCAAAAGGCGGCGTTACGCCGGGATAGGGAACTTTTACGCCAAAGTTTATCCAAAAACCCCTGGTACAGCGGATATGAATACGATTTGGCCCAGCATTATGGGGGCAAAAAAAATGCGGAGCAATTGGGCGCGCTCATGCGGGAAACGTTGCATTCTCTGCCGTATTGTGTCAACGAAGAAGACAATGCGGAGTTGGCCTGCAAAATTTTACTGGGCACGTTAAGCCAAGAAGAAGCCGCCAAACAGGCCGCTTATATGCGGGACCTAAAAGCCAAGTCCCTTACGCAAGGATTAGCACCGGAGGTACTTAAAAATTACTTAGGAACCAAACCGGCCGGAGAGTTGACTGCCTGGTTAGAACATTGCTTGGTTACCTATACATTTTGGAAGGATAACCGCCCCAAACATATTTTTGCATTACGCTTATTAGTGAACGAACTCAACGGTACACAAAACCAGCGTATTACAGCGTTTATTATGGATATGTTGGAGGATGGCTGTTCGTTGGAATTGGCCGGGGATATGTTGCACACGCTTTGCCAAAAACAATCCAACCCGCAACAACTGGAAGAAATTATAGAAAATTACAAGCGGGCCAGAGTGTCTTCCAAAGCAGGATAAAATATTGTAAAAAAAACTGATAATTTGTTATACTGTTTCTTAACTGTACTATATTTAATGCAAGGGTGAAAATCATGAGATACTGGGTATACATTAATGATAAGGTAGAAGGTCCATACGAAGAAACTGATTTAGTAACGGTTCCGGGGTTTACGCCGGAAACGATGGTATGCAGTGAAGAAGCTGCATCTAACGGCGGACAAGAATGGAAAAAAGCCAATGCGGTTTTTGAATTTGACGAAGTTCCTGCTGATCAACCGGCAGAAGATATAAGCCCGCTGGAGAACCGTTCTGTTCCTGTGTTACCAACAACCCCTGTTATTGATACTGCTGCTTTACTAGACAAACTAAATATTCTTAGTACAGAGTTGACCCGCCTGCAACAAAAGTTTGATTCTATGCAAACCCACATGGATTCTGCATTGGAAAAGAACAAGCAGGCCATTGAGCGGGTCTCCAAAGTTGTAACCAATGCAGCCCTCAATGCAAGTTCCGAACAACCTGCTACAGCCCCTGTTTCACCTCAAGAACACCATCAGGATGATGGGCAGAGGGCTTATCCTGCCCAAGCCGCCCCGGAAGAGGAAGAAGTGGTTATCCGCTCCGCGTTGGACTCCATTTATGGCGGTAAACCCGCAGATGCAGCCATGCTGGAAGATACATTCCAGGATTTACTCCCGCAAAAAGATGCTAAATCTGCCGAAGAAATTAGTAAAGAATTAGAATTTATTCCGTTGCAAGAAGATACAGACAAGGCCAATACGGTAGATAAGTTAGAAGTGGCGGAAGTGAAAGCCCCGCTGGACGAATTTGCTGATTTACAGCCCGAAGCACTTATCACGACCCCCTCTATGGATGAGGCCGCCAAAGATGCCTTAATTAGTGAACTTGCGGCCCCCGGTAAAGAAGATATTTTGGACCAAATTATCCAAGAACACCAACAAACCGATAAGCAAGAAGACACCGTTCCAACGCCGGATACCGAAGCACAACCAACCACGAGTGCCGTGGCAGGCGCGGCAGTAGGGGGGATCGTTGCAGCTGGGGCTGCATTGTTGAGTAATTCCGAAGAAAACCCTGCTGATACCCCGCAAGAAACTGCGGCGGAAAATGTTCCCGATCCTACCCCGGAACCGGCCTCCCTCCCGGCGGAAGAAACCCCTGTCTTTGAAATGGCAACAGATAAAGACAATCCGGAACATACAGAACCTGTTTTACCGGCGGCCCAAATGCCGCAAGATGTACTTGCCCAACATACCACTTCTCAAGAACCCATTGCGCAAACTACTGCTGATTTACCCGGTTTGGACGGTGCCGTTACCCCTGAGCCCGCTACTCCGGCCGCGCAAGAGGAACCGTCCACTATGCCGGGTTTAGAAAACGTATCTGCGCAACCGGAAGAACACATACAAAAACCGCAAGAAGAGCCGGCTGACCCTACGGCAGATTTACCCGGTTTAGACAATCTAACCGGTTCGGATATGGTATCTATGGATCAACAGGATGAGCCAACCCCGGCAGTGGCAGATTTGCCCGGTTTAGACAAAGAAGATCACGTTTCGCATGAAATTGACATGTCGGCAGAACAACAGCCCTTGCCGGAAGAAACAGATGAAATGGAAGAATTGGTAGTTAAACCGCAAGCCGATACACAACCGCAAGACGGCCTGGTAAGCGAAGCAGATTTAGAGGCCGCCGGGAATGCGGACAAGCAAGATTTTTCACTAGATTTGGATGTTGCTTCCCACGAAGAAAACAAAGAAGAACCTTCTTTGCAAACAGAAAAAGAACCGGCCCCGCAAGACATTTTGCCGGAACCGACTCAACCGCAAACAGACCAAACGCAAGAATCTGTAGCAGAACAGCATGTTGCTCCGACCAGCGAGGAGGGTTCCCCCATGCCAATCCCTTCTTTGCAAGCACTTCCCAAAGACCAACCACTTCCTGAAGCAGAAGATGATTCGGTTTCTTCTATGGATCAATCTGTCATCCGCACGGATATTGCCGGTAATCCCAACGACCTGACCGAAATAGAACTAAAAGAAGGATCCACCTATTTAATTTCGGACTTTGTCCCTCCGGCTCAGCTGACGGATGATGTAGAAGCGGTAATGAACAGCACGGCCAACAAGGCAGAAGAAAACAAACCTGGAAAGAAAACGGAAATTGCCTTCCAAGACATGATGGCCGCCACCATCACACAAAGCACTACCCCTTTATCTACCGAAGGATTGCCGGAAGATGTAGCAGGCACCTCGGTCAATTTAGAAAACACCATTCAGGCCAAGCGCGGGGCATCGTTAGATATTAAAACAGTTCCTATGGTATCGGAACCGGGAAAAACAGACCGCTTGGAAGTAAATGACTTAAATGATGTTAATTCCCAGCATGATTTAAAGACCTCCGGCTCCATGTCTGGCGGAACAAAAGCAGTAATTGCCGGCCTGATAGGGCTGTTTGTGCTACTTGTCGGGTATGTAGGATTAGGACTCATGCACATCCTGCCAGATTCAGTGAACCTCTTTAAAGAGAAAAAGGCCCAACCGGCCGCTACTGCGGCGGTAGAGGAACTGTTGCCCGCGCCGGAGCCGGTAGCAGAAGAACCGGCAGAAGCGGCGACGCAACCATCTTTAGCCGATCAAGCACAAGCCAAAGTACAGCAATTCCCGCTTCCTAATGGGTATCAGTTGCAGGCGTTTTTGCAATCCAAACATAGCACGGTTTCACCGGAGCAGATTGAGTGGACTACCGCAGATGCGGTGGAAGCAGATAATTACGCTGTTTCCGTAAAAGTTCCGCCGGAAAATCCGCAAGGGGTGCAAACGGCGTACCGGTTTAATTATAATATGCTTACCGGTATGTTAAACCCCACTAACTCTGATGCAAAAAACCTGCTAGACCAGGCCTACGGCAAAGTGCAAACGGCGCAACCCGCCGCTAAAACAGCGGCCAAAACGACGAACCGCCGCGCCGCTGCCAACCGCCGTACCACACGCAGAAAATAAATAAGCGTGCAAGCAGTTTAAAATAACCATCCCCCGGCGAAAAACCGGGGGATAGTTATTTCTTGTCTAACGAAAATCCCCAAGGCACAACTGTACCCCGGGGATAAATTTACCAGGGAACCTACTTATTTTACCGCATTTTTGGCAATACCTTCTAATGTATGCAATACCTTTTCCGCCCAGTTTAAACTGCACCATTCGTATGGGCCGTGCGGGTTTTCATATCCGGCAAAAATGTTGGGGGTAGGAAGGCCTTTAAAAGTCATTTGCGCCCCATCCGTTCCGCCGCGCGCCTGGGTTAAGCGGTAAGGAACTTTATTTTCTTGCAAAGCGGCTTCCAACAGTTCCAGGGCTTGCGGCCGCGTGCGTAAAATATCACGCATGTTGCGGTATTGCTCCTTAAATTCTACCTCAATTTTAGCTGCCGGATATTTAGCTCGTTTTTTCTCCACCAGGGCCAGTAAGTCCTTCTTAAATTGGGTAAATTTGGTTAGGTCATGCTCACGCACAATGCCTTGTACTTCTGCTTTTTCCAGGCCGCCGGTAATATCTTTAAACAAAATAAATCCATCTTCTCCGTCCGTGGTTTCGGGCAGTTTGGTTTCCGGCCAGGAAGAAATAATATCTGCCGCAATGCGTACCGGGTTAGCCATAAACCCTTTGGCAGATCCCGGGTGGCAGGATTTCCCGGTAATGCGAATGGTTACGGCATCCGCGTTAAAGTTTCCGCAGTCAATGTCACCCAGGTTGGCTCCGTCTACGGTATAGGCAAAATCTGCAGCAAATTTTTTAACGTCAAAATAACTAATCCCGGTGCCGGTTTCTTCGTCTATGGTAAATGCCACTTTTAAGGGGCCATGGGCAATTTCCGGGTGCGTCAGCAAGTGTTCTGCCAGCGTCATAATAATAGCAATGCCTAATTTATCATCAGCCCCCAAAATGGTATTCCCATCGGAAGTAACAATGTTATCTCCCACACATTGGGCCAAGCGTTTCGCATTTTGTTCGTTTAATTCCATTTTTTTGTCTGCGTTAATAACCAGCGGACCGCCGGCATAATTTTCATGCAAAACAGGGCGGATGTTGCGCCCATTAAAGTCACTCACCGTATCCATGTGGGCAAAAAAACCAATCACCGGGGCGGGTTTATCCGTTGTAGCCGGGATAATCCCTGTTACAAAGCCGTATTCATCTACTTCTACTTCGCTAATGCCTGTTTTCTTCATTTCTGCGGCTAAGTGATGGGCAAAAGACAGTTGGCTATCCGTGGAAGGAACTGCAGTGCTTTCCGGGTCACTGGTGGTATCAAAAGCCACATAGTGTACCAAGCGGCTATAAATTTTCTGTTGTAACTCATTCATAAAAAAATCTCCCTAAAATTTTTTATTTATTATACAATTTATATATCTTACTCTTGGAGAATTTTATGAAAAAACTCTTAACTTTTATCTTGGCAGTTATTTTATTTGCGGGGTGCACCACCGTCAAGCAGGCGATCAATTTAAAAGAATGTACCTACGCACTTAAAAGTGTGGAACTGACAGACGTGGGGCTTACGTCACTTAAATTTACACTTACTATTGCCATTACCAACCCCCACAAAACCGAACCCGCCAAACTCAAACGCTTTGTGGGGGAGTTAACGGCTAATGATGACAAAATTGCGGATGTCACGCTTGCGGATATTGAAATTGAACCTGCCTCTACCTATTTGGCAAAAGCCAAGGTAACCGTTCCCACTGTTACGCTAGGCAGCAAGTTAATTGGACTACTGACCATGGGTAGTGCCTCGGTGGATTATCATTTAACAGGTACTATGTATTTTGAAGGCCCTATGGGGGTAGAAGTTCCGTTACCGGTAGACATGGGGCGCGTAGGCAGTTATAACTAATTGGTTATAATAGGAGCAAAGTTTCAAACACGCGCTCATGTTGGGCGCGTGTTTTTGTATGCAACCCCAAAAAATTGTATAATACCTATATATATTTTTTAGGAGAAATTATGTACGGACTTATTTTAACCATTCATTTGTTGGCGTGTGTGCTACTAATTTTAATTGTGCTGTTGCAAAGCGGTAAAGGTTCTGCGGCGGGCATTTTTGGGGCTTCGGGTGCAGATAATTTATTTGCCAGCCCGACGGCATTTAACGCGATTAACAAATTTACGGCGGCCCTAGCCGTGGTGCTGATGTGTACGTCTATTGCGCTAACTATTTCGTCTAACAAAGCGCGCAGTTCCTCGGTGGTAGATAGTGTAGAGATTCCTGCTTCTGCACCAGCCCAGCCCGGTAAATAAGATCTTAGATACTTAAAAAAATCTCCGCTATTTGCGGAGATTTTTTTGCATCACCCAACCGGACATCAAGCCCGGTTCATATAATATTTGCACAGAGCAAGGGTACACAACCCACCTTGTATAAATTCAAAAAACCTAGAAGAAACTCTAGGTTTTAAATTTGCGCAGAGAGGGACTCGCCTTCCGGTCATTTTACTGACGTAAAGAGAATAATTTTTCAAAGAAAAAAGACTTAGTTCTAGGCGTGAGTTTAGGAGGTATACTGACGGCACGCGCCCGAAGGGCGGAGGTATCCGACTAAACGAACAACAACGAACTAAGTCTTTTTAAGAAGAAAAATTTGCGCAGAGAGGGACTCGAACCCTCAAGCCTTGCGGCATGCGCCCCTCAAACGCACGCGTATACCAATTCCGCCACCTGCGCGAAAACTCAAATTGTATTACATAGGGAAACTGCCCATACATTATAACAAAAAAAGTTTTCAGAGGCAAATTTTTTCCTTTTCTATATTTGACAACACTACCCATACTTGTTACAATATATATGTTCTTAGATAAGAGCGGCTTGTTACACAAGTCGCTCTTTGCATAATAGGAGGTTTCATGCAAGACCCTAAAATCATAGAAGAAACCATTGCCAAGGCCTTGGAAGCCCAACAGGTGGAATTAGTGGATTTAATCATCCAACACCAGGGGCGCAAAGCCGTACTGCAGTTTTTTGTAGATAAAGAAGGCGGCGTTACGTTAGATGATTGTAGCGAACTGACCGATAAAATTGATTCGCTACTGGAAATGGAAAATTTAATTAGCGGTGCTTACGTGCTGGAGGTATCTTCCCCCGGTGTAAACCGCGTACTTAAAAAGCCGGCGCACTTTAAACGCTTTATAGAAAGCCGCGTAAAAGTGGTGTTAAAAGTACCGTTGGAAGGGCGCGGCAGTTTTACCGGCGTTATTGCAAAAGCAGATGACGACGCATTTGTATTGGATGACGGAACCAACCAATACCGCTTTGAATATGCCAATATTAAAAAAGCACATTTAGACCCGGTACTGGAATTTTAACCCACATAGGAGATTATTATGGCAGAAAACGCAAAGGACTTTATCACCGCTCTGGAAAGTTTAGAGCGCGAAAAAAACATTAAACGGGACGATATTTTAAAAACTATTGAGGATGCCCTCGTATCGGCTCTTCGTAAAAACCTGGGTAAAACAGCCCAAGTAGAAGCCAAAATTGACGTTACCACCGGGGCCGTGCGCGCCCAGCAACTGTTAAACGTGGTAGAAGTCGTTACCAACCCGGAAACGGAAATTGATTTGGCTGCCGCCCAACGGGAAGACCGGGATATTGAACTGGGCGGTGTGCTAACCCGCATGTTGGTCGTCAATGATTTTTCCCGCATTGCCGCGCAAATTGCCAAGCAGGTACTTATCCAAAAAGTACGCGGTATTGAACGCGAAAACATTTATAACGAATATAAACCGCGCGAAGGGGAAGTGGTCATGGGTTCCGTGCGCCGCATGTCGGACCGGGACATTATCGTGGACCTGGGTAAGGTGGAAGCCATTTTGCCGTATTGCGAACAGATTAAAAAAGAACGCTACACCAACGGTTCGCGCATTAAAGCCGTTATCGCCAAAGTAATCAGCCAAACCGAAATGGCGGAAATTTCCGATAAAGACGACCCGCAACTGGGCCGCTATAAATCGGCCGCTTTTAAAATGGATAAAGCCCAACGTGGGCCCTATGTCTTTTTATCCCGCGCCAACAACCGCTTTTTAGAAGAATTATTTAAAGTAGAAGTGCCGGAAATCGGGGAAGGAATTGTAGAAATTAAAGGCGTAGAACGTGATGCCGGTTTCCGCTCCAAAGTGCTAGTCACCAGTACAGACAGCAAAATTGATCCTATCGGTACCTGTGTGGGTATGCGCGGGATTCGTATTCGTGCCATTCAAAACGAACTTTCCGGAGAACGTATTGATTTAATCCTGTATTCTGCGGATGTAAATACGCTGTTAATGAATTCCGTCGCTCCGGCCAAAGCTAGTTCAGTAAAAATTATAGATGCAGAAGCCAAAAAAGCCGTTGTAATCGTGCCGGATGACCAGTTGGCTATTGCTATTGGTAAGGACTGGCAAAACTTAAAATTGGCTTCCCGCTTAACGGGTTGGAAGTTAGACGCCAAGAGCGAAAGCCAAAAAGCCGAAGAAGGCGAAACCGCCAACTCCGCCGTGCAGGCACTGCTAGCCAGCGTGGAAGGTATCGGCCCAAAGACAGCAGAATTTTTACAGAAGGCCGGATTTACTACCATTGAAAAATTAGCCAATGTGGATGTGGAACACCTCTGCACGGTGCAAGGCATTGGGGATAGAACTGCTGCCAAGATCATTGAAGGGGCAAAAAAATATTTAGAAGAACAAGCGCAACCCGCGCAACTCGCCCCGGCGCAAGAGCAGGAGGCCGCCGATGACAGCCAAGAAAACAACTAATACGGAAGAAAAAACTTCTAAAAAGAAAGCAACTGGCAAAAAAACGGCAGAGAAAAAAACCCCGGCCAAAAAACCGTCTACCAAAAAAGCAGCGGAGGGGAAAACGGTTGCCAAAAAATCGGCTGAAAAAAAAGCCCCGACTAAAAAAACAGTTGCCAAAAAAACCACTGCGGGCAAGAAAGCAGGTTCTAAAAAAGGCGTAACCAAGAAGGGGGAAATTTCCACGGAGGCAGTGGCGGATACTTCTGCCGTTCAAACGCCTAAAGAAACCATTACCCCGAAGGCGGAAAAACCCACCCCGGCGGTAACCGTGCAACATAAGCCGCAAGCGGCCCCGGCAAAACCAGTTTCGCAACCAGTCGCTAATCCGGTGGAAAAACCGGCCCCCGTTGCTCAACCTAAACAGCAACAGGTCCCGGCTAAACCGGCCCCGCAAGTTTCCCAGGCACAAGTATCCAAACCTGCGCCTGTGCCACCCCAAGCGGCTGTTAAACCGGCTGTTCAGGCAAAACCGCAACCTGCTCCCGCGGCACAACCCAAGACACAAGCGGCTCCGGCTAAACCCGCCGGGAAAGTAGTGCGCATTGTCGGCCAGCCCACGGTCAAAGAGTTAGCCGAAAAGATGAATTTCAAGGTAAATGATTTCATCAAAAAACTCATGATGATGGGGATTTTTGCCACCATTAACCAACGGTTAGAAAAAGACATGATTGAACTAATCGTAGACGAGTGCGGTTTTGTGGCAGAAATGGCAGAAGAGGACTTAAAAGAGGCCGCCGCTGTTATCCAGGCCGAAGACAAGCCGGAGGATTTAAAGCCGCGTAGCCCGGTCATCACCATTATGGGCCACGTAGACCACGGTAAGACCAGTTTGTTAGATGCTATCCGTAAGTCCAACGTCGTAGCGGGCGAAGCGGGGGCCATTACCCAGCACATTGGGGCCTACCGCGTTAAAACGCCGCGCGGGCAACTTACTTTCTTAGACACGCCCGGCCACGAGGCCTTTACCGCCATGCGTGCGCGCGGAGCGCAAGCCACGGATATTGTGGTACTTGTTGTATCCGCTACCGACGGTATCATGCCCCAGACCATTGAAGCCATGGAGCATGCCAAAGCCGCCGGCGCGCCGATTATCGTAGCAGTCAACAAAATTGATTTGCCCGGTGCCAATCCGGACCGTGTCCGCCAGGACCTGGCCTCCCGCGGCCTAGTGCCGGAAGAATGGCAAGGGAACACCATTTTTGTGGATATTTCCGCCAAAAAACACTTAAACATTGATAAACTGCTAGAGATGATATCCTTGCAAGCGGAAATGATGGAACTCAAAGCCAATCCGGACCGCTTGGGCGTGGGCGTCATTTTGGAAAGTAAGCGCGATAATAAACGCGGGGTTGTCGCCACTGTGCTCGTGCAAAAAGGTACTATGAAAGTGGGCGATCCGTTCCTCGTAGGCACTAACTACGGCCGTATCCGCGCGCTGATTGATGAAAATTCCCAACGCTACCAAAAAATCGGCCCCAGTGTGCCGGCTGAAATTTTAGGCATTAACGGCGAACCGCCGCAAGTGGGGGACACGCTCTATATTATGGAGAGTGAAAAAGAAGCCCGCTACGCCGCCGAGAAACGCAAACTGGCGCAGAAGGAGGACTCACAAGCGCACCGCAAGCAAATGTCCTTAATGGCGTTAGGCAAAGCAGACGAACAAGGCAATAAAGTTAAAAAATTAAGTTTGATTTTAAAGGCCGACGTGCAGGGCTCTATTGAGGCCATTAAAGATGCCCTCTTGCGTATTCCGTCGGACGAAGTGGAATTGGACATTGTCCTTTCCGCTCCCGGCAATATTAACGAGAGTGATATTTTACTTGCCAAAGCCAGTAATGCGGTGGTGATTGGGTTCCACGTATCTACGGAACACAAAGCACAAGCCGAGGCCGAGCGCGAAGGAATTGAAATCCGCAACTACACCATTATCTTTGAACTGTTAGAAGACATCAAAGCCGCTATGGAAGGGCTGTTAGAGCCAGATGTAGTGGAAACCGTCGTGGGGACCGCCACCATTAAGAAAGTGATGAAGTTAAGCAGCGGCTTAATTTCGGGTTCTTTGGTGGAAACCGGCACCGTGATTCGCAATTATGAAGTGCGCGTCAAACGCAACGGCGAAGAAGTTGGCCGCGGTAAAATTGGCGGCTTAAAACGCTTCAAAGATGACGTCAAAGAAGTGGAGAAAGGGTACGAGTGCGGTATCTTAATTGAGGGCTTTAAAGGCGTGCAGGAAGGCGACCTGATTGAGTGCTTTAAGAAAGAGACCGTCACCCGCCGGATTAAGATGTAATACGTTGTAGCCAAAACGTCTTGTATGTACACACCCCCGCTTAACCGGCGGGGGTGTTTCAGATAGAATAATTATTTTATAATACAATCTGTTTGGCTATATTCCCACCATTTAGAGGAGGAACCAGAATCCACGTAAGTGGCTGTAATACCTGGGCAGTCAAAATAATCCGCACACGTTCGCGTAGGTTTATGTGCTAGTCCGTTATTATTAACTTTAGTAGAACAAATCCAGGATCCGTGCCAGGGGGAGTTGTCCACAAAGGCATGTATGTTTACATCTTCGGTTTCATTTTTTATTACAAAAGTATAGCTGTTTCCTGTTCCAATATCTAAACCTGATCCGCTATTCAATATAAAATGTTTTAATTCTGGCAGCTCAATGTCCGTTGTGTTTTCGTTTAGTCCGCTATAGGTATCATGTTGTAAATAATATACATTCAGGGCCTTATCCAACGTATCTATAAATTGTAATACTTCCCGCCCTTGGGCTTTGTACACTGCCTTTTGGTACTGTGGCACGGCCACCGCCGCCAAAATACCAATGATAAGTACCACTACCAACAGTTCAATCAGGGTAAACGCCTTTTTATAACATAGGCGTATGCTCAGGGGCTGTTGCTGTGCATCTTCCACGCATGTGCCGTTATTAAACAAAGATGTCATGGCAGACTTGATCTGCCATCTTCCACGCCTGTTGTTTAAAAACAACAACGACGTGCGTTGAAGATCCTGGATCAAGTCCAGGATGACTTTATTTTTATCACGGCATACGTTGTAGATTGCCGAACCCTGCGGGCCGCTAATTCCTCGGGAATGACCCTTAATTTTATTTTCAATATTTTTAATTTCTTGCGTATAACCCCACCGGGTCATTTTCTTTATCATACGTTTCTCCTGATTGTTTTATTTTCAATTCTCTCTGCCCCGGGAAACATACAAAAACGGCCGCTTATGCCAAGCCCAAACGAGTAACTTAACACAAACAGCCGTGGTTTACCACGCTGTAATACAGTATGGTAAACACTCGGCACAAAACAACCGGGTAATTAGTCCGTTTGTTTTGCGCCTCAAACAGCTGTTTTTGGACTCGTTTGGAACCTTTTTCAAGGCAACCCGTATTCTACATACGGTTCCAAAAACAGATAAAATTGTACCTATAGTATAATAAAAAAATACTGGGAAAACCAGTATTTTTTTCGCACGTACATCAACAAAAAAGGGATCCGATTGCGGCGGCTATTCGTACCTCAAGGCATCAATGGGGGTAAGTTTAGAGGCCTTGTACGCCGGGTAATACCCAAAGAAAATCCCGGTGGCCGCCGAAAACCCGGCCGAAACCAAAATAGACCACACATTTAACTGCGCTGATAAGGAAGGCATGTATTTTACTAAAAGTAGCGTAGACACAATCCCTACCACAATACCTATCAGCCCGCCAATGCACGAAAGGGTGAGGGACTCCACCAAAAACTGTAAGCGGATGTTCCAGCCGGTAGCCCCGATAGCCATGCGGATGCCAATTTCGCGCGTGCGTTCGGTAACGGATACCAGCATAATGTTCATTACCCCAATGCCGCCCACAATCAAAGACACCGCGCCGATAATCCCTAAAAATAAACTCATCATTGTTCCGGTGCTTTTGGCTTGCTCCACAAACGAGGCCATATCATCCAGTTGAAAATCGTCTTTTCCCAGCGGGTGAATACGGTGTACGTTGCGCACGGCGTTAGCAATATCCACTTTGGCATTTTCAATTTGGTTAAAGTCAGCCGCCCGGATGACCACGCGGTCTAAGGCGCGGCGGTCGGTTTTACTCCACCCCGCGTTTAGTTTTACTTTCCCGGTAGTGTAGGGAATAAGGGCCCCTTCGTCAATATTAAAGCCAAATCCGCTAGACCCGGTCCTTTTGGTTACACCTACTACGGTAAAGGGAATATTGTCTAACACCACCGTTTTATTTAAGGGGTCCACATCCCCAAAAATCGTATTGGCCGAAGTCGCCCCCAACACCATGACTTGTGCATAATCGTTAATTTCTTTTTCGGTAAACGCGCGGCCTTTTTCCACACTCCAATCGTATGTTTTTAAAATGTCCGTATCGGTGGCCAGGGCACTCAAACTCACGCTGGTATTTCTATATTTAACGTCAAAACTGGTTTGGATGTACGGTGCGGCGGCCGATACGCTTTGCAGTTCCCGGATAGCCAACACGTCATCCATAGTTACATCTTTGGGGGATGAAATACTTTCATCTAAATCCCATGGTTGGCGCAAGAAAATAATGTTTGTACCCATGTTCGCAAAACGGTTAGCCAGGTCTTTTTTGGTTCCTGTCCCTACGGCAAGCACCACAATTACCGCAGCCACCCCAATGATAATCCCCAAACTGGTCAGCGCGGCGCGCATTTTGTTAGCAAAAATGGCTTTTAACGAAATTTTAAATACGGAAAAAAAGGCATCAATCATGGTCATTCTCCGTCGGTTTTGCCCCGGTAGGCGTTTGCTTTTCGTCGCTTATTTTCTGCCCATCTTTAAATTTAATCAGGCGCGTAGCATACTGGGCAATGTCCGGCTCGTGCGTAATTAAAATAATAGTTTTGCCCATGTCTTTATTTAAGCGTGTAAATAAATCCATCACTTCAATACTCATTTTAGTGTCTAAATTTCCGGTGGGTTCGTCGGCAAAAATAATGGGCGCATCACACACTAAACTGCGCGCAATGGCTACACGCTGTTGTTGCCCGCCAGAAAGTTGGTTGGGCAGGTGATAGGCGCGTTGGGCCAGGCCAACGGCTTCCAACGCTTCTAACGCTTTTTTGCGGCGTTGCGCGGCCGGAGTATGATTATAAATCATAGGCAGTTCCACATTTTCAAGGGCACTCGTACGTTTAATGAGGTTAAACCCCTGGAATACAAACCCAATTTTCCGGTTCCGCACCCCGGCCAGTTTAGAAAGTTGCGTAGCCGTCACATCAATGCCGTCTAAAATATAGGTTCCGCGGGTGGGCTTATCCAAACAACCTAAAATATTCATAAAGGTGGACTTGCCCGAACCGGAAGGCCCCATCACTGCCACAAACTCGCCTTTTTCAATGGCAATACTTACGCCGTTTAGGGCCTTTACTTCCACATCCCCCACTTGGTAAATTTTGTATAAATCGCGTGTATCAATTAGCGGCATACGGCCCCCTTATCTGCGGCGCGGGCCCCGCGGCGGCGTCATAGCAGCCGTACCGGTGGCTTTGAGGTTGTTTTCACCTACAATAATGCGGTCCCCTTCTTTTAAATCCCCGCCGGTAATTTCCGTTTTTTTAGTGGCAATAATTCCAATAGTCACGTCTACGCGCACCGGGTCTTGTCCTTTTTGCACTTTCCACACGCCGGTATTGTCGTAGGTTTTTTTGTTGGTAGAGGGGGAAAAGCGCAACGCTTCATTCGGCACCACCAACACATCTTTTTTATCTTGCGTGTAAATCGTCATGGTAGCGGTCATACCGGGTTTTAGGCGCAAATCCTGGTTGTCCACATCCACAATTACGGTGTAAGACGTGCTGGAGTTAGACGAGGAAGAAGACGTGTCCACATAATTGGTGCGCACTTGGCGTACAGAGCCGCTAAATTTTTCACCCACATATCCGTCTAAGGTAAACGTGGCTTTTTGCCCGGGCTGGATTTTGACAATATCCGCCTCGGACACTTTGGCCTCAATCTGCATTTTGGTTAAATCCTGCGCTACCACAAACAGTTCCGGGGTAGAAAACCCGGCCGTAATGGTTTGCCCTTCGCTCACTTTGCGTGTAAGTACCACTCCGTCAATAGGGGAGACGATTTTCGTGTTAGACAAATTTTTCTCTGCCGTATCTACGTTGGATTGCGCGCGCACCACATTGGCCTGCGCCGCGTTTAATGCACTTTTGGCATTGACGTAGGAAAGTTCATACCCTTCCAAATCCACTTTAGAAACGTAGTTTTTTTTGTAAAGCACCTTATAGCGTTCATAATTGCGTTGGGCCAGTTCATAGGCCTTTTGGGCGGAAGATAAATTTTCTTTGGCCGAAGACAAACTGGCGCGCGCTTCTTCTAGGGAAGCCAAAATTTGGGTTTGGTCAATTACCGCCATCAAATCACCCTTTTTGACTTCACTGTTATAGTCCACATAAATTTTCAAAATCTCGCCGGATACCAACGCCCCGATTTGGGTAGTGTTTACCGGGTTAATCGGGCCGGAGGCCTCTACCAAGTCAGCAATATCACCTCTTTCCACTTTACTGGTGCGGTAGGGGGGAAGCGGAGGTTTTGTAAATGAATGTTTTTTTACAAACCATATTCCCGCCGCCAATAGTATAATTACGGCAACTTTTACCCACCAAGGGGTCTGCCACATTTTTTGAAGTATGTTTTTCATAATCGCTCCTAATAAGTGCCCATGGCTTGCTTTAGGTCTGCCACGGCGGCACCGTAATCATACCGGGCCGACAGTAAACTTAGTTGTGCATCCGTATATGCGGCCTCAGCATCTTTTAAGGAAATCATATCGCCGATTCCTTCATTATACCGTCCGCGGGCCAGTTCCATATTTTCCTGTGCTTTTTCCACGTTGAGTTCGGCAAGCGGAATACTTTCCGCCGCTTCTTGCATTTGGATATGTGCGTTTTGCACTTCCAAAAAAACGTTATTGAGTAAACTGCGCGATTGGTTTTGCGTGTTAGATACAGCAATTTGTGCCTGTTTAATATTGTTATACGTTTTAAATGCGTTAAAGAGGGGAATTTGCAGTCCTACGCCTACGTAGGCGTTTTCATTATCTAAGTAGAGCGTATCTCCGCTTTTGGTATATCCGGCAGACAAAGAGACCGTCGGGAACAACCCCGCTTTGGCCTGGTTTACGCGCAGCTTGCTCAGGCGCACGTCTAGCGCGCTGGAGGCCACATCCGGGCGGTTTTCATAGGCCTGTTTAATGGCCTCTTCAAAGGTTAAATCCAGCGTGTCAAAAGAAACATCTTCCTCTACTTTTAAAATAGCCGCCGTCGTAACCCCTAAGGTATTAGCCAGAGAGGCCGAGGCCGTTTTGACCGCATTTTGCGCGCGGATTAAGCGCAGGGACTCGTTATTTAAATTCACTTCCGCGGTGGTTACGTCAACTTTCGGGCGCAGACCCAGGCGGTAATATTCGGCGGTACGTTCATACTGGTCTTTGTATACGTCGCGCGATTGGGTGCGGATGTCCACTGTGCGCTGGGCGGTTAAAAGCACGTAGTATTTTTTGCGTACCTGGCGGATAATATCCTGTTTTACACCGTCTATATTTAATTGGGCCTGTTCCAGTTCCAGTTGTTTCATGTGGACGTTGCGTGCCAAATCCGTAATTCCGCTTAAACTCAAATTAGCCCCCAGGGAAGAAGTAGAAGAACCGTAATCATGTACCGACGCCCCCATATTATAGGTGCTGTTAAACCCGGCAGAAGCGGTGGGTAAAAATTGTCCTTTGGCTAAATTGACGTTTACGTGCGCCGTTTGCGCAGCCAGTTGGGCCGATACCATGGCCGGGCTGTTGGCCAGTGCCAAGTCAATACATTGTTGCAGGGATAGTTGTTCATAAATAATTTCCAACGGCTTGCCGTCTGCCCCCAAGGGAATGGGCTCTTGCGGTTTAGGGGCTTGTGTGTCCGCCGGTTGAGAACCAGCGGGGGGAACAATTTCCGCCCGCACAATCCCTGCGCTTATAAACATGAGTAATAAACAAATCCATTTTTTCATAATTATATTGTACCAATAAAATGTGCTTAAAAGTACAACCCATATTGTCCATTTTTTATTGCAAACCAACCGTATTTGCTACCTGTCTTTTTTCTTGTTATTGCTAATTTTTTTTATTATACTATAAGTACAATTTATCTGTTTTTGAACCGTATGAAGAATACGGGAACCTTCATTAAGAAGGGTCAAGAGCGTCAAAAATAGCCAGTTTCGGTACACAAGGGCGACGGTCTAAGTGTACTGAATGTTTGCCATACCTGCTTAGGCAGGGCGGCAAACCGCGGCTATTGCATAAGGTTTCGCTCTTGACACCTGGTGTAGTAGCCGTTTTATGTGCTCGCCCGAAAATGGATAAATTGAGTTTCAAAAACAGGTGGAACCTGGCATAAATTAAGGAGATAAACATGACAAATACAAATCGGGCGTTTACGCTCATTGAACTGTTAGTAGTAGTTCTTATCCTTGGTATTTTGGCGGCGGTAGCGTTGCCACAGTACCAATTTGCGGTGGAAAAATCCCGCGTGACCGAGGCAATAACTGTTCTTAATGCCTTTACAAAAGGAATAGATTTATATGTCTTGGAACACGGTTATGAAGATGTGTATTTTACGGGAGATGATGCTGTGAATGTGCAGGATTTAGGTATTGATATCAAAAGTCAATTATCTTGTTCGCGGTTTGACTACCACTGTAATAGCGAACATTTTGCGTTTGATGCTTTGTGTGTCCCGAACGATCAATGTGCTATTGGCGCACTCCGTATCCCCTCGGACGCCCCCAATTGGCTCCCGGGAGATGATAATCCTTATTCACTAGTTGCAACTAAAATGGCTTCTACCAATCAGTGGAAACACTCGTGCCGGAGTCACAATGCTATTGGTCAAAAAATATGTGCCAGTTTAGCGGCACAAGGGTGGACAAATTAACGTTGTGTAACAAAACCTGGGTGCCTGGTTCAATAAACCAAGCACCCTATTTTTACCATTTCTTAAACACAAAAAACACCGCCGCCACCAGGCAAACAAATCCTACCAGGTGGTTCCATTTAAAACTTTCTTTAAAATACCAGGCGGAAAACACGGCAAATACGGTTAGCGTAATTACTTCCTGCATAACTTTTAGTTGTGTGACGGAAAAATAATCACTGCCGATACGGTTGGCCGGCACTTGCAAACAATATTCAAAAAACGCAATGCCCCAACTTACCAAAATCACCGCCCACAACGCGCGGGATTTAAACTTCAAATGCCCATACCACGCCACCGTCATAAACAGGTTAGAAGCACACAATAAAACAATCGGTTTCCACATACGTTACTTTCCTTGCGCATTTGGCACGCACATTTCTTCATCCAAGGGGAATAAATCACAATACTTATTGTTCATTCCTACTTGTGGGGCGTTTTGGCAACACGCTGTGGTTTGGTCTGCACATACACAAGCATTTAGCGTTCCTGTGACGGTATAGTAATAATAATCTTGTAAATCCCGGTTTGTGGCAGAACTGCTCGCAATTTGCCGCACCACACCGCTTTTGTCAAAAAACCAATGGGTATCTTCCTGTTGGTACATAATAATGTAGTGTTGGATAGGATTATAGGCCAGGGTATTGAGTAATTTCCCGCTCATATCAAACACGCGGCGTACTACCGGTTCGCCGGGCTTATCTATTTTAAATTGTTTAATGACCCCGGTGGAGGTGTCCTGCCAGGCGCAGGGATACGTTTCCGGCCGGCGGGCCAAACATTGGGCCAGGCCCATTTCAAACCGGGCGCGCGGCTCGGTAGGTAGCGTAAGCACTACTTGCGGCACGGCTATAACCTCTTGCGTTGGGGGTTCTTGCTTGTTGGGGGTATGTCCCACTTTTTTGGTCGGGTGGTTAGCAGCGGTTTGCTCTACGTTTGTGGACGTCTGTTTGCTAGTCCCCTTTACCAATTTCCACCCAATCACCCCTACTAAAGTAAACATTCCCGCTAGCAAGAGTGCTATCAACGGAATAAACCATAATGCCGTAAAATTGGAAGATTTTTTCATCATACTTACATTATAATAAATGTAGGTTTTGTTTTTCTTGCCTTATTTTTACTATAATAAAGTGTAACTTACCGAAGGGGGGATTTTTAAAACTAACTAACCATATCCTTTATAATTTTATCTGTTTTTAGAACCGTACCACAGGGGTACGGGTTTGCCTTAAAAAAGGCACACTCAAACCGCTAAAAACAGTTCGTTATTAGGTACACAAGGGCGGCCACCCGCGTGTACCGAGTGTTTGCCGTTTATTAAAAACGGTGGACCGCGGCTGTTTATTTAGAGTTTACGGTTTGAGTGGCTCAACTACACAGCCGTATTTTTATGCCTGCGTGGGGGAGCCCGGCTTCATTATAATATAAGGAATAAATTATGCAGAAAATTAAACAAGGGTTCACCCTTATTGAGTTATTAGTTGTAGTTTTAATTATCGGTATTTTGGCGGCGGTGGCGTTGCCGCAGTACCAAAAATCAGTAGAAAAAAGCCGCGCCGCAGAGGCACTAGCAATGTTAAAATCCATGCAACAAGCATGTGAAGTAATCGCACTAGAAGGAAACTATAGCCATTTCCCTAATTGTGGTTTAGGTGAATCAGCCCTTGGCAGATTGCTGGATTTTTCATCGTTAACAAAAGTACCTTATGCATGGTCTACTTACTGCAGTAAGTATTTCTGTTATTTTGGGGTTGACAGTGCCCTAACGGCTACTCGGTGTGCTGTTCAAAATTATGTGGCAGGTGCTTCTGCATGCGGTGCATCAGATAATGTTATGTACACATTAAAATTTACTCGTTCTTCTAATGGTGTCTGGACCAAAACGTATACCCCATCCGCAGGATTTAATATGAATTTAGATCCCTATTTTGAGTCCATGGGTTTTACAATACATTAAAGATCAAATTACTTTACAAGGAATTTCCCCGGCTCATAAACTGCCGGGGTTTCTTGTTATATGCTATAATAACGTATATGACTAAAAAACAAACACCTGTGCAACCGGCACAACCTGAACCGATTGTTTCGCTTTTTACCGGCACCGTTAATTACGTTAAAGCCCACCAAAAAGCCGTTGTTACGGCGGTGGTCATTTTGGTGCTTGCCGCCATATTAGGGGTTAGTTATTCGGCCCACGTTAAAAACGTGCAAGAAAAATCCTGGGCGGCCTATTACAACGCCCAGCGCGCCGTGCAAACCAATCCGGCGGATGTGTCCGCGTTAGATGGGGTTTCTATCCAATATCCCCACACATTAGCCGCGCAGTATGCCCAACTGCTAAAAGGGGATCTGTTGTACGCGCAGGAAAATTTTGCCCAGGCCATAGATGTTTACAAACCGCTGTTAAACGCATCTAATGAAACCTTGCGCACGGCGGCGGCCTTATCGTTAGGGGCGGCCTACCAAGCCACCAAAGCGTATGGTGATTCTATTCAAGTGCTTAGTGATTTTATCGCCCAGCATCCCAAAAGTTTTGCATTACCCCAAGCGTATTTTACGCTTGCCATGAGCCAGGAACTGGCGGGCAAAACGCAGGAAGCCGCGGAAACCTACCAAAATATTTTGGCAAACTACACCAAATCCTATTTTGGGGTAATGGCCAAAGATAAATTAGCTGTTTTAAAGAAATAAAAAATCCCCTGCCTTACTTCGGCAGGGATTTTTGTGTATAAGGAAACATATGAGAAAACTTTTACTGATTGTTTGTGCAACTTTGTTATTAACGGACCTATCCTATGGGGCCGGGTTTGCCCTGTATGAATATAGCGGCCGTTCTACGGCCATGGGGGGCGCGGTGATGGCTTCGTCGGCAGAGCCGGCTTCCTTAGCGGCCAATCCCTCTTTAATTACTGAGTTAGACGGTACGCAAGTCCAACTAGGGGCTACTGTCGTCACAGCGCATGCCAAAACCACCGTAGCCGGCCAAGCGCGCGAACTCCAGCGCGACGTGTGGTTACTGCCCAATTTTTACATTACCCATAAATGGAGTGATGATATTACCTTTGGATTAGGCGGTTTTAGCCGCTTTGGGTTGGGGGGAACGTATAAAAATTGGCGCACCTGGCCCGGTAGCCAACTGGCCTATAAAGTAAAATTAGAAACGTTTTCTTTTACGCCCACCATTGCCATTAAAGCCAATGAGCAACTCTCCCTGGCCATGGGGTTAGAAGCCATGACCATTGACTTTACGCAACACTCCGTAGCCAACTTTAGCCCTCTTTACACGTATGAAATCCATGGGGACGGCATTAGTTGGGGGGGAAACTTCTCTCTTATTTACCGCCCGCAGTGGGCTGAAAAATGGTCCTGGGGGGCGATGTACCGCACCAAGGTAAAGCAAAATTTAAACGGCTATATTCATACCTCTACCGGCACGGATTTAGCCGCCGCGTTACTCCATTCGGATGCCAAAGGGTCTATCACCTTGCCCGATAGCATTTCTACCGGGATTGCTTTCCGCCCGAATGAAAATTGGACGTTTGAACTGGGGGCCGTCGCTACTATGTGGAGTTCGTACGACCAAATCACCATTGAATACAAAGACCACGAAACCGCCCCCACTATCCATAACCGCAAAGATTATAAAGACACTATCCGCGTTAATTTCGGGGCCGAACACCAGTTCATCCCCAACTGGTTTGCCCGCGCCGGGTATGTGTATGATAAATCCCCGATTAACGAGCACGTTATGGATACGCTTGTCCCGGTGGATGACCGCCACCTAGTAAGCGTAGGCCTTGGTTACAAAGGGAAAACCTGGAGCGCAGACGTGGCTTATGTACACCTGTTTGCCCGCCACTTAACGGGGGACCGCCCCGGCAATACGCCCGGTTCACATATCCCCATGAAGTACGAGCAAGGCCGCAGTGATATGTTTGCACTCACCGTGGGCTATAAGTTTTAGTATCACTTGTCGTAAACTAATCAAAAACCCTGCTTTGAGGCGGGGTTTTTATTTTTTATAATATAAGTAATTACCGAAGAAGGGGGAAAAATATGACAAAAAATTGTACTATTAACGACCGCAAAGTTGCCATTATTGGCTGTGGTTTTGTGGGGGCTGCCAGCGCGTTTGCGCTTATGCAAAGCGGCCTGTTTAGTGAAATGGTTCTTATTGATGCTGACCCCAAAAAAGCCGAGGGAGAGGCCATGGATATTTCCCATGGGGAGGCCTACGCCCGCCCCATGAAAATCTACGCCGGCACGTATGACGATATTGCTGATGCCGCTATCATTATTATTACGGCCGGGGCTAACCAAAAACCCGGGGAAACCCGCCTGGACCTGGTACAAAAAAACGTCGGCATCTTTAAATCCATTATCCCGGAAATTGCCAAACGCAACTACCAGGGTATTTTGCTTATTGTCGCCAACCCGGTAGATATTTTAACCTACACCGCCTTAAAATTAAGCGGCCTGCCGGAAAACCGTGTGATTGGCTCCGGCACTGTGTTAGACACGGCGCGCTTTCGCGAAATTTTAGGCAATCACCTGGGTGTAGATAACCGCAGTGTACATGCCTTTATTGTAGGCGAACACGGAGACAGTGAAATTGCCGTCTGGAGTACCGCCAACGTAGCCGGGGTTCCTATCAATCAATTTTGCGAACTGCGCGGCCACTTTAATCACGCCGCCGCGATGAAACAAATTGCCGCCGACGTCAAAAACGCCGCGTATGAAATTATTGAACGCAAAAAAGCCACCTACTACGGTATTGCTATGGCAGTCAAGCGGATTTGCGAGGCCATTGTGCGGGATGAAAAGTCCGTTTTGCCTGTGTCCAATATGATGCACGGTGCTTATGGCATAGAGGATATTACGCTGAGTATGCCGGCGGTAGTGGGTAAAAACGGCGTAGAGTTACAAATGCCCATTACCTTACGTGCTAACGAAGAAGAGGCCCTTAAAAAATCCGCCGCTATTTTAAAAGACACCGTGCAAAAAGTTGGGTTATAACTGCAACAAATTAGCTAGTTCAGGGGTTCATTGGGCGTTTCTTAACTTGTAAGCAAACTGCTTCTGTTCCCCATTAACTTATACTAACCGGGTTGCTAACCGTAAACCCCATGGATTCAAAAAATTGCCAAAACCTAATAAGTAACAACAAAACTCCCCGGGGTTAACCCCCGGGGAAAGTAACCCTACAAAATGGTTTTACCTACATCAGCACGGTACGCAAGGCAACCGCCGTTAAGGTTGAAAACGCTAACGTCAGTGCCACCACACGTAACGTATCTTTCCACCCGCTTTCGCGTAACATTACAAAGAACGTAGCAATACACGGCATATACATACTCATAAATACGCACGCCACCACCAAGGCCTGCGGGGCCAAATGGAACGGCTCCAACAACGCAATAGACACATCTTTACGCAAAAACCCTAACAGCAGTAGCGGGGTAGCATCTGCCGGGAGTCCAAGGGCCCACTCCACGGGCGCGCGCAAAATTTTAGTCAGCCACGCCGTAATGCCGGAAAGTTGCATCAAATCCACAAACAAAATTCCAATCAAAATAAGCGGTAAGGCATCGCCAAAATACTCTTTCATGCGGATCCAAATCTTGCGGGCCAAGGGCCGCAGCTGCGGTATTTGCCACGAGGGAATTTCCATAAACAACTCCGGCGTTTCTCCTTTCATCAGGCGGTTTAAAAGGGTGCCGATTACAATTCCATTTACCACCAGTGCCCCAAATACCATCAGCATGTATTTAAGACCGTAAGGGGATAAAATAGAGATAATCATAGCCGTTTGGGAAATACATGGCGCAAGTACCAAAATAAGAGCCAGTGCAATCACCCGCTCGCGCCGTGTTTCTAATACGCGTATGCCCATAACGGCAGGTACTTTGCATCCGAACCCTAGCATAATGGGCAAGGAACCATAGCCGTGCAGACCAATTTTGTGCAAAATCCGGTCCAACAGTACGGCTAATCGCGGCAAATAGCCCAACTCGCCCAAAAAACCAAGCAATGCATAAAATGCAAACACATACGGCATCACGTCCACCAGGGCAATATGCAGGCCGTCTGTCAGCACCCCAAAATAATTTTCTCCACCGTCACCTAAGAGTAGTAAACCCGGTACAGTATCTTTTAGGCCGCCCAATAAATGCTCCAGTAGCGGCAGGTAATAATTTTCATACAAAGGGTCTAACAGGTTAATTAAATTCTCACCCACTAGCCGCACCAGGAAAAATGACACCACCAACACAACAAGTGCCAGCGGTAGCCCGGTTGCCGGGGCCGTAGCCCAACCTTGCAAATGTTCCCAAAAGGAAGGATGTTTGTGTTTTACCTGTTGTACCTCGTGAATAATACGCCCGATCGTTTGCCATTTTTCTTCGGCGGAGGGGGGAATGGTTAGTGCAGGTTTCTGGTGGGGGGTACCGGCCAGTTTTAAGGCCTCCCGCTCTAACTCTTTGAGGCCTTCGCCGGTACTGGCTACCGTAGCAATCACCGGGATGCCCAACAGTTTAGACAATTTTTTTACATCAATACTAATTCCCTTGCGCTGTGCCTCGTCAAATTTATTAAGCAGTAAAATGAGCGGTTTTTTAAGTTGCAAAATTTCCAGCACAAAAAACAAATTGCGCTCCAGGTGAGAGGCGTCCGCCACACATACAATAAAGTCATATTCCAGTTCGGTAAACAGGTTGCGTTTTTTGCCTTCTATGAGCCATTCTTCTTCCAAGCGGTATAAGCCGGGAATGTCAATAATATCGTAAGGGTCCCCTTTAAACTGGGTTTGCCCATAGTTCAGGCCTACGGTTGTTCCCGGGAAATTAGAAGAGATAATTCCAATGCCGGTCAAGCGCGAAAAAATCAAACTCTTGCCCACATTGGGGTTTCCCGTTAACAGAAATGTATTTTTTTTAGCCGCCACGATAATTTTTTTTGCGGTTTCCCGCCCGATGGCTACTTCAGTACCTGATACACTTACCACCACAGGGGAAGTGCCTTTTTTGCGGGTAACGAACTGCCCGCGGGCTATACCCATAGCGGCCAATTTATCGGTCATTTTCCCTTCGGTTTTAATGTCGGTAATTTGGGCAGTTTGCCCGGCTTTTAATTGGTATAATGAACGAAAATGTTGTTGTTCCATAAAAGTTAGTCCTTCCTTACTTTTATATTTTACCATACTTTTCCTTATCCAATCAATGGAAAAATCTTCCATAAAAAAAGCCCCCGAAAGGGGCTTTGTAAATAACAGCACACGGTTACAGCGCAATCGCTCCTACCGGGCAGGTTCCCGCGCAAGAACCGCATTCAATGCATTTGGTTTCGTCAATGTGGCGTTTTCCGTCTACTTCGCTAATTGCACCTACCGGGCAAGCGGACTCACACGCACCGCAGTTAAGGCACGCTTCAGGGTTTACTTTATAAGCCATATGTTTTCTCCTATTTGACAAGAATTTTTACATTTTTATTATACAAAAATAAAACTGCGGATACTATGTAATTTTCAATTTTCCGGGTCTACCTATGGTTTTTTGTTAAAAAGTGTCAATTTGTGCCAGTTATGTTATAATATATCATTGGAGGGTACTTATGAAAAAATTTGTTTTTCTACTTGTTTTAACTTCGTTTTCACTTCCGCTTGCGGCCCAACAGGACCGGGGTAGTTTTTATGAAGAGGAAACATTGGCAGAACGTCAGGCACGCGTAGTGGCTGCGGCCCAACGTGCGGCGGATGCCCAAGCCGCCAGCCCGGAGGGGGATATCTACCGCGGAAAAATACTAAACGCCCAGCCCGGTAAATACGCCAGCACGACACTATCTACTCCGACACCGGCCAAAACAAAATATGTGTATGAAACGTCGCTCATTCGCGCTATCAAAGCCAATGATGAAGACCGGGTCCGCACACTCATTTACGCCAATGTAGATGTAAATGAACGTAACTATGCCAACATCACCCCGCTAACGATTGCGGCGGAAAAAGGCAATTTAGTAATTGTACAGTATTTGGTGCAAGCCGGGGCAGATGTCAATGCGGCGTCTCCCTATGGGGTGACCCCCATTGTTGCGGCTTCTTCCACGGGGCAGGCAGAGGTTGTATCTTATTTATTGGAGCAGGGTGCAAACGCTAATATTATTGATGAATTTCACAAAACGCCCTTATTGTATGCGTCTTATTTTAATGATGCCAAACTAACCCAGGCATTAGCTTCCCAAAGCCCCAGTGCCGCTAATTTGCCGGACGTAGCGGGCAATACGCCTCTTATTTATGCAGCCCAAAGAGGGTATAAGGATAACGTAGCCGCCCTATTACAAAACGGCGCCCAGGCCGATTACCGCAACCCGGCAACGGGCATTTCTGCCGCGGCCGTGGCGGCGGCGGAAGGGCATGCGGATGTACTGCGGGTGTTAGCCCAATATCATGCGGATTTAAACATTACTGACCGGGAAGGCAGAACCCCGCTTGCGTATGCGGCCGAAAACAGCCAAAGTGCGGCTATTAAAGAACTGATTAAACAGGGGGCCAACCCCAACGTGCAGGATGCGCGCGGCGTTTCTGCTTTAATGCGTGCAACCGCAAAAGCAGACACCCCTTCGGTCAGCCAATTGTTACGCAGTAAAGACATTCAGCCGGATTTGCGTGATGGGCAAGGACGTACTGCACTTATGTATAGTGTGCAATCCGGTGATACAAAAATCCCTGCATTACTAATTAAAAAAGGGGCTGATGTAAATGCCGTGGACCGTATGGGGCAGAGTGTCTTGTCTATGGCGCAACAAGCCCAAAATGGGGTACTGGTGGATTTTTTAAATGAGAAAGGGGCCACTGTTTCTACCACAGCAGTTCCGGTAAATAGCACCGCTTACCAGCAAGCCCTGCAAAATGAAGCGGCCCGCCTGGCTCATGTACGGCAGTTAGAAAACCAGTTAGCGCAAGATGAAGCGCGGGTTCAACAATTACGCCAGCAACAACAAAATGCATACGTGCAAACCCAACAGTTACAACAATCGGGTCAGCAAATAAAGCAACAGGTTCAACAAACCGGGCAGCAAGTAAAAAACCAAACGATTGAACAACAACGTGCCTTGCGCGGGTCTATCCAGGCAACTACTACGTTGCAACCGCCACAACACAATATGGCCCGGTAGATATCCTTGTACCTTCCATCCCAAAACCCCGGCTCATGAGCCGGGGTTTTGCCTGTTAGAATGGGTTCTGTTTAAACCTGCGTATGAAAAATATATAATATAGGTATGAATATCCGCTCTCTTTACACATGGACCTGCTTACACGCCTTACTATGGGCTATACTGGCGTTGGGTTTTTATCATATTAACGGATTTGTTACTGACCCATTCGGCCTATTATTTACAGCCACTTTTATTACCGGGCATATCGGTGTATTTGCGTTGGTTCTTTTTTTACTCTGCGTGCCGTTTGTACGTATAGGTCCCCGCGTATTGCAATTGGCTTGCATCAGTGTAAGCAGTGTTTTCTCTGCGTTTCTGTGTTTAGATTTGTTAGTTTATTCACAATACCGTTTTCACATTAGTCCAGCCATGCTGGAATTGTTTTTTGGCCCGGCCGGGCGGGAAATTTTTGCTTTTTCTACGACTACGTGGGTGATGGCGGGTTGCGCAATTGTGCTGCTTGTTGGGTTGGAATGGGGGGCCACCTTACTAGCAAAACGTTATGAAATACGCCCTAGGACGGTGTTGGTTGTGCTAGTAAGTTGGGTTGTTTTATTTTTCACCTATAACGGTTTGTATGCCTGGGGAAAGTTTAATATGGTTCCGTCCATTATCTCCCAACGGGCCGTATTGCCGCTTGCCGCCCCATTTTCCCTAAACCGCCGCCTTCGCAAACTGGGTTTTGAACCCAAAAAAGACCCTTATGCTACCCCTGTTGCCGGCACACTTTCTTATCCGCTTGCGCAACTTACTTGCACCTTGCCAAGCACCCCTAAAAATGTACTCATCTTACTGGTAGAATCCTGGCGGGCGGATAGTTTTACCCCGCAGATTATGCCCCGCTTAACAAAATGGGCCAAACAGCCGCACATGACTTATTTTGCCAATCACCTCTCCGGCGGAAACGCTACGGAGGCCGGGGTGTTTTCTTTATTTTATGGGTTACCCTATGCGTATTGGAATGATTTTACCAGTATTCAATTACCGCCGGTACTTGTCAGCCGCGCCTGGGAACAAAACTACGCTCCGGCCATTTACGCAAGCGGCAAATTAAACAGCCCCACCTTCCACCAAAATATTTTTGCTACGGTACCTAATTTACGCCTGGAATCCCAAGGGTACGCCAAATGGCAGCGCGACGAAAACGCCATAGAAGATTTTGAAACCTTCTTAAATACCCGCAATCCGCAACAACCTTTCTTTGGATTTATCTTTTTAGATGCCACCCATGGCAGCAATTACCCGCCGGAGGATGAAGTTTTCACTCCGGCACAGCAAATCAATTATTTGTTGGTGAATAAAAATACCGATCCGGCCCCCTACAAAAACAGTTATAACAATTCCGTTCATTTTGTGGACCGTATGGTTGACCGTATTTTGAGTGACTTACAATCCCGCGGGCTATTAGAAAATACGTTTATTATTATCACCGGGGATCACGGACAGGAAATTAACGATACCCGCCATAATTTCTGGGGGCATAACAGTAATTTTTCGGATTACCAAACCCATGTACCTCTGCTAGTATGGAATCCGGATACTGCTTCTTCTACTACGCGGACTTACCGCACCTCCCACCAGGATGTGCCTTCTACGGTCCTGTCACACGTGTATGGGTGCACCAACCCCGCATCAGATTATTCCATCGGGCAGGATTTATATGATGATACCCCGCGCCCCTTTAGTATTATTTCCAGTTATACTAAAAAAGCCATCCGCACCGGCGATGAACTTACCGTGTTGGACCAATACGGCGGCATAGAAATGTATAACAACCACTTTGAACCGTCATCCGGGGCAAACCCGGCCGCTATTAAAGAGGCCCTGTCTTGCTTTTCCCAATTTTATCAATAAATCACTTGCAATTTTTGCCTATTTTGTTATATGATAAGGGGGAAGTTAATTGAACTAAGGAGAAAATTATGAACGCATTTATGACGTATTTTGTGGACCCCATTAAAAATCATTATTTAGATTTTGGTGGCAAAGCAACCCGCACCCAGTATTGGGCGTTTGTGGGGTGGAATATATTGGTATATATTGCCTGTTTGATTGTAAGTTTGATTTTAGCCAAAATCGCCAGTGTATTAGGGACGTTAGTTTTGGCGGTCTACGTACTGTTTGAGTTGGCTATTTTACTGCCTTCATTAGCCCTGGCTGCACGCCGCTTACGTGACGGTGGATTTACCCCGTGGTTACTATTCGTAGCGCTAATTCCCGGCCTTGGGGGGCTGATCCTATTAGTGCTGTTTTTAATGCCCAGCAAAAACTAAATATATTTGTACCGCCCTGTTTCACTGCAGGGCGGTTTTTTGTCTATGCGTGTTTCCAAACTTATTTTTCCTGCCTGTTTACTGTTGCTTACCTTGCTAATGGTATATAGCGCGTTTATGTATGTATATACGGAAAATATGTTTGCGCCTGTTTCTCTGCTCACTCCTGTGCAAGTGACGGACACGTATCCCCCAGCATTAGAAGGATATACACGCTTTATTCACCAAGTAAACACGCCCCAACGCGCCCGCCAAAAAGATAGGTATTTTGCCGGATTTGAAGTAGACGTATGGCGTCAGGCAGACCAATTTTTAGCCGCGCATGACCCACGCCAGGCAGTGGCCCAAATTGCCCTGACGGATATTTTTGCTTCCGTTAAAAACCCGGCGGAAAAATGGTGGTGGCTGGATTTAAAGCAGGAACTTTCTGCCAGCGAGTTGGACCAACTAGTTGCCCTAGCCGCCCAGTACAATATTCCGAAAACGCATATATTATTTGAGGCCTCTGCCGGGCCAACGGCTGCGGAAATAGCTGCACGCGGATATCTGTTACTGTTGCAATTACCTGACGGATTTAATGACGACAGGGGCAACCCCGCCCGCCGTGCGGAACTGAACCGCCAACTTCTGTTGCTATGGCAAAAATATAAGCCGGCCGCTATATCTGCCAGTTTTGGTAAATACACTACGTTGCGGGCCTATTTTCCTACGTTGCCTAAGGCCATTTATTATTCTGCTACGGTACGGCCAAGTTTAAAAAAATACCTTATGTCCCGCCGGATGCAGAAAGATTCCTCTGTCAAAATATTTATGACCGAAGAATACACCTATCTACCCTTTTAAACACTTCTTCATCGTTCTGTCCCCAATGTAAACTAATTTAAAAAAAACAGTACAAATGCAAAATGCTTTTTGTATAATAAAAAGGACAGGAGAAAATTATGAATTTACAACAACGCCAAAGTTTGCCCCGATTATGGGTATATAGTTTTACGGTAGCCAACCGTACGTTTCCTAAATTAGCCGGCATATTACTCGCCTATGTGATGGTAAGTTATGCCATTTATCAAATTCTTCAAGTGGCAGCCATGCCGGTGGCCATGTTTTTGACACCTTTATTCATGTCCGGTAGCAAAGTTGGAATAATCCTTACTACCTTGGCGTTGGTACTAGTTATTTGGGGGCTCATCCAATTATACAGCAGTTTATTTATCACCCTAGCTACGCGCATGATAGGGCAAGAAGCGCAGCAGCAAAAATATCCCCTGTTAGAAACGGTTATTGATTCCCTCAAACCGGCCTTTTTTGCGGTAATTGCCGGTATTCTTGTTTCGTTGCCGGCTCTTCTTATTTATGTTCCCCTGTATTTTGTCTTGAAGGATGCTAATCCGTTAGTAATTAAATCAGTAGATTGGCTGATACGGATTATTTTATTTTTCATCCTGTATTTGCGTATTGTCTATGCCCAACCATTTATTGTGCTAAAATCCCAAGGGCCGATTGCCGGGCTTGTGCAAAGTTGGCGCATGACCCGCGGGATGAAATACTTAGATACCTTGCTCATGTTAATTATGTTTGGTGCAACGGTTTTTATCTATGTGGCTTTGCTGACGGGGGTACTGGTTGCTTTGTATCACATTATTCCCTTGCATTTTGCCACCCTGTTTGATCTTTCCCACACAAAAATCGGTTGGATCATGCTGTTAACCATATTAACCATGTTGGTATATTTTGGTATTTGCCAGGTTTGGACCTTCTTGTTTGTAACCTTTTTAAACCGCTACTATACCAATGACGGAGGGGCTTTTGTGTCGGACCCGCGGGATATTCAGGCCGCGGCCCGGACGGACTTTATTGACCTTCCCGCAGTTGAAATTACGCCCAATCCACTTCGTACGGCCTCTACTGCACAAACCCAGAATAATAATCCATTAGACCTTCCCATGGACCCGGTCTCTACACCGCAAGTGCCATCCCAACCCATTACCACGCCGGATGTGCCGGCAGAACCGGAAAAAGATCCTAATGAAATTACCGGCATGCGCCCATTGGGGTCATTTGACAAACCCAATGTTACCCCGGCGGTTGCTCCGCCCGCACAAACTGCTGTTGCTGCTACGCCCAACGAGCATCCTTCTTCCGCTCCTATGCCGGAGGAACCGAAACAAACGGTTCGTTTGTCTAATGCGGACGAACTAGAGGAATTAGAAATCAGCCAGTCCTCTATTGCAACAGGGGAACAAGACAGCAACGAAATTTCCCAACATTTAAACAAGGTATACACTCCGTCTAATGAGAACATTGTCCAACACGGAGATGAAGACCGTATGCCCACCATTTTATTTGATGATGAAATGGCCAAGGAATTAGAAAAAACAGCCCGGCAGATATCCAATCCTGCTAAAGGCGGCACGGATCAGAATCCGCCGGATCCGGATTCTGTTAAAATTTCAAAATAACACGCCGGGGGCTGACAAAGCCCCCATTTTTCACTATGCAACTAACTACTTTATTTACAGACATAAGAACCCTTATCCCCATGCTCCGCGCCGTGGTAAAAGGCCGCTATCCCATGCCCTGGAAAACCTTTTTTTGGGTGCTACTGTGCGGCGTATATTTCTTATCTCCCATTGATGTGTTGCCGGACGTTGTACCCCTCTTGGGATTTGCGGATGATGGGGCATTTGCCGTCTTTGTATTACTGCTTGTACACCGGGATTTAGAAAAATTCCGCCAACACACCCAAGACCAAGAAAACATTATTGAAGCCGAAATTATTGAAAACAAGGAACCTAAAAAATGATCAAAAAAATCTTTAAATTTGCCTCTATCGCCCTGGCAGTATGTTTCGTACTGGCATCTGCCGGGTTGTTTGTACTTTACAAAATGTATCCTCCTGCCAAACTAAAAATTATGGCACAAGAATATGTGGCCAAAAATTTCCAGCGGCAAATTACCTTTGATGACATTTCTTTTACCTGGATTGGTTTTACCCTTACCAATGTGGCTTTATCCGAAAACACTACATTTCAAGAAGGAACTTTTATTCAAGCTCGTAAACTTACCGCTCATGTAAACGTAAAACCCCTGCTAAAAAAACGGATTGAAATTGACACCATAGAAGCTGACGGACTGCAAATACAACTTATTAAACAGAAAGACGGTCATTTTAATTTTGACACTCTTTTACTTCAAGAAAATTCTCCGGCCCAAGATGAACCCGCTGCCTCCTCCGCCGAAAAAACCCCCTTTGTCCTTACGGCCGATAAAATTGCGCTAACCGCTTGTAATATTTCCTACCTGGACCAACAAACCGGCTTAAAAACGAACGTAAATGATTTAAACATCACCATCCATGATTTTGATTTAGATGAGGCATTTGACGTGTTAATTTCATTTACTACCCAAATTTCCCTATTAGGGCAACCCGATTTAACGATTCCTGTCCAAATTACCCTGCGTACATTCTTGGCAGATTTAAATTTGCAACAGGCCTATGTTACCCTCACCGAGGCCTCTGCCCAATACCAAACAGTCCAGTTAAAACTGGCGGGTGAAGTTAAAAATTTAGAAAATCCGGCCGTTAATTTATCCGGAACCATTACCGGCATTACCAGCCAGGCCTTTTCCGCTTTTGCCGCGGATTTGCCCCACTTCTCGCTGCCCGCGTTATCGCTCTCTTTGCAAGCATGGGCTGATTTAAACACCTCTACCGCTACTATTTCCCAAGCCCAAATAGCCGTGCAGGACACCTCTCTTGTAGCCAAAGGGACATTGGATTGGGGGAAAGAAATCCCGGCTTACCAGTTAGCCGCTACTCTGAAGGCCAATATTGCCCAACTGGTACAAATGACCGATACGTTGGAAGGGTTCTCCCCGGCGGGAACCGTATGGGGGCAATTTAAAGCCACTGAAAAAAAGAATAACACGGATGTAAGCGGCTCCCTTACCCTTGCAGACGTCAGTGTCATGTATGACCCCTTCACGCTTACCCAATTAAATGGGAATATTACGTTGGCCTCGTTAGATGATATCGCTTCCAACAAACTTACCGGCAAATTAAACGGAGAAAATTTCACTACCTCTTTTTCTTACAAAAATATAAAAGAGGTACTTCACCTCTCCTACGCCCTCAATTTAGATAAATTAGTTCTTTCTAAATTTCCGTCTTCTTCTGACGAGCAATCCGCTTCAACCGCCTCTGCCCAATCTGCTGTGCAAAACACCTCTCCCACCCGCATGAATGTGCAAGCACAAGTAAACGTAGGAGGGATTGATATCCCTTATTTACAGGCCCAAGGGTTTACTTTATCTGCTAACTTAACGGATATGACCGATGACTTAAGCCAAACCAACGGAACCGTTTCGTTTGCATTGCAACCCGGTAAAATTACCAATTTGGATAATTTTATTAAAGAAAGTAAAGTAGCAAAAATTTTACTATTGCCTGTGGCGGTAGTCAAACGTGTATCCGGGTTTTTAAGGTTGGATTTATTTCCACAACCTACGGGGGAAGGAACCTCTATTTCCTTTACCGAGGGAGCCGGACAATATACCTTTACCCATGGAAAAATGAATTTAGATAAAACGGTTTTTAATTCTTCTGTTACTAAAATTACGGCTTCCGGCACGGCGGATTTTAGAACGGATGAGTTAAATATGAAAGCAACCGCTACCCTGCTCACCCAGGCGGCCCCGGTTGCCATTAAAATTACCGGTACTATGAGCGACCCCAAAGGCAAGTTAGATGTCGTAAATACAGTTACTAAAGTAGTGGGGGGGCTTTTAAATGGGACGGTAGTAAAATCAACGGCCAAAACGGGGGAAAGTGCCGCCGCCGGCACGGCTAAAGTGGCTGCTGGTACGGTTAAAACTACGGTGGATACAGCCACGGATTTAGTCAAAGGAATTGGCGGCCTGTTTAAAAAGAAAAAGCAAGAACAGTAACTTTTTGACCATTAGGTTCCTTTTCTGCCAAACAAATGCCCCGGGGTTGTTCATAACCCTGGGGCATTGTATATGTTCCATCCAAAACACTTGGTTAATATGCCAAATACTGGTATCCGGCAGATGGCGTGACTTCTTTTGCGGTTTCTTTTTGAGTTTGATTAATAGTTTTAAAAGAAGCACTGCCTGGGCCTGAATTTGTGTTGGACACTTTAAAACTGTTTGTACCCAACTCGCTGGTCACTGTTAAGTTTTTCACTGTTAATGTCGGCCACATAATTGTTAATGTGCCACCGTTATCAATATTTAGGGTGTGGGTTGAATTCTGATCCAGTAGTAACGTGTTAATAAAAATACGCCCCACTTCTAACTGTGCATTCGGATACAACAAAAGGCCTTTATTGTTTGGATCTGTCGTATCGGCAGCCAGCATCCACACGCCCGATGCTTTTGTCACTGTATCATCCTCTAATAACAACGAATCTATTTGCACCGGTCCCCCTTGCAGGTTAATATTTCCGCCCGATCCGCCGGGATAACCAAAATTCACAACAACTTGTTCGGAATATTCCGTACCCTGTCCCTTCACATCAGGATAGGCACAAGAAGTCGTTTCCAGTTCCACAAATGAACCTACCGGTTTAGAAAGAACGGTGGCAAATTGCATTACGTCGGCGGCCTGTACACCCACACCAACCGACAGGGCTATTACCAATAACAGATATTTTTTCATAAAAACCTCTAGAGTAAATTATATTAAGAGTATATCTAAAATTTCCGCCAAAAACAAGGGGTTTTCTTCCTAATTTGTGGCTATACTTTGTTACTCGGATAGTCGCATACCTCCGCGCTACCGCGCGCGTGCCGCCAGTATTACTCCTATCCTCGTGTCGCGTCTATCCCCAAATTAGATTGAAAACTTCTCCTCCCCTACAAAGGGTTTTCTTCCTAATTTGGGGCTATACTTTGTTTGAAAGCAAAAAAAGTTCATAAGGAGGATTCCTTTCCAATTTACCGCCCTTCAATTTTAATGAGCCGCAATTTAGTATAATAAACATATGGGTTTGTGTTTACTCGTTATAACGAATTTGGCTTTTCCGTTTGCCGCCCTAGGGGTAGCGTTTGGTTTTTTGCTCTCTGACCGGCGTAAATTGCTCACCCATTTAGGGGCTGAACTGCGCGAGCGTTTGGGGCTGGGACGAGCGGACTCCCTGCCGCGCCATGCAATATGGCTGCATTGTGCCAGCGTGGGGGAAGTAAATTCCGTCAAAGGGCTCATTAGCGAACTTAAAACTTGCTATCAAAAACGTATTTTAGTTACTACCTCCACCCAGGCCGGCAAAGAGGCCGCCCTAAAAAACCCGGACATTTCCGCCGCCGTACTTTCTCCATTAGATTTTTATCCTTCGTGCGCCCGGTTTATCCGTATTGCGCAACCTTACCGCTTATTTATAGT
Source organism: Elusimicrobiaceae bacterium (assembly GCA_045593745.1). Lineage (GTDB taxonomy): Bacteria > Elusimicrobiota > Elusimicrobia > Elusimicrobiales > Elusimicrobiaceae > Avelusimicrobium. The sequence continues at coordinate 13,501 of JAZNXF010000050.1, read as the reverse complement.
AGAACGTGAAATTTGGCCCAATATGCTAGAGGCCGCCCGCCGGGCCCACGTACCCTATGGACTAGTCAATGCCCGCATCAGCCAAAAATCTACCCGGGCCTACAGTTGGGTAAAACCCTTATTTAAGCGGGTCTTATCCCCGGTGATATTTGCCTGCGTACAGCAAAAAGAAGCCGCCCAGCGTTACGTACAATTGGGTATTGCTCCCGAAAAAATCCACGTCTGCGGAAACGTAAAATATGACTCACTACCCACCAAAGCGGCCAAACTGCCGCAAGTAAAAGCTGTTCTTGAAAAATTGGGCTGGCGCAAGGAACCTATTTTAGTAGCCGGCAGCACCCACCCGGCGGAAGAAACCATGCTCTTTCGCGCCGCGCCGGAACTGCTTAAACAGGGGTGTAAAATCATCTTTGCCCCGCGCCATTTAGAACGTAAGGCAGAAATTGAACACACGTTACGCCAAAGCCATTTACGCTACGCCTTTTGGAGCCAGCAAACCTACGAAAAGAATACAGATATTCTATGCGCAGATGCCATGGGGCTGTTGCAGGCCCTGTATGCGGCGGGGACACTCTGCTTTGTAGGTGGTTCAGTAGTAGCCAAAGGGGCGCATAACTTATTGGAACCGGCCATTTTAGGCCGTGCCGTACTGTTTGGAAAATACTTTTTCAACACGCCCGATACCGCCACCGCCTTATTAGAGCGCGGCGGGGGGGTACTAGTGAATGAAACCAATTTTAAAGAAACGGTTCTGCGCTTACTGGCAGACCCGCAACAGTTGGAAAATATGAACGAAAAGGCCTTGCAAACGGCGTTAAGTTTCCAAGGTGCAACCGAAAAAATTAAGGAGGTTATCTCCACGTATGAACACGCAAGCAAATCCTAATATTTTGGTACTACGTTTATCATCCTTGGGGGATATTGTGCTGTCTTCTCCCGTCTATAAAAATATCAAAGCCCACTGGCCCAACGCGCGCATTACGCTGATGGTAAAACCCGCGTTTTCACAAGCATTGGCCGGCCACCCGGATATTGACGAAATTTTAGTAGCCAAACCTACCTTGTGGGGCTGTGTGCGCCAAGTGCGGGCCGGGCATTATACACACTTTTTGGATTTGCACGCCACGTTTAAAAGTGTGCTTATCGGTTGGTTGTCCCATATTCCCAACCGCGCCCGCTACGATAAAAACACCTTAGCCCGGCGCATGTTTGTTAAATTTCATAAAAGTTCCCCGGTATTGGAAAAACATACGCTGGAAAAATATTTAGAGGCCCTTAAAACGTGGGATATTCCCATTAAATACAAGGAACCTAAACTGGGTGATTGGGCCTACCGCCATACGGAAACGTCCGGCAAAAAAATCCGTAAAATCGGTATTTTCCAAACCTCATTTATTGGGGACAGTGTGCTCACTACCCCGCTTATTCAAAAGACAAAAAAACTCTTTCCGGATACAGACATCGTGGTTATAACCCGCCCGCAAACGGAAGATATTTTTAAACCGTTGCCAGAAGTAGCGGAAGTAATTTTAAACAACAAACGCGGCTGGGATAAAATTGCCGGCGTATGGAAAACGGCCCGCGCCATTGAAAAATCCGGCATAGATATTTTACTCGTGCCTCACCGCAGTTTTAGAAGTGCCTTAATTGCCTGGCTCTCCCGCGTGCCGATACGTATTGGTTTTACCTCCAGCGAAGGGTGGTTTTTATACACTAAAACCGTGCCGTTTAACTGGATGATTCACGATGCCGAGCGCAACCTGTCCTTATTGCAAGGGATTGCCAAGGAAAAATTTGGCGGGGAAAAACTAACCATGTCTTTTACGCCGTCTGCTGAAGAAAACGTCGCACGTCTTCTCAAGGATTTTAATTTAGAAGGTAAAAAGCTCGTCGGCATTCACGCCGGTTCTGCCTGGCCTACCAAATGTTGGCCGCAGGAGTATTTTGTGGAACTTATCTCCAAATTACAAACAGAGTTGGGCGTGCAGTGCGTGTTAGTAGGCGGGGGGAAAAACGATACCGACCTGGGGGAAAAAATCTGCCAGTTAGCCCAAGGGCACGCGGCCAGTTTGTGCGGCAAAACCAGTTTGGCCGATTTAATGGCCCTTATGAAACATTTGTCCTTATTTATTACCAATGACTCCGGCCCCATGCATATTGCCACGGCCTTTGACGTACCGACTCTGGCTATTTTCGGGCCGACCACGCGCGAGTTAGGGTTCTTTCCCTATGGGCAAGGGCACCGGGTGTTGGAAGTGAAAGACCTCTCTTGCCGCCCCTGTGCGTTGCACGGCGGTAAAAAATGTCCTTTAGGGCACTTTAAGTGCATGAAAGATATTACGCCGGATGAAGTATTTCAAAACGCCAAAGAAATGCTAAAGATGTAAAATAACGCGTGTAAAAAACAAATTGTTTCCGTATAAAACGCCCCGCCTTAGCGGGGCTTTTGCATGAATAAACTATTTAGATATCGGGCCAAAATGATCTGTCTTTTGACTTTGACAAATAAATGTTTTTACAAGTAAGAAAGAAGATTAGTCCGTCCATCCTTGTGAGGCCAAACTGTTGCAAATTTTTGTACTTAGGGGAGCAATTTTTCCCCACGAATCTCTATCAATACAAGAATGAGTCCAATTAGGGTCAGTATTAGTGCGTGTCATCCAAAGAGAATAAGAAACATTGTCACCTGGAATCCACTCCTCTAATGAATTTGGCAATCTTCTAATAGCAATACTAAAAGTCCCCTCAAAATAATCCGCTTCTACATCAAATGTTTTCCCTACACAAGCCGTACCATATGTATTACAATCCATGGAGGAAAGTTCTATGGGAAGCGTAACTGTACTATCTTTTCCAACAAAAATTGTATCTCCTGCAGGAATACCATTTTCCAGGACATATAAATCTATGGCTTGTTGCATAGATTTAGCTAGCAAAATGGCTTCGCTGAGCCGTGATTTTTCTACTACAAACTGATACTGCGGCAACGCCACCGCCGCCAAAATACCAATGATTAAGACAACTACCAACAGTTCAATCAGCGTAAATCCTCTTCCCCATGAGGGGGAAGATGTCCGAAGGACAGATGAGGGGGGAATGCAAGTTTCCGGTGTGCTTGTACATAACTGAATATCATTTTTCATAATTTTTTCCTTTTCACTTTCCCGGCCCAAAGTACCTAAATTTAGACAACAAAAACGGCTATCGTACCCGGGCACAGTGAAATCCCCAACATAAGACAGCCGTGGCTTGTTGCTTGCGCAACAAACACTCAACGCAAAACAGCGGGTTTCGACGCCGCCATTTTGCGTTTGATCGGCTGCTTTTGGACTTCACTGTGGCCGTTTTAAAACGGCGACCCGTATGCACACATACGGTTCCAAAAACAGTTTAAATTGTATGTATTTCTACCTAAAACCTCCTTACAACCAGCTACATTTATTATACTAAAAATCCACGTCGGGCGTTTCTTCTATGACCGCCAACGTCGCCGCAAACAACCGGCGCACCTCTGCCCATTTGCTAAGGGGTAGCAAAATTCTTTTTTTGGTAAATCCTTTATCCTGTTCCCATTGGCGCAGTTCCAATCCGCGCAAGCCGCCCATTTCCGCCACTGTTACCACAATACACATGCCGGGCCGTTTGGCAAATTTGCCCACCGCCCCCAGTTTTAATGCTTTACCGTCTTCGGGTAAAGCCAGTAACCGCGGCGTGAGGGCGCGCACAATATCCGGCGTTAAAGTAACCCCCTCTTGTGTCAGGCCGCTAAAGCCGTCACTCACCCTGTATTTGCGCACAGAAACATACCGGTATCCCCGGTACGCATCCACGGAAAAACGCACCGTTTCCTGCTGCGTAAGGACAATTTCGCCAATCTCACGCAGTAATGTAAAACTGCTTTCTAAATTCATAAAACATACCCCTATATAAAAACTGCAAAATATGCTAAACTACCTGTAGTTATATTGTAATGTTTGCACATCAAAAAATCAAGGATTTGCAAGGGATTATTATGGCAGAAGAACAACAAGTTTCTTTAGTAGGGCAAGAAATTTCCGGCTGTGAAATTTTACAAAAAGTAGCTATAGGCGGTATGGGTTCCGTCTATAAAGCACGCCACAAAGCATTGGACCGCATTGTGTGTGTTAAAATTTTGTCTCCGGCTCTTACCACGGATAAAAAAGCCGTAGAACTTTTCTTGACAGAGGCCCGTGCTATTGCCGAACTGGAACATCCTAACATTGTGCAAGTGTATAACGTTGGTAAAGAAAAAGGGTACTACTTCATTGTCATGTCCTTTATTGAAGGGCAAACCTTGTCCCAACTTGTTAAAACCCAAAAACATATTCCTATAGATACAGTCATCAGTTTGTTTGAAGGCGTTTTGTTGGGGTTAGATGCCGCCCATGCCAAAGGGATCATCCACCGGGATATTAAGCCGTCTAACATTTTAATTAACGCGGCTATGCAACCTAAAATTGTGGACTTTGGGATTGCCAAAAAAATGGATAAAGAGAAAGGGTCTACCAAAACTACCGAACTGGCCGGGACGGCGTATTTCATCGCGCCGGAACAGGCCCTGGGCCGGGATTTAGACACCCGGGCCGATCTGTATTCTGTAGGGGCCAGTTTATATTATGTGTTAACCGGGCATTTTCCTTATAACGGCAAAAACACCATTGATATCATCCAAAAACATATCAACGATCCCATTCCGAACCCGGCGGATCTTCGCCCCGGTATTCCGGCATGGTTAGTAGGAGCCATACGCAAACTGATGGCCAAAAAACCCGATGACCGTTTCCAAACGGCTAAAGAGGCCTATGTATACTTCCAAAAAATGCGTGCCGAAGAACAACTGCGCATTAAAAAAGGATCTACTATCAATTTAGGGGATAACAAGGCCTTAAAAATTGTGAAGGAAGAAAAGTTCCAAACCGATTCTATCCAACGCCAACGCCTGGCCGAAAAACAAATCAAACAATCCACCTCTCCCGGCAAACCCTCTATGCTTCCATCCATAGATTCTGCCGTCACCTTGCCCAATGCAACTTCTCCCAAAGAAGCCCATGCCAAGGAAGAGACGCAATCATTGAATATGCTTACCGCGGATAATGTGGAAAAAAAGCCCATTTTTAACCCGGCACCGTCTGTTGCCGTTGCCCAAGCGCGTAAAATGGCACGTAATACGGTAAAATTCACCGCCAATTTGTTACTAAAGTTGCCGGCATTTATTATTTTGACGGTTGCTATTGGGTATATCTTTCACAAACTGGGTGTTGTTTGCTCCGCAAATATAATACCGGGGGACAGTGTGCTGATGAATTTAGTAAATCCCTATTTGGCTGAGCAATTTGCCCCGAATCAAATCCTTTTATCGCTGGTGGGGGTGGTGTTATTGCTTCTAACATTTATGTCGGCCTCTGTCAAAGAATATTCCCATGCTGTTATGACGCTGTTTTTTCTGGCACTGGTGTCATATATGGCTGGGTTATTTTCGCCAGATAATTCCTTTCTTTCCCTACAGTCCGCTTTCCAATACTTGTTTACACCCGAGTATTATCTGTGCTATTTGGTCATTGCACTGGTGTGGGGGCTTTCCTATTGTTTTGTATACAACCGTACGGTGGCACAGGGGCTTTTGGGGAGCGTACTTGTCGCATTGGTATTAACACTGTCCTACTTAACGCCCCACCTCTCAATTGCACCCGATACCGCCGATCCGTCTATACAAATTTTGTTTTATGTGTCTCTTTTTAGTGCGGTTGTATCTGTGTATTATTTAGCGAGCCGCAAAGAAAAAACAAGTGTGATTTTGCCTGCTGTGTTTTTGCTGGTAAGTTTTGGCAGTATGTGGGTATACCAGGTATCCGGGCTAGCCGAAACTACCCGCCAAACCCTAGGGGCACTTACGGCTAATATTCCTGTTAAGTATCTAAACCAAACCCAACAGACGGAGGACTTACAAAAAGAATTGGATTTTTCTACCGGGCAGGAGTATTTTGCAAAACTTAACAAAACTACGAATATCTCCGTCATGGAACCGGAGGCCGCCAACCAGTACCTTACGAACGAAATACAGCGTATTTCTCCAGAAACATTTAACGAGGAAAATACACCCTTTTTCGTTGGGTTGTTATCCGGTTACTACCGGGGCGGAGGGGAAAGCCGTATGAATTATACCGTGTGGTCGCACGCGCTTTCTTTCCCGGTTGAAAATTTTAACCGCCAGGCGCATACCAATCATGCGTATGGGTTTTTGATGGTTTTGCTGATGGTGCAAGCCATTTGTTTTTGCACAGGGGCCTTTGTGTTGGAAGAGGAGTAATTTATGTACCCTTTTGATATTGAATTTGCCGCCGTAACCGATATTGGTAAAATCCGCGAGAAAAACGAGGATAATGTACTTATTTCTTCGGAACTCAGTTTAGGGGTGGTGGCAGACGGCATGGGCGGGCACAGTGCAGGGGAAATTGCCAGTAATATTGCCGTATCTGTACTGGCAGAAACGATTCGCAAAATCAACGCGCAAGCACTTCAAATTCCCACCAATTTTCTGCCCAAATTATCCCCTTCGGAACGTAAATTATTATTAGCCGCCAATTTAGCAAACGCCGCTATTTACTCTACGGCCCAATCTGCCGATACTTACCGTATGATGGGTACTACGCTAACCGGGTTACTTATAGAGAATAATATTGCCACCGCCGTACACGTGGGGGACTCCCGCCTCTACCTCTTGCGTAATAATAAAATTATTCAAATCACTACGGACCATTCCCTTGCCATGGAACATATCCGCCGCGGCTTGTTAACGAAGGCAGAGGCCGATCATTCCAAAATTCAAAACATCTTAACCCGCGCCATGGGGATTAAAAAGAATATTGAATTTGACTTGTTAAAATTCCCGGTGCATGAAAATGATATTTTGCTCTTGTGTTCCGACGGCCTTTATAAGGGGCTTAATGAAGACCAAATCGGGGATTTGTTGCGTGCCGGTAAAAACACCCCGCTTGTAAAACTATGCAAGCAACTGGTGCAAGAATCAAACAATAACGATGGGCAAGACAACGTATCCTGCGTGCTAGTTAAAATTCTTCCCCCGCAACGTATGGGATTTTTAAGCCGCCTCAAAAAATTGTTTCACTAATGCCGCTATAGAAGCAAAAATGCTTAAAACAATGCCGGGCAATCCCTCTTGTCAAATAGGACTAGATTATCTGCGTTTATTTGCCATGTTTTTAGTGGTTCTGCTCCACGTTTTTAATTTCACAGGATTGCTTAGTCCGCTTCCCAGCCGACTGTCTGCCACAGTATTGTCTGTATGGGCTACCGAATACCTGGCTATTATTGCCGTAAATTTATTTGTGCTTATTTCGGGTTATTTTTTGTGTACCCGCTCTTTTAAATGGCAAAAATGAGTGTTGCTGTCCTTAGAGGTGATTTTTTGGTCGTGGTTTATTGCCGGGTTATTTCTGCTTGCGGGATATAGGCCGGAATTGAAACAACTGCTGCGTTCCCTATTTCCCATTTCGCTAGGCACCTATTGGTTTGTAACCGCATATTTGGGCATGTATATGCTATCTCCTTTTTTAAACGTATTTATCAAATCCGCTTCCGGCAAACAATTACTTAGTTGGATTTGTAAAACATTCGGCCCACGCACAGCCCGCCTAGTCCTATTTTTAACTAGGTCCAAAGGCCCTGGTTTTTAAAGCGTATTTTCACTACACTATACGTATGAAAGTACGCTTTTATGAGAGGTTATCTTCTGTTTTAGTCACGCTTACCCTGTTGGCAAGCCCGCTCTGTATTTTTGCTCAAAAATACAAATACCTGCCCGAGATTGTAGAAGGTAGCCAAGCCGTAAAAGCCACCCAAAACGCGGTGCGTAATGCCGCTCCTAAAACGGTAGTGCCCTATGTGGTAAACCCGCATTTACCGCGTAACGTGCAGGAAAATGTCACGCATTTCAGTGGCGTAGCGGTAGAGCGTGCCCAAGCCCAACATGCCGCCAAATCGTATCTTCCTGCTTCTGCACAGACCGCAAAACCGTTTACATTATCCTCTTCTTCTACCCACGCAGGAGTGACCGCCTCTCTCCCCGCCGTACACGATATGGGAACAAATTTAACCGGCATGCAAGTAGTAGCCACCTATTTCCCTACGTGGCGGCAAGAATTAGGGGGAATGTTTAGTAAAGAGCAACTGGACGCTGTAGAAAAAGCGTTTTCCGCCACTGACGAGTGGCTTTTTGTGCGTGATGAAAATGGGGACCTGCAAATCCGCAATAAAGACGAATGGGATTATGAAGCGCGGTTTTTAACGCTGTTGCAAAACAGTGGCGTAAGTTTTACGGAGAAACAGATTAAACAGTTGGTAGGGGGACCAAGCATACAAGGATTTACGTTTACAATCTATTTCTCCCGTATGAAAGCGACTGGGTTTCGCTGCGCCAAAGGAAGGAAACCCCGCTCAGGGATATGGAGAAACGGGCACAAACTTTCCCGCAAGGAAATAACACCTGAAGAAATACAAGAGGTTATCATTGGACGAAAACTTGATAACCTTCGTAACCACCCACTTGTACAGGCCTACATGCAGGAAAACCGCCTATACGCCGAAAATAAAACCCCAGAAGAATATGTAACTCTAGCTCGACAATATCTTTCTAAACCACGCTCACAGATATGGAGAAACGGGCACATACTTTCCCGCGAAGAAATGACACCGGAAGAAGTGCAAGAGGTGATAGTTGGAAGTGGTCTTAACCGCTACAGAAACCACCCACTTGTACAGGCCTACATGCAGGAAAACCGCCTACATGCCAAACCTAAAACTCCGGAAGAATATGTAGCCCTAGCCCAACAATATTCTACTAAACCTCGCACAGGTATATACAGAAACGGGCACATACTTTCCCGCGAAGAAATGACCCCGGAAGAAGTGCAAGAGGTGAATATTGGACAAGGACTTAACACCTACCGCAATCACCCACTTGTACAGGCCTACATGCAGGGAAACCGCCTAAAAGCCAAACCTAAAACCCCGGAAGAATATGTAGCTCTAGCCCGCCAATATTCTACTAAACCACGTTCACAAATAAAGAGAAATGGACATGTCATTCCACGCGAGCAAATGACTTCGGAAGAAATTCAAGAAGTAAATATTGGTATGGGACTTAACACACATCGCAATCACCCGGCCGTAATTGCCTATATGCAGGAAAACCGTTTACGGGCCGAAGCCAAAACCACCGAACAATTATATACTGCATTAGTGGACCATATTAAAGACTATGGTCACTATCCACTATGGAATGAAAGTTCTCTTTACAGACATATATACAACCGCCTGTACCGTTACCAATCCACGATGGTGGACGGCAAATACCAAGACCCATGGCTGCAGAAAATTTACGAATTAAAAACTGCCGTACAAAACGCACCCGAAGGCAAATTTACCCTTACGCCGGACGGTCAGGGCGGATATATCCTGGAAATAGAAGAACCCGCCACCGAAGAATTGGACGTTACCGCCCCGCAACCGGTTGAAGAAGTGGCCCCGGCGGTTCCCTCGCCGCACACCATTCGGCTGCGCATTAACGAAGAAACCAAAAACTTAGTGCTGGCCACGCGCGACCACGCCGCCCTGGAACGGCGCGAGTTCCCCGGTTGGCTGCGGTCTATGCACCGGGCCGAAAATTTTCCACAAATTGTGGGTCAAAATACGTTTGATGCCCTACACGTCTTAAACCGCGCCATTAACTTTGACTACCGCAACCGTATGAACCGACGTGCCGTAACACGCCTGTTGGCAACGGTCAACAATTATGTAGGGCTGTTGGGGGAGCAACCTGAACTAGGAACATTTTATAAACTTATCTACCGCGGACAAGTAGAACCCGGCATACTCCCGCAAGCGGATAAATTTCACGTAGTAGCTGAAACCCAGGGCCTTAGTTGGGACGGTGCCCTGGCCCCGCAACTGGAAAAAGTAAACCGCGCTTACGCCCAAGAAATCAAACGCGGGGAAACCCCTGGCGTTTACTTAGACGGGGATGAAGAAATGGCCACCGCGCTAGGCATAGAGGGCCGTGTGGATATTCGCATTGTCAAACAAGACCTTGAAAACACCATTGCCAACTTATTACCACCCGGCTACACCGTGCGTATGGGCGTACATGAACTGGGCATTTCCGAGAGCAACCTAGAGAAATTTCAAAAGGGATATGTGCACATCCACTTAGAAAATACGTCCGGTGCTGCAGATGAGGACGGACTGCAAATTGACCACAGTATCTCATTAGACATAAAAGCCGGTCGTTTTGCCGGCTGGTGGGATGCCAAGGCCCGTCAATTTTACCCCTTTAGTAACGCAAAAATTGCCCAAAACTACCGCCTGTTGTTTGATTCTTTCCTAGACCAAGAGGCCAAAGACAAACTGGACACTTTAGCCCGCTAAACCCGGCAGATTGACGGCCTAGCCACGTTCCATTTTACCAAACAAAACTAGCACTCTTTAAAAGGGCTTGACAATTTTGCACAAACTATGCTAAACTAGCATTAAAGCAAGGCGAGTGCTAATTACCCCGCCGAACTATTCACTTATTTTAAGGAGGATGTATATGGCAGAAATTAAATTCAAACCGCTGGGTGACCGCGTGTTTGTAAAACCCATTGAACGGGAAACCATGAAGGGGGGAATTATCATCCCGGATACCGCTAAAGAAAAACCCATGGAAGGCGAAGTATTAGCCGTGGGTGCGGGTAAATTAACCGACAAAGGCGACCGCGCCGCTATGGACGTTAAAAAAGGCGACCGCGTGCTGTACGGTAAATATTCCGGCACGGAAGTAAAATTAGATGATGAAACGTTCCTCATCTTGCATCAGGATGAAATTTTAGGTATTTTAGGGTAATTAAGGAGATAAATTTTTATGGCAAAACAAATTGTATATGGTGATGAAGCCCGCGCCAAAATGAAATCGGGCATTGAAAAAGTAGCCAACGCCGTGCGCGTAACCTTAGGGCCCAAGGGCCGCAGTGTTGTGTTAGAAAAAAAATTCGGCTCTCCCTTAATCATTGACGACGGCGTGACCATTGCCAAAGATATTGAACTGGAAGATAAGTTTGAAAACATGGGTGCCCAACTCATCCGCGAAGTGGCCTCTAAAACCAACGACGTCGCGGGCGACGGTACCACCACCGCCACCGTTCTGGCCAACGCCATGCTGACCGAAGGGATTAAAAACATTACCGCCGGAGCCAACCCAACTTTAGTTAAAAAAGGGATTGAAAAAGCCGTAGAAGTCACCAAAGAAGCGTTGGAAAAAATGCACAAACCGGTCAAAACCAAAGAAGAAAAGGCCCAAATTGCTACCATTTCTTCCAACGACCGTGAAATCGGCAACATGATTGCTGAAGCCATTGAAAAAGTAGGCGCGGAAGGCGTCATCACGGTAGAAGAAGGCAAAACCGCTACCACCCAACTGGACATTGTAGAAGGGATGCAATTTGACCGCGGCTATATTTCGCCTTATTTTGTGACCGATTCCGAACGCATGGAATGTGTGCTGGAAAACCCCTATATCATTATTACGGATAAAAAAATCTCGTCTATGAACGAACTGTTGCCGATTTTGGAAAAAATCGTACAAAGCGGCAAACAATTCTTAATCGTAGCCGAAGATGTAGACGGTGAAGCGTTGGCCACGTTAGTAGTCAACAAATTGCGCGGCACGTTAAAAGGGTGCGCCGTAAAAGCCCCCGGCTTTGGGGACCGCCGCAAAGAAATGTTAGAAGATATTGCTGTTTTAACCGGCGGTAACGTCATTAGCGAAGAACGCGGCATGAAGTTAGACAAAGCCGAACTGCCTATGCTCGGCCAATGCGCCCGCGTGGTAATTGACAAAGAAAACACCACGATTGTCTCCGGCAAAGGCGAAAAGGCCGCCATTGATGCCCGCACCGCCCAAATCCGCAAACAAATTGAAAATTCCACCAGCGACTATGACAAAGAAAAATTGCACGAACGCTTGGCCAAACTGGCAGGCGGTGTAGCCGTCATCAGCGTAGGTGCTGCGACGGAAACCGAACTCAAAGCCAAAAAAGCCAAGGTAGAAGACGCCAAAAACGCCACCAAAGCCGGCGTGGAAGAAGGCCTTGTGCCCGGCGGCGGGGTGGCTTTAGCGCGCTGCCAAAAAGCGTTAGACGGCATTAAAGAAGAAAACGAAGATGTCCGCACGGGTATCAATATCGTTAAAAAAGCGTTAACGGCTCCGTTAAAACAAATTGCCGTAAACGCGGGTTTAGACGGTGCCGTAGTGGTAGACAAAGTGCTATCCATGAAAGGTGCTGCCGACGGATATGATGCCGATAAGAACGAATATTGCGACCTGCTAAAAGCCGGCGTAGTAGATCCGGCCAAAGTGGTACGCACCGCGTTAGAAAATGCGGCCTCTATCACCGGGACCGTGCTATTAACCGAAACGTTAGTAGCCGACGCACCGGAGAAAGAACACAACCACGCCCCTGCCGGGATGCCCGGGATGGGCGGAATGGGCGGCATGATGTAGTGCGAAGGCGCACTCCCAACTTCCGCGCTAACTGATTAACTGATACCTCTTGCGGTGTACGACCGCGAGAGGTATCGTTTTAGGGCCTCCCAGTGCCCGCGCTAAACAATTATAAAACCCCCTTGCGTTTGCCCATGCGGCGAGCACCCCGCGAGGGGGTTCTGTTTAAGTTTATACCGCGCTTTAAAAGCCCCGCGTACTGCGGGGCTTTTTAGGTTTCCAAATTTAAGCCCTTAGTCCGCCGACTTTCGCTCGCGTACCTGCAACGCTGCGCGTTGTCTTTTTAACTATTTAATAAAATTTGGCATAACTGTGCAGATAGTTTCTCGTTCTTCCTAATATCACAACTTCTTGGTTTGGAATTATCATAATACTCAGTGTATAGGAAATAAGCATCTCTTTGGCAAAGTTGACTCCCATTTTTTATCCCTGAGGAGGGACAATAGGATAAAATAAAACGTCCAAAATTCATATTCAAATGGAAATCATCATGGATCATGCCACCAGTTCCAGCATCTCCTATGATAGTTAAATCTAAACCTTTTAAACTAGGAGTATAACTACCATGAGTTAAATAGTATACTTGTTCAGCTTTTCTAATACTTGCAATAATGGGCAATATTCCCGCCACCCGGCTTTTAGCTACCGCCAACTGATATTGCGGCAACGCCACCGCCGACAGAATGCCTATAATCAGCACCACAACTAACAGTTCTATGAGCGTGAAACCGTGGGCCACACGCTTCGTCACCCCGCAGAGCCGGTATGCGGGGGATAGCGTGTGGGCCGCCCCTAGTTCCCGCATAGAAACACTGCAAGATGACGAGGGGGCGGAGTACCCTTTATAGGTCGGGTGCGAACCCGACAATTTCCTAGCATTGCGCTGTACGTTTTCATTCTTACTTGCAACTCCTGTTGGGCTAA
>JAZNXF010000049.1:0-48893 GCA_045593745.1 Elusimicrobiaceae bacterium | reverse complement strand
GCGGACGGAGTACCCTTTATAAGTCGGGTGCGAACCCGACAATTTCCTAGCATTGCGCTGTACGTTTTCATTCTTACTTGCAACTCCTGTTGGGCTAACGCCCAACCTATAAGAGCGGACGGAGTTCCCTTTATAAGTCGGGTGCGCACCCGACTGTGGAAGGACGGAGAGAATCCCCCTCATCCGGCCTTCGGCCACCTTCCCCCTCATGGGGAAGGGTTCCTCTCCAGTGGGGCAGAGGAGGGGCGTAGCCCAGGTGAGGGGGTATATAAAAGTGTTCTTCTTGTGTTTCTCATTAAATAGGCGTATGCTGAGGGGTTGTTGCTGTGCATCTTCCACGCAACCGTTGTTATCAAATAAGGGGGTCATCCCATACTTGATATGGGATCTTCCACGCAGGTTGTTTATTAATGGCAACGACAACGGCAAGCGTTGAAGATCCTGAAGCACGTTCAGGATGACTTTATTTTTAAGTACGACATTTTTTTCTTTTATCATACGTTCTCCTCGTTGTCAGGTTTACACCTGACCTATAATTTGCAATTCTTCTGCCCGGAAAACGCATACAAAAACGGCTATCCACTTGAATTTTATTCGGTGAACCCAAGATAATAGCCGCGGCTTTCTGTTTCGTATATAAACAGAAAACACTCGGCACAGCCCGGACGATCGTTCCTCGGCTGTACCTAGATGGACTATTCTTGGACCGAATAAAACTTGCGGGACTCCCTACAAGTATGCGTACCTGTATACGCTTCCAAAAACAGATAAAATTGTAGTTATAGTATAGTAAAAAAGACCCGGTTTTACCAGGTCTTTTTAAATGATGCTACCCGCAAAAGCAGTTAGTTTTTAGTAACCTGTTGGCCTTGCGGTGTGTCTTTGACCGTATACCCTAATGCCGTAATTTGGGCGCGGATTTCATCCGACAACGCCCAATTTTTAGCCGCGCGCGCCGCCTGCCGTTTGGCTACTAATTCTTGCACATCAGCCGGGATTTCTACGGTTTCTTCCGCCGGGGCGGTGAACACATCTAACGCCAAAATCGTATCAGCAAAGCGCAAAAAGTCCACCTTCTCGGCGGCGGTTAACCCGTGTGCGCGCACCGCTTCCCAGGTGACGGCTAATGCCTTGGGGGCGTTTAGATCGTCTTCCATGGCGGCGGTAAATTTGTCTTTCCACGCGCGGGAGTTTGCCGTCTCTGTGACGGTACTGCCCGCTTCTTGTGCGTACCCGCAAGCAAGCGTGCGCAAGTTCTTTAAACTTTTGGCGGCCGCATCCATACTTTCGTACGAAAATTCCAACTGCGTGCGGTAGTGCGCGCCCAAGCATAAATAGCGGTAAGCCAACGGTTCGTACCCCTTTTCTTTTAGTACGTCTACCGTTACAAACGTGCCGCCGGATTTACTCATTTTGCCGGAGCGCAAAATTAAAAATTCCCCATGCACCCAATAATTTACGTATTTCTGCCCGGTGGCGGCTTCGCTTTGGGCAATTTCGTTAGTATGGTGAATGGTCACATGGTCTATGCCGCCGCAGTGAATATCTAATGTATGGCCCAGGTACTTCATGGCCATGGCGGAACATTCTATATGCCAACCGGGGAAACCAACGCCCCAGGGGCTATCCCACTGCATTTGGCGGGTTTTGTCTTTGGGGGAAAATTTCCACAGGGCAAAATCGGTCGGGTTCTTTTTTTCGTCACTCATTTCCACGCGCGCGCCGCCTTGCAAACCGGAAATACGAGCGTGCCCCACGAGCGCATCATAGCGGGGAAATTTAGACGTATCGTAATAAATGCCGTCACTGGTGCGGTAGGTATATCCTTTTTCTTCTAAGGTTTTGACTAGGGCAATCATCTCGTTAATATGCGCGGTGGCACGGCTGATAACCGTCGGGCGCGTACAATGTAAGGCATCATAATCCTGCCAGAATTTTGCTTCGTAAAATTTAGCAATATCCCACGCGCTTTTTCCTTCGCGCGCGGCACCGATTTCCATTTTGTCTTCTCCGTCGTCAGCGTCCGACACTAAGTGCCCCACGTCAGTAACGTTCATCACGTGTTTTAAAGGATAATGCAAACGGATCGTGCGCGCCAGTAAATCTTCAAAAATATACGTACGCAAATTGCCAATGTGTGCAAAATTATATACCGTCGGCCCGCAACAGTACATGGTAACCTGTTTGACGTTTTGCGGGGTGAAGGTTTCTTTGCGGTGAGAGGCAGTGTTATACAAAAGCATTAGCGGGCACTCTCCTTACTAAATTGTTGGTAACGCGCGGCCACGGTTTTGAAAAATCCGTTACAGGTGGCCTGCCCTACCTGGTTGGCGGAGCGTTCACTTAATTTGCAGGATACCTCAATATCCGACAACGGATTGACCGCGCCCACGCTACTCATGGCGTAGGTAAAGCCCACCGGGCGGTATTGCCGCAAGACCACGGTGTAGGCCTCGTCTAACGCTTTTTGGAAGTATTGCATTTCTTTGCGTGAAGCAGACGGCCCTAACTTAAATTTATGAGAGGCAACATTCACCACCACATCCCCATAGGTTCCGTACGCACCGGAGACGTTTTCAGCCGTAAAGTCCTCATCTGATACCGGAGTATCGGGCACAGTTTCTTCGGCTATTTGTTCTTCCAACACGGAGGGCTTATCCAACGGAGAAGAGGTAAATTCATAATATGCCGTATTAGAGGCCGGGGCAAAAAAATCCATCGTTTGCGTGGAAGTACGCCTTGACGGATTTTGCAAACTGGTGCATCCGGCGGTTAATAAACCGATCCCTGCTAAAAGAATAATATGTTTTTTCATAATTCACTCCTGATAATAGTGGCTAGCGCGTGGCACATGGCGGCCTCCCCGCGGCCGATTTCGCCCACGTGTTCGTGACTTTTGGATTTAAAACTAACGTCTTGCAAGGGAATGTCAAAAATGTGTGCCAAGGAATGGCGGACCACGTCATAATGCGGTTTAATTTTGGGTTCCTGCGTGATAAGGGTAGCATCTATATGCACAATGCGCGCGTGGTGCCGGCGGACTATTTCCACCACTTTTTGGGCAATTTCTTTACTGTCTATGCCTTTAATGGTAGGGTCCGTCGGCGGGAACAAAATGCCGATTTCCCCTGCGCATAACGCTCCTAAAATAGCATCACAAATAGCATGAAGAACCAAGTCCCCATCACTATGGCCTAAAAAACCTTTACTGTGCGGGATTTCCACCCCGCCTATGATAAATTTGCGCCCCGGTTCTAACCGGTGTAAATCAAAGCCAAAGCCGGTACGCTGAAAAGTATGTTCGTTCACAAGTGCCTCTGCAAAAAGTAAATCTTCCGGCGTAGTAATTTTAAAATTTTGATAATTTCCTTCCACCACCTGCACCGATACGCCTAACTTTTCTACCAGTTGGGATTCATCCGTAGCGTTGGTTTCATGCCCGAATTTTTCCAGCGCTTGGGCTAATACTTCCCGGCGGTAACACTGCGGGGTTTGCGCCGCCCATAACGTACTACGATCCGGCGTGCCGGTAACTGCGCGGTTACGTACGGTTTTGACAGTGTCCTTCATGGGTACGGCTAATACGGCGGCCTGGTGCGTATAGGCCGCTTGCAAGCAAGCGGTAATATCCTGCGGGCGAACCAGCGGACGCGCCCCATCATGAACAGCTACCACTTCCGCCTGCGGGCTTACCTTACAAAACCCCTGTTGCACCGAAGCCAAACGCGTGGAACCGGGGTCTGCAAATACAACACCGGGAACAAACTTTTCAACCGTAGCACGGTTTTCCGGCGGGGTAACTACAATAATTTCCCGCACATAGGGGCATTGTTTAAAGGCCTCAATACTGCGTACTACGACTGGCACTCCCCCTACCGGCAAGAGTTGCTTGGGACGGCCCATCCGGCTACCCGTTCCCCCCGCTACAATAATGGCTGTTGCGACAAAAGAGGGTTGCATAGTTTCCAGGTTACTTCACTTTGGCAAAAATCATCCGCCCGGAGGAAGTTTGGTAAATGGACGACACGGTCACTTCCACCCGTTTACCAATGTGTTTGCGGCCTTCCTCTACTACTACCATCGTGCCATCATCTAAATAGCCAATTCCCTGGTCTTTTTCTTTACCGTCTTTCATGACAAATAAAGACATGCTTTCCCCGGGTAATATAACCGGCTTTAAAGCGGTGGCTAAGTCCGCAATGTTTAACGCCACTACTTTTTTAAGGGCGGCTAATTTGTTAATGGTAAAATCCAGCGTGACCACTTCGGCATCCAAACTGCGGGCCAACTTTACCAGTTGTTCGGCCATTGTATCACCCTTGGGGGTTTTAGAAGTAAAACGGACTTCTATTTCTTTGAGTTCCTGTAAGCGCGTGGCTATATCTAACCCGCGGCGGCCTTTGGCTTGCTCTAACTTATCGCGCGAAGAGGCCATGCGGTTTAACTCGTCCACCACAAATATGGGAAGAACAATAATCCCGGAGAGAAAATTGATTTCGCACAAGTCCACAATGCGTCCATCAATCAGCGCAGATACATCGGCAATTTTTAAGTGATGCCCTTTGTACGAAAGGCCTTCTAACTCGCGCGATTTAATAAGCGCGGTAAGTACCCCAAACACCAGTAAACCGATTAAAATATACTGGTTATATGTTAGCCACAGGGTTTCATCAATGCCGCCACCAAAATTCTGCACACCGTAGGCAAACAACGTGTAGAGCATCAGGCCAATTAAAAAGCCCGTACAACCGATCATAATTTTAATTAAACGCATCCGTTTAAAAAGCACCTCACCTGCAACTACAATCGCACCGCATAACAAGCCACACCAAAAACCCATCCAATCTCTACTTAAAAAGTGATAGGTTAAAAATGGAAAAGCAGCCAATGTAGAAATGCGAAAAATCCAAATAGGCATAAAAACACGCTCCTTATATAGTATAGTACGACACAAAGACATCTATATTTTAGCACTTTTTGAAATAACTTGCCTACCTGTTTACAGTCAAATACATTTAGAATACACCGCCTGCTGGCAGTAGCCCTGCCCCGGGAGGGGAATGCCAGTTATGGCAGGGGAGAAGATGGCACACAGTACCGGGGGCCGAGAAATTAAGTAAGGAGGTCATCCCATACTTGGTATGGAACCGCGCCTTACGCAGTAATATGTGGTGAGATTCCATATCAAGTTTTCAATGACAATGTTTATACACAACTTTTTGCCTACTACCCCGCCGGGTATTTTCTAGCTGCATATTCTTTCCTCTTCTATGTTTCATTTCAATTTTTTGTTTGTAAAACCCAACAAAAAACGGCATTTGCATCTATGAGATCATAACAGCCCCTAGATACAACAGCCATAATTCACCGTAATAAAACGATAAACGTTCAGCATAAAGACATGGGTTTCAAAGGCCCATATCTTTATGCCTTAGACCGTTGTTCTTGGCGTTACGCTCCCCCTTGCGGGTTCTGCGTTTCTTAAACGCTTCCAAAGACAGATAAAATTGTACTTATAGTACAGTAAAAAATTGTTATAATGTGTTTGTCATTTAGTTGCCGTGCGGGCATTATGCGCGCGGCTTAACAGGAGATACTACGTGAAAAAATATGCTGCTGAACTATTAGGCACTTTTGTGCTGACCCTGTTTGGTTGCGGCGCAGCCGCACTGGCAGGAGAAACGCTGGGCATCCTAGGGGTGGCCTTTGCGTTTGGGTTGTCTATCGTGTCTATGGCGTACGTCATTGGCAATATTTCCGGTTGTCACATTAACCCGGCCGTTTCGCTAGGCGTGTGGATGAGCGGGAAAATGAGCGACAAAGATTTTGTGGGCTACGTCATTTCCCAATGTTTGGGCGGTATTTTAGCCGCTATGGTGCTGGCCTCTATTATCAATTCTTCTAACCTGGGCAGTGCGGCAATTACCGGGTTAGGAGCTAACGGCTATGGGGAACTTTCCGCCATTGGGCTGGAAGTGGGGGCGGCCCTGTTTGTAGAAGTTATTTTAACCTGTATTTTTGTACTTACCGTACTGGGGGTAACCGACAGTACCAAAAATGCTACGATTGCCGGGTTAATTATCGGCTTAACCTTAACATTTGTGCATATTTTGGGTATTCCGCTGACAGGTACTTCCGTCAACCCGGCACGCAGTTTAGGGCCGGCACTACTTATGGGCGGCGAAGCACTCAGCCAATTGTGGGTATTTATTGTGGGGCCGTTCTGCGGAGCAGGCCTAGCCGCCATGTTGTGGAAACAGTTTAAAACCAAATAAGTGTTATCTTTGCACACGCGCCCGCTTGAAAGCGGGCGTTTTTTATGCCCTGTTACGGAAGAGGTAAGAAAACATTTTTCCCTTGGTAGGAAAATACATAGTAAGTAGATGCGCGCAATTTTTCCGCACGTACGGCAGAAGAATGCGCTTCTTCTATCCCGGCAGTAGGGAAACCAGCATTATGAGCGGTTTGCAAGGCATGAAGAGCATCTTCCGCCACCAGCGTGCGGGCTTTTTGGGTTCCCAAGCGGCGAAGGGCCTCTTCATATATTTTAGGGCTGGATTTACCCGCCCCCACTTCATCACATGTGATAATAAAATCAAAATACTTCTCTAGTCCCAGGCGGGCGAGTGCTCTTTCGGCTAGTTCCCTATCAGAAGCGGTCGCCACCGCCATTTTAACCCCTTGGGCATGCAAACGGGCTAACGTTTCCGGGATACCCGGCATGGGGTCAATATCGGTATAATAGTGGTTTTTAATAGGAAGCAAGGTGAGATATAAAATTTCTTCCGGGCTGTAAGACAGATGGTACTGTTTTTTAATGAAGTTGGCCCCATCTGTTAAACTCATAGCCACTAGTTTATCATCTAAATCCGCAGGCGGTTCAAACCCTTGCGAACGCACAAAATTACTGCCGGAATGTTCCCAGGCCCCCAGGGAATCTAACAACGTGCCGTCTAAATCAAAAATAACAGCGTCTATCTCTTTCTTCCCCGGGAAAGCGCGTCCCGGCAAAGCAGCCGGTAAGTTTACATGCTGCGGCGTTACTAACGAACGCTCTAGCCGGGCCTGAAGCGGAATGTTCCATACCGTTTGGTTTGCTACCGCATGAACAGGAAATACGGCCCGCTGGGCTACTGGGCGTACCGGCTCCTTCCATGCACGCACAGGCGGCAAAGGCCGCCAGCGCACAGGTAACGGTGCGGTAATTCCCTGCATCACCCACGCCGGGCGTACCACGACGGCCCGCTGGGCATATACTTCTGCCGGAGTTATAAACAAAAATCCCGCGCAAAACGCCATAAATAGTGTGTGCAAATACATCATATAGATATTTTACTAAATTGCGTATGCAGAAACCAACCAGGCCCTTGACTTTAAACCAACTCTAAACGCTATAATATATTTATGACTATTTCCGAAGTAAGTAAAAAATACGGCATTTCGGCTGATACTTTGCGTTACTATGAAAAAGAAGGCCTCATCCCCCCGGTGCACCGCACCGAATCGGGCCTGCGGGATTACCAAGAGCAAGATTGTAACTGGGTGGAGTTTATTAAATGTATGCGCCAGGCGGGGCTATCTATAGACACCTTGCAAAAGTACGTGGCCCTGTTTCAAAAAGGAAACAAAACCCTGGCGGCACGCAAACAACTCTTACTGGCCGAGCACGACCGCTTGCAAGCACAAATTAAAACCCTGCAAGCAACCTTAACGCGTTTAAATTACAAATTAGACGTGTACGATACCCACATTAAAGAATACGAACAACACTTGCGCGGACAAAAGTAGTAAATTGCGGTTTATTTTCCAATAAATAAGTATAATAAACGTATGAAACTTTCCATGCGCAAACTGCTTTGCTACGTGCTTTGTTTAGGGGCACTGACCTGTTTATTTGCCTCTAGCGGCCGCACGGATGTGGGCGATTTTAATGATTATGACTCCGGCAGTAGTTGGAGCAGTTCTTCTTCAGACAGTTGGAGTAGTTCTTCTTCAGACAGTTGGGGGAGTGGCAGTTCTTCCTCCGGCTCGTCAGGGCGTCCGTTGACTTCTGCAGATTTAGTGTTTTGGGGTATTATTATTGGTATCTATCTCATTTATTATTGTCTTAATAATGTATGGAAGATAGACAGGCCGGGTTTGCCTGCTAAAGACAAATGGCCAGATTTGGAGCATGCCTCTTACCACCCAGGGTCATTACCCGGTAGTTTATGGCCTGACATCCCGGATAATACGCAAGATATTACCCGCGCTATCCAACAAACGGACCCGGGGTTTAATTCCACCGCGTTTTTGGAATGGGCCAAAGAAGTGTTTTTTAAACTCCAGTATGCCTGGATGGAGCGGGATTGGGACAAGGTACGCCCATTTGAATCGGAGGAATTATTTGCCTTGCATGAACGGCAATTACAGGAATATAAGCGTTTGGGCCGCATCAATAGGTTAGAACGCATCAATATCAACCGCGCCCATTTCTTTTCGTACGCGCAAGATAAAAATTTTGAAACGCTGTCTGTGGTTATGCACGCGCGGATGATAGATTATATTGTAGATGAACATACCCACCACGTGTTAAAAGGCGACCCCAACCGGGATTGTTTCTTAAGTTATTTCTATGTGTTTAAACGTAAAGCAGGGGTTAAAACTCGCTCTGCAAAACAAGAGACGGACACGATTTCCTGCCCGAATTGCGGCGCACCTACGCATGTAGTCAGTTCGGGTAGATGCGAGTATTGCAATTTTGTAATTACAGTAAAAGATCACGGCTGGGTGCTGGCTGATATTATAGGCATTAAACCCCCATATAATTACGGCCCGGGCGGCGTGATGATAAAAAATAATCCGGAGGAATAAGTATGGGACTAATCCAAGCAGTAAAAGGAGCCGTAAACTCTACCTTAGCCGACCAGTGGAAGGAGTTTATTTATTGTGATTCGCTGGGCGCAGATACCCTCATTCAAAAAGGGCAAAAACGCGTAACGGCCGGGTCTTCTAACCGGTTTGGCAGTGAAAATATCATCACGCACGAAAGTAAAATTGTGCTCAACGAAGGCCAAGCCCTTTTGGTAGTGGAAAACGGCAAAATTATTGATTTTTCCGTAGAGCCCGGTGCGTATACCTTTCAATCCGATACGGAACCTTCGTTATTTGCGGGTGGATTTCAAGGGCTTATTGACAGTTTTAAAAAAGTAGGCCAACGTTTTGTGTACGGCGGACAAGTTCAAAACGATCAACGCGTTTATTATGTAAACTTGAAAGAAATCCCCAACCATAAATTTGGCGTAGGCGGTGTGCCGTTTCGGGATGCGGAGTTTGGGTTCACCATTCAATTAAAAGGGTTTGGTGTTTATTCGTATAAAATAGAAGACCCCTTATTATTTTTCTCACATGTAGCCGCTAACGTAACCGACCGCTATTTGGCCGCTAATTTGGATGACCAGTTAAAAGCGGAGTTTCAGCAAGCCATTCAAGTGGCATTGGGCAATTTATCTTCTATCGGTATTTCGTATGATAAAATCCCGCTACATACCAAAGAATTGACGCTTAACATGGATAAAATGTTAGACGAGGATTGGAAACAAGTGCGCGGACTGGTGGTGGTATCTATCGGTTTTTCTGCCATTACCCCGGATGAAGAAAGCGTGAAGAAGATTGCCCAATTCCAAGAGGCCCGCGTGTATTCCAACGCGCAAATGCTAGGAGGACGATTAGGCGGCGCGCAAGCCACGGCTATGGAAAACGCCGCTAAAAATGAAAACGGAGCCATGAACGGTTTTGTAGGTATGGGTTTTGCCCAACAAGCAGGCGGGGCCAGTGCCGCGCAATTTATCCAGCCCGCCGCTCCTCAAGCCCCGGTGCCGCCCGCCGCGCCGGTAGCCCCTCAACAAGCAACCGCATGGACCTGTTCTTGCGGCGCGCAAAATACCGGGAATTTCTGCGGAAATTGCGGTGCTAAAAAACCGGCCGGATGCACGCACCCGCATGCTAACGGCAGTACCTTCTGCCCGGATTGCGGGGCCAAATTAAAATAAGTTTAAGAAGGCGGCCTTACATAAGGCCGCATTAAATACAGGAGAAAACAATGAAAGTTCTTTTAGTAAACGGATCCCCCCACCAAAAGGGTTGCACGTACACTGCCTTAAGTGAAGTAGCCAAGACCTTAAACGGAAACGGCCTGGAAACTGAAATTTTTTGGTTGGGATTAAAACCTATTAGCGGATGTATTGCCTGCGGACAATGCGCCAAAACAGGGCGATGCGCCTTAGGCGGCGTAGTGAATGAATTTTTAGATAAGTGTGCCAGTGCCGACGGATTTGTATTCGGTACTCCGGTGCATTATGCCGCCGCTTCCGGCGCGATAACCGCCTTTATGGACCGGGTTTTCTTCGCCGGGAGCAGAGATCCAAAACAACTCTTTTGGTTAAAGCCGGCCGCCGCCGTTGTGTCTGCCCGGCGCAGCGGCACCACCGCCACCTGGGACCAGTTAAATAAGTATTTCGCCCTGGCGCAGATGCCGATTATTCCCTCCCGCTATTGGAATAACGTACACGGCCACACGCCCGAACACGTACGTGAGGACCTGGAAGGTATGCAACAAATGCGTTACCTGGGCCGCAATATGGCGTGGTTTTTGCGTTGTAAAGAGGCCGCAGATAAAGCCGGTGTAAAACTGCCCGAGCAAGAAGAAGTAGTATATACCAATTTTATGCGGTAAAACCCTATCTATGCAAGGGTGCTTTTCCCCCGCGCAGCACTGCGGGGGGGTTTTGGCAGGAAAAACGGTACAATCCTTTTTTAGTATAATATAATTATGAAAGCGGAAGTATTGTTCCTGGGGATGGATGTGGGCTCCACTACCGTAAAAGTGGTGGTTTTAAATGCACACAATGAGGTGCTTTTTTCCACCTACCAGCGGCACATGTCCGACGTTCGCCGCAAAATTATCACTATTTTGCACCAGGTCAACAAACAATTTCCGGGCTCTTCCTTTCAACTGGCCTTAACGGGCTCGGGTGCACTTTCTTTGTGTACGCGCCTTCACTTGTCCTTTGTGCAGGAAGTGATTGCCTCCAGTTTAAGTATTAAGCACAAAATTCCTCACGCGGATGTTATTGTGGAACTAGGAGGCGAAGATGCTAAACTCACCTTTTTAACTAGCGGAACCGATTTACGCATGAACGAAACCTGCGCCGGCGGCACGGGGGCATTTATTGACCAGATGGCCTCTTTTTTAAATATAGACGTGCCGGAAATGGACAAACTGGCCCTGCAAGCCAACACCATTTACCCAATTGCCTCGCGTTGCGGGGTATTTGCCAAAACCGATATTGTCCCTCTTATTAACGAAGGATGCGCTAAAAGTAATATTGCCCTATCTATTATGCAAGCTGTAGTCAATCAGTTTATTGGCGGCCTGGCCCGCGGGCGCGAAATTACCGGAACGGTGGTGTTTTTAGGCGGGCCTCTGGCGTTTATAGAGTCCTTGCGAAAGTGCTTTGTAAATACGTTAAAATTAGACGAAAAACATGCTATTTTTCCACAACAGGCCGAACTGTTTGTAGCCCTAGGGGCCGCATTATTTGCCCAAAAAGACACGGCATCCAAAGTGCTGTTGCCGGATGTCATTAGCGCGTTAGAAAAACTGGGGGAAGAAACGGACATCCAAAAGTTGCCGCCCTTGTTTAAAAACGCGCAAGAACGTGCGGAATTTGTCAAACGGCACCACAAAACCCATGTGCCCACATTTCCATTAGAGGAATATGAGGGAAATGCGTATTTGGGTATAGACAGCGGGTCTACCACTTTAAAAGCCACGCTGATTGACGAACAAAACCGTTTGTTATATTCCTACTACGGCTCTAATAACGGAGATCCGTTTACCCTGGCCGTAAACATTTTACAAGAAATTTATGCCCGCAAAAAACCCGGCCTGGTGATTAAAGCCGCCGCGGCTACCGGTTACGGAAGCGCGCTCTTAAAAGCCGGGCTGAAACTGGATATTGACGAAGTGGAAACCGTGGCACATTGTACGGCATCAACCTTTTTTGCCCCGAATGCGACGTTTGTATTAGACATTGGCGGACAAGATATTAAATGCATGTCTTTAAAAAACGGCGTGATTGAGCGTATTGGCTTAAACGAAGCGTGTAGTGCGGGGTGCGGGTCTTTTATTGAAAATTTTGCCAAATCCCTGCACATGGAGTTACCCGAATTTGTAGAACAAGCCCTCACTGCTAAAAACCCGGTTGATTTGGGCACGCGGTGTACGGTGTTTATGAACTCTAAAGTGAAACAAGCCCAGAAAGAAGGGGCCAAAGTGGGCGATATTGCCGCCGGACTTTCTTACTCCGTCATCAAAAATGCGTGCTACAAGGTAATTAAAATCCATAACGTCAGCGAACTGGGAAATTGTATCGTAGCGCAGGGCGGCAGTTTTTTAAATGATGCCCTGTTGCGCGCGCTAGAAATACAAGTGGGTAAACCTGTTATCCGCCCGGGCCTTTCAGGGCTGATGGGGGCATTTGGCGCGGCGTTACTAGCTAAAAAGCGCGGACCGGAAAACGGACGGCAAACCCAATTACTCAATGCCGAGCAAATCAGCCGGTTAAAACTGACCACCAAAAACGTACGTTGCCAAGGGTGTTCCAACCACTGCATGCTGACGATTACCAATTTTGGCGGAAAAGAGAATTTTGTCTCCGGCAACAAGTGTGAACGCGGGGCCGGCCTTGCCAAAAATAAACATATCAATTTATGTAAATATAAATATGACCGTCTGTTTAACTATTACAAGCCATTAGATAAAGAATATGCCAAACGCGGCACAGTGGGGATTCCCCGCGCCCTGGGCATGTTTGAAAATTACCCTTTGTGGTTTACCCTGCTAACGGAGTTGGGCTTTCGGGTAGAACTTTCCGACCCTTCTTCCAAGCAACTCTTTTTTAGCGGATATGGGTCTATTCCTTCCCAGACGGTTTGCTACCCGGCCAAAATGGCACATGGGCATATCATGGATTTGTTATCTAAAAAAGTGGATGCGATTTTCTTTCCCTGTATTCCGCGGGAACGAAAGGAATTTGCCAGCCAAGACGACAGTTACAACTGCCCGGTGGTAGCCGGATACCCGGAACTGCTGTCTAAAAATATTACCGAACTCACCCAAAGCGGGATACCTTATTACACGCCGTTTTTACCGTTAGATGAAAAATTGCTGGCACGTCGGCTAAAAAAAGTAAAACTCTTTAAAAAATGCACGTTAAAAGAATTGCAACAGGCCGTTCAAAAAGCATTTGCCGAGCAACAAAAATATATGCAAGATATCCGCACGGCCGGGATACATGCGTTAGAAGAATTAAAACAAAAAGGCGGCTATGGGATTGTGTTAGCCGGGCATCCGTACCACATTGATCCGGCAGTCAACCATGGCATCCCGGAACTGATTAACGCGTGCGGCCTAGCCGTACTGACCGAAGACAGCGTAGCACATTTAAAACCCAACCCGGGTGCCTTAACCGTGCGCGACCAATGGACGTATCACTCCCGCTTATACCGGGCCGGGGCGTTTACCGGGCAAACAGAAAATTTAGCCATTTTACAGTTGGTGTCTTTTGGGTGCGGCGTGGATGCCATTACTGCAGACCAGTTGGAAGAAATCACCAACGCGCAAGGACGGCTGTATGCGCAAATTAAAATTGACGAAGGGGAAAATTTAGGCCCGGCTAAAATCCGCATCCGCTCTTTGTTGGCTGCCTTGCGGGAATTAAGTTCCCATGCAGACAAAAAAACAAATGCCGCGGCAACAGAAGCACTGTTCACGCCGCAAATGAAAAAAACACATACTATTTTAGTGCCGCAAATGTCCCCGGTGCATTTTCAATTTTTAGAGGCGGTTTTTGCCAGTGAAGGGTATCACGTGGTGCAACTTCCCCACGTGACTAAAGAAGCCATTGAAACCGGGCTTAAACACGTTAATAACGACGTGTGCTACCCGGCCATTGTGGTCATCGGCCAACTGTTAAAAGCCGTGCAAGACGGCGGATTTGATACCCATAAAATTGCACTTTTAATCAGCCAAACAAACGGCGGATGCCGGGCTTCCAACTATGCAGGCCTGTTACGCCGCGCTTTGGCGCAGTGTAATATGGGCTATATCCCGGTGCTTACTATGAACGTAAGCGGCAATTCCGCCAATACTGGCTTTACCCTGGGCCGAAAAGTGCTGTTACGCGGGGTGATGGCGGGTTGCTATGGGGATGCGTTAATGCGTATGACCTACCGCGTGCGCCCTTATGAAAAAGTGGCCGGTTCTACCCAAGCATTGGCTGACAAATGGGCGGCACGCATTCAGAAAAATATCACTAGCGGCAACCTTTTCAAATTTGCTTACAATATGCTTCACATGATTTGGGAGTTTGACCACTTGCCCTTAAAACGCCAAAAACGTAAACCGCGCGTGGGGCTAGTAGGTGAAATTTTACTCAAATACCACCCCGATGCCAACAACCAAGCCGCGCTAGTGATTGAGCAAGAAGGCGGGGAGGCCGTTGTGCCGGACCTAGTGGACTTTATGCTCTATGGGTTTTATGACCATATTTTTAATTACCGCCACATGCAAGGGTCCTGGAAGGCCAGCATGGTAAGTTATGTGAGTATTTGGCTACTGGAGTTGATGCGTTTTCCGCAACGGGCGGGATTTTGGCTTTCGCGCCGGTTTGATCCGCCGGTGGTATTTAAGAATTTACGCAAAAAGATACGCGGGATTGCTTCCCTGGGGCACCAAACCGGGGAAGGGTGGCTGTTAACGGCCGAGATTGTGGAATTGTTGGAAGCCGGCGTACGCAACGTGCTTTGCATGCAACCGTTTGGCTGTTTGCCCAACCACATTGTTGGCAAAGGGTTTATTAAAGAAATTAAAAAACGCTTTCCTTCCGCAAACATTATCGCTGTGGACTATGACCCCGGCGCGAGTGAAACCAACCAAATTAACCGCATTAAACTAATGATGTCTGTTTCTAAACAAGAAGGTTCTTTCTAATGCGTGCGGCCTCTTTGGCACCAGGACTTGAAGATGGCCCCCGATAAGAAATGAGAACCAGCCAATTTCCATTTCCGATTAGGCCCACCACCCATTTGAACATGCCATAAAACTCCCCGCGCGGTATGGGGGCGCGGGGAAATATTCTTTTCACTGCCACCCTTGTTTTTGAAGTTCCTCACACAAAAATACAGCAAGCGCATCGGCCGGAGGAGCATCACAGGTTCTTTCCCATCCGGTCTGCGCAGTATAGGAAGACATTAAATCCAGATAAATCTTACTAGGATAATTAGCCGCAATAGATACACTACAATCACTATCTACGGCGGAACATGACAGAGCACAATTAAAACTTCCAAATTCATTATCCCCACACCACTTATTGATACTTGTAGCCAATCCTATATCTAATACTTCGGGATGACTTTGAAAATTAATATCTTCAAAACCATGCTCCAGCACATAGATGTCTATAGCACGTTGCATATCTGTTACAAATTGAACCATTCCACTAAGCCGGCTTTTAGCCACGGCTTTTTGGTACTGCGGCAGGGCCACCGCGGCTAATAAACCGATAATGAGTACGACGACCAGCAACTCAATAAGCGTAAAACCTGTACGCCCGCTATATCCCGCATACCGACTCTGCGGGATGACGGAGCGGGCGGTAAAGCCGTGGGCTGTTGTAAAATTAGATGTCATCCCCGATTTTGCCGTCCGCAGGACTCGGGGATCTCCCGCTTCCGGGTTGTTATGTAATAAAGCCGTCATCCCTGGTTTTTTGTTCTTATTAAATTGGCGTATGCTGAGAGATCTTTGCTCAGCATCTGCCACGCACTTGCCGTTATCAAACAAAGGGGTCATCCCATACTTGATATGAGATCTTCCACGCAGGTTGTTTATCAGTGGCACCACCAACCGCAACAACAAGCGTTGAAGATCCTCAATCACGTTCAGGATGACTTTATTTTTAACTACTCTTCCTTCTTGCGTTTCTCCCCGCCGGGTGTGTTGGTTATTCATACGTTTTTACCTCGTTTTAGTTTAATTGAAGGTCATCCTGAGGAGTTGTTGCTCCGGCTCTCCTCCTTATACATAAGCGGAGGGAAATGCTGAACAACCACACCCAGCATGACGTTTTTTGTCAGGTTTGCACCTGACCTATATGTTCAACTTGTCTATTTATGAAACCAACAAAAACGGCTCTTATGCATGAGCGTTTGACCAACCCCACACCTAACAGCCGTAATCCGTTGCCACTGCGTTAAACAGTAGCAACAAACATTCAGCACAATACATACGGGTAATTAGTCCGTACATATTGCGCTTGTATCGGCTGTTTTTGGCGGTCAAACGTTTGCTATGTTGCAAAGTTCCGTCTCTTTAAACGGTTCCAAAAACAGAACAAATTGTACCTATAGTATACTACAAAAACTTTTCAATGACAAGATGAAACAAACAACTATCCCCAGGCGTAGCCGGGGGTTTTCACAACATACAAAAAAGGGCCGGTTTTACCAGCCCCTTTTTGTAAAAAATTTCCCAACTTGCTTTACCTGGTATCTTCCTTTCTTTGCAATAATGCCGCTAAACGCTTTTCCACTTGGGCACGCTTTTGCCGGTAATGGTTGGGGTTTGCATCCCAACATGCTGTGGTAGCTAACGCTTGCTGATAATACGCAATTGCTTGCTTAACATTAGGATGACAGGTAAACCCTTCCTCATACATAAGCCCCAAATAGTAGTAATCTTCTAACTGCGGGGGTTTACCCTCTAGTTGGTTTGTTTCCACCAGTTCTACCAGGCGCAGAGCCGCATTAAACACACAGCGGGCCTGTTTGGGGTGTTTCTCCAAGAAACTTTTATTTTCCCCCTCCTCGTACAATTGCACCAACTCAAATAGTGCATCCGGGTCGTTTTTTTTAAATGCTCTGCGGCACAATTCATCCAATTGGGACACATTGATAGGGCCTAACCCTTCCCTAATATACACAACAAACACCCAGATAAATAAAAGGCCGATTAAGCCCAAACCCATATACATAGCCAATCCGTTGATGTTACAAGCCACCATCGTTGCTAACAACAGGGCCGATACGATCATCGCAATTAAAAAGGAGGTGCTAGAAGTCATTTTTCCTCCGCAATACGTGGAAATAACGGTGCGTATTTTTCAATCGGCCCGGCTTGCAAACGGCGGCTCATCTCGGCCCCAATGGTGGGCATAAAAGGCGTAATCCACTGGGCGGTTTTGCGTTGGCAAGCAATCAGTTCTAACAGAATTTTCTTTGCACCTTCCGGGTCTGTCTTGGCCAGTTCCCAGGGTTTAGTGTCGGCCACGCGTTTGTTTAAGGCCGACGAGAAACTATAAATATGCTCCAGCACTTTATCAAAGGCCAGTTCGCTATAGGCCTGGGCAATATCCGTTTCCGTTTGTTCAATCTGCGCGGTTATGTCGGCGGGCAGTGCAATTTCTGCCGGCAGTTGCGGCTGTTGTTTGGCAAGCATATTAAGCGTGCGGGAAAGCAAATTGCCTATGTTGTTAGCCAGGTCCGCGTTGTAGCGGTTTTTAAAACTGGTCATAGAAAAATCCCCGTCTTGCCCGAAGGGAACCTCGCGGAATAGAAACGCGCGCACCGGGTCCACGCCGTACTTTTCGCCCAGTTCAGCCGGGTCAATGACGTTGCCTAAGGTTTTGGACATTTTTTCCCCTTCCACAGTCCACCAACCATGCGCAAACACTTTTTGCGGCAGCGGCAAGTTTAATGCCATCAGCACGGCGGGCCAAATAACGGTATGGAAACGGAAAATTTCCTTACCTACCATGTGCAAATCCGCGGGCCAGAGTTCTTCAAAATTTTGCGCGCGGATAAGGTCCAGTTTTTCCTGGTGCAGGGGTTTATCCCCCCCGCACAAAAACATCCCAGCCCCGGCGGCGGAAATATAGTTAATTAGCGCATCAAACCATACATAAATAGTGTGGGCCGGGTTGCTTTTTACCGGAACGCCCCATTTTACTTTGGTGCGCGTGACGGACAAATCCCGCAGTCCCCCTTTTACAAAATTGATAATTTCGTTGGCGCGGTATTTGGGGGATAAAAACTGTGGGTGTTCTTCGTAATATTTTAAAAGCGGTTTTTCATAGCGCGAAAGTTTAAAGAAATAGGTTTCTTCGTGCACGTCGGTAAGCGGTTTTTTATGCACCGGGCAGGTGCAGTTTTCGCCCATTTCGCTTTCGTCGTAGTATTGCTCGCACGATACGCAGTATTTGCCCGAATAGGAACCCAAATAAATATCCCCGCTTTGCAATAATTTTTCAAAAATGGCTTGCACAACCTGTTCGTGTGCCGGGTCCGTGGTGCGGATGAAACTGTCGTATGAAATGTTTAAGGTTTTCCACAACGCGCGGTATTTGGCGGATACTTCATCTGTCCATGCTTTGGGGCTGACCCCTTTGGCGGCGGCGGATTTTTCAATATTGGCCCCGTGTTCGTCAGTTCCGGTTAAAAAGCGCACGTCTTTGCCCTGGCTGCGGTAGTAGCGCGCCAGAATATCACACGCAATCGTGGTATAGGCGTGGCCCAGGTGGGGCACGGAGTTTACGTAATAAATGGGAGTAGTGATGTATATTTTCTTCGTCATAAAATACCTCTTAATAATTAAAAACTTTTCGCGCTCTTTCGTCTTACGCACAAAATTTAAAAACAAAAGATTTTTAAATTTTGTTGCTTTCCTGCGATACAATTTTCCATATTTGGGCACCTTCGCACCGACTTGCCGACTCGCAGCACCTAGCAGTGCAGCTTCGGGCAACTTAACGGTGCAAATCTGCCTCAAATCTGAAAAATCATCTTCTCCTCTACAAGTCCGCGCTCTGTCAAACGGCACCTGCTAAAAACTTTTCGCGCTCTTTCGTCTTACGCACAAAATTTAAAAACAGAAGATTTTTAAATTTTGTTGCTTCCCTGCGATACAATTTTCCACATTTGGGCACCTTCGCGGTCCCTTGCCCTTGACGTACCGCTTACAACTTAATGGGCAAGCCGTCTAAACTCATTAGCGCCGTTTCCAACACCAACGCCGGTGACACGTTGCGCCCAATACATTGTTTATAGTGCGCCAACTTTTCTAACGCTTCCTGCAACGGCACGCGGGCCACGTCGTTGGCTTCGGTCCACTGGGCATGCACGGCACGGATTAACACGTCTAACACGGCTTGGGCTTCCTGCCGGGCTTGTGCGGGCATGCGGGAAAGTTCCGCCGCCGTTTGGTACGGCCCTTGCGGCGTGCCAAACCCGGCCTGTTCCAATAGAGTAAGTGCCTGGTCTGCCTTCACTGCACCGGACACACTGCCCCCGCTATAGCGCGCCGCGCGCGCCGGATCAGTAAGTTCTTGCCCGGTACTTTCTAAAATTTCCACTACCTGTTCGCTGGCTAACGGCGCAAATGCCAACGGCTGACAGCGCGACAAAATAGTCCCTAACATAGCCGCACGTTTGGGGGTGATTAAAATCCACACCGTTTTGGCGGGCGGTTCTTCAATAAATTTAAGCAGTGCATTGGCCGCCGCGGCCTGCATGGTTTGCGCCGCATCAATAATCAGCACCTTCCACCCATTTCTGGCGGCTTTCTGCTGGGAAAGTGCCGTCACCCGCCGGATGGTTTCCACATTAATGTGTTGTTGTTTGGCAACTTCTTTAGCCAGTTCTTCTTCATAATCCGGGTCGTTGGGTTCAGTTTTTACGGCCAGGCGCGCCTGGTAGGTAAAATCCACTAGGGTAATATCCGGGTGGGTACCTTTTTGGGCTTCTTGACAACTGGCACACTGCCCGCAGGCCTGAGCGTTTTGCGGGTGTTGGCAATTTAGCGCGCGCGCAAACGCTAACGCGGTTTTGCGCTTGCCTACCCCATCCGGGCCGTAAAACAGCAACGCCCCCGGCACACGGCCCTGGGTCACAAGTCCTTGTAAATAAGAAACGGCTTTTTGCTGCCCGATAATTTTGCTATCCATTAGTCCACAATTTTATAACGGTGTAATAATTCCACCACGTCTGCCTGCACCATATCTATATTTTTATCAGCATCAATAATATGGGCATGCGGGGTTTTGGCGGCCAGTTCCCGGTACCCTTGGCGCATTTTTTGGCGGAAGGATAAATCCTCTTGTTCCAAGCGGTCTGAAAATAAATACTCCCCGCGTTGGGTAAAATACTTGTCCGACATTAAAAATACGAGGGTTAAATCCGGTGTAAGACCCATAGAAGCAATTTTATTTAACGCATCAATAGTGGTTAAATCCAGCCCGCGCCCATAACCCTGGTAGGCACTGGTGGAGAGAGTATAACGCTCACAAATGACAATTTTGCCTTCTTGTAAGGCAGGGATAATTTTCTCCTGCGTGTGTTGTGCGCGGGAGGCCTCGTAAAGTAATAATTCCGTAATGGGACGTACGTCCACACCGGGTTGCAAGACCAACTGGCGGATGTCTTCGGCTAATGGGGTT
This sequence comes from Elusimicrobiaceae bacterium, assembly GCA_045593745.1. Lineage (GTDB taxonomy): Bacteria > Elusimicrobiota > Elusimicrobia > Elusimicrobiales > Elusimicrobiaceae > Avelusimicrobium. The sequence goes on along the minus strand of JAZNXF010000049.1, from coordinate 28,356 downwards.
CCCCCGGGTTCGCGCGTAAGCAGCACATCTTTGCCATGCTCTAAAAGTGTATTTACCAACATTTTGGCCTGGGTGGATTTACCGCACCGGTCCGGCCCTTCTAACACAATAAATTTTCCGTTCATACGTCTAGTTAAGTCCTTCCTGGGAAGTTACAATTTCTAACTCCGGCTTTTTGCCATGGGTCCAGGCACTGGCCTTTACTTGTTCTAAAATGGGGTCCAGTTTCCCTTGGGATTCCAAAATAAAATCAATAATCTCACGGAAAGCCCCATCCCCCCCCACGCGTTTGGTAATATAATGCGCGCAATCTTTTACACAATCTAGCGCATTTGGCACGGTGGCGGCAAAGCCCACTTCGTTAAGTAGCGGCATATCGGTAATATCGTCGCCAATATAGCACACTTCTTCGGGCGTGAGACCTTCTTTTTCTAAAATATCTTGCAAGGGGCCGATTTTGGTTAAAAACCCCTGGTACATATATTTAAACCCCAAATTGCGCGCGCGTTCCACCGTGGTAGGGTGACGCCGGCCCGTGATAATGCCGCAAATAATCCCGCAACTGCGGCAAAGCATTACGGCAATACCGTCTTGCGTGTTAAAGGATTTGATTTCTTCTATTTTTCCATCCGGCGTGAGAAAGAAATTTACTTTACCGTCTGTTAAAATACCGTCTACATCCGTCAGTACGGCTTTGATGCGCTGGGCGCGTTGTTGGGCGTTTGACATAAAATACTCCTTATTAGTATTATACCAAACTTCCCTATAAGGTGGCTTTCTGTCCTTCGCGGCGAACGATACCCCCCTCATATCTTGTTATAGTTAGAAAAAACTTAACCTATACCCAAAAGGGGTTTTCCCCTCAAGAGAAACGAACACCCCCGGGGATAAAAATCCCCGGGGGTGTTGGGCAAATTTGCTACTTTTAGCGAATATCGCGGATATACTGCGCGTGTTCTTTCATAAGTTTATTTAAACTTTGTTCTTGCTGGGCCAGTAATTGTTTTTGTACTTTACTATATTCCAGGTAAGAATTGCTGGCGGTTGCCTGGCGGCGCAAGGCCTTTTCGGTCTTGGCGGTAATGGCAAACGCTTCGGCCTGCGTATTTGCACCAAACATCTGCCCAATGTCCTGCAAGGCATTTTGGTTATCTTTTAGGACTTTATCCAAAGCCGCTTGTATTTGTTGGCGGTCTTTTAATGGGGCTTTTCCTTTGACAGGGCCGGACGTATTTTCCATGGTAATTTCCATAAACTGTTTGGACGCTTGTGCTTTGGGAAGCCCTTTGCCATATTTGGCAATGGCTTTCTTGACGGCGGCATCCGCCTCCGCCAACGGATACCCGCGCACCACCGAATCTCCAATAAATAAAGCCGGGGTTCCCACGGAAGACATTTTATAGCGGCGCATCAGTTTCGTGTACCCGGCTTGTCCGTCAGGGGTAGTTACGTCATACTCAATCAAGCGGACTTGCCCCCGGTACTTGTCTTTAAATTTTTCTACCCATCCTTCTTGTTTTAATTTTTTGCACCAACCGCACTGCGCACTTACCACCAAATATGCATTCAACGGTTTAGCCGCTTTTGCGGCAACCGTTTTAGTACCGGCGGATTTGGCCGTTTGTGCTGTAGTTTTAGGGGCCGTTTTGGGGGTGGATGCGGCGGGCTTAGCCGGCACTTCTGCCGAATTAGCAGAAACGCCTGTAACTGGCCACTCTTCTGCCTCTTCAGGCAAAACAAATTGTTCGTTGTTTTCTTGCGATTGCTGTTCCTGCTCCCACTGTTTCATCATTTCCTCAAACTCTTGCATTTCTTGAGGGTTGGGTTGCGTACGTTGCAGGGCTGCCGCCGGAAGAGCCGCCCCAGGAGCAACCGCCGCAAGCAGGTGCGTAAACTGCGTGCCCCAAAATGCCTTAATTTTAGCGTCCTGTTCGGGGTTTGTGCAGGCAGATAATACACTAGCCAATAAAAGTAAGAAAGTAAATTTTTTCATAGTACCTTAATATCAATATAACAAATTTAAAGCAATCCGTACAACCGTTTTGTTTGGGTAACCGTTTTATAGGCCAATTCTTCTAGCGGAATTTGTAAATAATCCGCCACATAGGTAGCAATCAGCGCAATATTAGAAGGGTCGTTGCGGGTACCGCGTTTACCCTGGGGAGATAAATAGGGGCAGTCCGTCTCCAAAATAATATGTTCTGCGCCAACCTTTTTAACGGCCTCACGCACATATTCATTTTTCTTATAGGTAAAACATCCGTTAATTCCCAACAAAAGCCCTTTATCCAGGGCTTTTTTGGCTTCTTCATAGCGGGCGCAAAAGCAGTGTAATACCCCGCTATAAGGGCGGGGAGCGGCCTGTTTCCAGCAGTGTTGCAACTGGGCAAACGCATCTTCATACGCGGCATAGTCCTCCCCCTGGCGGCGGATGTGCAAGACAAGCGGCAGTTTGGCCTGGTCTGCACAGCAAATCATACAGTTTAGCAGGGCCTGTTGGGTGTTTTTATCCGCTTCTTCCAAGCAAGTATAATCCAATCCAATTTCGCCTACGGCGGCTACAGCAGGGTTTTTAAGCAGTTGCTCAAACGGCCCCCTATGTTCTTCTAAAAATTGGGCGGCATATTCCGGGTGAACCCCTAGCACCGGCACTACTTGTTGCGGGTAGTGCTGGGCCAGGGATAAGGTATCTTGCCACTCGTTAGGGGCACAGCCGATTTCCACACTTTTTATAATGTGGGCTTGCGGCAGGGTGTTAGTAAGTAAAAAGTCCCGGTCTGCATCAAAAGCCAGGTCTGTTAAATGCGCATGCGAATCAATAAAATCCATGTTTATATTTTATCTTTTTATCAGCGAGGAAAATAATAATTTTCTAAGAAACTGCGGGTCAATTCCCCTGTTTTTATGTCATATGATAGCGTATACATACGGTAGCGTTTGTCTGTTTCTTGGGAAGAAAGCGGGTTGCGTTCAATATCCATTTCTATACGTTGCGGGTCTAGTGAAAGCCGGGCAGATAACGCTTCCAGGTGTGCATAATCTATCTCTTTTTCGTGACGGAAGGTCTTAAAGGTGTAAAGCAACTTATTTTGTGCATAAAAACGGACGGTTAGAATGGCCTCATTCACCGCAATAGGCCCTAAAAATACCCCATTATACAGAAGCGGTTGCGGGGCCGCATCTTGTTGGTGGTAGGCCGCCAATGCCTGACGTATATGTGACAAGGGAACTGCAAAGCCGGTTTGGGCATGGTAAGAACTTCCAATATGTATACCGACTACTTCGCCTTGCTGGTTTAAGACCGGGCCACCGCACGCGCCTTCGCGGCTAGGTTTTGGGGCTACCTGCAGGGAAGTAATCATGCGGGAAGGGGTGATTTCTTGCAAAATGCGGTGTTCTTCTATGTGGACAGATTTGTTAAAAAACCCTATAGAGAATAGTTCCTCTCCTACTTGTGGGGTTTTGTTAGCCAGCGTAAGAGCCGTTACCTGGCCAGCCAGTTGCGGTGGAAGCGGAAATAAGGAAACATCCCCCATCCCGGCACTGCCTTGAATCACAAAGGGCACCCGGACAGATTTCCGCTGTTTGGGAAGTTTGACTGCCGGTTTTTGAAATGCGTAGTGGGTAACTGTTACCCCCCACAGGTATTTTTTGCCTTGATAGGTTTCTTCTAGGACAAAACCAGTCCCCGTCGGAAATGCAAAACGTAACAGTAACTCTTTTTCTTTTACTACTACAATGGATTTAGCTAACTGTGCATGCGCACGTGGCTGTTGAACAGCGGCCTGGTATACGGCACGTTCCAAAGGGGCAGAAATAGAAGGGGTAGGTTGGTGAGACACCACAACAGCAGGAACCCGCCGAAGGGCAGAACCTAATTTCCGGTACCACTGCGCTTGGGCCGGGGTAGCCCAAAGAGCCGCTAGTAACAGACAACAAATTGCTCTATATTTCATATATATTATATTGTAGCGGTTTAGCAGGAAGTGGGCCAGGGTCTTTGGACCCAGAAAGAATTGGGTCTAAAAAACTCCGGTCTAGTGTTTGAAACTAAACCGGAGTGAATAATTGGTAGTTTTCTTACCGTTCGTCTGACGTGTACCAACCTTTTTTGCCCAATTCCAAGCAAATGCTTTCCCCCAAACTGGAGAAATAATCGCATTCGTGGGTCCACGTGCCGGAAGAAGAACGGGATGCCTTTAACTGGTAAGGTGCTTGGCTAAAACCGGTGCGATAGATTTCATCTTGATCGCAGCTATTATTTGCCCGGCACGTGAACCAACTAGCTTCGAAATATTTCAAAGTTGGCAGTTCAATATCTAACAGAGAAGTATCCAAATTGTAACCTACTAGTTCTTCAGGTATACTCCCCACCCGTAAAATATACGCGTCAACGGCTTTTTCCAGGGTGCTTATATACATCAGGGCCTCAGTCAACCGGCTCTTTTCTACGGCTTTTTGGTACTGCGGTAAGGCAACAGCCGCCAAAATACCAATAATTAACACGACTACTAATAATTCCAACAATGTAAAACCTTTTTTCATAAGAAGGTCTCCTTTAAATAGTTGGCGTTGGACCCAATAAAAAACGGCCGTTATAGCCGGGCCCAACGCAGGAACCCAAAACTATAACAGCCGTAGTTTCCCGCCATAAAGCGGGAAACACTCGGCAAAAAACTAGGTGGCCACCCGGTTTCTTACCTAATCGGCTAGTTTGGATTGCGTTGGTGCTTTGATACGATCAAAGTTCCCTGTAAAATACAGATCCAAAAAATAAATTTATCGTATGGTTAAGGTGTATCCTCCTCAAAAAGATAACGTATTATAACAAATTTTCGGTTTTGTCTTTACCAATCAGTTTCAAAAATTCTTCTTCACTCATCACCGGGATGCCCAACTCCCGCGCTTTGTTTAGTTTGGTACCGGCGTTTTCCCCGGCCACTACAAAGGAGGTTTTTTTAGAAACGCTCCCGCTGGCATATCCGCCGTATTGCTTGGCTAATCGTTCGGCCTCGGTGCGTTTTAAGGTTTGCAACTCGCCGGTAAATACAATGGTTTTTCCTTCTAACACATTGCCGGAAAGTTCCTTTTTGGGCTGGGTGAAATTCAGTCCTTCCTGGCGCAGTTTTTCAATTTGCTCGCACACGCGCGGATCGCGGAAGAAGTCATACACGCTTTGGGAAACAATTTCCCCTATTTCGCGCACGCTTTGCAGTTCTTCTAAACTGGCGGCTTTTAACGCGTCTAACGTGCGGAATTTGTCGGCCAGGATTTCAGCCGTTTTTGCGCCCACAAACCCAATGCCTAGCGCAAACAATAATTTAGAAAGCGGTTTGTGTTTACTTTCTTCAATAGCATCTAGGAGGTTTTGGGCTTTTTTGTCTTTAAAATTTTCTAAATTAAGTACGTGGAAAAACGTCAAGCGGTAAATATCGGCAAAGTCCGCAATAAACTTGCGGTCTAATAACTGGTCCATAATCACGTCACCTAGGCCGTCAATGTCCATGGCATCGCGTGAGGCAAAATGCAACAACCGCGCACGCAGTTGCGCCGGGCAAGATGGGTTTACGCAATAATACCCCACTTCGTCATTTTCCTTATATACGTGTCCGCCGCACGCAGGGCACTGGACAGGCGGCAAAATGTCTTGCGTGCCTTTTTGTTCTACTACTTTTACAATTTTGGGGATGACTTCGCCTGCGCGTTCCACAATCACGCGGTCCCCCACGCGTACGTGTAAGCGTTTGATTTCATCAAAATTATGAAGGGTTGCGTTGGAAATGGTCACTCCCCCAATGGCTACAGGTTCCAATTCGGCTACCGGGGTAATAATGCCGGTGCGCCCCACGGAAAACGTAACGTTTTTTAGCGTAGTAGCGGCTTGCGGGGCCGGGTATTTAAAGGCCATGGCCCAGCGCGGGCTTTTGGCGGTAACGCCCAAGAGTTGTTGGTCAGCAAACTGGTTTACTTTTACTACCAGGCCGTCCACATCAAAGGGGAGTTCGTGGCGGGTTTGGGCAAATTGGTTGTAAAAGGAAATGACGTCTTCTATATGGGAAGTTTTGGTGCGCACCGGGCCGACGGTAAACCCCCACTGTTGGCACAAATCAATAAATCCGCTAAAACTATCTGCGGCAATTTGGCCTGTACCAAAGGAATGGGCAAAAAACCGCAAGGGCCGCTGGGCTACCACTTCGGCATTTTTATGACGTAAACACCCCGCCGCGGCGTTGCGGGTATTGGCAAAGGTGTTTTCGTTTTTTTCTTGCTGAATTTTGTTTAAATCCGCTAAATCTTGTTTATTTAAATAGACCTCTCCGCGGATTTCAATCCGCCCGGCAGGAACCGGCCCGGCTAACTGGTGCGGAATACTGGTAATGGTACGCACGTTGGCGGTAATATCTTCGCCCACTTTGCCGTCCCCGCGGGTGGCCCCTTGGATGAGTTGCCCATTTTCATACGTAAGCGAGCAGGACACGCCGTCAATCTTGGCCTCTACCACCATTTCAAACGTGTGGGTTTGTAAAATTTTAGCGGCACGTTCGTGCCAGGCGCGGATGTCGTCAGCATTGTAGGAGTTATCCAAAGACATCATGGGCACAGCGTGGGTAATTTGGGCAAAACTGTTACCGGCTTTGCCGCCTACACGTTGGGTGGGAGAGTTTTTCGTGCGAAATTGCGGGTACGCCTCTTCCAACGTTTTTAGTTTTTGGTAGAGTTCGTCGTACTGCGTGTCCGACAGGACGGGATTATCTAAATTGTAGTATAGATTATTGTGGTAATTGATTAACTTTTTAAGTTGTTCAATTTCGTCCTTCGGGTGCATAGGGGCCCCTTATTTTTTGCGTTCTTTTTTCAGTTGGTCCAACAGGCCGTTAATAAACTTGCCGGAATTTTCGGTAGAGAATTTTTTTGCCAGTTCAATGGCTTCATCCATAATGGCGGCCACAGGGGCTTTTTCCGCGCTAAACACCATTTCATAGGTAGCCATACGCAAAATAGAGCGGTCCACCGCGCTCATGCGGGCCAGGGTCCAGTTTTTGGCATAGGCAGAGACCAGTTTGTCAATTTCCGCCAAATTTTGGGTAGTACCGGTGACTAAGTCCTTATAAAATGGGAAACATTCAGCCAGTTCTTTTTCAAACTGGTCTGTGTATCCGGAAATGGTATCAGCTGACAAATTAACATTACTGTCTGCGTAGTAAAGTGATTGTAAGGCACATTCGCGTGCTTGTCTGCGGTTGCTCATGGGGGTCCCCTTACGATTAAAGATTATTTACATTTTAGCAAATTTAACGTTTCTTGCCTACTGGCGCGGGGGCTGGGATGCCCCTGCCCCATTCTGATACTTAACAACACAAACAGTTTTCGTCTTCTGTTAATCCCAATAATTTTCCATAGTCATGCCGGGGTGTTTTTCCGTTCCATTGTTCAAAGCAGAGATTGTTATTTTGGGGGGCAAGTACCGGTTGGTTGGTTTGCCAGTAATAACAAATGCAGGCATTATCTTTACGGTAAGAAGCGTCTATCTGATCTTCGTAAATACCATATCCAAAATTGGTTGTCATCACATCTACATTGGGTACATTAGACGTCTGCCCTATGGAAATTCCAGCGTGTTCTAACATGTTGGGGCCAGTGCATTCTACTTCATCTTTTACTTGTAGAAGGCAGGCCTGCTTGGCTATGCCTAAGGTTTTTAAGTTTACTATGGCCTCCGTAAAGTGGCTTTTTTCAACGGCTTTTTGGTATTGCGGCAACGCCACGGCGGCTAGGATGCCAATAATCAGCACCACTACCAACAGTTCAATGAGGGTGAATCCGCACCGGGCCGCCCCTATATCTCGCACACCAACACTGCGGGATGACGAGGAGCGGAGCGTAAAGCCGCGGGGTGTTAGGCCGTTTATAAAATGAGGTGTCATCCCCGAGGAATTCTGTCGGGGATCTCCCGTTTCCTGGTTGTTATGTAATAAAGTATTCGTCCCCAAAGGTTGTAATTGGGGATCTTCCACGTACTCATTTAATAAAGCATTCCCTTTTGTTTTATAACAACAAGCGTTGAAGATTCCCGATAACGTTCCTCGGAAATGCCACTTCATGTTATTTACAGCCACAACATTATTTTCTTGCGTAATCCCCCGCCGGGTGTTTTCTTTCTTCATTTGTCTTCTCCTGTTTTCTGTTTAAGGAGCCGACAAAAACGGCCGCTACATAGAGTGCCTGCGACGGTCCTCTTCCATAACAGCCGTAGTTTTCCACCCAGTATGGGTAGAAAACACTCGGCACAACCAGGGCTATAGTCCCCGGTTGTACCTAAATCGGCCGTTTTTGGAGTCGCAGACAACTCTTTTCAGAGTGACCTGTATACTTTCTATACAGTTCCAAAAACAGAAAAAATTGTACTTACAGTATAATAAAAAACAGTTCTTTTTTCAATTAGCCCCCACTAACCCATTTTTCCGCGTGCATTGTAGCCGAAAATTTAGTTTAATGAGTTATCTTAACATAAGGAGATTGGGATGAAAAAAGTAGTATCTTTCGCACTGTCTGCTGTATTAGTAGCCGCGATGGGAACCCCCGCCCCGGCTTGCACAGGCATTGCCATTAACGCCAAAGACGGCACAAAACTACTCGCTCGCACCATTGAATGGAAAGGCGGCAACTTAAACAGTAAACTGATTGTTTTGCCGCGCGGTATGAAAAACACCGCCTTTACCCCCACCGGGAAAAACGGCCACGTATGGTATAACAAATATGGGGCTGTAGGGGCCAGCACGGTAGAGGCCCCCTTTGTCACCGAAGGGGTCAATGAAAAAGGGCTTAACGCAGGAATTTTTTATTTTGCCAACGTCGGCAGTTTAACGCCCTACAACCCTAAACACCGTAAAAAAGCCGTTAGCGATGGGGAACTGGTGCGCTATATGTTAACCAGTTTTGCTACGGTGGATGAGGCCTTAAAAGGATTAGAAAAAATTGAAATTATCCCCATTGGGCAAAAAGATAAAAACGGCCACTACGCCACCGGCCACTGGCGTATCAGTGATGCAACCGGCAGAAGCGTGGTGCTGGAAATTACCGATAACGGCAAACGCCATGTGTACGAAAACAACCTGCGCGTAATTACTAATTCGCCCGGTTTTCCGTGGCACCAAGCCAACTTGAATAATTACATTCACCTTTCCGGCGGTGAAACGCCTAACAAAACCATGGGAAACGTCAATTTGTTTTCCTACGGCGGCGGTACAAACTTAGTGGGACTACCAGGTGATTTAACCCCTCCTTCGCGTTTGGTACGTGCATTTTTCTATGTGCAAACGGCCCCGGTCCCGGCGGATACATACGCCGCAGTCACGCAGGCATTTCACATTTTAAATAACTTTGACTTGCCCATTGGGGCCGAATATGCCCCCGGCCAAGCCATTCCGGATATGCCCAGTGCTACACAGTGGACAGCGGTTAGCGATGTTACGCATCCTACGTTCTATTACCGCACCATGTATAATTCGGCTATCCGCAAGATTGATTTAACCAAAATTGATTTTGACAAAGTGCCTTATACGGTAACGGATATGGACCAAGTGCCGCAAGAAACCTTCCACGAACGCACGTTTTAAGGAGCGCACGTATCCATCAAACGCATCCCCCGCCCTGATTGGTGGGGGATGTATTATCCGGGTTTGTTCTGCAAGATGATTATAAGAAACGGATGCCAACCGATTTCCTTATACTTGCCCCCCGCAGAGCAGTTGCTTACCACAGGAAGTAGAAAAAGTACCGCGCCAGGAAGCGGGATGGTAATTAGCAGTGCCCCGCCATTTGATACCCCTTTTTGCCGCGGATGCGGTGTTCTTTCCATGAAGAGGGAAAATACAAACCTATTTTTGGTCAATTAGGCCTTATAATTAAAAATACACCGTAATAGGACCCTTATATAATTGCTACAATGTAACTATGCCCAACCCGGAACCGGAAATTATTGAAGCCGAAATTGTGGAAGATGTTTCCACGAATCACGCCAAAAAAGAAACGCTAAACGGCGGGGTTCCCCTGCGCCCAACGGTACTGCACGCCAATGCGCGGCCCAGTTGGCATACGCCCGGAGATCACGCCCGCCCGCAAGGGGACCGTAGCGGCCTGTTGGGCGGTTTTTTGGTGCTTGCGCTCGGTTTTATAGTAACAGCCCTGGTGCTGTTAATTTCGGTATGTATTATTATTCCGTTTACACTGCTTACGCGTCTGTTGGGGCTGCACAAAAACAAATAAATTTGCTATAATAATGGTGTTCTGTTAAACCGCACACCGATTTTGGAGAGGTGGCCGAGTGGTTTAAGGCACAGTCCTGGAAAGACTGCATACGGGAAACCGTATCGAGAGTTCGAATCTCTCCCTCTCCGTATGAATTTAAAAAGCACCCGTAAGGGTGTTTTTTTAATTCATAGTGAGCAATGGAAGCAACACCAACTGCTTGGTGTTGCGCAGAGATTCGAAGCCCGGAGCGATGTTTTTGTTTGAGCGTGCGTAAGCCGCGAAAGGCAAAAACCGCGAGGGCGGTTCCGGGCAAAATTTCCGTCAGGAAATTTATGCAGGACGAATCTCTCCCTCTCCGCCAGTTTTCTTACTAAAAAGCCCTACTTCGTTGTTGCTCGTTTGGTCGGATACCTCCGCGCTAACGCGCGCGTGCCGCCAGTATACCTTCCAAACTCGCGCCTAGAATTAGGGCTTTTTATGTTGAAAACTTTTCCCTGTTGTTTCAGGGTGTTTTTTTAGTACTCCTGTCTTGGAAATCAAGGTAGAAAAGAAAGTATGCTAGCTTACCTTATTTGCACACATCATCTGTTTGTGCATCTATACAGATTCCGCCCAATTGTTCCGTAAGTGCCTTACACATGACCACTCCCGAGGAATTGGATCCTCCACAAGAAGTTCCACCACCGGGTCTTTTGTTGATCTGTAGAGTAGAATCAAAAGCCACAGTGGAGAAAAATACCCCCCCTTTGTTTATGATGACCGCACTATCATCATCGGCACTTGGGTTACACAGGCCCATACTCACTGAATATCCTTTTTCCGTCAAGCTCTCTACCGGGAGTGTAATATCTAGCTTGTCTAAATTATTCGTTGAAGAGTTATAGAGTACTAGACACTCTTCCGGATACCCATTTTGCATGAAATAAAGTTGCATGGCTTTTTGCGCATCCTTCACAAACAACACAATTTCCGCTGCCCGGGATTTCATGACCGCCTTTTGATATTGCGGCAGCGCCACCGCGGCCAAAATGCTGATGATGAGCACGACCACTAATAATTCAATTAGTGTGAAACCCCTGTTATAAAATAAAGGCATCATTCCAAACTTGATTTGGAATCTCATCATTTTTAACAACTCAAGGTGAGATCCTGAATCCAGTTCAGGATGACCTTTCCCTTTTATGACCATTTGCGTTTTACCCCGCCGGGTATTTTCTTGATACATCATTTTACGTCCTCCAGTTCTTTATAATTACTGCAAATTAGACCGCAAAAAAGGCGGCACATTTATTAAGAGCTGTTCCAAGTGACCCTTAACAAATAATCGCCGCCTACCTATCCTCATAAAGGGAACAGGCAAGACATAAGCGACTATTTGCTGACTTGGAACATGCGCAGAAAGATTCCTCTTTCGTTGCTCGGCGTAGGCTTCCCCCACGCTTCAACAAATAATCCTCAAATTATATGTACTGCTATTTTGTTAGATTATAACATATTCTACAGATATCCACTAATTTCATACACGTAAATATTTTGTAAAATATAGGTATGCACACGCACTCGTCTGCGCATGAACGCAAAACCCTGATTGTAATTATCCTTACGCTGCTAACCATGGCGGCGGAAGTGGTGTTTGGGTATTTGTCGCACTCCATGGCCCTTTTGGCCGACGGCTACCACATGGGCACCCACGCGCTAGCCCTGGGGCTTACATTTATTGCCTATATTTTAATTCGCAAATTTTCAGGATCCCCCCGCTTTCCGCGCGGCACAGACAAAATCGGCACACTTACCGCCTACACAAGTTCGCTATTTTTAGGATTCACAGGTTTGTGGATTATAGGGGAAGCCGTCCAACGCCTGTTGCACCCTATTTCTATTCAATTTAACGAGGCAATTTTAGTGGCCTCTATTGGGCTAATTGTTAACGCCGCGTGCCTTGTGGTTATGGAAATGGGCCATGCACACACCCATACCCACACGCACGAGGATTACAATTTCAAAGCCGCTTATTACCATATCTTGGCAGATGCGCTTACGTCTATTTTAGCCATTGCGGCGCTTGTCCTTGGCAAGTATATCGGTTGGACGTGCTTGGATGCGCTCATTGGCATACTAGGCGGCATACTGATTGTACGGTGGGCCGTAATCTTACTCAAAGATACAGTGGTTATTCTCATAGACATGCAACCCGCCGCCAAATAATCCCTCTTAAAAATTGCTAAAATATAGATAGGTTACGCGTGAAGTCACATCACGCAATTTTAAAGACCGAAGGAAGAACTATGTTACCCAAAGCGTATGAACCGCAAGAAGTAGAAAAAAAACTCGCAGACAAATGGCAAAACTCTAAACTCTTTGCCGCCCAAAATGACCCCTCTAAAAAACCCTTTGTAATCGTCATTCCGCCGCCCAATATTACAGGTGCCTTACACATGGGGCACGCCTCCACCAACACGTTGCAGGATGTACTCATCCGCGCCCACCGCATGTTTGGGGAAGATGCCTACTGGGTACCCGGCACGGACCATGGCGGTATTGCCACCCAAAACGTCATTGAGAAAAAACTTGCCAAAGAACAACACAAATCCCGCCACGACCTAGGCCGCGAAGAATTTGTAAAAGTAGTATGGGATTGGTACAACGAATGTGGCAACGCCATTTATACACAATTTCGCAAAATGGGCTGGGCGTTGGACCTTTCCGACATCCGCTTTACGATGGACCAAAAACGTGCCCGCGCCGTTTATGAATGTTTCAAACAATGGTGGGATAAAAAATATATCTACCGCGGCAAACGCCTTATCAACTGGTGTGTGCGCTGTTCTACCGCATTATCCGACATTGAGGTAGAACACCTGCCCGAAAACGGCCACTTGTGGCATTTACGCTACAAAGGCGAAGACGGCTCGGAGGGCATTGTGATTGCCACCACCCGCCCGGAAACCATTTATGCCGATGCCGCTATTGCTGTAAACCCGAAAGACAAACGCTTTGCCAATATGGTAGGCAAGAAGGTGATTATTCCGCTAGCGGGCCGCGCCATCCCGATTATTGCCGATGAAGCCGTAGAAATGGATTTTGGAACCGGGGCGTTAAAAATTACCCCCGCGCATGACGCTACCGACTATGAAGTCGGCAAACGCCATAACTTGCCTGTAATGACGGTGATTAATGACAAAGGCAAAATGGTCAACTGCCCCGAAAAATACCTGGGTATGGACCGCGACGCCTGCCGCAAACAAACCGTTAAAGATTTAGACGAGGCAGGATTGTTGGTAAAAGAAGAAAAATACAACCATGCGGTTTCTAAATGTTACCGTTGCGGCAGTGCCATTGAGCCGTTTATGAGTGAACAGTGGTTTGTGAAAATGGATGAAATCGCCGCCCCGGCCATTAAAGCCGCCGAAACAGGCGAACTGCAATTTCACCCTTCTAACTGGAAAAACCCCTTCTTAAATTGGCTTAAAAACATTCAGGATTGGTGCATCTCGCGCCAGATTTGGTGGGGCCACCGCATCCCGGTATGGTATTGCCTCGATTGTAGCCAAAACGGCCTTACTTTTGCCACGGACCAACAAGGCCACGAGCAACTGACTAAAGTATCTTTTGAAGACGGCGCAGAGCCGATTGTCTCTTTTGACAAACCGCACGAGTGCCCCCGCTGCCATGGACATAACCTGGTGCAAGACCCCGACGTGTTAGACACGTGGTTTTCATCGGCCTTGTGGCCTATGTCTGTATTTGGCTGGCCGGAAAAAACACCGCAAATGGACCATTTCTACCCTACCTCTGTCATGGTAACCGGATATGAAATTCTCTACCTGTGGGTAGCGCGCATGGTGATGACCGGGCTTAACTTTACCGGCAAACTTCCCTTTAAAGATGTGTATTTAAACGGAATTATCCGCGATAAATCCGGCCAAAAAATGAGCAAATCCAAAGGAAACGTCATTGACCCCTTGGATATGACCGCCAAATATGGTACAGATGCGGTGCGCTTTTCGCTCCTTATGCAAGCCGTACCCAGTAAGGATATTCCGTATAGCGAAGAAAGTATTACAGGCGCGCGCAACTTCTGCAATAAACTATACAATGCCTCGCGCTTTATTCTAATGAATATGGAAGGCATGAACGGCCCCCTGGCTATGCCCCAACATGTAACTGAACTGGCTGACGTGTGGATTTTAGACCGTTTTAACGCGGCCCTGAAAACCGCACGTGAAGGCATTTTAAAATACAATTTAGCGTTAAGTGCCAACACGCTTTACCACTTCTTATGGGATGATTTTTGCGATTGGTACATTGAACTGGCCAAACAGCGTTTCCAAACCGACGAGAAGGAAAAAGTAATGGCCTTATGCGTGCATATTTTGTACAACACGCTTAAAGCGTTGCATCCGTTTATTCCGTTTGTGACCGAAGAAATTGCCGCCAGTTTACGCCCATACGTGGGGGCGAAAGAGGAGTTTTTATTAAACGCTTCTTACCCCGCAGAAAACCCTTCCTGGACCAACCAAACCGCCCAGCGCAACATGCAAATTGTGCAAGGGATTACCAAAGAAATCCGCACCATCCGCAGCCAATTTAATGTACCGCCTGCGTTAAAAATAGCGGCGGTTATTTCTGCCAAGAATGAACAGGACTTACAAGTAGTCCGCGCGCAAGCGGGGTATATTAAACTAATGGCCAAAGTGGAAAATTTGGTAATGGGTGTAAACGAGGCCAAACCCAAACAAACCGCTACGGCTACGTTTGAAAACCTGACGGTTTACGTGCCGCTTACCGGGCTGATTGACTTTGAAAAAGAGCGCAAGCGTTTGGAAAAAGACCTCGCCCTTGCCAAAGCCAATATCGCCTCGCGCCAGGCACGTTTAAGCCAGGAAAATTTCCTCAAACACGCGCCCCAAGCCCAAATTGACAAAACCAAAGCCGAACTGGCTGCCGCCGAACTGACACTGGCGCAAGTAACGGCTTCTTTAAAGGACTTGTTCTAATGAAAAAATTACTGGCCGTATTAGTAGCGTGTGCGCTTGCCTTTCCGGCGGGCGCACAGGTAATGGATTGGAAACATGCCACCCATTACAACAAACAAACCGCCAAAGACCAACTCACCAAGCGGTTTACCTCGTATGTGACCTTTGACACGCAATCTGCCGAGAATGACAAAACCCCCAGCACCCCCGGGCAACTGGTTTTTGCCAAGGCACTGGCAAAGGAACTCAAAAAATACGGCGCGCAAAACGTGCAAGTAAACAAACTGGGTTTTGTGACGGCGGATATTCCGGCTACGTCTACTAAACCCGCGCCTACCGTGGCCTTTTTGGCCCATTTGGATACAGCCCTGGAAGCCAGCGGCAAACACGTTAAACCGCAAGTGCATAAAAATTACCAGGGCGGGGATATTGTCATTAATGCTGATAAAAAACTGGTTATTAACCCGCACAACTCGCCCCAATTAGCCAAAGCCACCGGGCATGATATTATTACGGCATCCGGCGGTACGCTCTTGGGGGCGGATGACAAAACCGGCGTTTCAATCATTATGACCCTGGTGCAGTACCTTTATGACCACCCGGAATTTACACACGGCCCTGTTAAAGTGGCCTTCACGCCGGATGAAGAAACCGGCCTGGGTATTGAAAAATTTGACGTAAAAAACTTTGGGGCCGATTATGCCTACACCCTTGACGGCGGGGACGTAGGGGAACTGACAAACGAAACCTTTACAGCCAAATCGTTTAAGGCCGTTTTCACCGGTAACCGCGCAGTACACCCGGGTAGTGCTATGAATTCCCCCTTTGAAGACAACCTGTTAATGGCGGCGGATTTTCATACCTTACTGCCGCGCCAATCCCGCCCGGAAACTACTTCCGGCCGTCGCGGGTATATTTATTTAGATTCGTCGGTGACGGAGGGGGACACCACTACTGTTTCCGGCATTATCCGCGCGTTTGCAGATGAAGATATGAACACGTTGGTAGGCCAGTTAAACCAGGCCTTGCGCACGGTGAAGGCCTTGCATAATAAAGGTAAAGCCACGCTGGAAATTACCGATCAATACCGCAATTTTAGCGAAAAAATTCCCCCGCAGATGATCACCCTGGCGCAAGAGGCCATGAAACAGGAAAACATTACGCCTGTGTTGCACGCGGCACGCGGCGGCACAGACGGCAGTACGCTTTCCTTTATGGGCCTGCCCACGCCGGACTTATTTGCCGGGCAGTATAACATCCATAGCGAGCGCGAATATACAGACGTAGACGTTATGGAAAGCAGTTTGCGCACGGCCCTGCGGCTACTAGAATTGTGGAGTGTGCAAAAAATCCAGCACTAATGCATTCGGTAATAATAATATCCTGCGGTGCTATGAGTTCCTGTGGGTGTTATCAAATTATAACCTGAAATCTCCACTGTGTCATAAGAAGAACATACTTTATTAGCAACAGTGTTTGTTTTTTGGGCAATACAAAAAGAGGAATTTGTGGGGAAGGTTCCCATTCCCTCAAAAACATAACTATACGCTATTGAGTAATCTTTTTGCGCACAGACAATGCCACTACTTTGGTAAAAATCTACGTATAGTTTTAAACAGCAATATAATTCTTTATTTTGTATACATTCACCTTTACCAAAATTTTTGTGCTCAAAACCTCCCGGCACTTCTACACTTAAATCCATAAAATTTTCCGGCCATTTACCAGTAGCGGCTATATATTCTGTTGCCGCACGTTCATACGATCGGCCCAAATTATATAGTTTGGCAAACCGAACTCGCATAACTGCTTTTTGATACTGCGGCAAGGCCACCGCCGCCAAAATGCCAATAATTAAGACCACTACTAACAACTCTATGAGGGTAAACCCCTCTTGCTTTCCTTTTTGCATAATTGTCTCCATTCACTGTGTAATTTCAATTCCGCTGCGTTTGGAGGCATACAAAAACGGCTAGATTGTATGGGTGCGAATCAGTCACCCAACCAAAACAGCCGTAGTTTACCATCATAAATGATAAACATTCGGCACAAAACAGTGGGATTATAAGTTCCACTATTTTGTACCTTAAACAGCTATTTTTGGACTGATTCGCAGTTTCTTACAAAACTATCCGTATTCCACATACGGTTCCAAAAACAGATAAAATTGTACCTATAGTATAATAAAATCCGCCCTTATAAACAAGGGGTCCCACCAAAAAAGTGGGCCCAAATTCCCTTGCACTGGTTTTGAAAATCTTACTACAATAAACTTACTATTTAGTAAGGAGATATTATGAAAAAACTTTCTACCTTGTTTATTTCTTTAGTAGCAAGCACTGCTCTGTTTGCCGCGCCTGCGTTGCCGGATAATTCATCATTAGCCGCCAAGTACCGCGCTACGATGTTTGAACGCTTTTTAAAATATACCACCTACGACAGCCAAAGCGATAACGACCAGGATTTAACCCCGGAACAAATTCAAACCGCTAAAAAACTTTACGAAGAAATTAAGGCCTTTGGCTTTCCTACTACATTAACAGAACACTACTATATTTATGTGGAAGTGCCTTCCAACTTGCCGCGCAACACGGCCGTGTTGGGCTTTAGCGCACATTATGACACCACGCCCGATATTGCCGGCAAAAACATCCAAGCACAAGTGATTGAAAAGTATGACGGCAAACCCATTGTATTAAAAAATGGACATGTAATTGATTTTAACTCTGACCCCTATTTAAAAGAAATGATTGGCAAAAAAATTGTCACTTCCGACGGAACCACTATGCTTTCGGGCGACGATAAAGCCGGCGTTTCCATTATGGTAACGCTGTTGCAAACCCTGGCTGAACATCCGCAGAAAAAACACGGCAAAATCCAAATCGTCATCACGCCTAACGAAGACGTGGGCCGCAGTGCGGACTATATTGAAGAAACCCCTTACCACCCGGATATTGCCTTTGACTTTGACGGAAAAGTAGACGGAGAAGTCACCGTGGGGAACTTTAACGCTGAACGTGTGGTATACCGCGTAAAAGGCGTTAACGGACACCAATCCCACGCCGCACACAACGGCTATAGAAACGCGTGGAAACCCGCCTGTGAATTAGGGGCCGCCTGCGCGAAAGACGAATGGCTACCCAATAACAGTGACGGTACACAAGGATATGCCGAACTGCACCACATGAACATGGTAGACGGCAAAATGAGTGAGGCCGAGCTGGACTTCCGCCTGCGTTCCTTTAAACAAGCCGATATTGAAGCATGGAAAAAATACGCGCAAACAAAGGCCGATAGTTTGGCTAACCGCTATGGGGTAGCCATTGAACGCCAGGTTTTTAAACAATATCAAAACGTGGGTGAAAACATCCACCCGCAAGCCCGCCCCATAGTAGAACGTGCCTTTGCACGCGCCGGAGTAACCCCCCGCTTTCAAGAAGAACGCGCCGGAACTACGGCCAGTATGCTCATGTTAAAACTAGGAAATGGAGCGTACACGATTTTTACCGGGCAAAATAATGCACATAACTTTACCGAATGGCTCAGCGAAGAAGATATGTATAAGGCCTATGTAGTGGCTCTCAACATGGTTGATGAACTAACCTTCGTGCCGGCTACCGCCCCCAAAACAATTACTCCAAAAGCGGCCCCCGCCACAAATGAACTGGCCCACACAGCACCGATTCAACATTCGCCGGATTATCTCCACCCGGCTGCCCGCTAAATGCAAATTTTACTGGCTACAGGCAACAAGCATAAACTCTGTGAACTAACCCGCTTGTTGCCTGTTTCTTTGAATAATGGCGAGAAAATCAACTACCTCTCGCTGATGGATTTTCATATTTCCTTGCCGCAAGAAACTGGCACTACGCTCGCCCAAAATGCCCAACTAAAAGCCCTCTATGCCGCCCAACAAAGCGGGCTAGTAGCATTGTCCGACGATACGGGATTAGAGGTGGACTTTTTGCAAGGAGCCCCAGGCGTGCATACGGCGCGTTACGCGGGGGAAGCGTGTGATGCCGCCGCCAATAACCAAAAACTTTTGCGCGCGTTGGAAGGCGTGCCGGTAGCGCAACGCACGGCGCGGTTTATTACCCTAGCGTGTTTGGCGTGGCCGGATGGGAAAACCCACTTTTTTGAAGGAATCTGCCCTGGGCATATTGCCACTACTTACCGCGGCATGAACGGCTTTGGCTATGACCCTTTGTTTGTGGTAGAGGAACTGGGCAAATGTTTTGCCGAACTCACCGCAGATGAAAAAAACGCCGTTTCCCACCGGGGGCGTGCGTTTAGACAAGTGGCCCAATTTTTGAAAACTATTTGATCATACAAGAATTGGCACCACAAAACACGTTACAGAAGGAACCCTTCCAATCCGAACAATGAATTATTTTTGTAGGTTTTGCTAAATCAACAGTAAGTTCATACAGTTGTGATTCATTCATATCGTTTATATCAAATTCATTGTCTGTATATCGGCGTACATGCAAAGAACCGAAGTCCATATAATACAAAAACGGCTCTTTTATGCCAATCCTTATCGCAGTATTGCCACAAAACAGCCGTAGTATCGCCCGCAAGCGATACATTCGGCAGAAAACAGTCCGGAGCAACCCTTCCTTATTTTCTGCCTTAAACGACTGTTTTTGAACGCGATAAGGGCTTATTTGCATAAGCACTCCGTATTCTTCATACGGTTCCAAAAACAGAATAAATTGTATTTATAGTATAATAAAAATATGCCTTCCGAACAAGTTCCCATTTTAACAGACGAATTTAAAGATGCCCTGGCCCTATTGGAAAGCAGGCCGCTTGTCCGTCCGCTGTTGTTTATTACCGGGCGCGCTGGTACCGGGAAAACCACCCTTCTAAACTATTTTGCCCAACACACAGCGCAAAATGTGGTCGTACTGGCCACCACCGGGCTGGCCGCTATTAACGTGCATGGGCAAACGGTACACTCGTTTTTCCGTCTAAAACCGGGCAATTTGTTGGACCGCACCCTCCTGCGCCGCCTGCCGCGCAAAACGGTGGAAAGTTTTGATACGCTTATTATTGACGAGGCCTCTATGCTCCGCGCTGATTTGTTGGATGCCATGGACCATATTTTGCGTATTTCCACCCATACAGATGAACCCTTTGGCGGTAAGCAACTTATTTTGTTTGGGGATTTATTCCAACTGCCCCCGGTGGAGGAACAAACCACCAGCGGGCTGTTTGATTATTTTCAGCAACGCTACCAAAGCCCCTATTTTTTTGAAGCGCACGTGCTTAAAGAACTGCCGCTGGAGGTATTTGAATTAAAGCGCATTTTCCGCCAGCAGACCGATAAAGAATACGCACGCATTTTAAACTTAATCCGCCAGGGGAACATTTCCCAGGCGGAACTGGACAGCCAACTCAATAAACATGTCTTTGCCGAAACGCCTGACGTGGTGGAAAACAGCGTACTGTTGACTACCACTAACTACAGTGCCATGTGGCGCAACCGCAGCCAACTGGCTAAACTGCCCGGGCCGGAGTTTGTGTATACCGCTACGGCCGACGAAACCTTCACCAAAACCCCGCCGGCCGATAAAGAATTGCACCTTAAAAAAGGGGCCAAAATTATGATGCTGGTCAATACGGACAACTGGGTAAACGGAGACCTGGGAACCGTGCATCATTTGGGGGAAGATTTTATTGAAGTAGAAATTAAAGGGATTGTGTACGAAGTGCAACCGCATGTGTGGGATGAAGTGGTGTACGAGTTTAACCCGCTCACCCAAAAACTGGCCCCGAAAGTAAAAGGATTTTTTAAACAATACCCTTTAAAATTGGCCTGGGCGATTACCATTCACAAATCCCAGGGGCTCACGTTTGATAACATTTATTTGGATATGGGCCGCGGGGCCTTTGCCACCGGGCAGACATACGTGGCCTTAAGCCGTTGCCGCACGCTTGGCGGCGTACACTTAAAACGTCCCATTTCCACGCGCGACGTGCAGTGTGACCCGCGTGTGCAACATTTTTTTGAAACGCTAAAAGGGGCCCGGTAAGCAACTTAAAACCCTATACAAGCTAGCACGATTAAACACACCGTCATAGCTACCCAAAAAATAGTTAATACCCAAATTTGAAGACCAGCGCTAAATTGCCTAACTTGCACTTCTTGAATATTTTGTGGGTTAAGCATTAACTTGACGTGTTTTCCTTTGTCGTTTCCGTTAATAGAAGCAATCCAATCCACTACAGAAGTTAATTTTTTCCCATCAAAAATATATTCTACTTCCGCAAATTCGCCACCATATTCTCGGAATGTCGCAGTAATTATTCCCTCTACAACAATAGCATTCCTAAAAAACTTATACCGCTGGAACAAAGCCCAAGGACCACATAAAAAACAAACAATATAAATGGTTGGATATACAATCCATTCCAAAAAAGGGAACTTCTCAGTAAGCCATTTAACTAACATGCTCATGTAGTGATTATAACATATTACACAACCTCCCCGAAAGAAGGGGATTCTTCCGGGGAGGATGAATGTTCATCAGTTACTACTTACTATACGGGGTTAAGGACTCTTTGTAAATGGTCCATACCGCGTCTTTGGTGGCTTGCGTGGGCGCAATAGACAGTAACCCGCCTAAAGACGGCGTTTCAAACGCCAGGCAAACCAGTTTTTCTACGTCATCCTCCGTAAACCCTTCGTCTTTTAGTTTGTGCGTAGCCCCGACGGAGAATAACCACTTTTCCACCCCATGCGCGGCCAGGTCGGCCTCGTCTGCGGTACCTTTTAAACCGGGCACTAAGGGCTTTAATACTTGCGCTAAGGTAGCCGGTTTGGCGCGGTAGATATTTTTGATGACCGCCGGCAGTAACATAGCCAGGCCTAATCCGTGCGTGAGGTTCGGGTTCACGCCGGAAAGCGGGTGTTCTAGCGCGTGCGTATAGTGCAACAGGCCGTTATCAAAACTAAGCCCCGCAATCAGCGCGGCATACGCCAAAAAGTAGCGCGCTTCCAAATTCTTCGGGTCCTCTAGCGCAATAGGCAAGTATTTAGATACCATCCACGTCACGCCCATGGCCAAATGCACCGCATAGGGGGAAGTGGTCTTGGTGGTGGCGGCCTCCACTACGTGATTGACCGCATCAATAGACACGTAGCGCGTTTGGTCCTCGCTAAGGCCAGTCATCAGTGCGGGGTCGTCAATGGCGTAGAGCGGATAAATGCACGGCAGGGCAATAGCGGGCTTGTAGTTCTTTTCCTCAATAGACACAACGGCAAACTGGTTGGCTTCGGACCCGGTTCCGTGCGTTAAGTTAATCGCTACAATGGGCGCGGCCTCTTTGGGTGTGAACGCAAACGTATACACGTCTTCCGCCGTTTTGCCGGGGTATTTCATCAAAATGGCTACGCTTTTGCCCGCGTCAATGGCGGAGCCGCCGCCAATAGCCACCACGGCTTGCGCGCCAAAGTCCAACGCCAGTTTAGCCGCTTCATTGACGTGGTGCGTGTTGGGGTTGGGGGTTACTTTATCGTAATGCACGTAGGTGATGCCGTGCTTGTTAAACGCTTGGGTGACGTGGTCCCACGCGCCTGTTTTTTTGTAGGCCCCTTTGCCCGTAACAACGACCACTTTGGTGATACCGCGCGTTTTTAGGTCCGCGCAGATGTCATCTATTTTTTTTATCGCGCCCACGCCCAAAAAGGTAGTGGTGCGGGTGCGGATTTCACGCACTTGGTAAATATCAATTTCTTTTTCCCACATAAAAAACCTCCTTGTGTTAGTGATTATACTGTAACTAAAAAAAAGTCAAAAAGAAATCTTATTTTTTAATTAGTTTCTTCTAGCCCAACGGAATTACAAAGGGCTTTCCCAACATCATCTGTAACGTAGCAATAAAGTTCATCCCATTTAGGCAAAATGCTATAATAGCAACATGAACTTACGGCAATTTTATTTGCAAGCACTCAAATTTATAGGCGTTAGTGGCCTGGGGTGGTGTATGGATTTTGCACTGTACTCCACGCTTTCTTTTGGGGGCCTTTCGCTATTACTTGCCAATATAGCCGGCTCTACATTGGGGGTAAGTTTTGTGTTTGTTACCTCTACGCGGTTTATTTTTAAAAACCAGGGACCCGTGCCATTGTATATAAAATACATAGCGTACCTCGTATATCAGGCGGCACTGATAGGGGGGATGTCTAAACTGTTGGTAATGATGCACGCGTTTTTAGAGGTGCATCCCCTGGTTTTTGTTCCCACGCCGCTCTTGCCTCTGCTTGCCAAAATGATGATTACACCTGTTTCTATGGTAATTAACTTTGTAGTTCTAAAACACCTTATTGAAAAATGGTAAGGGCTTTTAATAGCATGTCATATAGATAAATCACCCAGTATGGGCATAAATTAGAAAAAAATTATGTTATAATGGAAACGTAGTAAACTAAAAATTTTTTCTGTTTTTGGAACCGTATGCAGAATACGGAACGCACAAAAAGTGCTTATACAGGTCCAAAGATGGCTGTTTTAGGTACTATACGAATGAGCCGATCCCTTATTTGTATAGTACCGAGTGTTTACTGTTTGAAAAAACGGTAAGCCGCGGCTGTTATGTTGTAGGTCACCTGTATAGGCCTTGGGATACCAGCCGTTTTTGTGTGGGTATTTTCCAGGGACAGAGAACTAAGGAGAATAAACATGCAACAGCATAACACCCGGCGGGAGAATACGCAAAACACAGGAAAGAACACCAGTCATTCACGAAAGTTTCTATCGGAAATGCGGCCTTCATACAATAACGGTGCATTTACCCTCATAGAACTGTTAGTAGTTGTCTTAATTATTAGTATTTTGGCCGCCGTGGCCTTGCCGCAGTATCAAAAAGCGGTTAGAAAAGCCAGAATGGCCGAAGTAGGGGCTATATTTAGTAACGTAAGTCACGCGATAGATATGTGGTTACTGGAAAATGGGGGATATCCAAAAAGAACTGCCCATTTTTTTGGTACAGAAAAAGACGCCTCATTAAACATAGATTTGGCATGTGACGGCGCAGAAACTACCACCTTGTGCCCTATTGATGGAGTGGGAGCATTGAGTGCTGACTGCAATGACGACATCTGTAACATCTCTATTCATCTATCTTCTGAAGTGCCAGGGCTTACTTCCACTTTTTCAAAAAGCGGTGACCGCATCTCATGGGCCAGCCGAGAATATGGGCCCTGGAAATTAAGCACAGTTCTTACTGCTGACCCGGCCTTACGCAAACAAATTTGCCAATGGTGGACAGAAAATTATGGGGTGGAACTCTTGGTAGGAACTGCCGCAGATGAGCAGTGCAAATAAATCGGCCTCTTAGCAAACAGCAAAACGCCCCAAATTTAGTAAAATGTAAATATCTTACTGTTTGGGGCGTTTTTATGAAAAAAATTATCGTGCCAAGTTGGATTAAAACTTTTTTTACGTTCTTTTTAGTGAACTGGTTTATTTTTGGGGTACTACGCGTACTTTTTTTAGCAGTGTTCCACGCGGCCCTCACGCCGGACCGTTACCACGAACTGTGGACCACGTTTTACATTGGAGCCAAGTTTGATTTCCGTTTAGCCGCCTTTTTATCCGCCCCATTGGGGGTATACTTAACCCTTTGTGCCTTTTGGAAAGGGGCGCGCCGCATCCGCCAGGCCATCGCCGCCTTGTACGGCGTACTGGAGGCCACCCTACTACTGGTGTATTTTGCGGATTTTGCGCACTACGCCTATATTGCCATGCGTATTAACTATTCCATTTTTAAATATTCCGAAAACCCGCTAATTTCCTTGCAAATGGCGTGGGAAACATACCCCTTGGTATGGGCGGTATTGGCCTTGTTATTATGTATGTTTGCCGGGTACGCATTTGTAAACAAACTGCTTAAAAAATCCTTTGCCAAAGAAGATACCTACCGTTGGAAAGGCAAACTGGCCTGGTTTTTTGTGGGCCTTTTAATTACCGGGGCTTTGGGGTTTGGGAAAATCAGCCAATACCCCTTACGCTGGAGTAATGCCTACCACTCCACGAGTAACTTTGTGTGCAATTTAACCTTAAACCCGGTACTCAATATCTTTGATACAGCCCGCTTTGTAAAAGCAGACAGTTTTGATACTGAAAAAACACGTGCGTATTACGACGAAGTTTCCCGCTTTTTACAAGTACAACACCCCGATAAAGAAACCCTTTCTTTTGACCGCACAATAGAGGACCAACCCAAAGACAAACAGCACGATTACAACGTGGTGGTGATTTTTATGGAATCGTTGGCGTGGAATAAAATCTCATTTACTAACCCGGATTTGGACCCCACCCCCTTCGTGCGTGAACTGGCCGATAAATCCATTTTGTTTACGCATTTTTATTCCCCCACTTCTGCTACGGCACGCGCCGTATTTGCTACGGTAACTAATATTCCGGATGTGTCTTCCTTCAAAACCAGTTCCCGCAACCCGCTGATTGTGGACCAGCATGTCATCATTAACGCCCTGCCGGATTACGAAAAATACTATTTTATCGGCGGCAGTGCCAACTGGGGCAACATCCGCGGCGTGTTAGAACATAACATTGACGGTTTGCACATGTATGAAGAAGGAAGTTTTGAACACGAACACAGAAATGACGTGTGGGGAATTTCCGACCTGGACTTGTTCCGTGAGGCCAACCGCGTGCTTGCCGAAGAACAACAAAAAGAAAATAAACCGTTCTTTGCGTTTATCCAAACCGCCGGTTACCACCGCCCCTATACAATCCCGGAAGATAACGCCGGGTTTAAAACCATAGATATTGGGGAGAATTTGGCCCATAAACGCAGTTTTGTAAGTGTGGCGGAATATAACTCGCTACGGTTTTCTGACCATGCGTTGCGGGAATTTTTTAAATTGGCTGAAAAAGAACCGTACTATAAAAACACGATTTTCTTTATCTTTGGGGACCACGGTTTAGCGGCCCCGCAATCGGAAAATATGCCGCGCGGCACGGTGGAACTCAACTTGATTAACCACTGGATTCCGCTAATTATTACCGGCGGGCCGATAACCCATAAACAAGTCATAGACAAAACCGCCAGCCAGGTAGATATTTTGCCTATTGCCATGGGATTATTGGGCCGCGGCTACGATACCCGCGCCATTGGGCGGGACATCTTAACTACGAATAAAGAGGCAGAATCCGGCGCGTTAATCTATGGGTGGGCGGATAACCCCTCTGTCATTGGTTTTGTGCAAGGGGATTACTTCTACCGCAGCCAGGGCGCGCAGGAAGGGCTTTATAAATATGCAGATAAGAATTTTAAAGAGGATTTATCTGCCAAAGAGCCCGAACGGTTTAGAAAAATGAAGGCACTGGCGCACGGACTTTATGAAACTTCCCGCCACCAATACTACCACAACCAAAAAGGTAATTTAGAAGAAAACTAAAAATTCCCCGGGTGTTAGCCCGGGGAGTTGTTTTATGTACATTTGTATTTAAATACTAGTCACAAATGGCATAAGTGGCTTTATTTACTGTTCCTAAGCAACATTCATGATTACTGCTTTGAAAGCTTAATCCTCCACACTTTTCATAATTTGTAATGATTCGGGCATAACTATTATCTGCGGCTGCGGGAGATTGACTACCGTTCTCGGCAGAATAGCTTTCCACACAAATACAGCCGCCACCATTACAACTCTCGCACATTTTCTGCGCCCCGCCAAAACGATCACAAGAATATATATTCATTCCCAGTTCTCGGGTATACCCTTTCACGGTCACATACCCTCCACCTTCTACGCTCTTATATCCGCCTTCGTAAGCATAAAAGTTTGCAAGCAGAGCACCCGAAGTTGCTACCTGCGGTCCGCAGGTGAGAATATGCCCGGTCATAGGAACTCCCATCGTTCCTTCTACACGTCTTACTTTCAGACACGTATTACCGGCACGTATATATCCTGACGGACAATTTACCGCATTAGAGCAAGTTTCTGCATCCCATCCTTTTACCAATACGTTACCATGCGAATCCTTTAAATCAGGATATTGCTTACTGCTTGAAGATGCACAATAATAACAGGAGGATGGGTCATTTTGATAAAATCTGTCTCCCTGCATAAAATTATACACTCTGGAGGAATCTCCTTCCGCTTTTTTTTGATCGTTAATATTTCTGCAAGGCCGGCCATAGTTAGAAACACCATATTTTTCATAATCTTCCTTCCCTTTAGAACCGGCACAAACAAAGTCACAACTGTTGTTGCAACATTCACTTACATCTTTAGAGTAGGTCTTAACTTTCGGTATGCGCACTTGTTGTTCCTCTGGGCATGTTTCCGGGCAGGGTTTTGGACAATTAGCCGGCTCACAACTGACTTCAGTCCACTCCGGGGCTTGCCATTGGAAATTTGTGCTTGCATCACAAATTGCCTCGCGCGTTTTAATACCGCAATACGAATCCTGTCCCTCCGGTTTACATTTGGTGGTTAATTCAGGTTTTGCCGTTTCATCACATGATTTGGCACACGCGGAAGTATCTTCCCCTTCACAGGTAGTACCTAACTCCCACTGGCAAGATTCTTCATTCCACGTGTAAGATTGGTGGCCGGTGTTATTACATCCGCAGGGTTTATCCTCCGGTTTTGTTGGTTTTTCCCCGCACCCTGTCGGCGGCGGTGGTGTTACCGGCGCGGCCGCACATTCCGTACCCGGTTGGTAGTTCGGCAGGGCTGTTAACGCTTCACACGTCGGGTAATCTTTATTGAGCCCGGCACATCCCGCGCCGTCACAACAAATACGCCCATCCATGTAAGACGGCATTTGCAGTGTATAGGTACCGCTTTTACTTTGCGCGCTCATGCCGCTTCCACTAAAAGCGTAGGTGTAGTTTTTACTGGTATGGCCCGGAAAGGCACGCACTTGTGTTTCGTCTGCCAGGTAATCTTGCCCCAGGGTACAGCGCGCTTCCTGCTCGGTGCGTACCGCAGTTAGCATGCGTTCGGCTTCCCCGGTCTTCATGCCTTCCATGACTTTGTTGAACTTAGGCAATACCACAGCCGCCAATACGCCGATAATAACAACCGTTACCAGCAGTTCGGTCAGCGTAAATGCCCGTTTTTGATTTTTAGTCATACATCCTCCTG
>JAZNXF010000048.1:0-5489 GCA_045593745.1 Elusimicrobiaceae bacterium | reverse complement strand
GGCGGTAGCCCAACAGGAGCCGCAAGCAAGTTGTGGGATACTTGCCACAAAGCCGGGAATTTGTCGGGTTTGCACCCGACCTATAAAGGGCAGAGGGGTTTTACGCTTATTGAACTATTAGTAGTTGTTCTTATCATTGGCGTATTAGCCGCCGTGGCCCTGCCGCAATACCAAAAGGCCGTAGAAAAAGCACGCGCGGCAGAAGCCATGACCGTGTTAAATACACTTCAAAAAGCAATAGATCTGTATTTACTGGAAAATGGATTGCCAGAAGATGATGATGACATAACTTTTTTTAAAGGAGAAATCTTCAACTATGTACCGCTAGATTTAGAAATTACAAAAGGTATGGAATGCTATGAGGGAGCCCAAGGGTATTGTGTGAAAGGGCATTTCGCTTATGATGCCAGTTGTGATTCCGTCAGGTGCAGCATACATGTTTCTAATATTGCAAGTTGTCTTGATACGTATGGAAAAGATTGGGGTACTCTTGCACAGGATTATTGTGATTATCAGATAACATCAACCAGGACTAGCAGCAGTAAATGGACTCACTCCTGTAGTAGTGGTGGCGATTGCCCCACGTACATTAACTGGCAATAATATCAATGCCCTTCTTTTTTGACGGTTAAACTTACCCAATACGCCCCCGCACACGTAATGACTAACCCAATTACCTGGTGCGGGGTAATTGTATCTAACCCCAACGCGGCCGAAAGTAGTAAAGACAAGACCGGGTAAGATAAGTAAATCGCGGTTACTTTGCCCAGGTCCAGCGCGCGGATGGCTTTATACCACACCACCATGGCAAGGCCATACTTCAAAATGCCTGTATACCCCAGTACCACCCAGGCCGTAGGCGTGGGCGTAAACGTAAAGGGCTGGTGCAAAAAATACATCACCCCTAAAATAACCAAAAGTGCCGGCAAGGCAAACAGGTTACGTGCCATACCAATCACGCGGTAATCCAACTCCTTGGGCAGTTTTTTGGCTACCGTGGACCCGGCCTGGAGCATCCAGGTACTGCCTACAATCAGCAAATCCCCGGTCCAACGCGGGGTGTATTGTTCTTTAAGTAAAATAATCAGCACCCCTAAAATGATAAGCGCACTACCGCCCAGTTGCCCTTTGCCGGGATATTCTTTTAAAAAAATAGCCGCAAAAATAAGGGAATAAATGAGTTCACTTTGCTGTAAAATAGCCGCGTTTCCCGGCGTAGTATAATGAAGGGCAATTAAAAAAACGGTAAACGGCAGTGCCGTGCCAAACGTGCCGATAAATAAAAATTGCCACCGGGTTTGCGGGGAAAAGAGTTCTCTGCATTTATGGTGCTTAGTCACCCACGGCGTAAAATACAGTACGCCCAAAATTGTGCCTAACAACACCAGTACAGCCGGGCTAATGAGCCCCGCCGCGTATTTACCCATAATGGGTGATAAACCGACTAACGCCCAGCAAATCCAAGCCGCTGTTAATGCAGAGTATTTCATAGGTAAATTATATAATTTTTACTTGCAGGCCCGCTTGTGTACCCGGTTTTAGTATAATGTAGGTATCTTGTGATAGGAGTAAATATGCCAATTTTACGCACCATGTTCCATTTTTTCCGCACACACCGCGCGGAATGCATTTGCTTTGCCCTCTATATTGTTTTAGCCCTGGTGGGGTTTTGTGTGCATGAACCTTCTTATGATGAATCACAGGCCTGGATGATTGCCAAAACTGCTACGTGGAAGGATTTATTTTTGCTTATTCCGTTTCAGGAAGGCCACCCGCCCTTTTGGCATTTACTGCTGGCCGGGCCGGCACGCCTGGGGATGCCCTTACCGTTAGCAGCCGGGATACTGGGCATGCTTGTCATGTTGGCTAATGGGTATTTACTTTTTTTTAAGGCCCCTTTTGCACGCTGGGTGCGGTGCTTGCTGCCGTTTAGTTTCTTTTTATTTTACCAGTACGGTATTATCGTACGGCCCTATGGGCTGATGTGTTTACTTATGTTGTTACTGGCCATTTATTTTCCACAAAAAGATGCGCGCCCGGGATTATTTGTGGGCCTGCTGGCCGCCTTAAGCGCATGCCATTTGTTTGGCCTGGCCATTGCCGGAGGAATTACACTGGCCTGGCTGTGGGAAATTAAAAATGCGCGCCCCTGGGGCGAATTTATACGTACCTTGTTAAAAGATAAACGCTTTTACTGGATGCTGGGACTGTTGGGCTGGGCCGTACTCATTTTGGTATGTATTGCCTGGCCTCGCGCTGGAAAGCACCTTCATTCGGCGGCTCCGCCTGTTTCTATCGTGCGGCAACTGATTTATGTGCTGCTGGCTATACCGGCTGAAGCCGTGCTAACCAATATAGATGATTCCTTCCAAACCACTAGGACCTTATTACCTTGGGCACGGCTGCTGTCTGCTGCGTTTGTAGGGCTAATTATATGGATAAGCACATTTGCATTTTTGCCGCGCAAGAAATGGTTTTATTTAGTGTTTCCCTACGCTTGTATGGGAAGCATTATGCTAGGTTATTCCAGTTGCCACCATGTGGGGATGGCACTTGTCTTATTTATTTGGTACGGTTGGATTACTCCCTCGCCGGATATATCCGGCTGGCCGGCCGGCGGCAAGTTGCTAGCCAAAGCGGGGTTACTACTTATTTTGTTAGTACCTGCCGGGTGGTGTGCGTACGCGTTATATGGGGATTATAAATATACGGTATACCCAGGCAAGGAAATGGTGGCCTTTTTAAAAAAATACAATCTGACCGACCAACCCATTTTTGTGGCCTGGACCATGAAACCCACCTCCAAAGACCACCATTATGATATGAACACAAACGCCCAGCCCGCGGGCACCTTACTTAACGTGTATTTGGACCGTAACATTTTTATCAATTTTCACGATAAAACCAAAAAGGCCTATATTGATAATTTCTGCCCATCTTACGAGGAGATGCTCCCCGTACTAAACCACTGGCGCGACGATTTGCCGGTTCCTACCGTGTTAATTAACCAGGTACCGTTAAGTTACCTGTATAACAACCCGGATATTATGAAATACTACCGCCTGGCATACGTGCATAATGAATACCAACTGTGGAAATTTAACCCGCCCAAACCCAACCCGCAGACCATTTTCTTATTCTACACCTTGTGGGATAAATATAAAGACCAAATTCTGGCGGACCTTCCCCCGCAGGAGCGTGCCGCTATTTTGCAAAATGAAGAACTTTTTACTACAGCGAATATGTTACAATAACACTATGAAGAAAAATGTCATCATTATTGGCGCAGGACCTGCCGGCTTAACCGCCGCCTACGAACTAACCAAAGACCCGCAATTTGAAGTGACCGTACTGGAAGAAAGTGCGGTGGCGGGAGGAATTTCCCGCACGGTAAACACAGGCGGTAACCGCATGGACCTGGGCGGACACCGCTTTTTTTCTAAAGACAAGCGGGTAATGGATTGGTGGTTTTCTATCTTTGCCCCGCAAGGCAAACCCTCGTTAGATGATGAACTGCTGGGCCGCAAATCCCCTTTAGTGCCGGGTGGGCCGAACCCCAAAATACAAGATGATGTGTTTTTAATTAGAAAGCGTATTTCCCGTATTTACTACAAAAATACTTTTTTTGATTACCCGCTTTCTCTATCAGTTCAAACCTTATATAACTTGGGATTTTTTACATTGATGCAGGCCGGGTTTTCTTACCTGGGGTGCAAACTGCATAAACGGCCGGAAACGTCCTTGGAAAATTTTTATATAAACCGCTTTGGCAGAAAACTATACAGTATGTTTTTTGAAGGGTATACCGAAAAATTATGGGGCCGCCAGCCAAAAGATATTTCTGCCGATTGGGGCGCGCAACGTGTAAAGGGGCTGTCTGTTACTGCGGTACTAAAGGACCTGGCCCAACGGGTATTACACACCACTCCGCGCCAAAAAGAAACCTCTTTGATTGAAGAATTTTACTACCCCAAATACGGCCCCGGGCAACTGTGGACTGCCGTGGCTGACAAAATCCAACAGCAAGGCGGCACGGTAAAATACAACTGCCCGGTGACCGGTTTTGTGCGCGAAAAAGACCGCATCACAGCCGTACTGGCAGGTGAAGAAACTTTTCCGGCAGATATTGTAATTTCTTCCATGCCGCTTAAAGACCTAGTACAAGGCCTTGGCGAAGTTCCGCCCACCATTGAACAAATTGCCCACGGACTACCGTACCGGGATTTTGTAACCGTCGGGCTGTTAGTAGACAAACTGGCCCTGCCTAATAACACCAAAATTCCAACTTTTCAAAACAATATCCCTGATTGCTGGATTTATGTGCAAGACAGTGGAGTAAAAATGGGGCGCATCCAAATTTTTAATAACTGGTCCCCCTATATGGTGCGTGATGTAGAACACACGGTGTTTGTAGGATTAGAATACTTCTGCCGCGAAGGAGACGACTTTTGGAACCTGACCGACGAACAAGCCACCCAACTGGCGGTGCGGGAACTAAAGCAAATCGGCATGATTACAGAAAGCACGCGCGTGCTTTCTTCCCACCGCGAACACGTTAAAAAGGCCTACCCGGCGTATTTTGACACGTACCGGGATATTGACGCGCTAATTCAGTATGTAAACAGTGTGGAGAATTTGTACTGCGTGGGCCGCAACGGCCAGCACCGCTATAACAATATGGACCATTCCATGGTGACGGCCTTTGAAGCGGTGGATGCGATTTTACACCACCCAACAGACAAAAGTGCCCTTTGGAACGTGAATACTGAACAAGCATACCACGAAGGGAAATAAAAGATTAAAAGCCCCCGCTTAATCTGAGGGGGCCTTTGTTTTAAAATAACTTACTCCTCTTCTTTGATTGGATTTGGTAAGGTAACCCCGTAGTCTTCTTCACAGGTCTCTCTCATCCAGTCATATACTGAAAAATTAGATTTACGTACTACCCATTCGCATGCAGGTTTTCCATCTCCGTCTTCAACCCAATCGCCACTCTGTGAAATATTAAGGGATACATAAGCGCCATCCAAAGCAGTATTTCCTGGCGTACCATCTGCATTGGCACGACTCCATATGCTTATCCCACATAAATCAGGCCAACACTCCGCCGTTATGCCTCCAGCCGACGTATAACAAAATACATCATCAATATCGCAATTGCCCGGCATTTCAATTGTACCGACTCTATTTTTGCCCGTCAATTTTACGCTTCCACTTTCCGGGAAACCGTTTTCCAAGAGGTAGGCCTCTATGGCTTTGCGGCCTGCGTCATACATTACATTCCACTGGGCCAACCGTGCTTTTTTAACGGCTTTTTGGTATTGCGGCAGGGCCACGGCGGCTAATATGCCAATGATAAGAACAACTACTAATAGTTCAATAAGCGTAAAACCCCTCTGCCCTTTATAGGTCGGGTGCAAACCCGACAAATTCCCGGCTTTGTGGCAAGTATCCCACAACTTGCTTGCGGCTCCTGTTGGGCTACCGCC
>JAZNXF010000047.1:0-23151 GCA_045593745.1 Elusimicrobiaceae bacterium | reverse complement strand
ACCTGCCCTAGCGGGCATCCTCTCCCTCAAGGGGCGAGGAGAACGACCCACGGTGGGTTTACCGCCCGCTCCGTCATCCCGCAGGGGCGGTATGCGGGGTATAGCGGGCATATCGGCTTTACGCTTATTGAGCTGCTAGTGATCGTATTAATCATTGGAATCTTAGCAGCGGTAGCATTGCCGCAATATCAAAAAGCCGTGGAAAAAGCGCGCGTCACAGAGGCAATTAATGTGCTTCATACGTTAGTGCAGGCCCTGGATATGTATACGCTAGAACATGGCCTAGAGGATGGAAAAGATATCTCGTTTATGGGAACTAGCGCTGTTCAAACATCCGTAGATATAAGTGGGATGTTGACTTGTGACGCTTACAGTTGTCACAGTGAGGATTTTATATTTGGAGCAGGTTGTGTGGGCCGGGATTGCCGCTTGGATGCGGAACGTCACAAGCAAGGGAAAGTACGTAATCCTACGGAGTATGTACTAACAATTATTCTCGTGCCAGAAGGCAGAAGCAAAAATTGCTATTATTTCGCTGAATATCCTTATGGTAAGCAACTGTGTGATAGTTTGGTATCTCAGGGATGGAACAGCTCAGAATATTAAATAAAGAAAGATCAGTCAAAAAGCCCCGGAAGGGGCTTTTTGCAGAAGAAATTATTTCCCTTCCCGGCTTTTTCGTTTCATTTCTTTCCACACGGCTAGTGCTTCTTGCGGGCTTTTTGCCTTTACGTTTCCAAATACGTGTGGGTGGCGGTAGTGTAGTTTGTCGTAAAGACCTTGGATTACGTCATCAATCGTGAACAGGCCTTCTTCTTTGGCAATTTGCGCGTGCAATAATACCTGCAAAAGTACGTCTCCCAGTTCTTCTTGCATGTTAGCGGGGTCTTTCTTTTCAATGGCGGCTATCAGTTCTTCGCTTTCTTCGCGTATATTATTGATTAAACTTTCGTGCGTTTGTTTTTTATCCCATGGGCATCCGTTCGGCCCGCGCAAAATAGCAAATGTTTCTACCAAATCCGCAAAATTTTTTTTCATTGTGAAACCCCCTCAAAAATGCTATACAATTATTATATGAAAAAATGGTTTAGTTGGTTGGCTGTAGCCGTATTGTTACCACTCTGCGCCCAAGCGCAGATGAGTGTGGTTCGTATTGATGGACAGAACATATATTTAGATATTTCTGATGAGAAAACGGCCCCTGTGAAGGGAAGTACGTTTAAAGTAATTGTGTCTAGCGAACCGCTCACCAATCCTAAAACCGGCAAAAACCTAGGTGAAATTTATCACTATTCTGCCGCCGGAACCGTTACCGAAGTGCATCCCCTTTATGTAGTAGGGAAATTAACCGATACGAAAGGAGTTACGGTGGGCAAACAAGCCGTGTGGGAGGAAATTGCCCCGGCGGTTCCTGCCCAAGCGGCTTTTGCCGCCGCACCAACCAAAGCCGGCAATTTGGCCTATACCACCTCTGCCCCGCTTGCACAAGAAGTAATTGGGATTACGCAGGCGGATGTTACTGCGCCGGGGGCAAAAAACATAATCACCCTTTCTTCGGAAAGCAAAATTACTGTGTTTTCCCGCACGCAAGAGGGGGCGTTTACTCCACAACTAGCGTATATGCTGCCGGTTGGTAAAAAGGGCCTTTCAGTATCGGCTGCTAGCGTTAAACCGGGGTTAGCACAAATTTTTGTGGCGGTATTGGAAGAATCCCAAAACCGCCTGACTACTTGGGTGCTGGAAAACCAACATGGCCAACTGACAAAAACTGAAACCTTGGCTTATTATGTAAAAGAACTGGGGTGTGGAGCAAACAAAAAAATCTGGGCGCAACGTCCGTTTGTATTGGGGGATAACCCCGGAAACGCGCACGAACTTGTATTTGAAAAAAATAAGTTTGTACCTAGCGGGGCCAAGTTTAACACGCGGCACCATTGGTTAAGCGGATTGGCTTATTATCCGGTGGTGCAGGCCCAACAGGATAATTTAATTATTACCGCGCCTAATGGGGCTTTGCGCATGTTTTTAGAAAATGGGAAAACAGCCGAAAGCAAGGATCTTTTTGGTTCTTCGCCGTTGCGCGTACAATACAAACAACAAATTCTTAAATTTTACCCGGCGTTGCAAGCGTATGATAAAGACGGTAAGGCCACATTGGCCGCCGTGGAGAACGGCACAAAATTGGGGTTACTGTCAGAAACATTCGGCCAATACCGGGGCGGGAAAATCCATTTGCTAAACTACCAAAACGGTGCTTTGCAGGTTATCCAAACGGCAGAGTTAGATGGGGTTTTGTATGACACGACCTGCACAGACACATCCCTTGTCTCTGCCGAGGTTTTACCTGACGGAACCAGCCGGATTGTAGAGATTTTAAAATAATTGTAGGAGAAACAACTGTGGCACAATCAACTGAAAAAATTGACGTTTTAGATAAGGGCTTTGTTCGCCTGATTGATTTTATGGGCGGTGATGACCGTGCCGTGCAAGCCGCGCGTGTATCGTTTGGTGCGGTATCTAAAGGGCCGGAACAAGACAAACGCTTAATTAAATACTTAATGGAACACGCACACCATACGCCGTTTGAACATTGTTATTTCCAGTTTCATATTTGCTGTCCCATTTATGTGGCGCGCCAGTGGATGCGCCACCGTTGGGGTTCGTATAATGAAGTAAGCGCGCGTTACACGGAAGTGAAAGATGAATTTTACATCCCCGCCCAATTCCGCGGGCAAGATACTAAAAACAAACAGGGCTCGGTGGCAACGTCCAGTTTAGACCAGGCCGCCTTGCGTAAAATTTATGAAGAAAGCATTGAGGCCTCTTACAGGTCATACCATAAACTTATTGAAGCCGGCGTGGCGCGTGAAATGGCCCGCGGTGTACTGCCTGTGTGCCAGTATACACAGTTTTACTGGAGCGTAAACGCGCGTAGTTTGTTTAACTTTTTATGCCTGCGTATGGACGGACATGCCCAGTATGAAATCCGTGTATATGCAGACGTCATTGCTAACATTGTAAAAGAAAAAATGCCCTGGGCTTGGGAAGCGTTTGAAGCACTAAACAAACAACTCCCGCTCGGGGCGGCATAATTAACAAGGGGACCCGCATGAGAGTACTTGGCATGATTATGGCTGGCGGCAAAGGGGAACGCCTCTACCCGCTAACGAAGGACCGCTCCAAACCGTCTGTACCGTTTGGGGGAAAATACCGTATTGTGGATTTTGTATTATCCAATTTTGTAAATTCCGGTATTTTTTCGTCGTATGTACTCGTGCAGTATTTATCCCAAAGTTTAATTGAATATTTACGCACCACGTGGCGTACAGAAGGAATTGTGGCGGACCATTTTTTAACTTGCGTTCCGCCGCAAATGCGTTTGGGGGAAATTTGGTACCGCGGTACGGCAGACAGCGTGCGGCAAAATATCAATTTAGTAAAAGATTTTGCGCCGGACTTGGTTGCCATTTTTGGGGCAGACCATATTTACCGCATGGATGTGCGGCAGATGATTGACTTTCACCTAAAAAATAAGGCAGACGTTACCGTCGCCGCTAATACCGTTCCGTTAGCGGCCGCAACCGCCTTCGGTGTGTTGGGTACGGATGATAAGGGGCGCATTATTCAATTTGATGAAAAACCCGCTCATCCAAAACCCATCCCGGGCAATCCCCAATTTGCGTATGCCTCTATGGGGAACTATATTTTTAATGCAGATACCTTGTTGCAGGTTCTTCAAAAACGGTTTGCCGATACCCCTGCCTTGGATTTTGGCAAACACATTTTGCCTAAAATTTTGACGGACTACCGCACCTATGCATATAATTTTCAAAGCCAAAAGTTGCCCGGTGCAAAACCTTATGAAGAACAAGGATACTGGCGCGACGTGGGAACGATTGAATCCTTCTGGCAGACCAATATGGATTTACTAGGTGCAAAACCTAAGTTGGATTTAAATAATCCCCAATGGCCCATCAGCACTACGTTACATCGTGTACCGCCTACCAAGTTTTTAGGAGGAAGTGTTACGAACTCTTTGATTGGGGACGGTTGTGTAATTAGCCCCAAAGCAAAAATCAAAAATTGCGTAATTAGTGACAGTGTGATTGTTGGTGAAGGGGCTGAACTGGAAGGGTGCGTGATTATGGATAATTGTGAAATTAAAGCCGGTTGTAAACTAAAAAAAGTCATTATGGACCGCTTTAACACCATTGCCCCCAAACAAACCATTGGGCTGGACTTAGAAAAAGATTCCCAAACCTATTATATTGACCCATCCGGCATTATTGTCATCCCGCGTGGGAAAAATAAGTTTTAAAACTCTCTAACCTGCGTATGCAAGCCCATATTTTTTATAATACGGATATTCCCAACTATTTACACCGCACCGGGTTATATGTGCGCGCGTTGGAAAAAGGCCTTAAAAAGTTTGCTCGGCAAAATATAGAAGTAAATGTTATTTTTGTGGATGAGCCGGAAATTTTGCGTGTGAACAAACAATATTTAAACCACCATTATGTTACAGATGTTATTTCTTTTAATAACCCGCGGCCGGAAATACTTCCGCCCGGGGAGCCGTGGGGCTTTGGGGATATTTTTGTTTGCTACCCGGTGGCGCGTAAAAACGCCAAGCAGTTTAATCATACCATTTTGCAAGAAATGCTCATGTATGTAACGCATGGGGCACTACACTTATCGGGGATGGATGACCACGACCCTGCCGACCGCGCCGAAATGGACCGCCAAGCGGAAAAAATTATTAAAGAAGTATTGAAAACGAAGTAGAATATGCAAATTTAGCATGCAAAAACCCCGGGCTAAAACCCGGGGAATTTGGTTTATGTTTAAAACTCTCCTCCGTTGGATCCCCCTTGTTTTTCTAAGGAAGTGCCTATTTTTTCAGCAATCGTATTGGGTATATATCGGCAACTTTTTGCAAGGTACCTTTTCTGGTCCCGCGTTTCTAAAACGCTTCCAAAAACAGATAAAATTGTACCTAAGGTATAGCAAAAAACTACGCGTGCGTATATAGAATATAGTAAAATAAAAATAGGGCATTTTATGAAACGCGGTTTATTTTTAGTTGCCACAGTAACACTCTCATCGGCTCTGTACGCACAGCAAACGCTCACGCGCCAAGCCGTTACGGATGTTTTTACCCAATACAATCCCCAGTTAATGGCCGCCCAACAGGAAAGGCCCCAAATTAAGCAACTGGTGGACCAGGTAATTGATTCCTATGCCAAAAAGCAACTGCCGGATACGTTAGAAAACCGCTATACTTTAATTGCATTGGTACGCAATTTTGAAAATTCTATCTTGTTAGATGCGCTTACCCGGCGATATGAGCGTGCCTTATTGTATGCACAGGTAGGTAATGAGCAGGCGGGTGTTTCCGCGCAAGAATTTGCCCAACAAACCTTGCCCCAAGTGTATGCACGCATGTGGGCCGTTAGCGTACAAGTAAAAGAAGATCTGCTAAAGCAGTATCAGCAGAAAAAAAATACCGTTTCTACAGACGTACAATTAACCGCCGCGCAACAACAGCAGTTAAACAACCGCTACCGCCGTGCCATTTCGTTGTTAAAGCAGGATTTGCGCCAGTTACATAGCGCACCCGGAGAACAAATACAATTATTAACCCAGCAAACCTTACTGGCGGCCCAACAAAAAGTTAAAACAAGTATTTTAGAATTACAAACACAACAAACGCCCAATTTACAAATTAAAACCAAGCACAAAAAACCAGTAGCAGAATAAACCACAGGCGTTGTTTCTCATTCTTATTTTAATATGGAAAGGACATTTGTATGATTCAAACTGTAATAAATAAAATTTTTGGAACTAAAAGCGAACGTGATTTAAAAAAAATTCAACATTATGTAGACCAGGCCAATGCTTTGTCGGGGCAGATGGAAGTGCTAACAGATGAGCAATTAAAGGCCAAAACACAAGAATTTAAAGACCGTCTTGCCAAAGGCGAGACGCTGGATGATATTTTATCCGAGGCCTTTGCAGTAGTGCGTGAAGCCGCTAAGCGTGTAATCGGCTTGCGTCCTTACGATGTGCAGCTGTTAGGCGGTATTGTTCTGCATCAAGGAAAAATTGCGGAAATGCGCACCGGGGAAGGAAAAACACTGGTAGCCGTACTTCCTGCTTACTTAAACGCGCTTACCGGCAAAGGGGTGCATGTGGTTACGGTAAACGATTACCTGGCCCGGCGTGACCGCCAATGGATGGGCCCTATTCACGAATTTTTAGGATTAACCGTAGGTTTTATCGGGCATGACATGAATAATGACCAACGCCGCGAAATGTATTTAAAAGATATTACCTATGTAACCAATAACGAACTGGGTTTTGATTACTTGCGTGACAATATGGTTATTAACCGCAAGGACCGTGTGCTACGCTTTCAAAATGACCGCGTGCCGGATGAAAAAGGGAACCTGGTGTTACGCCCGCTGAACTATTGTATTGTAGACGAGGTGGACTCTATTTTAATTGATGAGGCCCGCACGCCGCTTATCATTTCCGGTCCGTCTGAACAAAGCACGGACAAATACTATATCGTCAACCGCTTAATTCCTTCCCTAAAAGTACGTTTGATTACTGAAAAAGACGAAGTGAAGGCCAAGTACGAAGGCATCAATTTAGATGAAGGGGTAGATGCTATCATTGATGAAAAAGCCCACACGGCCACCCTTACCGATACAGGGATTGCCAAGGCCGAAAAGTTTTTAAATGTTCCCAATTTGTATGATGATGTACAATCCGAGTGGGTTCACCACATTAACCAGGCGTTACGCGCACACCACCTCTATGAACGTGATGTGGATTATGTGGTCAAAGACGGTGAAGTAATTATTGTAGACGAATTTACCGGGCGTTTGATGCCCGGCCGCCGCTGGAGTGACGGCCTTCACCAAGCCGTAGAGGCCAAAGAAGGGTTGCAAATCAAAGAAGAAAACCAGACATTAGCTACTATTACGTTTCAAAACTTCTTTAAACTGTATAAAAAACTTTCCGGTATGACGGGTACGGCTATGACAGAGGCCAACGAGTTTTGGCAGATTTACAAATTGGATGTAGTGGAAATCCGCCCAAACCGGCCTTCTAAACGCATTGACTATCCCGATTTGGTGTATTTGACCGAACGGGAAAAATTTAATGCTATTGTGGATGAAGTAGAAGAATTGTGGAAAAAAGGGGCCCCTGTGTTAGTGGGTACGCGCAGTATTGAAAAATCCGAAAAGTTAAGCCATATGCTTCGCCAAAAAGGGATTCCCCATAAAGTATTAAATGCTAAATATCATGAAATGGAAGCCCAAATTATTAGCCAGGCCGGGCGCAAAGGAGCGGTAACGATTGCTACTAACATGGCCGGGCGCGGGACGGACATTGTGCTAGGTGGAAATCCGGCCGAACAAGCGGAACAAGATGAAGTAGTGGCCTTGGGAGGTTTGCATGTTATCGGCAGTGAACGCCACGAAAGCCGCCGCATTGATAACCAGTTGCGCGGGCGTTGTGCACGGCAGGGAGACCCGGGTTCTTCCCGTTTTTACATTTCGCTGGATGATGAACTGATGCGTCTGTTTGCAAATTCCCAAAAAATTGCATCGTTGCTGTCCACCATGGGAATGAAAGAGGGCGAAGCCATAGAATCACGTTTAATGACCCGCCAAATTGAAGGAGCGCAACGTATGGTAGAAGGGCGAAACTTTGATATTCGCAAGCAACTGTTGGATTATGATAAAGTAATGAACCAACAGCGTACCGCTATCTACAATTTGCGTAACGCCATTTTAGATGGGGAAAATATGGCCGATAAATCCCACCAAATGATGGAAGAAATTGTGGATGAACTGGTGGAGCAGTATTACCATCCACAACATCCGCAAAGAAGCGACTTTGGTGCGTTGAATATGGGGTTGCACCGCTTTTTCCCCTTACCGTTTGAACTAAACGAGCAAACCGTAGGCAAAAAATCGCAAGAAGAACTCGTGCACGACATCATGAACACCATTAAAGACCTCTATGCCCAACGGACTACCTACTTTGCCGAACAAGGCATTGATTTTGGCGAAGTAGAACGCATGCTTTTATTGCAAATTATTGATACGGCTTGGAAACAAAACTTATATGAATTGGACCAACTGCAAAATAGTGTCAGTTTACGCGGCTATGCCCAAAAAGACCCGCTGATAGAGTATCAAAAAGAGTCCTATAAGTTGTATGCATCTATGCTTAACCGTATCCGCGATTTGATGGTGAGCTATATTTTCCGCTTACAACTTCCTCCCCGGCAAACCGCTGCAGAGCGCGCACAAGCCGCCGCGGCTAAAAACCCGGACCGTGCAGACCGGGAACCGGTGCAAAAGAGAATTGGCCGCAACGACCCCTGTCCTTGCGGAAGCGGAAAAAAATATAAGAAATGTTGTGGAGCCAACCAATGAAAAAAATAATAAGAAACACCTGGTTACTTATCTGTTCGGGAGTAATCCTTGTATCTATTCCCTTGCTCTTGAGCCATAAGCAGCCCATTGAAGTATCCGTGCCGCGTCTTACCCAAGAAGAACTGGCGGAAAAGAAAAAAGAAGCCGATCAAGCCGCCAAAGCGGCCCAACGCAAAAACCGGATCAACCGTGTGTTTGCATGCACAACCGATGAGGATTGTATTATCGTAGATAAAGATCCCTGCGGATGTACCATTGGCCCGAAAGGAGTTACTGCTATCAACGTAAATTACATTACGGATTTTGATGCGCTGAACAATACTTCCTTTGGTACGAAAACCTGCCCGGATACTGCTTCCAACGAAAAAGAATGCAGTCCCTCGGCACATGCTGTATGTAAAAAACGCACCTGTAAAATTGCTTATTAACTTCTATGACGCAATCCCCTTCAGCAGTAAATAGTTTCTGTAAACGCCTGACCCAAATTCTTTTGGGTACAGGCCGTTTACTGCTGTTTTTGTTGGGGGCTTGTGCCACCGCGGGGCTGTTTATAGCCAGTTATCCGCAGTTTTCTCACGGATTTGCCGGCTGGTTTGTGTTAGCCCCTTTTATTTGCGGAATTGGTTACATACGAAGTTGGCGGGCATCTGTTTTCTACGGTTGGTTTACCGGTTTTTTGTGCAACGCCGGGATTTTATCCTGGGTTTATTATACCTGTGTGTATGGAGGGGGGTTATCTTCCTGGCAAGCCGGGGGAGCGTGGTTAGGGTTATCTGCCCTACTGGCTATACAATTTGCCATTTTTGGCGGGGCCTGTTTCTTTTTAAAACGCACCGGGGCCTTTTTCCCCTTGTTAGCCGCTTGCGGATGGGTGGCCTTGGAATGGATCCACCAAACGATTGCTTTCTATGGGTTAGGTTTCCCATGGATCATGCTAGGGTATACCCAATGGAATATACCTGAAGTTCTTTATGTGGCCTCTTATTTGGGAGTGTACGGCATTAGTTTTGTGCTTGCGTTTGTAGGGGCCAGTGTGGGGTGTTGTTTTGCATTGCCTGGTTTAAAACAAGGGCTTTGGCAACTCTTTTTGGGAGTGTGTATGTTTGCTATTGTGTTTGGCTTTGGTAAATACCAACAGGACAAACGCCAAGCACGTCATTTGCATTTTCACGCGCATTCCCTTTTAAATGTGCAGGCAGCTCTCTTGCAACCCAATATAGACCAGTACAAGAAATGGACACCCGAGTATGAAGAAGAAATTGCACATACCCTTACCCAAATGGGGGAATCCTTGGCGGATAAAAATATTTACTTATCCGTTTGGCCGGAAAGCGTAGTCCCCGGTTCTCTAGGGGAGGAGCGATATTTTAATTTATTTAAGCAGATAGGAGAAACTTCTAATTCCTACCAAATT
The DNA here is from genome assembly GCA_045593745.1 of Elusimicrobiaceae bacterium. Lineage (GTDB taxonomy): Bacteria > Elusimicrobiota > Elusimicrobia > Elusimicrobiales > Elusimicrobiaceae > Avelusimicrobium. The sequence continues at coordinate 13,281 of JAZNXF010000047.1, read as the reverse complement.
ATAGGTTCCAATATTTTTGAAAGTGACCAAATGCAGTATGTGGGGGCTTATTTGATGTCCCCATATACGCAAGCACTTTCTGCATATCGGAAAAAAAAATTAGTCCCTTTTGGGGAATTTATTCCTTTTGAGCCGTTGATCCAAAAAGTATTTGGTAATTTAGAAGTATTGGGGGCGTTAGGTTCCTTTGTGCCAGGCCCGGCCGCACAACCCCTATTAGATGCTGGAGGAATAAAAATAGGCACTACCGTATGTTATGAATCTCTTTTTCCCCAGCTTTGGCGTACCCAAAACCAATCGGGGGCCCAGTTGTTTGTAAACATTACCAACGATGCGTGGTTTTTTAAAACAGCCGCTCCCTACCAGCATTTAGCGGTGAATGTATTGCGCGCCGTTGAGAACGGCCGCCCTGTCTTGCGTGCGGCAAACACAGGGTTTTCTGCTTATATTGATGTACACGGACACATTGTAAAGCAATCCGATTTGTTCACCCAAGATATCTTATACGTTTCTGTGCCGTTATCTGTGCGGGATAGCAGCACCTTTTATACCCAGTGGGGGGACTGGTTTGCCTGGGTATGTGCCTTGCTTTTTTTTACAATCGGTATTTCTACAGCGGTATTTTTTTATGAATAATATAGAATTTAAAGATGTAGCCCAAAAAATTGAAGAACTAACCGGGCGTGTAAATAAAATTAAAGAGATTGATCAAGTAGAACAAAAAAAACAAGAACTGGCTAACTTACAGGAAATTTCTGCTGCTCCGGAATTTTGGAACAACACCCAAAAAGCCAAAGAAGTAAGCCGGCAAATAGATTTTTTGAAAACGGCTATTGATACATTTTCCCGTTTACAAAAACAAACCGAAGACGCCCAGGCATTGTTTGAACTGTGCAAAGAAATGCAGGATCAAACGGAACTGAATGCACTTTTTGCCAGTTTGGATGACATTGAAAAACAAGTGGCCCAAAAAGAAGGACAGATCCGTTTATCTGAACCCAATGACAAATTAAATGCCATTTTAACTATTCATGCCGGGGCCGGCGGTACGGAATCATGCGATTGGGCCCAAATGTTAGTACGTATGTATACCCGGTGGGCCGAACAACATGGTTTTAAATTTTCTATTTTGGATTCCCAACCCGGCGACGAAGCCGGCATCAAAACGCTTTCTGCTATGGTGGAAGGCCCTTTTGCATACGGCTATTTAAAAGGAGAAAACGGCGTACACCGTTTGGTGCGTGTTTCCCCTTTTGATGCCAATGCCCGGCGGCATACTTCTTTTGCTTCGTGTGATGTACTGCCGGATATTGATGAAGATATTAACATAGAAATTCCGGAAAGTGATATAGAACTGGAAACTTCCCGCGCGGGCGGCCATGGCGGTCAAAACGTAAACAAAGTAGAAAGTGCCGTTCGCTTGCTTCATAAACCTACCGGCATCGTGGTTTCCTGCCGTATTGAACGTAGCCAACTGCAAAACCGCCAAACTGCGATGAAGATGTTAAAAGCCAAACTTTATGAACTGGAGATGGATAAAAAACGCGGAGAAGCCGAAAAACGCTATGGGCAAAAAGGGGAAATTGCCTGGGGGCACCAAATCCGCTCCTACGTGTTTATGCCGTATCAGTTGGTGAAAGATTTACGCAGTGGGTACGAAACCAGCCAAATTAACTTGGTCATGGACGGTGACCTGGATCCCTTTATTTTGGCCTATCTTAATTACCAAGCCCAACGCAAACAAGCATGAACCGCGGGTTATATATTCACATTCCTTTTTGTAAACGCAAATGTAATTATTGCGATTTTGCTTCTTTTCCTAGGCAAGAATCCCAAATTGATGCCTATCTGGGCGCACTAGCCCATGAGGCCGTTCTATACAAAGAAACCGGATGCAATACGCTCTATGTGGGCGGGGGAACCCCCAGTATTTTAAATGAGGGGCAAATGTACCGTTTGGCGAAAATTATCCGTAAAAATTTCTGTCCAATTTCCCAATTTCAAGAAAGCACTTTTGAAGCCAACCCGGAAAGTTTACCCCCCGCCAAAACAGACACGTTGCGCGCACTCGGCTTTAACAGGTTAAGTATCGGCCTTCAAAGTTTTAATAATGCAGAACTTAAAACATTGGGCCGTATCCATACGGCAGAACAATTCACGCAGGCCTTTCAAGCCGCCCGCCAAAGCGGGTTTGAAAATATCAATGTGGACTTAATGGCCGGGCTTCCTGGCCAAACGCTCACCAGTTTTACAGATAGTTTGCAGCGGCTACTAGATTTGCGGCCGGAGCATCTGTCCGTATATGGTTTACAAATTGAAGAGGGCACTCCGTTTTTTGAGCGCGGCGTAGTGTGTGACCAAAATTTAATGCGTGTTCTGCTGGAAAAAACCCATGAACTAGTATGTGCCCATGGGTATCATCATTATGAAATCTCTAACTATGCCCTTCCCGGTAAGGAATCGTTACACAATCTAAACTACTGGCAATATGGAGAATATATTGGTTTAGGCAGTGCGGCGGCTTCTTACCGTTTAGGCAAGCGCAAGCAAAATACGCCGTCGCTGGAGGAATATATTTTTGATTTAGAACATGGCAAAACCCCCATTGTATTTACCGAAAAATTAACCGGGCAGGCCAAAGAAGGTGAAAAACTTATGCTTGCTTTTAGAATGTTGGGCGGAATAGAACTTACCGAAATACAGCGTCACTATTTTGGCAAAGAAATTGAAAAGCATATTCAAAAAGGGCTTCTCACCCAGGAGCATAAAAAGGTAAAATTAACTACAGAGGGGTTGTATTTGGCGAGTGAAGTAATGCGCAGTTTTGTGGCTCCATTTAAGTAAGTATGCAATTAACAGCCATTCACACAGATGTGTTTAAAGAAAAGGAGGACTTGCCTTCTTTTGTGGTTCGTTTTATTCCGGCGGTACAAGAAAATACTTTAGTAGCGGTTTCTTCAAAAGTAATTGCTCTTTGGAAAGGCAATACCGTACCGTATACAAGCCCAGCCCAAAAAGAAACACTTATTAAGCAAGTAAGCCAACGTGTGCTTAAAACGCCCCTTGCGTTTTTAACTATTAAAGACGGTATGGTGATGACCAACGGCGGTGTAGATGAAAGTAATGCCGATGGTAAACTAATTACACTGCCGGATTGTTACGCTTGCGCAGAGGAGTTACGCACTGCCTTGCGGCAGGCCTGGAACATACAAAACCTGGGTATTGTGATTACAGACAGTATGATTTTGCCTTTGCGTGCAGGGGTAATTGCCGCGGCAGTAGGGTATGCCGGATTTCAAGGCGTCAAGGACTTGCGCGGGCAGGCCGATATTTTTGGTAAAAAACTGAAAACCACGCTTGTAAACGTAGCAGACAGTTTGGCCACTTCAGCCGCTTTATTAATGGGAGAAGCCAACGAACAATGCCCCTTGTGTGTGATAACAAATGCGCCTGTTGTGTTTACGGAGCATACCCATCGGGAAGAAATTTCTTACCCGGCCGAAAACGATTTGTATACGCCGCTTTTACGAGCGGTAAATTTAATAAAGGAGAAATAAATGAAAAACGTAATTAACGAATTCAAACAATTCGTCATGCGCGGCAACGTGATTGATATGGCTGTTGGTATCATCATTGGTGGCGCGTTTACTAAAATTGTAAACTCCATGGTAGCTGATGTGTTGATGCCGCCACTGGGGTTGTTGTTAGGAAAGGTGGATTTTTCTAACTGGTTTGTGGTCATTAAAGCCGGCAAAGACGGCGTGCGCAATTTTGCCACCATGGCGGCTGCACAGGAGGCCGGTGCTACTACATTAAACCTGGGATTATTTTTAAATGCGGTGATTAGCTTCTTAATCGTGGCGTTTTGTATTTTTATCCTGATTAAAGGGATTAACAAACTAAACAAACCTGCCCCGGCCCCGGCTGCTGAACCGACCACCAAAAAATGTCCGTTCTGCTGTAGCGAAATTGCCCTTGAGGCCACCCGCTGCCCGCACTGCACCAGTGAAATTAAATAAATACTTCGTGTGATAAATAACCGATTCCCCAGGTTGAACCTGGGGAATTGCTGTTTTAAATGCTGCCTGTTCTCTTGAGCCGTATTTTTGATTATGCTTTTATATTTGCTAAAATATATCTATGATTTTAGAAGGTAGAATACTGGCCCAACAAATCCGCGCTCCTTTAGCCCAAAGGGCCGCGGCCGTACGCCAAAAAATTGGCCGCCCTATTTCATTGGCGGCTATCGGATCTGCTGATGATTATGGGGCATATGTGTATTTAAAAAAAGAAGTTGCCGCCGCAGATAAAATGGGTCTTACCACTAAACTTTTTGAAGTAACCCCGCAAACCCCGGCGCAAGAGTTTATAACACTTGTTCAAACCCTCTCTGCCGATACAAATACCGATGCTATTTTAATCCCGCGCCCCTTGCCCTTACACTTGGCCGCTACCAATTATGCCGCGCATTTGGCCGCGCAAAAAGATGTAGACGGTATGTCTAACATCAATATGGGAAATTTATTTTTGTGTAAAACGTGGCAAGAAATAAACACGCTTCCTGGTTTTGTACCGTGTACTGCTATGGCTGTGATTAAATTGTTGGAATTTTACCGGATGGACTTAACCGGCAAAGAAGTGGCTGTTATCGGCCGCTCCTCTACGGTAGGCCGCCCATTGGCGCATTTACTCACTTGCAAAAATGCTACTGTTAAAATTTGCCACCGCCAAACCGATTTGCCGCGTGCCGTGCAAGATGCGGATATTATCTGTTCGGCTGCCGGTTCTGTAGGGTTGGTACAAGCGCAGTGGCTTAAACCGGGGGCCACTGTAATAGATATTTCTACAAATTGGCATAACAATCAACTTACCGGAGATGCGGACCCTTCTGCCTTGCAGGCGCGGGGAATTAACTATTCCCCTGTTCCGGGGGGGGTAGGCCCGGTAACACTTGCAGTCCTGCTGGAAAATATGGTACTTTCAAAAGAGAGGACTTTATGAAACAAGCATTTTGTTTACTGGTAAGTTGTGTTTTTTGTCTGGGTGTGTTGACGGCTTGTTCGTCAAAAAACCGCCAGCAAAAACCTGCTAAAAAAATCTATTTAACCAAAGAAGATTACCAAGAAGATGCCGCCCATGCTGCTGAAATAGAACGCCGCGAAGCGCAACCCAATTATGAGTCCGATTATATATTTAATGCCTATCCGCAAACAGATCCGAATGTATACTTTTTTGACAAACGGCAACAACCCAAAATCCCGGGTGAATACGCTGCCAAAGATTACAAAAATGAAAAACGGTTGTGGAAAAAGCCCAAACGTTACACGCCGGATGAATATTATGGCATGCAACAAGGGCCTTCTGAAAATACCACAACGGCTCAAAGTAGTGACTACGAAGAAAGTTCTGAAGGTTATTAAAAATCCCCCCAAAAGGGGGATTTTTACTGTCCTATAAAAACGGTGGTATCATCGGTAAAAATGCCGTCCACCCCCAGTTGTTGCAGTTGCTTGGCTAGCGGGATACTGTTTACAGTATAGCAATAGACCTTCCAGTTGTGTTTGTGGCAAACCGTGGCTAGTTGTGGAAAAAAACGCGTATGGTTGATGTGTATGCTTTCCACCCCTAGAGACAGGGCTTCCTGCTCATTAAATGCGCGTGTTAATAGCCCTATGCGGGCCGTAGGGAGCAGCGCGCGTAAGCGGCGTAAGGTAGGGACGTCAAAACTGGAAAACAACACATGCGGCAGCAAAGCGGACGGCAGGGTGTGTAATAAAATTTTTTCTATCCCCGGGTAGCAATTATCGTCATTTTTCAGTTCTATATTTAATAAATTTAGTTGGGGGGTTATTTCCGGCAGGATATCGGTTAATAAGGGGATATATTCTTGCGAAGGGGTAAAAGGATTGCGTAAAGGATACTGGTGCAAATCCTGCGCAGATAAATCCTTTAGGAATACATTTGCTCCGGCAGTTTGTAATAAGGAGTAATCGTGATGTACCGCTAGGGTTGCATCTGTTAATAAATGCACGTCTAATTCAAAATTTCGTGCCCCTTGCTGGTGGGCCAAGGCAAAAGCAGACAGCGTATTTTGAACACGTTTTGTATTAGCCCCGCGGTGGGAAAAATAAATCATATTTGTAGTATAGAAAAACTAGGCATATCCTGCAAGGGGTTACACTAGAAAATATACGCGTTGTGACTGCCCGCAGAAATTGGGTTGCTTGTTTCCCTATGGGTTGGCAGCGTTTGTTGGCAGGAGTAGTATCTTTGGTAGCCCCCAAAATAATTGCCGTATTTTAGTAGTATTTATATATTTGTTATAGTAAAAGGCACGCTTTAAAGTAAAAAATGCATTGTTTTTCAGCGGAAATTTGTTATACTATAGGTACAATTTTATCTGTTTTTGGAAGCGTTTAAGAAACGCAGAGCTTGCCAGCAAGCACTATCTAGGTTCAAAAACAGCTGTTTGAGGTACAAATTTGTGGGCCTTATAACCCCGCGGATTTGTGCCGAATGTTTGCCCTATTTGGGGCAAACTACGGCTGTTGTTTTTGGGTTCCCTAGATAGTCCCAAAGGTAATAGCCGTTTTTGTATACGTTCCCGGGGCAGAGCGAATTGTAAATAAAACAACCAGGTCATGCTGAACTCGTTTCAGCATGACAATAGGAAATAAAAGAGGTAAACGTATGAACAAAAGCAATACCCGGCGGGGTTTCACGCTTATAGAGTTGTTAGTAGTAGTGCTGATTATTGGTATATTAGCCGCAGTAGCCCTGCCGCAGTACCAAAAGGCGGTAATAAAAGCGCGTGCATCTGAAATTGCTCTTTTTCTGCAAGATGCGCATAAAGCAGTGGCGTTATATCAGTTAGCGCACGGTACGGATGAAAAGGTTTTTTATGATAACACATTAACAAACGAAGTAAATGCCTTGGATGAACTAGATATAGATTTATCGGCACAGGTAGCAAAACTATCCCGGGAATATGGAGATATATATATTGGTGGGGGTTCTTATGGTAGTTATGTAAATTTTCTATGCACTGAGAAAAGCCCTGCATGGGCCTACGATATTAACTCCACCGTGTCCCCTACAGGGGAGTGGAGTGGCACTTGTTTTGAAGATATATGTGATTATCTGAAACAACAATGGCCTGGCTTTGAGAAACCGTGGTAAACGTACGATAGCGTGAGTATAACTCTTTGGTGATATTTCCTTACCAAAGAGTTTTTTGCAACCATAAGAAGATTTTTGTTTTAAAATTAGCACTCTAAAAAAGGGGTTGACAAAAATAAAATAATTACTTATAATACTAGCAGGTGGAAATTAAGAGTGCTAAAATAAAAGCACTTTCCACGATGGGGAAATTCCCCCAGAGGATGAGCATCATGCGTATTTTAAAACCGGAAGTTGCCAAAGCACGCAAAGAAAAAATCTTGCGTTGGGTAGTGCAACAATATGTGGAAACGCGCCGCCCGGTCGGCTCGCAAATGATTGCCGACGGCGTTTTAAAAGACGTTTCCAGTGCCACTATCCGCAATATCATGGCAGAACTGGAACAGGAAGGATACCTCTACCAACCGCATACTTCCGGCGGGCGTATCCCCACGGATAAAGCATACCGCTATTACGTGGATTATTTGGCCAACGTACAAAAAATGGCCGCCAAAGAACGCCAACTGATTGAAGAACAGTATGATGCCCGCGTGCATGAAGTGAACAATATGCTGGTGCAAACATCGCGCTTATTGGCTATGTTGTCCGGCGCGGCAGGGTTTGTGTATACCGCGCAAGTGGATGACCAGCGCATCCAGCGGTTGGAGTTTATTCCCTTGGCCCCCGGGGCATTATTAACGGTGCTTGTTACAGAATCGGGCGCAGTACGCCATTGGCCGGTGCGCACGGCTGAGGTAATTTCTCCCGCTAAACTGCAGGTATTAAGCCGGTTTATCAATGATGAAATTGCCGGCCATACGCTAGCAGAAGCGCGGCAGATTTTATGGCAGTATTTGCATTCGGGCCACCGGGAATTAGCCGGGGTAGCCGATATTGCCACACAAGTGCTTAAAGATATGGAAAAACCCCAAACCGGCGGGGATGAATTATATGTGGAAGGCATTGGCCGCTTGTTGGAAAACACCACAGAAGATGATTACGAAGATTTAAAACAAATGATGCGCGTGGTGGAAGAGCGGGATCGGTTTTCCTCATTGCTGAACGAAAAACTGGCCGAACTGGATAAAAATAACAAACGCTTGAGCGTAAGTATCGGCAGTGAAAATGAAATCCAGGAACTAAAAAATTTAAGTATTGTTTCTACGGCGTGCCGCGTGGGGGATAAAACGGTAGGTATGTTAGGGATTATCGGCCCCAAGCATATGGAATACACGCGGGTGATGTCGCTAGTCAATTATATAGGCGGGTTGTTGGAAGCATCCCTGAATACCTGGAACGCCCTGCCGCTAGAGGATGAAGAAGATTTATGAGTAAACATAATAAGAAACAAACCGTCGGGCCGGAAGAAGTAGCCGAAGAGCAGGTTGCCCCGCAAGCAGAAAAGCAAGCGCAACCCCAGCCGGAAGCAAAAACCGAACCCGATTACCATGAGCAGTACGTCCGCCTGTACGCAGAATTTGACAACTACCGTAAACGCACCGAGCGCGAAAAAGCGGCCTTAATTGCCTATGGCAAGAAGGACTTTGCCCTAAAAATGTTGCCCATGTATGAAGTGCTTTTGCGGCAACAGAAAACCTTGCAAGACAAAGCACAAGATGTTACCGCCTTGCAAGAGGGCATGCGGATGATTTTGACGGAACTAACTAAAGCGTTCCAGGCAGAAGGCATCCAGAAAATGGACGTTACGGATAAACCCTACAACCCGGACACCCAGGAAGTAGTGGCCATGATCCCTGCGCCCGCAGAAAAAGACGGCCTCGTCATAGATGAAGTAAAAATGGGGTTTATGATCAATGGCCAAGTGTTACGCCCGGCCAGTGTAGTAGTGGGCCAGGCCCAAGAAGAAACGAAGTAATTTAAATTTTTCACAAGAGGAGAAGTATTATGGCAAAAATTATTGGTATTGACTTAGGAACTTCTAACACAGCCGCGGCTGTGATGGAAGGAGGCAGAGGGACCATTATCCCGTCTGCGGAAGGAAGTTCTATCGGCGGCAAAGCGTTTCCGTCTTATGTAGCATTCACCAAAGACGGTCAGCGTTTGGTGGGTGAACCCGCCCGCCGCCAGGCGATTGCCAACCCCGAAGGTACTGTAACTGCCTTTAAACGCAAAATGGGGGAAAACTATAAATTTAACTTGCGTGGGCAGGAATTTACGCCCCAGCAACTTTCCGCCTTCGTCTTGCAGAAAGTAAAAAAAGATGCCGAGGCCTTTTTAGGCGAACCGGTAGAAAAAGCCGTTATTACTGTGCCTGCGTATTTTAACGATAACCAACGCCAGGCCACCAAAGATGCAGGCCGTATTGCGGGTTTAGACGTAGTGCGTTTGGTAAACGAACCGACGGCCGCCGCGCTTGCCTTTGGGATTGATAAAGCCGGCAAAGAACAAAAAATCTTGGTCTTTGACTTGGGCGGCGGTACCTTGGATGTAACCATTATGGAAATGGGTAAAGAAGGTACGTTTGATGTATTAGCCACCTCCGGCGATACGCAACTGGGCGGAACCGATATGGATAACGCCATTATTAAATGGATGACCGATGATTTCCGCAAACAAACCGGGATTGATTTGTCTAACGACAAACAAGCGGCCCAACGCTTGAAAGATGCGGCCGAAAAAGCCAAAATTGAACTTTCCACCACCATGGAAACGGACATCAACCTGCCGTATATTACGGCCGGAGCCGATGGGGCCAAACACTTGGAAATGCGCCTATCTCGTGCTAAACTGGAAAGTTTGGTAGATGATATTGTCAAACGCTGCGGTAAATCCGTCAATCAAGCGTTAAGTGATGCCGGGCTCACCACCAGCCAAATTGACCGCATTATTTTAGTCGGCGGCCCGACCCGTATGCCGATTGTGCAAAAATACGTGGAAGAACTGGTCGGCAAGAAAATTGAACGCGGCATTGACCCCATGGAATGTGTGGCCATTGGTGCGGCGGTACAAGCCGGTATTTTAACCGGGGAAGTAAAAGACGTTTTGTTGTTGGACGTTACCCCGCTTTCCTTGGGCTTGGAAACCTTGGGCGGTGTATGCACACGCTTAATTGAACGCAACACTACGATCCCGGTGCGCAAAACGCAAGTGTTCTCCACCGCATCAGATAATCAGCCGGCGGTAACCATTAACGTCTTGCAAGGCGAACGCCCCATGGCTAAAGACAACGTGCCGCTTGGGAAATTTGACTTAGACGGTATTCCGCCAGCCCCGCGTGGTGTGCCGCAGATTGAAGTAACGTTTGATATTGATGCCAACGGTATTTTAAATGTAACCGCAAAAGACCTGGGCACCAATAAAGAACAACACATCACCATTACGTCTTCTAACAAATTAAGTGATGCCGAAGTGGATAAATTTGTGAAAGAAGCCGAAAAATTTGCCGAAGAAGACAAGAAACAAAAAGAAGTAATTGAAGCCAAAAACCAGGGCGACAGTGTGGTCTTCCAGACCGAAAAAGCCCTCAAAGAATATGGCGATAAAGTGTCTCAAGAAGAACGCGGCAAAATTGAACAGGCCTTAAATGACTTAAAAGAGGCCCTCAAAGGCGATGATGTGGCCCGCATGAAATCCGCCACGGATGCGGCGTTACAGGCCAGCCAAAAATTAGGCGAAGCCATGTACAAAGCCCAACAAGGCGCGGCGGCCGGTGCGCAGGCAGGTGCACAACCCAATGCCGGTGCCGAACAGGCCCAAGCCAATGCCACAGGTAGCAAAGATGACGTGGTAGAAGCCGAAGTAGTAGACAAATAAACCATTCGGGATAAGTAGGAACGCCCGGCCTAAACGGCCGGGCGTTTTGCTTCAAAAGATAAGATAGTTGCCAACTGTTATGCAAAATACTACAATACTGCTATGATATACGAACTAAAACAAAAAATTAGACACTCCAAATGGGGTGAAACTTTTGTCAATAAGGTGGAATATACGCCGGTGTTTTCGGTTGCCTTTTGGTTGCTGTGTGCCCTGAATTTACAGGAAAGCCAATTCGGACAGACCAAAGCCGATGGGAAGAAGTATTTTTCAGGAAAGAAAAAAGAGATTGAGCAAATAGTAGCTGCGTTGGCAGATGAAAAATCAAAACAACTATTTTTGACCAGTATCAAAAAGCGACAGTCCGGTTTTTGGTATATGGAGGGGACGCCTCATGATCAATATTTCCCGAAGGATATTATTCATTTGTCTAGTGAAGAAGTATTTGTAAATTGCGGGGCCTTTACCGGGGATACGATTGCCCGATTTTTACAAGAAACAAACGGCCAATATAAAAAAATTGTAGCGTTTGAACCGGACCCGCTAGCGTATAAAAAAATAGAAAATCAGCAAATTGAAAGATTGCATCTCTATACTTGCGGTGTATGGCATAAAAAAGACACATTAAGATTTTATGTCAACGGAAAGGGAGGAGCTGTGATTGAAAAAGTAGCCAACGGGAATAAAGATCTGGTAAAAAACAAACAACTACTTACAATTGAACTGGAAAAAATAGATGATGTAGCGCAATGTTCGGATATGACATTTTTGAAAATGGATTTAGAAGGTTCAGAATTAAATGCGCTCAAGGGAGCTGAAAAAACGATTCGCAAACAACGCCCTAAAATGGCTATTTGCATTTATCATTCAAACCAGGATATGTTGGAAATACCGTTGTGGGTAATGTCGCTAAATATGGGGTATAAGTTGTATGTGCGGCACCATGGAGAAACATCCCTGGGAGAAACGGTTCTATATGCGGTTTAGTACCTGTGTAAACCTGGGAAGAATCTCTTATGGGAAGCCGTGCTATATGCTCAAGTGAACCCATCTCAATTTGCTTCATAAAAAACACATTTTTACCAGGCAATAGGTGATAAAATGCTGTCATAAACTAATTATTTTTTCGCCTTGCTTAAGGAAAAACTTCTTGTTATAGTATTACTCCACCCCACAAGGGAATACAGAACAGGAGGTTTTTTTATGGGAAAGAAAGCACAAGAATTAGTGGTCCGCGCGGGAGTGAATTTAGACGCGCTTATCAAAGAACTTAACAGTGCCTATTGTGATGAATGGTTGGCCTATTACCAATACTGGATTGGGGCGCGTGTGGCCGAAGGAAAAATGGCCCATGTACTGGCTGAAGAATTAGCCGAACACGCCGGGGAAGAATTGGAACACGCCGAAAGACTGGCCAAACGCATTATTGAACTAGGCGGCACGCCGTCTATCTCGCCGGATTTGTGGCTCAAAGAAAGCACCTGCGGCTTTTTAGCCCCCCAGGATCCCAACGCACTCACCCTGCTAACACAAAATATCCAGGGGGAACGATGTGCCATAGAAGTGTACCAGAAATTATTGGAAATGGTGTCCGGTAAAGACCTTGTCACGGAACACTTAGTGCGTGAAATTTTAGAAGATGAATTGGAGCATGAACAAGACCTGGAAGATTTACAAAACTGCTGTGAACACAGCGGTAAAAAATCCTGTGTGAAATAAAATCAGGCGTAAAGAAACAACAAGGGAGCCAACCGGCTCCCTTCTTTTATGACATGGTTTGGGCATTTTTTGCTATACTATACATACAATTTTATCTGTTTTTGGAAGCGTTTAAGAAACGCATTACTGTTAAATCAGTACAATCTCAGTCCAAAAGCAACTGCATATAGGTACAACACAAATGGAATTGCAAGCCAGTTGTGTTGTGCCGAATGTTTATCGTTTTGTGCGATAAATTACGGCTGTTGTGTATTGGGTTAACTGAGATTGACTCACAGACATCAGCCGTTTTTACATGCATTTTCAAAGGCAGAGGAATTGAAAATTAAAACATACGGAGAAAATGTATGAAAACACCAAATTCCCGGCGGGGACAAACGCAAAAAGAAATTATAGGTCAGGTGAAACCTGACGTACAAACATCAAATGGGCAGAAAGAAGATCCCCGGCCCCTGCGGGCCGCTACCTCGGGGATGACAACCTATGTAATGTCGGGTTCGCACCCGACCTATAAAGGGTACTCCGCCCGCTCTTATAGGTTGGGCGTTAGCCCAACAGGAGTTGCAAGTAAGAATGAAAACGTACAGCGCAATGCTAGGAAATTGTCGGGTTCGCACCCGACCTATAAAG
>JAZNXF010000046.1:0-2837 GCA_045593745.1 Elusimicrobiaceae bacterium | reverse complement strand
GGTCTATTTTTCCTTTATCATCCCATGTTTTAACCCTCGCACCCCAGGTTTGGTTTCCTTCAAAAACATAACATCCTTTGTCATCCCGTGGCTTGTTTGGGCCCCGCAAAAATGTAAAAACATTTTTGTGGGTAAATCCCGCGGGACCCAGGTCTATTTTTCCTTTATCATCCCATGTTTTAACCCTCGCACCCCAGGTTTGGTTTCCTTCAAAAACATAACATCCTTTGTCATCCCGTGGCTTGACCACGGGACCCAGGTTTGTTTTTTCAATTTTTCTTCACAAAAATTGTCATCCCGTGGCTTGACCGCGGGCCCCAGGTTTGGCCTTATAATAAATTATTCAAATCTTCATATAAATCACACCAATCGGGATTATATTTTTCTATCAAATCTTTTTTCCAATTTCGTTTCCACTCTTTTAAACGCTTTTCGTGTTTTATCGCCATATTCACATCTTCAAAACGTTCAAAATAAACCAGTTTATCTACATTATACTTATCCGTAAAACCCGGCAAGATATGATTTTTATGTTCAAATATTCGCTGGGGCAAATTACCGGTAAAGCCAATATACAACGTACCATTTTTTCCACTGGCCAAGATATAAACGTAATAATATTTTTGTTCAAAACTCATATTTATCAGAATATATCACCTGGGTTCCGGGGTCAAGCCCCGGAATGACAGAATTTTTTTTTGCAAAAATTCTGTTCGAATTTACTGTATTGCAATTTTCTCTCTCTTGTCATCCCGTGGCTTGACCACGGGACCCAGGTCTATTTTTCCTTTATCGTCCCATGTTTTAACCCTCGCACCCATGGTTTGGCTTCCTTCAAAAACATAAAATCCTTTGTCATCCCGTGGCTTGTTTGGGTCCCGCAAAAATGTAAAAACATTTTTGTGGGTAAATCCCGCGGGACCCAGGTTTGGCTTCCTTCAAAAACATAAAATCCTTTGTCATCCCGTGGCTTGTTTGGGCCCCGCAAAAATGTAAAAACATTTTTGTGGGTAAATCCCGCGGGACCCAGGTTTTGCATTTTTTCAAAACATAAAATCCTTTGTCATCCCCGCCCCCCTTCCTTTGTCATCCCGCGTCTTCACCTCGGGTCCGAGGTCATACTCCTTTTGTCATCCCGTGGCTTGACCACGGGACCCAGGTCTATTCTTCCTTTGTCATCCCGGTGCTTGACTTTCGCACCCAGGTTATAAAAAAAGCACCGCCGTTTCCGGCGGTACTTCTTCCTTCCTTAACTTTTACGCACTTATTGATTATCATTTGCAACCGAATAAGTACTTGTTCCATTTTTAACTTTTAATGTTCCATCAACTGGCGACACCAGGTTTCCATAGAACACCGTATCACCAACCTTGACATGCAGTGACGGGCTTGTGCGTTCCGCGCTGCGCAGGTGGATAACCTTGTCCCCTGCATGCAACTTGCGTCCACAATCATCGGCTTCGTTCGCGCATTTACCCGAACCACAGGTTGTCAGGCCCGTTGCACACGCCGTGCGGGTCAAGCTGTCCGCCCCCGACCAATATCCCGTTCCAACACTTGTACATGCATTGGCAACCGTATTATCATAACCGGTCCACCCAGGATATGAACTTGTAGAATTTAAGTAATATCCTCCATCACATGTCAGGCCAGATGCGGTTATCTGACACGTTCCATCACCATAGTCGCCATCCTTGTAGAAACACTGCATGCTTGTGCTACTCAAATCACCATGTTGCAACTCAGTTGTTTTCATAATTGCACGACAACCCGATATACTGTTTTGTATACCACCGGTAATCCAATATGTATACCCCTTTACCTTATCGGCATACTTGGTCGCCGTTGGACATGCCGTACACGATGCCTGACCTTCATTTTCTGCATATGTCGCACCCGTACATGCCTCACAAGACGATGTAGATCCATAGTTCACCGTATGCGCCGCCTTGGCATAACCCGCCAAACACGAGCCCCAGTTTGTACTGTTCTGACCCGCTTCCGCGATAAAGTGTCCACCGGTTACACTAATCTGGCACTGTGTATTTGCGGTCTTGTTCGACGATGTGTTCGCGGTATATCCACTTGGACAGTTTGAACAGCTTGCCGCACCCGCACCGGAATACGTCGCACCCGTACAACTGCTGCGTCCCTGATTGGTGGCCGTACTGCTGTAATGGTAATCACCACCCGTGCAATAATACCCCGCCGTACATGTCGTTGTTGCCGTATCCGTTGGCTTGGCCAGGTACACCTTGGACTCCAACGTTACATAACAATCCGTTGCCGCATCTGATCCTTCGTCGGATTTGGTATACAACTTACCCGCAACCGTATTACACGCAGTCTTGTTTGTTCCACCGGTACAATAACTGTTCGCGGGACAGGTTGAACAAGACGCATTACCCGTCGTCGTAGTATATTTACCCGCCGCACAGGTCACACATGCACTGGATGCACTTGAACCCGTGTTCGGATTCGCAGTACCCGCAGCACACGCCGTACGTCCACCGGTCTTATTATAGTATACCTTTACACTACCCGGACAATATCCACCGGCTGTACAGGTCTCTTCACCCGACTTGGCTGTCTTAACGAACTTTGTGCTGGTCGTCGTACCATAACAATCCGTTGTCGCATCACGACCACTGTCTGATGCTGTATAGAACGCATTCAGTGAACTACATGCACTACGTGAGCCCGTGCTACCTTGACTGATAGTCTGGGATGCAGTTGTATAATAACCGCTACCAACGTCTGTACATGCTGCGCCGCTGCTTGCCACATATGTACCAGCCGCACAGGTTACCTTACAAGACGCCACACCTGCATGTGAT
>JAZNXF010000045.1:0-4389 GCA_045593745.1 Elusimicrobiaceae bacterium | reverse complement strand
CCATGAGGGGGAAGGTGGCCGAAGGCCGGATGAGGGGGATTCGCTCCGTCCTTCCACAGCCGGGCTTGCACCCGACCTATAAAGGGGACTCCGCCCGCGCTGTCACCCCGCAGGGTCGGTATGCGGGGTATAGCGGGCGTATAGGATTCACCCTCATTGAACTGTTAGTAGTTGTTTTAATTATCGGCATCCTCGCCGCGGTGGCCGTGCCGCAATACCAGAATGCCGTGAGAAAAGCCCAAGGAAGGGAAGTATTAGTTGCTATTGATGCGATGGACAAAGCATTAGCGGACTATTATTTGGAACATGGAAGCTATCAAATGCAAATAGGATGTTCTAGCAATCCAACATGGTACAACTATGGACCAGTAGGTCAGGAAGCATTAAATATAGAAATTCCTACGCTGAAACATTTCTATTTTTTGACTGGCACTGGGCAAATTAAAAAATCTTCTTCGTTTTCGCAGTTAGAAGCAAACTATTCTACCGGAATACCAAGATATTGTGTGAGGATTGGAAAGGATGATACAGGCATTCAAGTAGGCACGAAAACATATGCTGATGTAGACGTTTGTTGGCAGGATGGACGTTTGCAAAGTGCTACATGTACTCTAGGACAAATATGCAGTAAATATTTTGAGGGAGAGGAAATCCAGATTGGAAGCGACCCGGATACGGTACTTATCTTAAAGACACCGGCACAAAATTAGCGGCACTAAAAGTAGCTATTTCCGTAACCGGGCCTATTTAAACTATGCTTTTTATTTTAATAAGGCATATCCCCGCAGCGTGTGGTGAAAATAGTCCACTGGCCTTTTTGGGGCAAAGACGAATGGGCACGATATTATCGTTAAGGCCTAGCATGGGCCCCATTAGGCACCGGGGGCTAACGCGTAGACAAATTCTTTAAATTTTTGTCCGCGTTCTTCAAAACTTTTAAATTGGTCAAAACTGGCACAGGCCGGGGATAATAAAACCACGTCACCAGGTTGGGCGTTTTCGTGCGCGTAAGAAACGGCTTTGTCCAACGTATTACACCGCACGATGGGGAACGCCCCTTTTAGTTCGCGCTCTATTTTATCCATACTTTCCCCAATGGAAAGCACTTGCTTGCAGTGGCCTTTTAAGTATGGTAAAAGCACTTCGTAGGAGGCCCCTTTATCACGCCCGCCTAAAATGAGCCATATATTTTTCTTTTTATCAAAACTTTTTAAGGCCGTAATCGTAGAATCTAAATTAGTGGCTTTGGAGTCGTTAATATAGGTTACCCCCTGCACCGTAGCGACGGTTTCTATACGGTGTTCAATGGCCTGAAATACCGTAAAGGCCTGTTGCACATCTTGCCTGGTAGCCCCATCAGCAAATGCCATCAGGGCGGCGGCCATGGCATTTTCTACATTGTGAATGCCAATTAAATGGGGCGGGTGCAAACGGTGAGCGTCACTAAAAATAAGTTCATCCCCATCGTAAAAAACGTCTGTTTTTAACCAATGTTTGGGCTGGGCGGAAAATACCCGCAAATTACTTTTTATTTGTTCGGCCAGTTGGGCGCAAACAGCATCTGCCCCATTTAGTATGGCGGCATCTTGAGAGGTTTGGTCTTTAAACAAACGGGATTTTGCCGCTATATAATTTTTCATACTGCCATGGTGGTCTAAATGATCAGGAGTGATATTTAATAGTCCGGCAATATGCGGGTGAAAATACGTACTGTCTTCCAGTTGGTAACTGGAAACTTCTAGCACGATTTCATCCCCGGGTTTTATTTGATCCACACACGCAGACACCGGGTTGCCAATATTGCCGCATACCCACACGCGGTTTGCGCAATGAAGGCGTTTTAACTTTTGGGCCAAAATTTCGCCCAACAGCGTAGTAGTGGTAGTTTTGCCGTTTGTCCCGCTAACTGCCAATACGCGCACCCCCGGCGGCACAAAAGAAAGAGCCACTTCTAGTTCGCTATATACAGGGATACCCAGTTCGCGTGCTTTTAACAGCACCGCGCTGGCTGGGAAAATACCCGGACTTTTGACTAAAAAATCGGCCAAAAAAACCTGGTCTGTATGTCCGCCGCCTTCTACTGCAATTTGCACAGAATGCTCATCTAATGAAATTTCCTGTTCATCACTGATAAGCACATCACATCCGTGGGCAGCCAATAACCGGGCTACAGCACGCCCGCTTTTGCCGCCTCCTAAAACGGAAACTTTTTTATTAGGGAAATTGGCTAAATTAAACATGGTTACTCCGTAAAATTTTCCGCACGGTTTCCTGATCGGAAAAATGCCGTTTTTCCGTGCCAATAAGTTGATAATCCTCGTGCCCTTTGCCGGCAATGATGACAATGTCGTTTGGTTTTGCTTCACCCAGGGCCTTGCCGATAGCGGCGGCACGGTCCGGCTCAACCGTGTAATTGGTATGCCCTTGCATACCTGCTAAAATATCATTAAAAATTTGCTGGGGATCCTCGCACCGAGGGTTGTCATTGGTGAGAAATACCCGGTCTGCTTGTTGGCAAGCCGTTGCCCCCATCAGCGGGCGTTTGGTCCGGTCCCGCTGGCCGCCACAGCCAAACACAAGCAGTACGCGTCCTTTTTTAAACGGACGCACGGTATCAAAAGCGCGTTGCAGCGATTCGTTGGTATAGGCAAAGTCCACATAGGTAAAAAAGGGTTGCCCTTCGTCAATGCGTTCCATGCGCCCCGGCACACCGGGCAGAGCGGCTAATCCGCGCAGGGCCGTTTCTAACGTAATTCCGTTTGCACAGGCCGCCGCACAAGCCGCCAAAGCATTGTATACATTGTGTTTGCCCAATAACTGAATTTGGGCCGGTATACCATTTATTTCAAATTGGGTATGGGTTAAAAATTCGCGGATATTACTAGCGGTAAAATCGGCCTTTTGGTCAATGCCAAAGGTGACTATTTTGACACGGTTTTTTAGTTGCGCAATCAGCCGCTGTCCGTAGGGGTCATCTATATTGATAACCGCCGTTTTATTGGGTTTCGGATTGTGCGGATCTGCCAGGTTTTCAAATAGTTTTACCTTGGCGGCAAAATAATTTTCAAACGTAAGGTGAAAGTCCAAATGGTCCCGCTGTAAGTTGGTAAAAATAGCCGTGTTGTACCAGACGTTGCGCACGCGCTGTAATTCTAACGCGTGGGAAGAAACTTCCATAACGACATCTGTGCAACCTTGCTCTTTCATGTGCGAAAGCAATTTAAAAAGCGTCAGTGCCGCCGGGGTCGTGTTAGGGGCTTTGCAAATTTCTACTCCGTTTGCCCGGTAATTGACCGTACCAAAAACCCCGGTCTTATGGTGGGCCGTTTTCAAAATACTTTCCAGTAAATAAGCAATAGAAGTTTTCCCCTTCGTGCCGGTAATGCCGTACATGGTAAGTGTGTCAGATGGTTTACCGTAAAATTCATAAGCCGCGTCTGCCATGTCTTTATCAATATCGGTAGAAAGAAAGAAGGGAACTCCGTAATCCTGCGTAGCAGGTTGGGCCGATACCACCAGCACGGCCCCGCGGGCAACCGCATCCGCGATAAATTGGTTTCCGTCTGCGTTCGCCCCTTTTAAAGCAAAAAAGATAAACCCCTTCCGCACCTCTTGTGAACGGAAGGTAAGGCCTGTAACGGACAAATTTTGTTGTGCAGCAAATGCCAATATGGTACTTTTAAACATATAGATATACTAGCAAATTGCTTGGGGTTGGCACGCAGGAATTTGGACCTATGATGTCTTTTCCCTATAATGTACCCGTTGCGTTTAACTGCTTGCATAGTTCTTTTTGAATGGTACTGGCTGAACCGGGTGTATATACAGTACAGTCAATTTTATCCGGATTAGATTGTTTAATAGACATAAAATAAACGTCCGGGTTTGCTCCTGCTCGGGCAACCCGCTGGGCTACGGCTAGTATTTTCCCATCTTTCCCCGAAGCAACAGTCACATTAGGAGAATAAATAAAGTCCTTTGTTTGAATGCGGCCAGGTCCAAAAGTAGTATTTATTGTACCGGGGATGGTAATATCTAATTTGTTCATTTGGGATGGAGAAAGGTAAGTGCCATGTGTCAAATAGTATAATTGATGGGCACTGGCAATGGCGCGCACATTGGCTACTGCTTCTGCCATGCGTGCTTTTTCTACGGCGCGCTGGTATTGCGGCACGGCCACGGCGGCGAGGATGCCGATAATTAAAACAACTACTAACAGTTCAATCAGGGTGAATCCCCTACGCCCGCTATACCCCACATACCGACCCTGCGGGGTGAGAGCGCGGGCGGAGTCCCCTTTATAGGTCGGGTGCGAACCCGACAATTTCCTAGCATTGCGCTGTACGTTTTCATTCTTACTTGCAACTCCTGTTGGGCTAACGCCCAACC
>JAZNXF010000044.1:0-6923 GCA_045593745.1 Elusimicrobiaceae bacterium | reverse complement strand
ATTGCGCTGTACGTTTTCATTCTTACTTGCAACTCCTGTTGGGCTAACGCCCAACCTATAAGTATTGTTTTTTGTTTTATGTGCTACTTTTTGCGTTTGTCCCCGCCGGGATTGTTGGTGATTCATAAGTGATTACCTCGTTTTAGTTTAATTGAAGGTCATCCTGAGACGTTTTTGCTCAGGATCTGCTCCTTGTACTATTTACTGTCATCCTGAACTTGATGCAGGATCTTCTCCTTATAAAGCGGAGGGGATGCTGAACAACGGCTTTTCAGCATGACGTTTTTTTATGTTGGGTTTGCACCCAACCTATATTTCCAATTCTTCTATTTATGAAACCAACAAAAACGGCCAGTATAATGGGGACTCTAGCACGGGCCCACACCATAACAGCCGTAATTTACCACTTGCCAAGGCAAGCAGTAAACATTCAGTACAACCCACACGGATTGCAATTCCATGTAAGTTGTACCTTTATCGGCCGTCTTTGGAGTGCTAGAGTATGGGCTTATGCCATCCCCCGTATTCTGCATACGGTTCCAAAAACAGAACAAATTGTATCTATTAGTATAATAAAAAACGCGGATTTTATCAATAAAAAACCCGAGGGGTTCCCTCGGGTACAATGGGGTAATTACGCTTTTACTTTTGTTGTAAGGCGCGCACTACACAGGGGGGAACCCAAGCAGAAATATCTGCCCCATATGCGCAGGCCTCTTTAACGGAAGAAGAACTGATAAACTGGTATTTTTCGTCTGCGGGCAAGAAAACCGTTTCCATAGAAGGATTGAATTGTTTATTAAACCAGGCATTGGTACGTTCGTGATTCCAGTCGTGCGCACTGCGCAGCCCGCGCACTACCGTATGGAGCCCCTGTTGCTGCAAATAATCAGCCAGTGGGCCGTCTGTGTGATCTATAGTGATATTTTTTTCGTTTTTAAATACTTCTTGTAATAACGCCACGCGTTGTTCAACAGAAAACTGTGCTTTTTTACCTGCATTGTGGCATACCAAAATGCGTACCGCCCCAAAAATAGCACGGGCGCGGAAAATTAAGTGAACGTGTCCGTTTGTAACCGGGTCAAAACTACCGGGGAAAATAACTGGCTTCATAATCTCCTCTATGCGTGGGCCTCTTATTATGGTATCATAATTTTATGATAAAAAACCCATTTTCTGATAAAATTTATTTAAAACGTACGCACCCGCACACACCAGATTTGCGGGATGAATATTTTAGAGACCAAACCAAAATTATCCATTCGTTGCCGTTCCGGCGGTTGAAACATAAAGCACAAGTTTTTTTTGCCCCGAATAACGATCACATTTGCACACGTATTGAACATGTGTTGCACGTGGCAACCATTGCGGCTACAATTTGCAGGGGTCTTAATAAAAGCGGGAAATGGGAATTAAGCGAAGATATGGCCTATGCTATAGGCCTGGGGCATGATATTGGCCACGCACCGTTCGGCCACGAAGGGGAACGCGCAATTGATGCCTGTTTAAAACCCAACGGAAAACGGTTTTTGCATGAACTTAACAGTTACCGTGTAGTAGAGCATTTGGCTAATTATGGCGAAGGGCTTAATTTAACGTTTGCCGTCAAAGACGGAATTATTTGCCACTGCGGGGAAGATTTTACGAACAATACGTTGCGCCCGGCTACAGTGCCTAATGATTTGGAAACCATTACCGGCCGTACACAAATGCCATCTACCTATGAAGGGTGCATTGTGCGTTTGGCTGATAAAATTGCCTATTTTGGGCGGGATATTGAAGATGCTATTAAAGCCGAACTAATTACCAGGGAAGACATTCCGCAAGAGGTGCGCAAAGAAATCGGCACGTCTAATGGGGAAATTATCAACACGCTTACGCTGGATTTAATCGGCCATTCCACCGATAAAGATTATATTGGTTTTTCTAAAGAAAAATTTGATTTAATTTCCCAACTTCGCCAGTTTAATTATTCACGTATTTATTGCAACGCACAAATGTTACGCCGCAAAGAAGTAGTTACTAAATGTTTGTGTGATTTATTTGACTATTTCCGCGGGTTAGTAAAATACCATGGGTTTGATTATGGGGCCTATGCACATGAAGATAAACAGGCCGCCCGCGGGTTTGGCAATTATATTAAATCCATGCGCAAGTTCTACCACGAAGATCCTTCCCAAATTGATACGGCAATTGCAGATTATCTGGCCGGGATGACAGATTCGTTTGCATTGTCTGTCATGCAAGAAGTATTATTGCCTACGGCAGTAGATTTTTTTAATTAACTGTCTTCTCCTTGCTCAACTAACCTAAAAGGCCTATTTATAGAATAGGCCTTTTTTGGGTTGCATGTGTATGCTAAATTTCATATCATATAAACGGAGAAGGTTAAATTGTTATGTTTCGGTACGACACCAACCAATCTGTGTGTTTGTGCTTATCCCGGCCAGAAATAATGCCGCGGCCCGGGAGTAAATTCCTTTTTTCTTATTTACCCCTTTTCAAACAAAAGCATCTTTACACGTATACTATATTCCTGCAGTGCCTTTTACAATTTGTGTTATATAGGGCTAAAAGAATCTTTCAAATAGGTCTTTTGGCCCTGTTTTTTTGTGCCTTAAAAAACGATAATTTAATTCAGGAGAGATTATGCAAAAATTGCTTTCGCTGGTACTGAGCGTAAGTATATTGGTTAGCAGTGTTTCCCCGGCTTGGAGCCAAGCCCGGGCGGCCGGACGTGGCATTACCCAGGGATTACGCGCAATGCCGGTAATTACCCGGGGGGTTTCTCCTGTTTTATCTGGTCATTTAAGCCGCCGTGTGTATACCCAAATTGCGTTTGCAAACAGTACCGTGCAAGCCCGGGTAGCCGCCGGACAAATAAAAGGCCTTACTGCCTATATGTTAACCCGCCCGGAAGCAGAGAGGAACCTATTTTTACGCAAGGACTTGATGGTTCTTTCTTCCATACCCAATGCCGTTTCAGCAATGGAAAAATCCCAAGTAGCATCCTTACTTTGCCAACAAATAACCGCCCAGCAAACCATTTTTAAAAATATCAAATTTACGGATTTACCCTCCTTTTTGACGGCTTATAAGCAACACCCGGCCCAGACCCAGTTTATGCAAGTGCAAGGTATTCTTTCAGATGCCGCTGCGTTGGCACAAGTGGGTACTAGTGAGCATATGCAGACCTTGCAGCATTTTTACACGCAGGTCCAAGGAAGTATTTTTGAAGATACGGCAGCACTGATTACAGCACGTGCTATGCTGCGCACGCAATCCTATGACGGCCTTTCCCGCTTTTTAAACCAAGTATCTCACAAAGAATCGTTAGCGGGTATAGCGGCGTATATTCGTTTAAAAGGATTGCCCATCACGGTTCCGGCAGTATATGATAATTTATCAATCCCGGCGGCTAATGATGATTTAGCCGCCTTTTTAAGCACCTCATCACCCCTTCATTTATTACATGCAGATCCCTCTGTAGAAGCCACCCACCAATGGCTACATTTTAAACCGCAATTGCCGCAAGAAGTTGTACAATCTCCCATTGCAGCCCATACGCCTGTCGCTCGGGAACATACCCCCCTTTCCAACCAACCGGAGCAAATAGCCGTACAAGAGGAACTGGCGGAAGTTGCCGGTCCTGCTGAAATAACTGTAGAAGAACCTGTAACTCAACAGACACAACCTCCCCTTTCAACCCAACCCCCCACAGCACAAGCCCCTGTAACTGTCCAAACACCTGCTTCCACGGCAAATACCGGCATTGTATATAGCGGGGTACCTGTCTTTGCTATCATAGATGCGGCTAAACGAGCCGTGGCATGGATGCGCAATAGATTTACTCAAAAACAAGCAACCCCGGCCCAGTACGAAGAACCCGGTTTACATGATAGCAATGTACGGCCTATTTTGGAAAAGGTAGATGTTCCCACGCAGGCCTCTATCGGGGGGGATTTGGCGGGTGCGGATAGCGGCGTTAGTGAAGTGTCCGTAGGGGCAGATGGATTTAAATTAACCATAGAAAATGAAAATAGCGTAGAACACATTTTACCAAACGTAGATTTAACCCTAAGCGGAGATCTAAAGAAATTTTCCACGCAGTTTAACCGCCTTGTTTTAGATAAAAACTATATTTTTAAATTGCGCGACCATGTCATATCCGAGGAACAACCGGATCACTTTTACTTTGTATTCAGTACCCAAAACGGCGAATTTGAATATTTAATAAAAGGGGCTGAAGCACTCAAAGAAACCAATCACCAATTACGCATTAAAATTCAAAAACCAAACCCTAAAAAATCAATTACGGTTCCTGTGTATCATCATGTAAACCAGGTATCTCACGTAGTGGCAGAAGTAGATGCGCGCTTACTTCGTGGGGTAGAAAATCCGGAAAAAGGACGCATATTATGGGTACGCAAAGAAGAGGGATTTTACCCGCAGGATTTACTCTTATTCCAAGAAGAAAACGGTGAGTTCCGTTCTTTACAAAATGCGTTTGTCCGCCTCCCCAAGGCCGAGAGCAGATACTGGACACAAATTTTAAAAATGTTTCCGCAACAACATTTCCATTTAACCGTACTTTCTACGGAAGGGAAAATGGTTCCGGTCACTTACTTAGTACCCAGTTTACAGGTCGGTTTGGGGAAAACATTAGGGCCTGTATTAGCGGATATGTCTACCTTTGGGGAAGATAATGCCAGTTATACCATGTTGGGGATTAACAATGTAGTTCCTTCACTGATGTTGTTTGTACATCCGTTGTTAAAACGTTATGGGGAAGCAGCTGTATACCGTGTGGGGGCATCTTTATTCAGTGCGGGCGGACTGGTGGCCTTGGCCAGTGGCTTATATGGGCATGTGGCAGGGGGTATGATGACACCCTTACAATTAACCGGGTTTTTGACTTCCAGCGTACTGATTGCATTAGGAACCAACGTAACACGTTTTGTGCAAAATTTACTGATGAGTGCCAACCGCGGGATTGTGCCACAGGCAAATTCTTTTAAAAAAGCCAAGAAAACCGTGCAGGAGAAACCAGTGGAATACAATGCGAAGCATTTGGCTCAACGCACCTGGGAAGTTTTAACGAAGAAATCTTCTAAATCTTTGCGGGATGTGGTTTATTATCAGCGTGGGGCCATGTTTAAAAATTTAGGAACCATGTTGTTTTTGTCCTTCCCTTGGATGGCAAACCTAGCCGGCAAGGCCGTAGGGGTAGATTTGGGGCTAGATTTCTCGGCCAGTTATGTGCCTTATACCGCCTACAGTTTGTATACGTTGTGGAAAGTATATAAAACCCGGTATAAAGATGCCGTTCCCACCAATCCAACCGTACTGGCCAATAATTTGCAAGATTTACAAAACAGCACTGCTGTAGAGATTGCCAAAGTTCCTCCTGCCGAATTAACAGCAGAACATCCCGTGTTAGTTACGGCGGCTAAAGAATTAAAATCCGCCATTGATGCCCTTGCCTTTGTGGAAGCGCGCGCCCAAAAAATAGGCAGTAGCGGTCTGGCGATCAAACACGAAAAGGAAGTGGGGGAAGAACTTAAAAATTTACTACTGCTTGCTGGGCGCACCCCGCAAGAAGCAGAGGCAGCCCAAACCAATTTACAAAAAGTATTTGACAATATGGAAGAGCGTAATATTAGTTGGTTTACCAAATGGAGCCAGGCGTTTATGATGAAAGGAATGCCCATGGCCTTAACGGCCATGACCGTAGCCACGTTTGGGGAGTTGGGCCTTTCCAATGGGTTGGCCTTTGCCATGCGTGAGTTACTAGGCAAGGAAAATGCCACCACAGCTACCGCGTTAGTTGGGATATTACTGTATTTTTGTATGTTTGCCTGGCGTGCGGTAGGCAACGTGGTTAGCCAGCGTATGAGCGGGGGGAGTATGTATGCTCTTTCTTCCCTAACAGGTGTAGCCGGGCCGGCCATGATGGCGTTAGCCATGCAGAATAATAATATGGGCCTACTGGTAGCGGGTGCGATTACTGCATGTTTCGGTATTAGTAACTTCTTCTCCCAAATGTATGAATATATGGTGGGGTTACATCCCAAACATGTACGCCAAATTGCCACCATGGTTAGTTTAACTATGCCGGTAGCAGCCCTGCCGGTCGGAATTATGAAATCGGAGTGGTTTAAAGGATTTGGTATCCCCGGCTTGGATATGGCGGTTTGTGCCGCAGCGTTGGCGGCAAGTGTGGCTTTAACACCGGGCATGTTGGCTAACTCCAGTATTGTACTTACCGTAAAAAACTACTGGAACAAATTGGTAAATAAATTAAAACATTCGTCGGGGGGAGAACAACTACCCCCACCGGCAGAAATTCCCGCCCAATAAAAGACGTAAACAAATTTTTGGTTTCGTAGAAAAGCATACATTCACATGTGTGCTTTTTTGTCTTGTGAAGCAACAGTTTTTATAGTATACTATAGGTACAATTTTATCTGTTTTTGGAAGCGTTTAAGAAACGCAATACTTTAAAGTATCATTGAGGTCCAAAAATAGCCGAATGAAGCATAACATAACAAAGCTGATCCCTGAGTTGTGTTATGCTGAATGTTTGTCCTTTTCAAGGGACAAACTACGGCTGTTATACTTTGGGTTTTCCTCAATGAACTCATGCATAGTAGCCGTTTTTGCATGCGTTCTTCAGAAGCGGAACAAATTGAAATTATAGGTTGGGTGCAACCCAACGTTAAAAAGGAGACGTATCATGCAAAACAATAACACCCGGCGGGGGAATACGCAAAAAGGAAGAGTCGCTAAAAATAAAGTCATCCTGAATTTAATTCAGGATCTTCAACGCTTGCCGTTGTCGTTGCCATTAATAAACAACCTGCGTGGAAGATCCCATATCAAGTATGGGATGACCCCATTCTTTGATAACAACGGTTGCGTGG
>JAZNXF010000043.1:0-2638 GCA_045593745.1 Elusimicrobiaceae bacterium | reverse complement strand
AAAAAAAGTAATCGTATAAATAGGTTCATTTATAAACAATGCCCCATTCCGGGGCATTTTTGTCGTACCATTTGATGAAAAACCGCCTCTTGTGATTGGTTGGTTTTTATAGTATACTATTGGTACAATTTCTTCTGTTTTGGAGCTGTAGGCAAATACAGCGAGCGGAGGATTTCCTTCGCACAAATCTCGTCTAAAATAGCTGAAAAATTCCTAACAGGAGAAAGTATGAAAAAACGTCAAAAACGGGCATTTACGCTGACCGAACTGCTGGTAACGGTTGTTATTATCGGTATTCTGTCGGCTGTTGTACTGCCTAAGTTCAACAAAGTCATGGAAGGCATAAAGACCGGGGAAGCCGAACGCATGCTGACTGCGGTGCGTACAGAACAGGAAGCGCGCTGTACCCTGGGGCAAGATTACCTGGCAGACGGTGACAAGGTGCGTGCATTCCCGGGCAATACCAGTAAAAACTACACCTACGCTTTTACCGGAAACGGCATGAGCGCGGAAAGTAAAACCAGCAATTACACGTTACAAATGCCGTCTTACATGGATGGGCGTATTTGTTGTGAAGGCACTGGCTGTGCCGGGCTCAATAAAGATTACCCGACGTGTGAAGCGTTAAAAGCCCTGCCGAACTACCAACCGGGTACGGAATGTGCGGCCGCGCCGGTAGCACCGCCCCCCACACCGCAAGGGTGCGGGGAAAAACCGACACAACCGGAGGATAAACCCTGCGGATGTAATAATACCGGTCATCAATCTTACACGTGGAATGAAGGTACCTGCCAGTGGGAAGCGGGTGCTTGTGAAGGGGAAGATACTAGCGGGTGTTCTTCTACGCCATTGTTGCGTCTGTGCGGGGGGAGTAACGAAGTTGTGGAAGGATTTGAGGATTGGTTTGACGCAAGCGAAATATGTTATGCGGCGGGTATGGAATTTCCTGCTAGTAAGGCGGGGCAGACGATTCCAAATGACGCTACAGAGGAGGATATTGTTAATTTGTGCTGTCAAAAATGTTCGGAAGGAAGTTATAGGACCGACCAAGGGATATGTTGCCCGGATGGAACATCCGCTATCTGGAACAGGAATACAGGCAATTTTGAATGCGAGTCCTGCTCGGATCAAGGGCCCAACTATTATATGGATGAGGATGGTAATTGCAAAAGGCGTTTTTCTATGCAAGCAGCTCAAATGGTAATTGTGGCTGGACAGGTATACGAGCAATTTGTTCCCAAATTCGATTCTTGTTCTTTTGATTTTACAGGTAAAACCGTAAACGCTTGTTATGTGACGTCACAAGAAAGATATGACACCAAAACTCAGCAATCGTATACTACATATGAGGCTAATCCTATGAACGACGACCTATGCGATTCATGTGACGCAAATTCCACAGAATGTCATGTGGCAACTTGTTATGACCCATTAGATTATGAAAAACAGAAGGGTGTCTTTGGTAACCCTGAAAAGAGTAAGCTTTATTTTGATCAAAGCGCACCGGGCCCAGATGGTTGTGCCGGGACTGTTAAAGCGGACGTGCCGGCATGGTACTCACTTATAGGCACTCGGGAAGATCATGGAGATCGTTATTTATGTGGGATGGATGCCGCCGGTGGTGGGAACGGAGTGTGGCTAAGCAGTACGGGAGCACCTACCAATTATTGTGAATCGTGCGGCAAAAAGAGTAAAGAAGTCATGTTGTTTAATAACCTCATGAAGCCAAACGGAGGCCCTTTATGTGATAATGTGTATATGGTAGATGATGTACACAACCATCTGCACACCATCCAAGATTATGATTGGTATGATTATTGGTATGCCTTGGGAGGTACGAGCGGGTTGGATGTGGATTGGTACCAGATCTATGAGGATGGAAAAACTGAACTGGTTGCTGAAAATTGGTATGAGATAACTGAAGAAGATAAACAAAATGTGTTAAAAAAAACCAATTGGAGTGCGCTTTATACAGAAGAAGAGTTTTGTAATCTATTTGGAATAGATCCTGAAAATCTGACCTATCTGGGTTGGCTAACCCTTCAAAATGCCTACTATGGTAATAATGTGAAATATAACCCTGAATTTGTAGAAGGCGAAAGCGGTGGCTTTATTTGGGAGCGTATTTATGAATCCACGAGTGATGGGTTTGACCAGGATGCTTGGATGGACTGGATGAGTTATTTGGGAGAGGAGGGTAAGTTGCCAGAAAATTACAGCAATGAAGGGAAGGGTTCACACGATTGCCCCTCTTCGGTACGGATGTGTGCGGCCCCCATGGTGATTCCGGTAAAGGGATATGCTTGCCGCAGAAATAAGTAATCTGCTATATAAAACTGTATGCACAATCCCCGGCTTAAATTATAAGCCGGGGAGTTTTTCTGCAACCGTTTGGTATTATTTGTTTGCAGGTAATTCGGGGCGGTCCCCATCGCCATGGAAGCGGGGGCCTTTCGGGCCGTGGCCTTTGTGCCCAAACCCGCAGGGTAGCACAGTTCCTTCTTCACAAAGTGCTACTACCATGAGTGATTTTAAACCTAAAGCTGCCAAAGATTTTACGGCCGAAAAGCCCCAACTTGGCGGCGGCAGTTTGCAACTGGGTAATGATACCGCTGACGAAGCCGAAAAAAATGCCCTG
>JAZNXF010000042.1:0-12063 GCA_045593745.1 Elusimicrobiaceae bacterium | reverse complement strand
TACTATCCGCAGGAAGGTGAAAACATCGACAAATCTTTGTTTGAAACTCCCCAATTGAAGCACCTGATAGAAATTCGGGGTACGATGGATGAACCGGTCAAGAACATCACGATAGAAGGGGTGGAATTGACAGGAACTGTCCGTACATTCATGGAGCGTTACGAACCGTTGCTTCGCTCGGATTGGACTGTTTATCGAGGGGCGGCCGTTTATTTGGAAGGTACTGAAAATTGCAAACTTCATGGATGCAAGCTTTATAACTTAGGTGGAAATGCCGTGTTCTTCTCCGGTTATAACAGAGGAGGCGAGGTGACAAGTTCGCACTTTACGGAAATAGGTGCCAGCGCTATTTGCTTTGTTGGAAATGTAGAGGCTGTTCGTTCACCGAGTATGAACTATCATGATTTTGTTCCTGTTGAGTCGATGGACAAGGGAAAGGGACCGAAAGCTTCTTGTTATCCAGCGGAGTGTCGTGCATACGATAATCTGATTCATCGCATCGGCTTGTATGAAAAGCAGATTACTGGTATAGAATTGTCCATGTGTCAATCTATAACCGTGAGTCATAATAGTATCTACGATACGCCTCGTGCGGGTATCAACATCAGTGAAGGTACTTGGGGAGGACATGTGATAGAGTTTAACGATGTGTTTGATACCGTCAAAGAAACAGGGGATCATGGTTCTTTCAACTCATGGGGACGTGATCGTTTTTGGCATCCGGTTCGTCCGGCGATGGATTCCATTGCTAGGGTTATGCCCGAGTTGATTTTGGCCGATGCTGTGTCTACAACGATTATCCGTAACAATCGGTTCCGTTGTGATCGGGGATGGGATATCGATTTGGATGATGGATCCAGCAATTTCCATATCTACAACAATCTTTGCCTGAATGGAGGAATCAAGTTGCGTGAAGGTTTCTATCGAGTCGTGGAGAACAATATCATGGTGAACAATTCCTTACATCCTCATGCCTGGTTCAACCAAAGTGGAGATGTCTTTACCCGAAACATTGTGATGCGTGAATATTTCCCGTATCAAGTAGAGCAATGGGGCAGAATGGTGGATTACAATATTTTTGCGGATGAGCGTTCATTGGCGAAAGTTCGTGAGCAAGGTACGGATGTTCATTCGATAGTGGTTCCTCTAGAGTTTGTGAACCCAAGTGAAGGGAATTATACTTTGTCGGATGATTCGGAAGCTATTTTGAAAGGAAGTTTCCAAAACTTCGATATGGATCACTTTGGAGTAGTGTCTGCCCATTTGAAGGCAATAGCCCGTACACCTCGTATGTCCGTTCCGGTGTCGTTGATGGAAAACAAGGAAAGCCGACAGATAAATTGGTTGGGCTTGTCCATCAAGAACTTGGAGACTTTAGGAGAACGTTCGGCGACAGGCATGGATGCAGAGCGGGGAGTATACGTTGTGACAGCCGATGCCAATGGACAACTTCGTGATTTTATTCAAGCTAATGATGTGATTTTGCAAATCAATGAACACCCGATAGCCGATTTGGAAACAATGGCGGCGGCTTTGAAAGAAGTTCAGAGAGAGCAGAATATTAAGTTGATGATTTTCCGTGGTCAAAAGGAGCAAATCATTTGGTTGGATGGTAATTTAGTGGAACGTTGGACATTGGATTGAATGTGTTTGTAGAAGTATTCCATGAAAAGATTCGTTTATTAAGTGGTTTTTTGTAATTTTGCGGCTCAATATAAATAAGTAAAAAGATTATGGCTCAGAAACCAAGTATTCCAAAGGGGACGCGTTGCGTTTGCGGTGTTGCTCGGTAATATAATACTGATTAACAACCATTTACAAAACATATATTTTCTACGTGTAAGCGGTCGCACCGCTAAAATCAGTAAAAATACGGTCTTTTTATGGTGCATTTGGGTTTATTACGGTACATAATTCAGCAAATTTTCAGCAAATGGGCAGGTCAGCTTTGCGCCTTGATACACGGCGCGCACTCAAAGACGGTACATACCCGGTACAGATAAAAGTAGGGTACGGTACAAATCTATATTTGGCGACTGGTATTTACCTTGACGCTAAAGACTGGGACGAACGGTTACAAATCTGTACCGGTCGGCAGGCGCGTACCATAAACAACATATTAAGTACGTCGCTGCTTAGAATTACTAATCGCTTAATGGAATTACGCGAAACGGGCCAATACGAAACGTATAGCAAAGCCCAGCTGCGCCAAATGCTTACCGATTTGTCGCTAACTTCGCCCACTATCGGCGTGCCGACACTTGGGCAATACATAGACAAAGTAGGCGCGTTAAAGTCCGGGCGTACCGTAATGTCTTACGTATCTACGAAACGAAAACTAACAAACTACTGCGACGTGGATAACCTGCGCTTTACCGATATGTCCTACGCTTGGTTTGAGGCGTTTATAAAGTATATGGAAAACGACGGCTTAAAGCGCAACACCGTAGCCAAATATCTAAAAGTAATTAAGACTGTAATAAAATATGCTGAGGACGACGGCGTAGCAGTTAATAAAGCCTACACGAAAGTAAACAGCCGGGCCGAAACAGATACCCCAATGCGTAATTTGCCGGTGGAAACACTTAGGCGCGTGCGCGATACTTATATAAAAGGAAAAACCGCCGTATATAAAGACGCGTTTATGCTGTCGTTTTACCTTATAGGTATAAATATGGCCGATTTGCTGGCACTCCCTAAAGATTGTATAGTAAATGGCCGGTTACAGTATAAGCGTGCCAAAACGGGTAAAAACTACAGTATTAAGATTGAGCCGGAAGCGCAGGCGATAATAGACAAATACCCCGGCAAAAACCACCTGCTGAGTTTTAGCGAAAAGTGTAGCTGCTTTCGTTATAACTGCAACGACTTATTAAACAAATTGGAAAAGGGCCTAACGTGGTACTGGGCGCGTTATAGTTGGGCTAACTACGCCGTGGATTTGGATATACCCAAAGACATAATTAGTGAAGCGTTAGGACATAAGCACGGCAGCACTGTTACGGGTGTGTATATCAAATATAGTTTGGATAAGGTGGATAAAGCAAATAGGCAGGTATTGGATTATTTCGCAGAAAAATAACCGCGCTTGCCCTCACGGGTTCGCGCGGTCGCACACTTTACAGAAAACACCCTAAAATTTCCGTTTCAAATATAGGAATATCGCCCAAAGTATTAAGGCTATGCAGCACATCTTACCCAACCACATAAAGCCCTGATTATACCACTTAATCGGTTTTTCAATATATACGGGCTTTTCCACCGTTACGCTGTCGGTTCTCTCGATATACATCGTATCTACTCGCAGGCGGTCGCGGTACACGGTATCGGTACGGGTGCGCCATTTGTACAGCGTTTTTTCTACGTATTTCGTAACCGTGTCGCCCTTTTCGTATATATAAATGCTGTCGCGTTTATACACGCTGTCGCGCTGCCAAAATGCCCTATATAGGCTATCCAACTGGCGCGCGTAGTGGTAGGTACTATCCCGGTTTATCCGGGTCGTTGAGGCGTGCCGGGTGCTGGCGCAACTCGCCAACATCAGCAGCGAAACAATAAATACAAAATGTTTCATACTACAAATCGGTTTTAACGTCAAAGCACGGACACGCTTTGTTTGCAAACTCTCTATGCCCGTGTACTGTCGCGGTTGGGTATTCAGTCCTCAGTAGTTCCACCAAATCACGCAGCGCGGCTTTCTGCGCTGGTGTGCGCGTGTCCTTTGGCTTCTTGTTGTCGGCAGTCATTCCACCGATATAGCAAACGCCGATACTGTGGGCGTTTTGTCCGGCGCAGTGTGCGCCCATTACCTCAACGTCGCGCCCGGTATGTACGCTGCCGTCGCGGTAGATAACAAAGTGGTAGCCTATCCCGTTCCAGCCTTTTTGTCGGTGCCAGCGGTCAATATCTGCCACGGTGTAGTCGCGGCCCTCCGGGGTCGCGCTACAGTGTACTATAATCTTTGTAATTTTTCGCATATACTAATATCCGCTTTGTGGTTGTCTTTGGGCGCAGTTCTTACGCTCACATAGTTTTAATGCTCTCTCGGTTTTCAGCATAGCGTTTTCGCGCGTCAGCTCCAAATTTTCGGCGGTCAGTTTTCGCACTACGTCGGTCTGTTCTGCAAATCGTTCCTCTTTTTTCTGTAACTGCTCCTGCAAAAATACCACCGTGTCGCGCAATACGGTAAACTCGCTGCCGTCGGCTTTCGCCTCTGCTATTCTGCTGTTTGATTTTCTGTTTATAAAATACTTAATCATTTCCCAGCCGCCTAACGTCGTTACTATCGTTAGTATGGTCGTTAAAATTTCGTTCATCTACATACGGGTATAATTCTAATAAAACCTCATTACCTTGCTGCTCTACAGTTACTACCCAGTGTTTGGATAGTGCCTGCACTAAATTTACGTCCAACTCGGAAAGGCGCAGCACGTTTTCCGGTTTCGGTCTATTAGTAGGTTCCATCTCTAATACGTTGTAGGGTTCTCGCTCTTTGTCTGTACTTCTTTTTAACGGCTACTACCTCAAAGTGGCCTTTGATATAAACCCACTTAAAGGCGTGCGGCTCTATCATACTAAGGATTTTACGCCGTTTGTTATACTCGTTGGCGTGGCGCAAACAGCCCAAATAACTATTTATGCTGCTAACGGCGTGTTCCACCTCCGGCACCGTTTCCGCTTTGTTGAGGCGACGCACCGCCATTACAAAGTTTTTCAGCGTCCGGTTACAGATATAAACGCGGTCTTTCTTTACCACGCTGCCGGTAAACGCTACACCCTTTGTGTAGTGTTGGATATAGAATTTAGTAGGACTTAGGGTTAGCCCGTATTTGCCTAACAGTTCCCGTATTTTAGGCACTGCCGCCAATAGTTTTGCTTTGTCGGGGTCTATAATATAAAAGTCGTCCACGTATCTACCCACGTGGATAAATCCCAACTCATTAAGCAAATACCAGTCTAATACGTTCAGCAGGAAATTAGCGAATAACTGAGCAAACAAATTTCCGATAGCAACGCCCAAACCCTCGCCGTTTGTGAATAGCGATTTGTTAGCCGGTAAGTGGTTCCAGTAGTGTAACGGGCTGTGTCGTTCGCAATGGTATTCCGGGCAATGCAGTACAACCGTTTTGCATAAGTAGCGCAAATCGTCTATGTCGTCGCCCTTGTAGTGTTCAACTATAAAAGCGTCCACCATATCGGCCAACATAGATTTGCGGATAGACATAAAAAAGCCCTGCAAATCCAGTTTCATTATATAGCAGTCGCGCGTATAGTTGTGGCTACATTGTATTACGTCGTTTCGCAGCATTTCCACGCCGTACAGCTGCCCTTTTCCCTTTCGGCAGTTAAATGTACGTGGGCTAAAAATCTGTTCAAATAGCGGCTCTAAACGTAATGCTATCCAGTGGTGTACTATTCTATCCTCAAAAGCAGCCGCAAATACTTCTCTGTACCTCGGACGCGTAACGACAAAACAGATAGATTTACCCGGCGTATAGGTACGATTATTTATACGGTCGCGCAGTGCTATTAACTTGCTACCGTAGTCTATTTCGTACATTATCGCGCTGGCTGTTCTCCGTTTTCTTTTACGGCAGTCAAAATACGCCTCTAACAATCCGTCCGTAGTAACCATATCTTTGTTATCTTCTTAGTGTACTGGCAATCTGTAAAGGTGCTGAAACGGCCCTAACTCTGTTCTGGTTCGTTGCCTTAGTGTTGTTGTTCGCGTTGCCGTTGTTGAGGTTCAAATTCCACGCGTTGGTCGCGCTGTACTCGCAACTCCGTGCCGCCCTTACCTTTGCGGTCTTAACTATAAATGATAGTGTGCGGCCCATTTTTACAGATAACTTGCACGCTTGGTTAGTCGTAACCGTCCAAATCCGGCATTTACTCGCTATCTCTTTTGCTGTCTAACTTTAATAGTGAGTTCTTCCACGCAGTAGATTGTTTGCCTATCGCGTCCAAAAGTTCGATAATATCTGCGTGTCTGCTTTTTCCTAATATCCATTTCCTTTCGCCTGCTATACGCAGTAAAGTTTTCAGTACTTCAAACTCTGATTGAAAATTAACCAAATGCTGTATGCGTGTAGCGCGTTCCCTATTCAGATAAGCAGCCGAAATGTGAGATATAAGATTTATACCTATTTCGTGCATTTTGTTACCGATACTGAATTTGTACGCACGCGGAAAGTTTGGCGTAATATCCAGTATGGTATCTAACAGTTTGCGGCAGTCTAAATATATCTGCGTATTCGATACTAACTTTGATTTATTCATTACTTTATTGCGTAAGCAGGTGAAACGGAAATTACCACTCTTTGTACGGCTACCGCCGTACTATTAAGGTTAAAGTATAACTATTAACCACTAACGTAAAAATGCTGAAACGGCCCTAACTCTGCCCTGGTCCGTAGCCTTAGTGAAGTTGCGCGCGTAGCCGTAGCTGAGGTTCAAATACCACGCGGTGGTCGCGCTGAACTCGGTACTACTCCAGTACCACGTTTCGGCTAACTGGGTTGCGCCCTCGATAAGCGATAACGCATAATTGATTTTACGCATATTGGCGTAAATCATCATCAACTCACCCAAAGACGGCAGCCACCAACGCCCGGCGGTTAAGCCTTTGCCGTTTGCATTTACGCGGCTGTACTGCGCACAAAATCCCGGTGC
This sequence comes from Elusimicrobiaceae bacterium, assembly GCA_045593745.1. Lineage (GTDB taxonomy): Bacteria > Elusimicrobiota > Elusimicrobia > Elusimicrobiales > Elusimicrobiaceae > Avelusimicrobium. The sequence goes on along the minus strand of JAZNXF010000042.1, from coordinate 5,391 downwards.
GTAACTTGCGCCGCTACATTCGGTATGTGTAATCTGCGCTGCCGTGTTTGCCTTACCCGTCCAGTCGTCTAACGCTGTCAGTCGGTCGGTTGTGGTCTTGCCTCCTGCGCTAACGGCTGCGCTACTCCAGTAAAGCGACGTTTCGGTAGGTGCTACGACTAAGATTTTGCCGCCCTCTACTACTACCACGCCCTCGGCAATTTCGCCGCTGTTCTGATAGCTCGCCCATTTGTCGGGCTTAACCATTAACGGGTAATCGTCGCTGTTACGGTGGAACATAATAAATACACCGTCGTTAATGCTGTTAAGGTTGATACCAGCCAGCAAAGACGCTTTGAGGTTTGCCAGCGATACTTTAGTAGTGTTACCGCTACCGTCGGTTAGCGGTATGTACTGCGACGCGGTTACGTCTGTAACCGTTGTAACCGCCGCTAAAGTCTTTGTTTTCTTTGTTGCCATAATCTTAACTAATTAGGTTTATACTATCCAGTCGTTATTATTGATTATCACGAAATCAAATGCGCCGTCGTTTGCGCTCGCGTCGTCAGACGTACCCACCAACACCGTAGTAGTCGTGCGCGATACTATAGACGCTTTAATAAGTGCGCTACTGCTGCCGCTTGAATATCCTACACCCGTAAGCAATACGGTACAATGCGACGCGCTGCTAAACCACCCGGACGGCATAGTAATTAAATAACGCCCGGTCGCGCTTTGCTTGGTACATCGCAGCGTAGAGCCGTCAAAGGTTTTATAAGTCAAACCGCCGCTACTTGTTACTGAGCCAAACGCCAATACTTTTAACTCTCGCCCGTATCGGTAAGTCGTCATAAGGTCGGTACGACGTAGCACTATCCAACCGTAAAAAGTCGTCGCAGTTCCATAGCCTAACAGCTCCACCGCCTCGCGCGATATGTTCAGCGTTGATTTTTGTACACCGTTCATATAAAAATACTTTCCGGTCGGTGCGCTAATTCCTGCTTGCCCCTCTGATACTGTGCTACCCCATTTATAGTTTACCAGCGTTATGCGCCTGCCGCTTTGTCCTGCGTCCCACGGCAAACTATACGCGTCAATCCAACCGCCGCCGCTACTAATCATTACCACGTTATCGCTGTAGTCGGTATCAAAACTATCACCTGCGGACACAAACGGGTTACGAACGCTGCCTTTTAGTTTGCCGGTGATATTCACATTTTCAAACGTACCCGTTTTGCAGGTTACGTTACCGTCCTTTGCTTGGAATAGGATATTACCGGCTGCGTCTTTCATATCAATAGCGGTAACGCCCAAATTTTCCACTAACGCGTAGGTCGCTAACAAAATCTTTGTTGCTACCAGTTCTATTTTATCGCCTAACTGCCAGTAGCCGTTATTATTTGCGGTAGTGCTGCCGGGGTAATTGCTTGCCGTCTTGGTGTGGGATTTTACGCAGCTGTAGTAATTGCCATTATACAAAACTACGTCTTTCCACTGCTCGCTACTGCCTCCGGCTTGGAACGCGTAGCCCGTGGCGCAATCACTCCACGCCTGCGGCCCACGCATTACCGGGCCGCGTTCCCCACGGTTCCCGGTATCTCCCTTATCGCCTTTGTCGCCTTTATCCCCTTTGCGGATAAATTTAACTACTTGCGTCCTTGTTACACCCATATTACGACACGCTTGTAATGGTTACTGATACGTCGCCGCCTGCCTGCACGCAGTGGGCGCGTGTTACTGTTTGGCTTGTTTTCGGTGTGGTTCTGTCGCTATTCAGATACACACCTGCCGCGTCTTTCAGCACAAAGTAAAACTGAGTGTCTAACGCCTTTGTGGACGTGCCACGCTTAACGACTACCGGGGTGTAGGTTACTTCGCCGTTGCCGGTTGTGTCCTCGGTTATCGCCTCATCTTCGGGGCTGGGGTGGGGGTCTATGTCGTAAGGGTCGGACGCGTCCATAACGCTTTGTATGTCCGTGCCAATCTCTGCGCCGGCACGCTTAACGTGTACGCGGTACTCTCCGTAGGTGTTAATATCGTCGGCATATACGGTTAGCGTCTGCGACGTTGCGCCGGTAATAGTTACCCAGCCCGTAGCCTCCATTTTCTCCCATACGTAGGTCAAATCCTTTGTTAAGGCGTTACCGGACTGGTACGCCATAGCCTTTAATATACAGCTGCCGCCCTTTGCGGTTATTACGAAATTCTTTGTATCGCCTGCTGCGATAGTTACGCGGTAACTGCTGCCGGTCGCCTGCTGTATAGGTATGGTGTACGTTGCTTGGATTGTATCGCTTTGCGTGCCATACGATACCGTAGCAACCATTTTAATAGTAGCCGGGGCGTAGCCTGCCAAAGCGGAAATATCTTTAAGGATTTGCAACCCGTAATAAAGTTGGTCGCCGCTGGGTGCTACAGTTTGGAAATATCCGGCAAATGTTCCGGTAGATACGCCGCCGCTAAATGTGATTTTTTCGCCGTTGAAATAATACTCCATTGCGTCGGGGTCTGCTACTCCCTCGGCTACGCGGCTGCTCATACAGACAAAATACAAAATCGGCTTTGTCGTGGCAAAATTAGGGTACACCGCCGTTACGTCGTTGGTCGTTCCCTCATAGTCTATAAACAAATCGCCACTGGGCGACATTATCAGCGCGGTATATGTTCCGGCCTTGCTGATAAATTTAATAGTTCTGCTGGTACTTGCTACACTCATAATTAAGCCTCCGTTTCTTCGTTAGTGGTTTCTACTGTTTCGCCGTTCTCGGTCTGTTCGGGTTCTGCCTCGGTTTCACTCTCTACGGGTTCGTCGCTTTCCGGTTCCTCAGCGTCCGGGGTATCGGTCGGCTGCTCTGTTTCGGTTTCACCCTCTACGGGGTTGTTGTTCTCGGTCTGTTCGGGTTCTGCGGTTTCTCCCTCATTGCCCGGCTCGATAGTTTCCGGCTGTTCTGCCTCGGTTTCGTCCTTTTCTACTACAAAGCGGTCATCGGTAGCCGTCGGCAGTTCCCTAACTACGATACCGTCCTGCTCTTGGCGCGCTTCGTGTGCTGCCAGTGCGATACCGCCGATTTGCTCCAAAATCTGCGGCAGTTCGGTTAATCGGCCAAATGCTAACATATCTGCCTGCCACAGCAAATAATTACCGTCCTTAACTTGGTTTCTGTCTTTTTCCAAATGTAGGTACTGCGCTACTTTGGGATTTGCTTTAATGTAACGTGCCATATCTTTTACTGCTATTAGTGAATAATCAAAACTGAGCCGTCAGCGTCGCAGAAAACCGCGCCGTCGGCTGCGTCGGTAAACGCGCCTGCGTAGCCTCTATCTACCACGTCCAAACCGATAACCTCGCCGTAGTTTTTATCCATTTTGGTAGTAGGGATAACAGGGCTTTTGCCGTGCGCGGTCAGTGAATAACTTAAACTGCCGCTGGCCTTGTTGGTCGCCATATACCACAGCGGCAAAAGTTCAGTTTCGGCGTTGGCTATTTCCCCGTTGGTTGTACGGATTATCGCCGTAGGTGCTACGGTTAAATGTCCTGCCGGAATGTTGTAGGGTACGCCCGTAATATCAAATTCATATTTCGGTATTCTACGCACAAATACCGCCTCAGCCTGCGGACTTGCTGCCGTCAGTGCTACGCTGCCGGGGTTGCCGTCTGCGCTGTACTTAACCCTACATCTAAGGTGCATTTCGCTACCCATTAGCCAGCGGTTAATAGTTACTGAATTGCCATTAACGGTAATATCGTAATCCATTACAGCGTCGGTTTCGGCGGTGTACCAGTTGCCGTTTTCGTCTTGCACCTCCCAAACCAAAGCGTATTTGCTCGCGTCGCAAATCTTATCGCCTACCCACACCGTAGCCGTTACGGTCTGCGCCTGCGCGTCGGAAAGTGGGTTAAATATGGTTTGGGCTGCTGCGTCCAATTCCACGCGTACAACATCGGACGCGCTGCTACAACTAACTAAATAGCTGCCTTGCACTACCATAACCTGCCCGTTACGGCTGTCGATATACTCAGCATAGAATACCAGCGTAATAGGTACTTTCGGCTCGGCGTTCTTCTTTACCTTGATACGTCCGGCATTGCCGCCGCTGGTGGTAATTTCGTAATCGGCATTATCGGACGCTATCAGCGTCTTTGTGCCGTTAATAATTTCGTACCAGCGTACATTTGTCAGCGCGTGGTTAATGCTGCCTGCCGCTAATACTTCGTCCTTGTCCAGTATTGAAATAACCGGCTGTAGGATAAACGGCGTTAGCGTATAGTCGGGCGTGTATTCCTGCGTATCGGCGTTATAATTCTGTTGGCCGGGTACGCTGCCGTCCACTGCAAAGGAAATCTGCAACTGCAACGGCTTCCAATTAAAATCAAATCTTTTCGTTTTCATATTAACTATGCCTTTCTACTAATACTGAAAAATCGCGGTATCGGTACCAGCTTCGTTACCCATACCGTCGCGTAGCGTTACCGTTGCTATAAATTTTATGGTCTTTGGCATATAGCCGTTAAAATCGCAGTCGTCTATAGTCAGGTCTATACTTTTGCCTGCGCCTGCGCGTTTTAACGCCCACGCTTGGTCGGATATAACTCTTTCCACACCGTCCGCGTCCTCGCTGTATCTCGTCCACTGTACGTCTGCGTCCAATATGTCGGCTGTTACGTCCATATTGTAGAGCTTGGCGATAATGGAAAGTGTGAGGTTAAAGCGGTCGGGGTCAAAGATATAGTCGGTATCTGCAAACTCTACCGTAAACTCCGGGTTTCCCTCAACCATAGCCCAGTCGGTGTTATTCCACGCTGGGGCGGTTGCGGTTCCGGTCTTTGCACATCGGTATTTACAGCCGTTATACCACACGTCCGAAATTTCATATATCCCGGTGGTCGGGTTCAGTGCCTCGCAGTAGTAATCTGCTGTAGCACTCCACGCACCCCTATCTACAACCGTACAAACTGGCTTACCTTGATAGTCTATGCGTATAATGTCCTGCACGATTAAGCCGCGCGCATATACGTAGTCCTGCCCCTCGATAGTCGGCAAATCCATAGCCTGCAAAAACTCCGGCAGCGTGCCGAAAGTCGCGCCGTAGTTCGCCGCGTCTATGATAGGTTTTGTTACGCCCGTTAGCCGGACTATCCGGCCCTCGGTGCTTGATAAGTAAATGCAGCTTTGGCGTGTCTTGTCGGTTTGGTTTCCCCAGCGCGCTATTTTCATCATTTCGCACGGTGGGTAATTCTTACCGGCTGGCGTTTCTTCGTCGGGGTATAAAGTTACCTCGATATAATTGTTTGCCGTGTTTACGCTGTTTACACGTAGCCAACTGGTGTAATATACGCCACTGCCTGCCGCCAAAGTGTTTACTATACCTTTCAGCACGTTGTTAGGGTACTGCGCAGTAAAATAGCCGTCC
>JAZNXF010000041.1:0-4777 GCA_045593745.1 Elusimicrobiaceae bacterium | reverse complement strand
TATGCTGAGGGGTTGTTGCTGTGCATCTTCCACGCAACCGTTGTTATCAAATAAGGGGGTCATCCCATACTTGATATGGGATCTTCCACCCAGGTTGTTTATTAATGGCAACGACAACGGCAAGCGTTGAAGATCCTGAATCACGTTCAGGATGACTTTATTTTTAGCGACTCTTCCTTCTTGCGTTTTTCCCCGCCGGGAATTTCTTGTTTTCATACATTTTCTCCGTATGTTTTAATTTTCAATTCCTCTGCCTTTGAAAATGCATGCAAAAACGGCTGGTAAGTGGACTTCCAGGAAGATAGCCCCTCATAACAGCCGCGGTCTGCCACCCTTTGCAGGTAGCAAACACTAGACACAAACAGGGCTATAGTCCCCATTTGTGCCTAAAACGACTGTTATTGACTTCCTGGAATGCTTGCGCACTTCCCGTATTCCACATACGGTTCAACAACAGGTAGAATTGTAAAGAAATTATAGCATAAAATTAAATTTCGTATAATATATTTATGCGCAAGCACCTGCTATCTATTCTTTTTGTACTGGTTGCCGGGGCCATTTGGTGGGCCTCTATTTCTTCCACTTTGCGTAACCCGGTGACAGATAACGGCAAACCTGTGGTGGTTGTTTCCGGCTATGTGCCTTATACGCTTACCAAAGAACTGGCCGGAGATAGCGTAAACGTACTCATGCTTTTGCCGCCGGGAGCCGAACCGCACTCCTTTGAACCCACCCCGGGGACACTGGTTAGCATGAAATACGCAGATGCGTTTATCTATTTATCTGACGAATTGGAACCCTGGGCCAAGGACTTGGCTACTTCCGCCGGAGAAAATACGCGCATTACCCAATTGGCGCAAGTGATTTCTCCCCAAAAGGACCCGCATATTTGGATGAACCCAACACGCACCGGCGAACTAGCCCAAACGATTACCGATGTACTTACCCATATAAACCCAGCCCAGCAAAAAAACTATCAAGAAAATCTTCACCAATTTAATACGCAATTAAATGAACTGGACCAACAATTTAAAAAGGTGCTGGCTACCTGCCAATCGCGCGATGTAGTGCATGTGGGGCATTTGGCTTTTAAAAATTTAACAGATGCTTACGGCCTGACCCTAACCGCCCTTTCCGGTACCAGTCACAATGGGGAACACTCCGCCCAAAAATTAGCCGCCCTTACGCAAGAAATTAAAAACAAAAACGTGCACGCTATTTTTACAGAAGAAACGTTATCCCCCCGCTTAGCGCAAGCCGTAGCGCAGGAAACAGGCGCGCAGGTTTTGCCGCTTTACCCCATTGAACATATTTCTAAAAAAGATTTTAATGCCAACGTCACTTACGCGGCCCTTATGCGCCGCAATTTAGTTAATCTCATGCGGGGGTTACAATGTCAAGCGTTTTAAAAGCAAACAATTTGCGCTTTGCCTATACGCGCGCGGCAGTATTAGAGCATGTGAGTTTTGATGTACAACAAGGCGATTATGTGGGCATCATTGGCCCCAACGGCGGCGGGAAAACCACACTCCTAAAACTGGTATTAGGGTTAGAAAAAGGTGCGGGCGAAATTGCATTATTTGGTACACCGCTAGATGATTTTACCGCATGGCACAAAATTGGTTATTTGGCGCAAAAAAGCCCGGTAGCCCAGAGCCGATTTCCTATCTCGGCCGAAGAAGTGGTTCTTATGGGGTTAACAGGGTGTGCAAGCGGCGTAAGCGTGGGCGAATTAAAACAAGTCCACGCGGCTATGCAACAAACCCATACACGCCAATATGCCGGAACTATTTTTCATGATTTATCTATCGGGCAACAACAACGCGTATTATTGGCGCGTGCCCTGGTCAGCAAACCCGAACTACTTATCTTGGATGAACCGTCTACCGCGCTAGATGCGCAAAGCCGCGAAATGTTTTTTGATTTATTGGGGGAACTTAACAAAAAACACGGCGTAACTATTTTACTTATTACACATGACACCGGCGAAGTAGGTAAACATATTTCCAAATTTATGTATATAGATAAAACGGTCATTTTCTTTGGCACCAAAGAGGAGTTTTGCCACTCCCCCGCCGTAGCCAAACAATTAGGTCCCTTTGCCCAACATACCATTGACCACTTACACAACCGCCACGGCCACTGCCCCTTGGGGGCAGATTGCAAAGAATGTGCCCATGCCCGCACGGAGGAAACCCATGCTTGAGTTTTTAAGTTACTCCTTTGTGCAGCGCGGCTTACTGGCCGGCACGCTCGTGGCCGTAGCATGCGCACTATTAGGCGTATTTTTAGTATTAAAACGCTTGTCTTTAATTGGGGACGGCATGAGCCACGTGTGTTTAACCGGGGTGGCGGCGGCGTTATTAACATCCACCTCACCCATATATATGTCTGTGCCGATTGTAATGGCCGCCAGCGTGGGGATTTTAAAACTCACGCGCCAGTTTAAAATTTATGGAGATGCCGCCATTGGCATTGTGAGTGCGGCGGGGCTTTCTATCGGGCTTTTACTAACCGCGCTGGCAGGCGGATTTAACACCGATTTACTGGGTTATTTATTTGGCAGTATTTTAACAGTTTCTACAGACCAGGCCGTTTTATGTGGTATTTTACTGGCGGTGATACTCGTGCTGCTTAAATTTTTTTACCGCTATTTAGTATCGGCCTGTTTTGATGAGCCCTTTGCCCACACACGCGGCGTGCCGGTACAAACCGTAAATACGGTACTGGTACTCATTACCTCTGTAGCCGTGGTACTGGCCTTTAAAGTAGTTGGGATTTTTTTAATTTCCGCTTTACTAATTATCCCCCCGGTGTCTGCGTTACTTATTTCCCGCACATTTAAACAAGTAATGGGATGGGCCTCTTTATTTGGGGCCGTAAGCGTATGGGTGGGCATTTGGTTTTCTTTTGTGTTTGATATTCCCTCCGGGGCTACAATTATTTTAGTCAATCTGGCTATTTTAACCGGGGCCTATCTGTGGGGAAAATATGCCCGCTAAAAAAGATGTCTTACCCTTATTAAAAGCCCTCAAAAAATTATACCCAACACACCTCATCCCCTTGCATCATACAAATGCCTGGGAACTTTTGTGCGCGGTGATTTTATCGGCCCAGTGTACAGATGCGCGTGTCAATTTAATTACCCCCCATTTATTTAAAAAATATCCTACCGTATATGATTTGGCACAGGCCAAATTAGAAGAGGTAGAAAAAATTATCCATTCCGCCGGTTTTTACCACAGTAAGGCCCTTTCTTTAATAGAAATGTCTAAGCGGATTTGCGAGGTGTACGGCGGACAAGTGCCGCAAACCATGGACGAGTTACTGACCCTGCGCGGCGTGGCGCGTAAAACCGCCAACGTCATGCTGGGCGATTATTTCAAAAAACCCGCCGGCATTGTGGTGGACACGCACGTCAAGCGGCTAGCGTTTCGGTTAGGGCTTACCCAAAATACAGACCCTGTGAAAATTGAAAGGGATTTAACCCAAATTATCCCTTATGAATACTGGGGCTGGATTGCGATTGCACTTATTTTGCACGGCCGCAGTATTTGCCCGGCGCGCAAACCCCGCTGTGGGGAATGCGCCCTTAGCAAAATGTGCCCGAAGAATGGGGTAAAAAGTTAGTCAAACCATTGTACAGCTTCGCCGTCGTAATGATTAGAAAACCCCATGACTTTTTGGCAATAATCCCCGGTTTGTTTAGCAAAACGAATTCCACCACTTTTTCTTTCTGCGCATAGAATTTTTTTGAGGGGGAGTACGACACTGCCGGGCGTCTGAGGAAAATATCCCCAACCTGCACCTGCGTACGGGCCGCTAATGCGCCCGATATAGAGCCCTTTGTTAGATTGGACAAGTTGTAAACTCCAATCTTCGTTTGAAAGTGCTTGTCCTTCGTTCATCCACCGGGTTTTTCCAGTCCAGTTGGGCACCTGAACATCTAAATCGGCAAAAGAAGTAGGGTAATCCCCATTGGCTAAGTAATAACTTTCAACCGCTTGGGCCATCGATTTGAGTAGGGCGAGTGCCTGTGTAGCCCGGCTTTTTTCCACGGCCCTAATATACTGCGGCAGGGCCACCGCGGCCAAAATGCCGATAATCAGCACCACAACAAGTAACTCAATGAGGGTGAATCCTATACGCCCACTATACCCCGCATACCGACCCTGCGGGGTGACGGAGTGAATCCCCCTCATCCGGCCTTCAGCCACCTTCCCCCTCATGGGGAAGGTATCCCCTCTTTTGAGCCCCTCTCCCTGGAGGGAGAGGATGGGTGTAGCCCAGGTGAGGGGGTATATAAAAGATGACGAGGGGGCGGAGTCCCCTTTATAGGTCGGGTGCAAACCCGACAATTTCCTAGCATTGCGCTGTACGTTTTCATTCTTACTTGCAACTCCTGTTGGGCTAACGCCCAACCTATAAGAGCGGGCGGAGTTCCCTTTATAGGTGGGGTGCGCACCCGACTGTGGAAGGACGGAGCGAATCCCCCTCATCCGGTCTTCGGCCACCTTCCCCCTCATGGGGAAGGGTTCCTCTCCAGTGGGGGAGAGGAGGAGCATAGCCCAGGTGAGGGGGGATATAAAAGTGTTCTTCGTGTGTTTCTCATTAAATAGGCGTATGCTGAGGGGTTGTTGCTGTGCATCTTCCACGCAACCGTTGTTATCAAAGAATGGGGTCATCCCATACTTGATATGGGATCTTCCACGCAGGTTGTTTATTAATGGCAACGACAACGGCAAGCGTTGAAGATCCTGAATTAAATTCAGGATGA
>JAZNXF010000040.1:0-17627 GCA_045593745.1 Elusimicrobiaceae bacterium | reverse complement strand
AAACGTGCCGTAGGTCTGTTTTATGCCCTTAATCACGTTTCCGGCACCTGCCGCAGCCAGCATATTTATAACCTCCTGCGACTTCCACGGGTCGTAACCAATACCCAAAGTACGGACAAACTTATTTAGATACAGCACGTAATCCACTATGCGGCGGTAGTCTATAACGTCGCCGTCGGTCAGCGTCAAAAATCCTTTGTCGGCCCACGTCCTATAAAGTTTTTCGTTTGGGTGTCCGGGTAATGCGCCCGACGGGAAAAAATAGGCCGTGTGGAAATAAAAACTTTTCTGCTCTTTGTTGTACATACCCATAGTTACCGCGCTAAAATCGTCGCTTTCGCTTAGGTCTATCGCTACCATTGCGTCCGGTCTGCCTTTTATAGCGTCTATCTTTATCGGCTTACTGATATGTCGGGCCAACGTGCTACTAATCCAGCTGCGCTGCTCGTTTTCGGCGTACATATTCAGCAGTTTTGTACGGAACGCTAACATAGCCTCGCTGCCGTTACGCACGGCGTTTTTATATTCCTGCCTATAAAAGTCCATAGATACGGTAACGCCTAAATGTGGGTGTACTTTTATCCACGTGCTTTCGTCGTCCTCTGCGTCGTCTAAATCCGGCTCGAATATGTGTACAAATACGCTGTCGTCCTCATACTCTCCCATAAGTACGGATTTGTACCCCTGCAACATTTCGTAAAACGGGCCGTCGAATACGTCCGACGCGGTGGTAATTATCACCGTCAGCGGATTTTCGCGCACACCCATAGACGTAGTTAATACCGTCAGTAGTTCGCTGCTACGGGCTTGGCTAAATTCGTCCATAATTACCGTGCTGGCGTTCAAACCGTCCTTTGTACGGGCGTTGGCTGTCAGACATTGCGCAAAGGCTGTACGGTCTTTGCGGCGGCTCTTTACAGTCTGCTCGTTCACTAAATAGCGGCGTTCTTTCGGGTCTAACTTTCGCATACAGTTACGGATAACGTCAAAGCATTTTTTCGCTTGGTCGCTACTGTTAGCACCGGTGTAACTTTCCGCGTTTGCGTCGCCGTAGAGCAAATCGTATATAGCCAGCGACGCGGTGCTGGTGGTCTTGCTGAATTTACGCGGAACGTACAGCACCACTTCGCGCACCACTCGTTTATCGCCAACCCAAAAGGCAAAGATACTGGCAAACTGGAAATACTGCACGGGCGTAAGTTTGTACCGCTGTTGCCCGGTCTTACCGGGAAAATATAGGCTTTCGTAGAAATCGCAAAACTGCCACACCTCCGTTACGTTAATGCCGTATCGGTCGCACAAATGGAAAAACCGGGCTACCGCTAACTGCTCATATAGGTTATGTGCGTCGGGGTTTCCTGCAACCTCGCGCACATAACTATCTAACCGGCTATCCACTTCGTCCAGTCGGTAGCGTTCTATCGGCATACCTGCCAGCAGGTCGGTAACGTCCGCTTTCGCCTGCCGTAGTTTGTCCTTTTCTTCTTCTGTCATTATTAGCCCTCTGTATTAGGTTTGATAATCGTAGGCTGCTTGCGCTTTTTCGTCAGCTTCTTTGTGAGGTCTGCCAGTGGGTCGTCGTCTGCTTCACCGGCCAAATCTTCAACGGTAAGCCCTAACGCTTTCATTTGGCGCGTTACCAATTCCTGCGCCTCCTTTGCAATTTTGAAAACCGGGTGCGGTGCCAGCTTTTCGCCGTAGCGCGTGGTTTCCCATACGGTCGTTTCCGTTAGCCCGTCTATTTGGTCGTTCGCCATTTCCAAATTACGCATAGCTGAGGCCAGCGACAAAATTTGCATATCCAAACCAGCACTGTAGGTTTTGTGGGTTTTCAGCACTTTTTTTATGTCTTTTACGTAATCTTTTACTGTTTTCGCCATAATCTTACGTTTTTATGTTCTTTTAGTCCAAAGTTCCGCAATTTCAAATTTTTGCTCACACACGTAGAAAGGTGGGGGTGAGGTTTAACGGGGTGTACCCCTCTTAAAAAATACGCCCCCGGTCTTTGCTAACCGTCGCCGAAAAATTTATCTATAACCTCCCGGACGTGTTCGGCGTTGCGCTTTTGTGTCGCAGCCTTACCGCTACGCCCTAACTCCGTGTGTGTCCTTACGTGGCAGTCGTGGCATAAGGCCCGGACGTTGTGTATATCATACATACGCTGCACCCGTTCGGCTTTGGTAAATGCTTCCTCAACCGGTCTAATGTGGTGTACTTCGGTAGCAGGCGTTAATCTTCCCTCAGCCTCGCACCTTTGGCAAATAGGGTGTTTCGTCAATACATCACGGCGCAGCCTCAGCCACTTGTTAGTATGGATTAACTTGTTATACTCCTTATCCTTTGCCATAATCATTTAATCCGTTTAGTGTGCCTGCGTACTGGCGCGTCGCCGTTGGGTGTGCGCTGTACGTGGCCCAAATCGTCAAACATTTCGTCGATATACCGCCCGTCGTCATCGGGCAAATCGTACTTTCGTTTATCCACTCTTTCCATACGGTCTAACAGTATATGCACAAAGGCTACTACCAACTCGCACACATTACTAAACCCGTGTACTTGCTTTATGCTTTGCAGCCTTTCGTATGTCTGTGGGTCTATGGATATATTCACCCGTTTTCTATTACTCACGATATTTACTTATTAAGTAGTTAAGACTATCTAACAAACTCTGTTGCACTCCCTTTTTACCCTCCAAAGCGGCAGCGGCTCTTTCGTCCACAGTACCGGCGCAGATTAACTTATACACTGTAACCGGGTGCTGTTGCCCCTGCCTATGCAGTCGGGCGTTAGCCTGCTGGTAGTGTTCCAAATTCCAACCGGTGCCAAACCAAACAATATAATGCCCTCCCTGCTGCATATTGAGGCCATACGCCGTACTCGCCGGGTGTGCCAGTAGTACGTCTATCTTTCCGGCGTTCCAGTCCTGCAAATCCTTTTCGCCTTGATATGTCCGTACCTTGTAGCCTTTCAGCCTTGCAGTTATTCGCTGTATGTCGTGTTTGTACTGGTAAAACACTAATACGCTGTTGCCGTTGGCGGCTTCCACTATTTCGGCTAACCGGTCTAATTTTTCGCTGTGTATTTCGTGGGCCTGCATATCTTCGTCATATATCGCCCCGTTAGCAAACTGGCTTAACTTGTTCATAAGCCCGGCTGCGGAATTGGCTAATATGTTCTGCGGTTCTCCGGCGTGTTCGGCTGTAAACTCCAAAACCTTTTCTTTTTCAAACTTGGTATAAGCCGCCATAGTCTTTTCGCTCAAATAGACGTTAGCCGTGTGGGTTATCATATCCGGCAGCTGCAAATAGTCCTTTGCCTGCATACTCAGGCATATATCGGCTATCTTTGCCCGTATAATGTCCTCGCAGCCGCTTTTTACGTCGCAACGGACTATTATATTATTCCATTTGTGCGTTTCAAAGTAGGTTTCACGGTATTTGCTAACTGATTTTCCCAGCCTTTCGCCTTGGTCTATGCAGTACATCTGCGCCCACAAATCTATTAGCCCGTTCGGTGCCGGTGTTCCGGTAAGCCCTATAACCCGTTTAACGCTTGGAACGGCGATACGCATAGCCTTAAATCTTTCACTTTTCGCAGACTTAAAACTGGTTAATTCGTCAATCACTAACGCGTCAAATGGTAATTGTCCGCCATACTTTCCAACCAGCCAAACAAAGTTATCGCGCCCGGTTACGTAAACGTCGGCTTTCTGTGCCAGTGCCATACATCGCTGTTTCTCCGTTCCCAACACTTTAACCACTCTAAGGTCGTGCAGGTGTTCCCACTTTTCAGCCTCGGTACTCCACGTAGTTTCTGCAACCTTTTTAGGCGCAACAACCAAAACGCGGCTAATCTCGCAATCGTCTATCATCTGCTGTATGGCTGTCAGTGTCGATACGGTCTTACCTAATCCCATATCCAAAAACAGCCCACATTTAGGTTTATCCATTATCCACTGCATAGCCGTTTGCTGGTATTCGTATGGCTTGTATATCATATCCGGTTACTTTTGTAGGGTTCTAAAACTTGGTCTATTGCCTCTTTGCTGTCGCACACGTGTACCGTGTGGCCTATCTTCGCCATTTGGCAAATACGTACTTTCTGCACTGCCTTTAATGCTTCGCCCTTGCTTTTGAGTTCCACCCAAACGGTAACGCCGCCCGGCAGTAAGCAAATGCGGTCGGGATAACCCACCATTCCGGGGTTACTATACTTTAGGCACACGCCGCCCAACTCTTTTACGCTATCGGACAAATAGCGTTCTATCGCTTTCTCCGATACCTCGGCGTGTCTAACTATATTTTCTATCTTCTTTTTCATTGTAAACCCAAATTTTAATTTTCCTATATTTTACCCCTTACGCGTATAGACGTGCGTTTTTTCTCGCGTAAGTGGGTTTATATCTCTGTATTACATTGTTTCTATCTTTTTATATATTTTATCGTTTACATCGTTTACAACTATTTATAATAATTGATAATCAGCAAATTAAATGTAAACGGAATTTGTAAACGATAGTGTAAACGCAAAATGTCCGTTTACTCAGTTCCCTTTTTAGTGCCTTTCGCCATTGCCAAAACTCCGTTTACAAATCGTCCTCGTCGTTTACTGTCGGCATACGCTTAAAACTACGCTGCACCCCGTACCATTTTTCCGCGTGCCTGCTTGTGCTTACACGCTCCCAGCCGGGCGTTTCCTCTATTAGTTTACTAATTCTACGGCATAAGTATTTATATTCCTTATCCGACATATCGCGCCCCATTTGCTCGCAAATAAATTCGGCGGCGCATACCTTTTCGCGCAGCTCTACGCCCTCAGCGTCCAACGGGTCGGGGTTCTTTAACCACCTGCGGCGGTCGGCTATATCTCTGGTCGCCCAGTCCACCGGCAGTTTGGTATCTAAGAATTTTTGCAGCATTGCCACTATAGGGTCGTCGCTGTTGTCGTTGTATTCTTCTTGCCTCTGTCGTGCCTGCGCTTCCAGTTCGTCCGATAGGTAGAGTTTTTCGCCCTGCTTGTAATAGTGGACGGCCTCGGCCCAAAGTTGGTCGCGGTCGCGGTCTAACGCCTCCTGCCACTTCTTATATTTGCGCAGTGCAGGATTAACCGCCATAATCCAAAAGCGGCGGTTTCCGTTGTCGCCTTTGAGAAAAAGCACCTCGTTAGTAGTACCGCAGAAAACACACTGCCGGGGGTGTTCTGCCGTGCGCCTGCCGTATGCCGCGCGGTATATATCTACGCGCTTGGATAGGTAGGCTTTCACGCTTTCCACGTCGCTACGCTTGATACTGGCTAATTCTCCCATTTCGATAATCCACGCGCGGCGCAGTTGTTCCATACCCTCTTTGCCCTCGGTGGTGGTTATGCTGTCGTTAAACCACCTGCCGCCCATTTTGCCTAACAGCGTGGATTTTCCCACACCCTCCGGGCCGGTAAGGATTAGGCAGTAGTCGTATTTGCAGCCGGGATTAAACACGCGCGTTACGGCTGCTGTAAAGTGTTTGCGTGTCATTGTGCGGTTTAGTTCGTTGTCCTCAGCACCGATATAGTCTATTATCAGTTTCTCCAATCTCGGTACGTTATCCCATTGCAAGCCGTTGAGGTAATCCCGGATAGGGTGGTAACTGTGGCGTGTAAGCACCGCCGTAAGCGCGTCGGCTATTTTCTCTTTGCCGGTTATGTCGTAGTTACGTTCCAGCCATACGCGCAAATTAGCGTCGTCGCTATCCGTCCACTGCGTAGCGTTCTTATTCCACGGCAAACCGCCTACAACCGCGTCCACGCCTGCAAACAAATCGTGGGTAATGCGCCCACGCAGCGCAGGGTCGTTTTCCAGTATTAGAATAATGTTGCCGATAGTACACTGCAATTTACCGGATTTGCTGTACTCTAATTCCGCTTTCCATTCGTCGCTGTAATCTTCCGGCAGTTCCACTTCGTCGAAATCTTCCGCAGCGGATTTGCTGCGCTCGCGCGACATCAGCAGTTTTACGTTTCTGTCTTGGCTCGCCATTTCCTGCATAGCCATATACGACGGTTTGCGCGTAACGTCCAGTGCGCGGCTACCCTCATCTTTCGCGCCGTACAAATGAATACGGCAAAGGTCGAAAGCATTGCACAGCTGCCTACTTGCAGGGTCGGTTTCGTGGTGCGAAAAAGCAAATTTGCCCTCATAGCAAACCAAACCACCGGCCACGCTGCCTAACTTGTAGGTATATCGCCCGTCGGTTCCGGTCGGTTCGTACTGGTCGCCTAAAAACTGCTCTATCGCCTCCTCGATAGAGTAAGCACGACAAAACGCGCCTATTAGTCCGGGCTTTTCTGTCGGGTCGCCTGCTTTCTTAATTTCGTGGGCTATTACGTCGCCCTCCCTGCTCGATATAGGCCACGCGCTTACGTCCTTATAGTCCACGTACTGATTTAGTACAGCGTCCACGTTGCAGGCCGGGCCGTCTTGGTATTCAAAAACATACTCTGCGTCCTTTGAGGTACTGGGCCAGTAGAATAGGCGCGGCAGTTCGTAGGTTGTATCGTCGAATAGGTCTATACCCAGTTCGGCGGCAATCTTTCTGCAAAGCGGCTCATATTCTGCCGGTGTTACCTGCCTGCTCAGTGGGAACACCAACCTATAGCGCGGTGTCTTGTCGCTGTGCTTATGCGTGCTGTATATCATTGCGGCAAAACTAAACGCCATTTGGAAATCTTCCCACACGTTCAGCGTGCCGTAGTCAATATCCAGCGTAGCCACACTGCGGTACATTACGTTTGTATTCTTACGTATTCCACCGCTTAGGTAGCCGCCGACAAAGCCGCCCACGTCTTTTACGTTGCTTTGTTCCTCTCGCGTCATACGCGCGTATTCGGCTGCTGTTTCCGCTGTGCGTTTGGTTTCGCTACAGCGTTCCAGCAGTTCCGACCATTGCCAGTGCCTATTACGCCACTTTTTAGATACGCGGCTGTGGGCTGTGGCTAAGTCTATCGTAAAATCATATTTCAGCTTTATTTTCATTGGCTACTATCGTATTAAAGTATGCGACATTTTCAGCGTCGCAGTAAATTGTAACTCGCTTTACAAACGGGCGGCATTTGCTCACCCTCATAGCGTGGGGCCTTGCTTCGACCTCCAAACGCAGGTAGATTTTCTGCATTTGTTCGGCTGGCACCTCTGCCGTTACTGTGCTATTGAAATCCTTTTCGTCCATATCTTCTAATCTTCTGCTATGTGGTCTATACAGCCGTCCTGCTCATACTCTACCGGGTTGTCGGTTAATTGACACTCACCGCCTAAATGCGTATGTATGCAAAGCGCACAGTTACCGCATTTTTTTTGTGGTTCGTCCAGTGCCTCCGGTTCCTGCATTGCCTCCGTATAGTCGTCGGGGTATAGCATTTCGTCGGGCAAAAACGAAAGGATATGTTTTATAACATCTACCGTCCAACCGTTACCCAGCATTTTATATTGTTGGGCGTTGCTGCATTTCCATTTGTACCAGTCGGGTATAGTCTGCAATCTCGCGCACTCGGTCGGGGTTAGTCGCCTAATACGTCCGTCAGGTTCTTTTTCGTTCGCAACCATATAGCCGCCGCCCGTAAGCCCTGCGCAGTGTGCAGGCGATTTGTGGTTAGTTTCATATACCCGGTTTTGCTGGTAGGGCTGCTGCCCGTTATTGCTTTCACCACTCGGATTTAATTGTTTTGTGGATAACTCCATAACTAAATTATTTTCTTGCCACGCGTTAGCCGAAAGGGTGGGCGACTTATCGGTATAAAAGCCGCCGTTATTCTTTCCGCGCGGACGTTGCCAAATCAGATTATCTTTTGCCACTGTGGTAAGGCAGTTTGTTTTTCCGGCTACGGGGCATACTTCTAAGTGCTGTTTGTTCACCCCCCCCGTCTGCCTGCCTCTTGACGCTACGCATATCGTTTCCATTGCTAAACCCTTACTAAATCGTCCACACCTTTACCACCTATTTTAATGGCGTGCATCTTCCCCCCCCAGTGTGGAACACTGCGCCGTAATTGCGTCCGGCTGCTTCGTTCCTTAGTTTGTGGGCTATAAGGTTCTGCACGGTTTGGGCTTTCAGATAAAATTTTTCGTCCACGTCTGCGTCGTCCTCCAGTATATCGCGTAGCAGTATGCCTTTATCTTCGGGCTGTGGTATATCGGTTATCCAATCCCCCCCCGTCGTTTGGGCTATGCGTATGTTAGTCCAGTAAATCCGCTTTCGGATTTGCGCCGATACTAACGCGCTGTTTATGTGTACACCTTGCAGGCCGATAGCCTCAGATAATACCTTTTCCCACTTCTTACCCATTTCCACGTTTTCCAATAAAAAGAATACGTTAGGGTTGGTTTCTCTGAGTTCGTGCAGTATGCGTATGTATTCCCAAAATAGGTAACTTTGCCCCTCAAACTCAAAGCCTGCCTGCTTTAACTCCAAATAGCGGTCTAAGGTGTATATTTCTTCGTTCTGTTTGGTACTCATACCGGCGCGCTTTCCTGCAAAACTGAAAGACTGGCACGGGCTACCGCCTAACAGCAAATCCACGTGGCCCAACTTTCGCGCGTCTATGTTTCGCACATCGCCCAGCTGCACCGTTTCCGGAAAGTTTAACTGCGTCTGTGCGATAGCGAATTTATCTACCTCACTGGCGTAGTAGCGTTCCACGTGCGCGCCCAGTTCTTTAAGCGCGATTTGTCCGCAGCTCATACCGTCAAATAAACTTAATACTATCATTTGCTGATTATTGTCTTTGTTAGTTTCTCTATACGTTCTACTATATCGGCGTGGTCGCCTCCGGGTTGGAATTGCTTAACACACCAGCCGCACACATCGCGGCAGTTTCCATTTTTGAAATACACGCGCCATTTAGCCCGTTTCGGTTTCCGGTGCCGCACTCCTAAACTGCACGATACCCCCCCCCACAATCGTATCGGGGTCGGGGTCAAATAGTGATAATTGCATTTCGCGGATATTCATAACCTCTTTTTGTTTCTTGTTAAACTTATCTATCTTTTCGTTTACTTCTTGCAGGGTTAAACCCCACTTAAAGCCGGTTGTACAAAGGTTCTCTGTGTGGCTTAGTATTTCCAACTCCTGCCATAATTCGGGGTGTTTGTTTCGGAAATTCGCTAAAGCCGATATTTTGGCGTTAGGACAAAACCAACAACCGCCACGGGTTCCAGTTTCGTAGATAGGCGATACCAAATTATATTTGCGGCACAGCTCCATAGCCATTTGTTCAGTGTAGCCGTACTTAGCCAGTAACGAAATTTGGTTATCTTTCAGCCGGGCTAATCTTTTCGGCTCGTCTATTGCTATACCTATGTATTGCGTATATTCTTCGCCTATGGTGCGCAAATACTTCTTTATCGCCCCTACTTTGCAATCTCGGTTTATTACGCAGCGTCCACCCATCGGAAAACCGTAGAGTTTGCCTTTGTACTTCCCCCCCCTACGGTGTTTGTGAAAAAATACATATAGTCTTTTTCCGATTTGATAACCTTTGTAGGAACGCCCATACGTTCAAAAGTCGGTATCGCTGTGTTATATACCCATTCTATGTGCTCCGGTATTTCGCCGGATATGCTACGTTTGTGGTCAAAGACAATTTCATTAAATAGTATGCCGTCCAACGGTTCGTTATTTTCAATAGCCAGTAAAACCGTTGCTACGCTGTCTTTACCAAAACTGCACGACGCAAAGTATTTCATATAGGGATTTAATGCGCCCGGCTTGCGCCGGGCAAAGATTAACAACTAAAGATTAACTGTTAAGCGGTAAAAATGCTGAAACGGCCCTAACTCCGTCCTGGCGCGTGGCCTTAGCGTAGTAGCTCGCGAAGCCGTCGTCGAGGTACAAACCCCACGCGTAGGTCGCGCTGTATTGTGTACTGGCCCAATACCAACCGCAAAGCGGCTTACCTCCGATAGCCTCCAAAGCGGCGTTAATGTCGCGGATATGCAGCAGGATAAAATACAGCTCGCCCAAACTTGGGATATACTCGCCGTCTGCCAGCAAAATATCGTCGTTCAGAATACCGCGTATATCGTCGGTGTTTTCCTTACCGTTCCAGTCCGCTACGGCTTCGTGGTACTTGGTAATAAAGCGTGTGCCGCCTTGTTTCTTGGTAAGGGTTATTTCGTCCTCTGTCATATCGCCCATAGCGACGGCCAGCGACTTGTTACCCAACTTAACGCCTACGCCTTTGTATAGGCTCTTTTCGGTGTCGGTAAGGATTTGCCCGGTAAACAGTACGGCGGTGTCGTCGTGCTGTATCAAATAAACGCCGTCTGCCAATCCGTTGGCGGCGGTTTTTGCCTGCTGAGGCTCCGGGGCTGTTACAAAGTCGTAGCACGCTTTAGCGTTTTTCACATCGTAGTTATTTGCTTTGAGCAAATCGTAACGCAAATTTTGTTTTTCTGTTAAAGTGTTCATTTTAGTAGGTATTTAGTTTGTTGATATTCTGTTTAACTTTGGCGTGGCACTCGTCGGCTACGTAACTGTTGGCTACTTCGCCCTTTTCGCTTAGTATTTCGTCCTCTACGCCGGTGCCGTAATTGTGCATAAAGCACAAAAATTTAGTGCCGTTGGATAACTCTACGATAAACGGCAAATCCTTACCGATACCGAAAAAACCTTTTTCGCAACCGCCGCAGCTAACGGTATAGTTTGGGTTAAACTCTATGTAGTCCGTGTGCGCCGTCCAGTGCTTATCACCGTATCGCTTTATGGCTGCGTAGCGAAAGCGCAAAAATTTCTTATTCATATTGCTAATCTTTCAAATAGTACGGTGTCGTATATCCTGCGCCTTTCAGCGGTAGGTCGCGGCACCAGTCTATCGGTTTGCTAAAAATGTTTTCTACGTCTTGCAGGGTTTGGCCCGGTTCTGCCTCTACCACTATTTCGTCGTGGATATGGAAAACGATATTTAACCCTGCCGCGTCAGCTCTCAGAATGATAAGGCCCAAAATGTCGCGTGCTATGGCTTGTACCACGTTCTCGGTAAGTTTACCGCCGTAGGTGCGTACTTTGCCCCACTTCTTAGTCATTTGGTTTGTACCCTCATACTCTATAATTTCGTGGTCGCCTCTCCAGCCGTCGTTTTGCTCGATACCGATACGGGCGCGTGGGTAACACAGTGTACGCCCCGACGGTAAGGTAATAAGCAGCATACCCCAGCGGTACGATACGACGATACCCCGGTGGATAGTCGCGCTTTCGCCGGTCTTGATAGCCTTAACCGCTGCCGCCTCAATGATACCCCAAAAACGGACGATATGCGGATTAGCAGCACGCCAACGCTGCATAATGTCCTTTTCTTCTTTTTCGGTTAATCCCATACGGCTACCGCCCATAGCCTCCAACGCTGCAACACCGCCGCCGTAGCCCAAAGCCAAAACCGCGATTTTACCTTTTTGGCGTAATCCGCTGTTTTGTCCGTGCTTTTCCACCTTGCAATTAAACATTTGCCCGGCAGTAGCGCAGTATATATCGCCGCCTGCACGGAAAACATCTAATACCCACTGCTCACCGGCTAACCACGCAATTACGCGCGCCTCGATAGCGGAAAAATCGCAGACGTGGAACGTGCAGCCGGGCTTTGCTATAAACGCTGTACGTATCAGTTCCGAAAGCACGTGCGTAGGGTTGGCGTAGTTCATTTGGAAATCGTCTAAATCGCCTGCTTTAACCAACTGGCGCGCGTAGTCCAAATCTTCCAAATGGTTTTGTGGTAGGTTCTGCACCTGCACCAATCTACCGGCCCAGCGTCCGGTACGTGCTGCGCCGCAGAATTGTAACAGCCCGTGTATGCGTCCGTCATCGCAAACACATTCCAGCATAGCGTTATACTTCTTTGTTGAGGTTTTACCCATTTCGCGGCGTAACTCTAAAGCCCTGCGCGCCTTGCTGTGGTACTTTACCAGTGCCTCCACGTCGTCCAAAGTCTTTTTGTTTAGTGTGGTTACTGATATACCGCATACGCGGTTTAGGTACTCTTTTAGTTGGGTGGTGCTGTTCGGGTTCTCCAGTCCGGTAAGTTCCTTTGCCTCGTTAAGCAGCTGCGCTTTATATTCGTCGTCGAAACGTGTAGCGTTTTCCGCTAACTGCCGGTCTAACAAAACGCCCCGGTCGTTAATTCTCTGGTCTATGGTGTACAGTTCTTCGTCAAAGGCGGCAGGCTCTAATCTGCGTACTTTGGCTAATATCTGCTGCTCCACTTCCACGTCGCGGATATTGTACTGCTTGAATAACTCCCAGCGGTCGGGTGCGTCTGCCGGCAGGTGTCTTTTGCCTTTGGTCGGTGTAGAGAAATAGCGTATAAGTGTTTTACCCTCTTTCATTTTTCCCTGCTCCAGCCTCAACACTTCGCCGCACTGCTCCAACGACAAAGGCAAACCCATACGGGCGGCTCTTACCATTGTGCAACGCCATTGCGCCGGGTCTAACATCGGCCAACCGAAATAACGACTGATACAAACGCGCTCAAATGTGGCATTGAAAGCAGTTTTGATAACTGCCGGGTTTCTTAAAGCGTCCATAATCTCAGCAGGCAGCGTTTCGCCTTGTGCGAAATCCACGCACTGCACGGGTGCGCCGTCCACGCTGTACGCAAATAGCAGTATCGTAAAATCGTCTGCTTCTACGTAGCGGTACACGCCGCAGCTCTTCAAATCGTGGCTGCTATAAGTTTCTATATCTATGCCTATTTCGCGCATTGTATCAGTCGTTACGGGTTTCGTTATATCTCATTTTAAGATTTACCACTGTACGCAGTTCGTCCAAATCCACCGGCCCGGTAATGCGTCCGCAGATAAACTGCACAGCACCGCCCAGCAGCATTACGTCTATACTCTTTTCGGGTTGGAAATCGCCGCCGCCTGCCAACTGCGCAGCGTGTAGCCACGTTGCAGCCACTATAAGAATGTCTGCCAGCTCGTCGGTGGTCGTATTGTGGATTTTCTCGCCGTACAGCGCGTTAAAATCTTCGTCCGATAACTCGGTAGCCTTAGCGGTCGTTTCGTTGAAATTCGGCACGTTTGCGCCCTTTTCTACGGCTTTCCAATACTCGGCCAACTCTACGCGCAAATAATCCATACAGCCTACGCAGGTGGTATCTTTTCCGCGCTTGGTTGCTGCCGTGTGGCAGCGTTCCGCAATCTCTGAAATTAGTTTGTACATAATCGGGATTTTTGAAAACCCGTGCAGGCGCGAACACCTACACGGGTGGTTAGGGTTTTACAAATCGTCGTCGTCCTCCATATCAATATCGGCAAAGTCGCTTTCTGCTGAGGCTCTACCGCCCAGTCTTTCGCCGTCCTTAAACTTCATAATATTGTTGAGGCCGCAGGCTACGCCACGGTTGCCGCTTACATCGTAGCCAAAGAATGTTACCGAAACAATAGCCCAAACGCCGCTATAAATTTCGTCCTCGTCCATAATAGGCGATTTGTTTTTGTCGCAAACGCCGGGGCGTGTGGTACTCTTGGCGTTTACGTAGAAATGTCCGCTATATACGTCGTCGTCTTCTTTGTCGGTGTCGCCGTCGCGTAGCGGCATATCCAACTTTTTAGGCTCTTTGCCGCCCCACTTTGAGGCTGTAGCGGCTTTCTTTGCTGCCTCGATAGCCTGCTGCAAAGCCTTGATAGTTTCCTTTTCCTCTTTCGGGATTAGTACGTTAGTCATATACTTACCGTTGGCTGCGTCGCCGTCAGGTGCATACTTACTAAATACGTGCGTGTAACTTAATCTGCACGGGCCAAACACTACTTTAGTGTCTTTTACAATCGGTGTAATCATACTGCAAATAAATTTTTACTGGTTATTACTTTCGTGGGTTTCTACCTCTGTTGCGTCAGCTCTGCCGCCGCCCATAATCTTGTATAGGTTCGCAAACGCAAAGCCCTTTTCGATAATGTGGCGTATCGCTGTCGCGCCGTCGTTCGATAGCAATTTTGCTACAGCCTCAGTTAGCACCGCGCCGTTACCTTGCAAACTTGCTATTACACAACTTTCATTTTTTTTGTCGGTGTCGATAAGGCCGATAACCATAACGCTACCTTTCGCTTCGCTTACTGCCTCGCTTAATTCCTTGATTTTGGCAGTTACTTTTTCTTGGTTTGTCATACTGTTAAACTGTTTATACACTCCCGGAATACGCCGGGCCGTCTTATTATCTTTTGCTGTTAAATCCGTGTACCGCTATGCCTAAAAGTATGGCTGTGTACAAAGCCCAAAACGGGTGCTGCATTACGAAATCAAATACTACCTGCATAGCCTAAAATTTTACGTCCTTGAAATCGTCGGCTAACGGGTCGATAGCCGGGCGTTTGTCGCTTTCCGGTGCCAGTGTCGGTTTGCCCTGCGGTTTCTCTATAAAGTCGCCACAGATAGCGGCAAACTGTTTCTTTCCGGTCAGTTTCTCCAAATCGGTAATGGTTCGTAGTTCCTGCGGCTTGTAAATTTCCGTAGTCTTGTAACCGGCTTTGTTGAGTGCTAAGGCTGCGCCGTCTTGGTCTGTAATCTTTCGCACGCTGCGGCCCTCTACGACTTTCCAACCTGCCAACTGTACGCCGCTTAACGCCTGCTGTAATGCGTAGTCCTCTACGCCTGCTAACCACGTTTTCACGGTTGCCAACATCGGCAGTACGTCTGCTGCCAGTTCGTCCGGGCTTATCAGTTTGGGGTCGGGGTGGTTCTTTGCCGCTTCGATACACTTTTGGGTAAGCGCGCGGCAGCTGCTTTTCACTTTGCAGAATTGGCACCAGTCGCCCGGTACTTGTGGCCCGTCGCCCTTGTACGCCTGCTGTGCCTTTGGTGTCAGTACGCTGTCAGTCCACGCCATTAACTCCGATACGCTTAACTCCCATTCGCTGAAATTCTCGATACGGGGCTGTATAATCGTCATTCGTACCCGGTCTATCTTGTACTCAAAACTGAATTTTTCGTAAGCACCCAAAGCGTAGATTTTCATTTGGGGGTTATCTTCTGCCGATACCTTAACGCCTTTGCCGTACTTGAAATCTATAACCTCCATAGTGCCGTCGGCGATAATGATAGCGTCGGCAGTACCGAAAGCGTCCGGCACGTATTCGCTGAAATCTAACCGGGTTTCAATCAGCAGCAGCGCGTCTTTGGTCTTTGCGCGTGCAGCGTTGTATTTCTCCAGTACGATAGTTTTGTAGGTGTCCGTATATTCGTCCATTTCGCCCGTGTGGTAGCGGTCGTTAAGTTCCGCTATCTCTTTGGCTTCGTCCTCGGTCGGCAAACCTAAAAACGCTTTCAATTTCTGCGCACAATACGCGTGCGCTAATGTACCCTCGGCGGCAAACTCGCTGCCTTTGTCCTCTACGTCAGCCTCCAGTCGTGGGGCGGCTGTGCAGTTAATCCACCTATGCGCAGCGGACGGGCTTAATAATGCGTGTGCAGTTGCTCCCATAGCCTAAAACGGACAATTTTCTACTAACTCGTCGTCTTTCACATACACAGCGTCGCAATAGGCTACAAACTTTTGGCAGCTTTCGCCGTCCGGTAGCGCGCTTGGTTTCTCTGCGCCACAGATAGCGGCGGTATTCTTAAACCACGCTGTTAGTGGTCTGTGCCATTTCTTGTAACCCTCGCTGTCGGGGTTCTCTTTCCAGTTCTCCCCCTCGATACGCTTACGGGTTCTATCCATAGCCGCGCGCACATCTACTACGGTGTAAACCTTGTTTTCCTGCGCAGCCTCAACGGGTGCGGCTGTTTCGGTCTTAGGCTCCGGGGCTTGTTCGGGTTCTGCTGCCGGTGCGGTTTCCTGCTGTGGCTCCGGCTGTGGGTTCTCTACTACGGGCTGCTGTCTTGCAGCTCTCGGTTTCTTTGTTGCAGGCGCGGCGGCTGGTGCCTCAACCTGCGGACGGTTCAGTAGCGACAATAACAGCCCGTTTAGTTCCGGGGTTACGCCGATATTAACCGATACGTTAATTTGAATAGGTTGCATAACTGTAAAGTGTTTAATAGTTATTTGCTGCGTTCATAAGTTCCGGGATAGTACCCAGTCGCTTCCAACGCGTAATAAGTTTTACGGAAATGTAAGCGGCTAAAAAGCCGATAACCTTAGACGAAATAAGGGTGTAGATATAGTTTGCTTTCGGCAAACACTCGTTAGGTACAGCCATAACACCCCAAATCATTACTGTAGCCAAAACTACTAATACGTAGTAGCGGTAGTTAGATAAAATCTTTTTCATTGCTTTAGTCGTTTATTTTGTCCTTAAATTCAGTTTCCAAAGTGTAGAGTATATCGCCCCACATTCCTACCGTTACCTCGTTCCAGCGTCCTACTACGCGGCCCTCTACGGTTGCCTCGCCTACGCCGGTGTTTTTGTCGTAGTTAAATCGCACTTTGCCGCCGTTAAACCACTGGCGCATTACGTTACCTACTTCGTCGTGGCGCGTGTCGCAGTTTGGTATATACCCCTGCGGTGCTTGCTTTAATGGCATTTGTAAACTCATAATCTTGATTTTTGAAATTTATAAATAGGTGGTTTCCCAGCACTTGATTATTTGCCGCCCGGTAGTGAATTTGGCGCGCCCTGCTTTGCGTACCTCAAAGCGTATGCAGCCGTCGTTTTCCCAGCGTTTGATAGTGTGGCGTTCTACGCCCAGTATCTCGGCTGCTTCTTTTTGGCTGTACCGCCTATCGGGGTCGCAAATCGGTTTAGTCGGTATCATAGCGCGTAACTGTTAGCGTTAGGCCGTCAGACTTGCAGGCAAAGCGGCAGTTTTCCATTTTCTGCATAGCGTATGCAGTATTTTTTTGGCTATCCAAATCGTAGCCGTCCGTACATTTTACGGTAATTTGTTCTCCGTTCTGCAATGCTCGCAGACGTTCACGGGTAATTTTTTCTGTAACTTTCTGTACCATAATTTCCATTTTTCGGTAAAAACTTCGTTCGTTTGTTGGTGCAATAGAAAAAACTGCCTACCTTTGCCGTTGGAAAGTTATGTGAAAACCGGCCTTTGGGGTCGGCAGTCTTTCTTTTGCCCTTTTGGTTCGTTTGTTTGTTCGTTGGTGCAAAGGTAGGCGTTTTTCGGTAATCTCCAAAGAAAAATCACAGAAATTTCAGTGATTTATTAAAGAAAATTACAGATAAATAGGTAACTTGTTGAAAATGAAGTACGAAGAAAAAGCCGAAAATGTACGCACTCGCATTAACGAAGTGCTGAGGGAAAACAAAATAACTGAAAATTCGGTAGCGGCTGGAGATAGTGCAACACAAAGCCGCCTAAATAGTCAGTTAAGCCACGGTAAGAAAATTACCTTAGATACGATACTGCGTATATTGGACGCTTGCCCGGAAGTGTCGGCAGACTGGCTACTGCGTGGTACGGGTGAAATGTATAAAACGACAAAGATAACCGGCGCGAATAGCGTAACCGGACGTAACGCTACGGTTATCGGTCAGCAAACGGCGATACTATCCGAAAACTTTGTGCGCGATATGCTGGCAGAAAAGGATAAACAGATACAAACTTTATTAGCGATATTGGGAAAATGAAAAAGATAATAACCTTTGCGTTTGGCGTATTGTTTACTATCTGCGCGCAGGCTCAGACTGATAGTATAGGTGTTTACTTAGTCCGTAA
>JAZNXF010000039.1:0-19446 GCA_045593745.1 Elusimicrobiaceae bacterium | reverse complement strand
TTTTTAACTACTCTTCCTTCTTGCGTTTCTCCCCGCCGGGTCTTATTGTTTTGCATGATACGTCTCCTTTTTAACGTTGGGTTGCACCCAACCTATAATTTCAATTTGTTCCGCTTCTGAAGAACGCATGCAAAAACGGCTGAAATGTCTTGTGCATTTTCCACAGTCACAATGCAAAACAGCCGTAATTTATCGCTCAAAACGATAAACATTCGGCACAATACAATGGGTTTCGAAGCCACCATATTGCGCCTGAATCGGCTGTTTTTGGAGTGGAAAATGACCTTTGCAGGCACTGCGTTTCTTAAACGCTTCCAAAAACAGATAAAATTGTACTTATAGTATAATAAAAAATGCCTGATTTTACCAGGCATTTTAAGAGAGTTACATTTGAATTTTTGGGGAACTATTCCTTATACATGGGATAAAAGTAAATACCCATATATACCGGGTTATCGGTAAACCCTTTTATGTTCCTGCGCATGGCCCACAACCCGGTGGGATGTACCGTATAGAGTTGCATGGCCTCTTCATACATTAAATTATGCAGTTGCTTATAGAGCGCGTTACGTTTGGCGGGGTTGGTTTCCGCGACGGCCTGTTCAATCAGTTTATCGGCCGCCGGATTTTTGTACCCCTGGGAGAGCGCGTACCGCCCCTGGCTATGTAAAAACGGAAAGTAAAAATTATGCGCATCCGCGTAATCGGCTACCCACCCGCGGGCCCATAAGGGCATTTGGTGTTTGGCGGTTTTTTCTAAAAACGCCGGCCAGGTTACCCCGCGTAAATCAATTTGAAATTTAGGATTTAATTTTTCCACGTTGCGTTTTAAAATTTCACTGGCAATTTGGCGCATTTCCCCGCTGGTGTTATAGGTGATAGTGAATTTAAACCCTTTCTCCCATACCTTTCCGCCCCAGGCCTTTTTAAAATGTTCTTCGGCTTTTTTCAAATCAAATTCGTAGCGTTTGAACTGTTCATCTTGCGGTACAAGCCCTTGCGGGGCCGGGCCGATCGCGCGTTCGCCGCGGCCTTCCATGGACTCTTTTAAAAAGGCATTATAATCAAACGCATATAAAAACCCTTTGCGCAACTCCTTATCGGCAAAAAAGTCCGCCGGGATGCCGTTGCCGTCTAACTGGCCGGAACCCACATCCGGGTTGGCCTGCATGTTGATATTCAGCGTAAAGAATAGCACCGGGTCTGTGCGCAAGCGGGGCAGATTGTCATATAGGGTAACATCCGGGTTGCCGCGCAGTTGGTTAATAAACTTGGGGGAAATTTCTGCCACGTCGGCATCCCCGGTTTCTAACATCAAGCGCACCGTGGAGGGTTCTTCCACCGTGCGCATAAAAATGGTTTTTAGTTGGGGGGCCCCGGCAAAGTAATTTTCATTAGCGGCTAATATCAAGTTTTTACCGGCAATATCCCACCGGGCAATTTTAAATGGGCCGGTTCCGTTAGAAGCATTAAAGAAGGGAGAGGAATCTTTAGCAAAATTATTAAACTGTTTCCAGGTCTCTTCTGTGCCGTCCCACGCACCGCGGCTTACTGCCCAATCTTTGCTGACCACATAACTCCACCGCGCTATAATGGATAAAAACGGTGCGAAGGGGCGTTTAAGGTTTACTACCACATTATCCCCTTCCACGCGGATAGCGTTGGCGGCTTCTTGAAAGTTTACAGTAATTTCTCCTTTGTCGTTACGCGTGGAAGAAACCCCTAAAATGGGTTCTAACAGCAAACTAGACGGCCCGCCGGAAACGTCAGACAGGATAAACCGCAAAAGCGAATAGCGCACATCTTCCGGCGTAAGTTCAGTGCCGTCGTGAAATTTGACCCCTTTTCGGATGGGGAATGTATATGTTTTGCCGCCGTTGGTAATGAGGCCGTTTTCTACCGTAGGCACCTGGGTAGCCAGGGAAGGAGCCAACTCGGTCAAAGAACTTCCTTTAAATTTTAAAAGCGTATCGTACACGTTAATTAACATTCCGTGGGTGACGCCGTCGTATGAATAAACCGGGTCTAACGATTCCATTTCCCCTTTGTGGATGACAACTAAGGAATTTGTATCCGTAGTTTTTCCACATGCGATTACAAAAAGTGCACACAACAACACTAAAATTTTTTTCATTTTTTCCTCACAATATACGCCGCACCCTGCTTGTTTTCCAACCACGCCCGGGCAAAGGGTTCTGCCGCGTAGGCACGCAAAACAGTATCTGCCGACGGAGCCGCCGGATCTGCTACCAGTACGCGGCCGGGTTCCCACCCGCGTACTAATACCAAGTGCCCCGGGGTGCGTTCTAATGGGGCACCGGGTAATTTTTCTTTTTTAAAGGCAATACTGGCAATCACACAACTGTTTGCCGTTACAAAATCGGTTAATTCACTTAAGGCAGAAAACCGCCTAAAAAATGCTTCCGTTCCCCATTCTGCCGCCGCGGCACAGTTAAAAAGCCAGTTACCGTAGGCGTCGGCGGTTTGGTCAAATACGCGCGGCAGTAATTCTCCTAGCGTGGCCGGATAGCCCAGCGTTTGCAACGCCATGCATAGCGAAGTGGGGCTGCAAATACGCCGTTTGTGCGGGGTATCTTGCTCCATTTGGCTAATGGGTGAAACGGTTTGGGCGTACGGCACCGCAGGCAATTTGCTGGATTTATCATCATACCCAAATGGGGCGCGCACCCCGCTGGAAGTTAGTAATAGCAGTTCCGCATCTCCATAAAATTTAAGACGGTAGCGGTAGGCCTGCGCGGGGATAAATAATACCAGTTGGTCCGTTTCCACTTGCCCGAAGGTGTTTTTTTGCGGCGGAAAACTGGTTTTAAATTTGCCGGACAATAGGCCCAATTTAAAAAAATCACTCCACGTGTTTTGTACGTGTACTTGTGCTTCCAGCAAAATACATCCGTCAGTAGCGGTGTGAAAATTGGCAGAAAGTACCAGTTTGTCAAACGGAAAATCGGGCCGGATGATGCGCGAGGTAATGGTTTTAATCCCGCCGGAGCATGTTTCCTCTGCCGTTTCGGCGGGGGAGTGAAAAAAATTAAAAACACTTACGCGCGCGGTGTGGGTAGGCATAATAAACCTCGGGGCACCCGGACTTGAACCGGGAACCTCCCGCTCCCAAAGCGGGCGCTCTACCACTTGAGCCATGCCCCGTTAGGTTTATTATAGCAAAAAAACTAAGCATGTATGTTTGTGATTATTCTTGCAGTGTGTATAATTACGGCCTGCTATATAACATGCTGGTTGCCTTTTGTGTAAAACCAAGTTTGGCACAATCCCATCCAGCGTATCGGCCAGATTGTAGGCAGTACAGCCCGGCAGGGCCAACTACGTAGGGAATGTGTGCATGAGTCTCAGCATCATATCGTGATGCAAAAAGTGTCTCAGGCGCATACACAAACCACGAAAGCCCACTATCCAATTCCCCAGGGCCAACCCCAAACATACGTTGTGTTGGTAATACTCCTCCACTGATGAGTCCACCCCAAGAATACATACAGGTTGTTCCTTGTCCGGGCCATGGAGTGCAAGAAGGAACCTCCACATCCAGCAAAGAAAGGTCCGTAGCGTATGTACCATGAGCCAAATAGTACGCCTGTTGGGCTTGAGCCAATGTATGAAAATTAGTTTCATATTCAGCCAAGCGGCTTTTTATTACTGCTTTTTGGTATTGCGGCAGGGCCACGGCGGCCAAAATACCAATGATTAGCACTACTACCAACAACTCAATGAGCGTAAAACCCCGCCGGGTGTTTTCTTTTGTCATACTTTTTCCTCTTTACTATTTAATTCAATTCTTCTGCCCGGAAAACGCATGCAAAAACGGCTATTCCCTTGTGAGTATATTCGAACCCTCCAAGCAAACAGCCGTAACTTTCCGTTAAAAACAGAAAGCATTAAACACACAAAGATGGCCGTCTTCATGTGTTTTCTATGGGCTGTTTTTGGTTTCGAATATATCCCTTGCGGGAGGTCCGCCTTGCGGCAGTTCCAAAAACAGATAAAATTGTATCTATAGTATATTAAAAAACCACCCGAATAACAAGGCAAAAATAGCATCAAAAAAGCGCGCCGTTAAGCGCGCTTTTTAGCAAACAAACACTTTTATTTATTCTCGTCTAACGCACACTTCACTTTGGGACTGGCGGCCACAATATCTTTAATGGGCTTAATAACTTGCGCCTGCGGTTTAAGGGTGCAAGGCCCGCCGATACAACCGCCTTTACAGTTCATTACTTCTAGCAGTTGGAAATCCCCCGCGCCTTTCGCAAAAGCCGCAAGCAGCGCCATGGCTTTCTTATCCAGGCCGTTAATAGCCATCTTCTTAAACGGTTTCTTACCGGCAATGGCGTTTTCTACGGCTTGCGCTACCCCGCCGGTTACGCCGTAATAGCGCGCCTCGCCGGAAATAGAAGCATCCAATGGGGTTTCTTCGCACTGGGCCGGGTTGATGCCTTTGGCATCAAACAAAGCACCTAATTCTTCATAGGTCATTACATAGTCAATGTTCGGATCTTCTAACCCTTCAGCACGTTTAGATACACAAGGCCCTACAAACACAGTAACGTGGCCTTGTTTCTTTTCCAGTTCCGCGGTATACGCGGCCGGGGTCTTAGTGTGGGAAACAAATTCTTTTAATGCCGGTAAATGTTTGCGTACGGCACGCACCCAGGCCGAACAGCAAGAAGTGGTCATAAACCGGGCCCCTTTTTCCAAGCGTTCCACCAGTTCGCGCGCTTCATTGGCGGTAGTAATATCGGCCCCCAGGGCTACTTCCGTCACAAAGGGAAAGCCCGCTTTTTTAATAGCCGTAATCAGTTGCCCAAGCGTGCAGTCAAATTGTCCTACGATAGATGGGGCAATCATAGCCGCCACCGGGGCCCCTTTTTTGATTTGGCCTAAAATGTCAATTAACTGGCTGCGCTCCATAATGGCCCCAAACGGACACGCTTCCATACAATGCCCGCAAGAAATACACCGGTCAAAATCAATTTCTGCTACGCCGTTTTCCCCTTTGTGGATAGCATCTACCGGGCAGGCCTGTTCACAAGGAACCGGGATAAAGGTAATTGCATTGTAGGGGCAAGCCATTTTACACGCACCGCAATTTTTACATTTGTCGGCATCAATAAATGAACGTCCGTCAATAAAACTAATTGCGCCAAATTTGCATGCCTGTTGGCAAGGCCGTGCTAAACAACCTTGGCATGCCTCCGTAACAAAATGGCGTGCTTTGCGGCAACCGTGGCACGCAATATCCATAACGGTCAGCGGCAATTGGGCCGGTTCGGTGCGGGTGAGGGCCTTCTTGGCGTAATCATTAAGCGAGGTGGCTTCGTCATCTTCTTCCACGCTGCAGCCCAAAGCGGCTAACGTGCGCGCGCGAAACACAGCACGCTCTTTATAAATACAGCACCGCACAGAGGATTTGGAATCCTGCGGGATCACTTGATACGGAATACGGTACGCCTCTGTTTCCAGCGCGTTTTTGTCAAACGCTTCTACAATTTTGCGAAGCGCGGTACGTCTAAAGTAAATGGCTTTATTGTCGGAATTCATATATATATATTTTAGCATTTTACGCAAGCATTTATGCGATGCCCCAGACACAATTTATGCTATTCTTGGAACCGTATGCAGAGGGGATAGTTTTCAAAGTCCAATAGAGGTTCAAAAACGGCTGTTTTAGGAACAACGCAAAGGGATTTTAATTGCGCTGTGTTGTGCCGAGTGTTTTTCGCGTATGCGAAAGGCCTGACTGTACAGGGCAGGTGCAACCTGGCTATAAAAAACTGTCATCCCGGCAGGTAGTTGTCCGGGGTCTTCCATGGATACGACTAAAGACACATGCTTAAACCGGTTCCCCGGGAAATTATCCAATAAAAAAGCGTACATTTTCCATGCACGCTTTTTCTAAAAAGTACCCGAAACTATTTGCCAAACAATTCTTTTAAGAAACTCTTTTTACCGCCGGTTTCGTTAGCCAACTGTTCCAACAGTTCTTTTTGTTTGGCAGTGGGTTTTTTGAGCACTTCAATTTGTACATGAATCAGTAAATCCCCAAATCCTTTTTTGCCTAATTTGGGCATGCCGTTTCCTTGCACTTTAAGCACTTCCCCAAATTGGGTCCCTTTGGGAATGGTTACTTCCATTTCTTTGCCTTCAATGGTGGGAACTTTCAATGTACCTCCCAATACGGCCTGTGGGTAAGAAATGGGGGCGTCAATAAGTAGGTTATCCCCATCCCGGCGGAAAATTTTGTGGTCCTTGACGTGTACTTCTACATACAAATCTCCAAAGCCGCCGCCGTTTTCCCCAATGTCCCCGCCGTTGGATACGCGCAAGGTTACACCCGTACGCACCCCGGAAGGAATTTTAACGGTGATGTGTTCTTTCACACGCTTATGCCCTGTACCGCGGCATTCTGCACACGGTTTTTCTACTACGCTACCGCGGCCGCCGCAATCCGGGCAAACCTGGCGCATGCTAAAAAAACCTTGCTGATAAGTTACTTGCCCCGAACCGTTGCAAGAGCGGCACGTTTTGCGTTGGGAACCTGCAGCCGCGCCGCTTCCATCACATACCGAGCAGTTATCTAACCGCGTGTAATCTACGGGTACTTCTTTGCCGGAGAATGCTTCCTCCAACGTAAGGGTAACATCCAGTTTTAAATCTTCGCCGCGTGTGACGCGCGGGCCGCGGTTACGTGCCCCGCCAAAACCGCCACCAAAAATATCCCCAAATACGGAACCGAAAATATCGTTAATATCCCCAAATCCGTTAGCATTAAACCCGCCAAAGCCACCAGCACCGTTCATACCTTCGTGTCCGTACTGGTCATACATTTGTTTCTTTTGCGGGTCCGATAAGACGGAAAACGCTTCGTTTATTTTTTTGAATTGCTCCTCGGCTTCTTTGTTACCGGGATTACGGTCCGGGTGATATTTCATGGCCTGTTTGCGGAAGGCCGACTTAATTTCAACCTCGGTCGCATTGCGCTCAATCCCGAGGACTTGATAATAATCTTCTTTCATAGTAGTAGGCATAGTAATGTTATAAATATATTTTAGCAAATTTAGCACTTTTAAAGAAAGATTGCTAATAACTTAATTAGCAGATACGGATAATTTTTTATATAATACAAGTACAATTTTATCTGTTTTTGGAACCGTATGTGGAATACGGAGCACTGTAAAAAGTACTCGTTCTCTCCAAAAATAGCCGATTAAAGCGCAAAACAAACGGACTAATTACCCGCCTGTTTTGTGCTAATGTTTACCGTTTCAAAACGGTAAACTACGGCTATTTGTAGGGGTGCTGAGAACGAGTCCCCACAAAGTAGCCGTTTTTTTCATGCGTTTTCCGGGCAGAAGAATTGAATTAAATAGTAAAGAGGAAAAAGTATGACAAAAGAAAACACCCGGCGGGGTTTTACGCTTATTGAGTTGTTGGTAGTAGTGCTTATCATTGGCATCCTCGCCGCCGTAGCCGTGCCGCAGTACCAAAAAGCAGTGGCAAAAGCACGACTGATGGAATATGTACAATTTGTGGGAAACATGCAACGTGCCATTGATATTTATATACTTGAAAATGGAATCGTGGATGCGGACTTCCAAGAACATCCGGAACTCTTAACCGTAGATGTGAGCAGTTCCATGGACAAATTGTGTGGAGATAATGGTTCCGATAAACCGTATTCCTGTACATTCACTTGCTATGCCAGTGATAATCAATGCAATGTATTGATGACTGCAATCAATCATTATGATATCACACCAGATCTTCAAACGGAACGGACAATAGAAGGTGGTTGGGCAAACTCTTGCATCGCAGATCCATCTGCACCATTACTTGTCCCATTATGTGAGTCATTAAAACCATTCGGTTGGGAGTAATAGAAACGGCCCATACGGGCCGTTTCATTATTCTTCGTCAATTTTGAGCATGGCTACAAAGGCCTCTTGCGGAATGTTTAAACTGCCAATGGACTTCATGCGCTTTTTGCCTTCTTTCTGCTTTTCTAACAGTTTACGTTTGCGCGTAATATCACCGCCGTAACATTTGGCAATTACGTCTTTGCGGTAGGCGGGGATGGTCTCGCGCGCAATCACCTTGCCGTTAATAGCGGCTTGCACGGCCACTTCAAATTGCTGGCGGCCGATTAGCTCTTTTAATTTGGCACACAACGCGCGGCCAATGGTTTGGGCTTTATCTTTATGTACTACGGTAGAAAGGGCATCCACCGGCGTGCCGTGCAGTAAAATTTCCATCAGCACCACGTTGGAACTGCGGAAACCGGCCACCTCATAATCAAACGAGGCATACCCTTTGGAAACGGATTTCAATTTGTTGTAAAAATCTATGACCATTTCCCCCATGGGCATTTCGTACTTAATAATCACGCGCTGGTTGGAAAGATGGTCCATATTCATAAACGTGCCGCGTTTTTCTTTCAGTAGCGTCATCACACCGTCCATAAATTCCACCGGCGTTACAATCGTAATGTGAATGACCGGCTCTTTAATATCAATAATATCGCCGTAGGGCGGAAAGTTGGCCGGATTATCAATAATTTTATAACCAGGGTCATCGGGTGCTTCCGGCAAAGCGGCCAGTTCCTGGGAGTGGGTCTTGCGCGGCGTAAATTTCACGTGATACACTACGTTGGGCGACGTGGCAATTAGGGATAAATTGAACTCACGCTCTAAGCGTTCTTTTACAATTTCAATATGCAAAATACCCATAAACCCTAAGCGGAACCCAAAGCCCAGTGCTTTAGAAGTTTCACTTTGGTACTGAAAAGAACTATCTGATAAATGAAGTTTTTCCAATGCTTTGCGCAGTAGCGGAAAATCGGTCGTTTCCACCGGGAAAATACTGGCAAATACCACCGGTTTGGCCTCTTCGTACCCGGGTAAAGGTTCTTGCGCCGGGTTATCAGCCAGCGTAATGGTATCGCCTACTTTTACTTGATGAATATCCTTAATCCCGGCCGCCAAATACCCTACTTCCCCGGCGGATAGCACGTCACATTTGTGCAGTTGTTTGGGGGTCATAAAGCCGATTTCTTCGGCCTTGTAACTGGTCCCGGAGGACATAAACTGAATATTCTGCCCCGGTTTTAACGTGCCGTCTACGATACGGATATACATGATGACTCCGCGGAAGGCATCATAGTACGAGTCAAAAATAAGTGCGCGCAAGGGTTTTTCCGGGGACCCTTGCGGGGCAGGGATATCGGCAATAATGCGGTCTAGCAAATGTTCAATGCCCATACCGGTTTTGGCACTTACGCGCTCGGCCTCTATAGGTTCACGCAAAATATCCCATAATTGTTCTTCCGACGAGTCCGCATCCGATTGGGACAAATCCACCTTGTTCATCACCGGAATAATTTTAAGGCCTAAACTTTGCGCCAAATGGGCATGCGCCACCGTTTGCGCTTCCACCCCTTGCGACGCATCCACTAAAAGCAACACGCCCTCGCATGCACGCAAAGAACGCGCTACTTCGTAGGAAAAATCCACATGGCCGGGAGTATCAATTAAATTTAAAATATAGTCCTTATAAGCAATACGCACGGCCTTTGCTTTAATGGTAATACCGCGTTCACGTTCCAGATCCATGCCGTCTAACAGTTGGGCCTGCATTTTGCGCTTAGGTACCGTACCTGTATCTTCTAAAATACGGTCAGAAAGAGTGGTTTTGCCATGGTCAATATGGGCTACAATGGAAAAGTTACGAATCTTCATAATTATTTTTTTCTACAACCTGGCGGATTTCAGCCGAACTACCCATTAACAAGGCGGCCTGGGCCACGTCCGAACAGTGTTCAAAATTTAAATGGCGTATATTATTTTTTACACGCAAATACATCCGCGGCGTAACGGAAAGGCCATCTACCTGCCATCCTATCAGCAACGGCAACATTTTGGCATCTGATGCTATTTCTCCGCAAATAGACACATGCCGCCCGCGTTTGTGGGCTGTTTGGATAATGTTATGAATCGTGCGCCCCACCGCCGGGTGACAAGGATCATACATGTGGGCCACTTCGGGGTTGACGCGGTCCACCGCCACCAGGTATTGGATCAAATCGTTTGTACCAATGGAAATAAAATCCAGTTCGCCAATCATTCCGTCCAATGCAATGGCCGCAGAGGGGACTTCAATCATAGCCCCTAACGCAATTTTATTAAGCGGTTTTTTACCTTCTCTTTCCAGTTCGGCCAACGTTTTATCAAACGCGCTGCGCACATGGCGTACTTCTTCTACTGAAGACACCATAGGAATTAAAATTTGTATTTGCGCCGGCACTTCACACGCAGTACGGATAATGGCACGCAGTTGCATATGCAAGAGTTCCGGGTTTTTAAGCAGCAGCCGCACCCCGCGGCATCCCATAAAAGGGTTGTCATCTTCGTCTAATTCATCTAGCGGGAAATCCGGCATTTTGTCTGCCCCTAAATCAGCCAAGCGAATCGTAGCCGGGCGCATATCAAAGCGTTTGGCTACCGTCAAATACATTTTGTATTGGTCTTCTTCAGTGGGCGGATGCGGGGTATTCATAAATAAAAATTCGGTACGCAAAAGGCCTAATCCGTCCGTAATTAGTTTTTTATTATCTTTATTATCGGTACGCGGATCGTAATTGACGTAAAGGTGTACCCGGTGGCCGTCATTAGTCACCACCGGCAAATGGTTAATGGTTTTTAAAAGGGATTCTGTTTTTTTAAGTTCACGCTTGATTTGGCGGTAATTGGCTAAGGTGTAGCGGTCCGGGTTGATAACTAGGAGGCCGTTTTCCCCATCAATAATAAGCATATCCCCATTAGATACATCTTTAGAAGCGGTAGACAGCCCTACCACTGCGGGGATATTTAAACTTTGTGCCAGCAGTGCCGTGTGGCTGGTTTTGCCTCCCAGATCTGTACAAAAACCCAACACCTGGTTTTCTTGCAGGTTAATCGTGTCCGATGGAAACAAATCGTGTGCTACTAACAAAGAAGGTTTTTTAATAGAGGCCAAAAAATCCCGCTTGTTTCCTTCCAGGTTTGCTAGCAAACGCTTCCCGGCATCAAATAAATCGTTGCGGCGTTCTTTGAAAAACGGATCCTCAATTTTATCAAAATTAGCCGCTAGTTCATTTAATGTAAGAGAAATAGCCGAACGAGCGGATAAATATTCCGTACGGATTTTGGCAATCACCGCACCGGTGAGTGCCGGGTCTTGCAAAATGAGTTTATGTGTATCCATTAGGGAAGCATATTCCGCCCCCAATGCTGCATTTACTTTGCGGGAACATTGGTCCAATTCTTCCATTGTTTTAGTAAGGGCATGCTGAAATTTCTGCAACTCTGCTTCCACTTGTTCCAACAAAATATAGTGCTTGGAAACGGTGATTTCTTCCCCCGGCAGCAAAACGGCTTGACCAATGGCAACCCCGGGACTGGCAGGAATACCTTTTAATACTAACATGGATAATCAAAATTCCTCATTAAATTTATTATCAAAAAGTTGTTTAAGGGCCTCAAAAGCAACTTTTTCATCAGGCCCCTGTACTTTTAAGCACACGCTGGAACCGTGTTCCGCAGCCAACATCATCACCCCCATAATGCTTTTGGCATTGATAGTAACCTGATCTTTCGTGAGTGATATATCTGCCGCAAATTTAGCGGCTGTCTGTGCGATAAGTGCAGCGGGGCGGGCATGCAATCCCAACCGGTTTAAAATTTGTAAATTCTGTTCAATCATATATGTAGTACACAAACCAAATTAAATAAAATCATAGCCGTAATATAAATATACATATTGGGGATACGTAGTCCGCGCGTAATAAAACTAATACTTACAAAAAATAGGACCATGATACCGCGTGTAATAAATTGAATACCCAGGACTTCCTTCCATCCTTCAATAAAATAAAATACCCCCCACAACAGTACCGCAACAGATAAAAATATCCCCAACCATTTAGCGTAATAAATGGTTTTATTCCAATCATACCGGGTAAGCCCAAAACACCCATTATCATGGGCAAAATAACTAAGACCAATTCCCTTCCACCGGACAAATACAGATAACGAATTAAATACCACAAATGCCACTGCAATAGCACCCCATATTTCCCATGTTTCCGGCTGATAAGAAGGGTTTATTTCCAGGAAATTTACATTTCCCACTAACCACGCACATAATGCTAAAAGCAACGTTAACGGTTTTAATGTTCCCCAAAACAACCGGTCCCCGATAGATGCTGCTGTAATAGACAAACTGCGTTTAATCCCATTCCATTCAACCAACCGTTGTTGTTGTAATGCCACCGTGTTTGCTTGCACAATACGTTCTTCTTGCCGGGCCAAAGCCCCCATGCAAAACGAAACCATAGCCGGCTGGGTATTAAAACTTTCTAAGTAACGTTGCAATACGGAAGGCAAAACTTGCGGTTCTGCAGTATATAATTTTCGTAAGAAAGGATACATCGCAAACGCCAACCCCACATGTTGGTACTTAGAGTAGTTCCACCCGGCTTGTAAAAAAAACGACCGGAAAAATAGTTGTATCTGCATCCAGGGAGTTAGCATCTTTACCTCGTTTTAAACCGGAAAAGGGATATAAGGGTAGCCAGCCCAATCCAGGGTACGGCCATATAAGCAAATTTACTAGCCATGTGTAGTTGCTCGGGCAAATAGGCAAGCAGTTTGGAAAAGCAACTTCCTACACCAGCACTCACACAAAACACAAAGGCAAATGTGCATACAAAAGACATTGCTAATGATTGCAACACGGTCCAGTTGAGGTGCGCGGGATGTTGCATAATTTTTTCTTCTTCAAACCGAATCCATCCGATACGGTGCTTGCGAACAAGCACCTCGGCTACGGCAAAAAGGATTGCACTTATTGCCCCAAAGAAAAATGAAAAATAAACAGGTATTCCCAAAGAACACAACGCCATAGAAACTGTACAACACACTGCCGCGCTAGGTGGCAATAATCCCCCCAAGGGGCTAATGTCAACAAATAACAGTTCCGTAAAAACCCCCACCTGCAGGCCTGTCATTACCTCTCCGGTAAGTAACCCCAACAGAGGCCCCGCAATGATTCCGCGGGAAAACGTCAGCTGAAAGGCATAGGTAGTATCCATTTCCAACAAGGCCCCTAATAAACATATACCCAACAAATTACTCATTGGAGGGCCTCCTTAATAGAAATGGATTTTGCATTGGGGACAGCACGCGTCTCAATACGGATGCCAAGCCCATCAATAATTTTTAACAAGT
This sequence comes from Elusimicrobiaceae bacterium, assembly GCA_045593745.1. Classification (GTDB taxonomy): domain Bacteria; phylum Elusimicrobiota; class Elusimicrobia; order Elusimicrobiales; family Elusimicrobiaceae; genus Avelusimicrobium. The sequence continues at coordinate 6,154 of JAZNXF010000039.1, read as the reverse complement.
GTTTGTCGCGTTTATCTAAAAACACATTATCGGCCAGTTTTTGGGCATTCTCCTTAAAATGCATGCCGCCAATATTGATAGATTTAATTTGGAGTCCATCCTCAATCAGATCCGCCAATTCTTGCACCGTACCCATAAGAATAAAAATGCGGCGGCTACTATTGCGCGCATATTGCATACACGCATGAGAATCTAGTACCGTCAGCTTATATTCATATGGCAAACTTAAACGTAGCAAGGTTTCATTAAGTGTTGACCCCCGGTTTTTACCACAGGCAATCAGCACTTCATCTACGTTTAATTCAGGTAGCCACGCTTGTACCACTTGCCCGTGGATCAACCGGTCATCTACCCGCACAAAGACAATTGGCATTACAGTCCCTTAATAAACAATTCAGTTGCGTTAATAACAGCACGTTTACCATCGGCCTCAATTTTTTCAGCCAATTCTTTCGCATTTACCTTCTTGCGGTTGTTCATAGCCGTTAAAAGCATACTTAAATTCAGCCCGGTAATTACATAGCAGTTTGACAGGTCCTTAGTAGCTGTGAGGGAAATATTCGTAGCACTACCGCCAAAAATGTCTGTAAGAACTACGGCCCCTTCTTCGCATGCTATTAAAAGTTCTTTTAATTTTGCGGCTTCTTTTTCTACGGAGGCCGCCGTGGTAACAGCAAACGTAGCAAACCCATCATCCGTGGGTTTGCCGATAATTTGGGCAGCCGTATCCAACATTTGTTGGGCCAGTTGCCCATGGGTTACTAAAATAATTTTTACCATATCAGTTTCCTATATCTCTGTGAAATTCCGAGGCATTTAGCCCCACTTCTTTGAGCCGTTTTACAAGTTCATGTGCCATAAATACACTGCGGTGTTTCCCGCCGGTGCACCCCATGGCAATAGTTAAGTAACTTTTCCCCTCTTTAATATATTTGGGGATTAAATACTTTACTAAACTGGTGAATTTGGTGGCAAATTCTTTCGTTTCTTTAAACGACAAAATATACTCCTGCACAGGTTTATCAAGCCCGGTTTTATTTTTTAGGGCAGGCACATAATACGGGTTGGGCAAAAAGCGTACATCCATCACAATATCGCAATCTTTTAAAATGCCGTTTTTAAACCCAAACGATACAACAGAAATCTGCATATCCCCGGTGCGGGTAGAACCTAACAATTCGGAAAGTTTTTCCTTGAGTTCACCCAGTTTTAAGTCACTGGTATCCAATACTTTATCTGCCATAGTGCGTATGCCGCGCAAGGCCTCACGTTCATGCGTAATTGCTGTGGCCAATTTTTTGTGAATAGGGTGGCGGTGCTTGGTTTCTGAAAACCGGCGGATTAAACATTCGTCACTGGCATCCAGGAAAATAACCTTAATATCAAATGCCTGGTTTTTAGTGGCTTTCACAACGGCGGGAAGGTCTTTTAACTGGTCCCCGGCGCGCATATCAATGCCCAGAGCAATTTGGTCATGTTCGGTAGATTGAATATACTCAATAAAATTTTTAAACAGTGCCAGCGGTAAATTATCCACGCAATAAAACCCAAAATCTCCAAAAATTTTAAGTGCCTGGGATTTACCGGCCCCGCTTAACCCGGTAATAATAAAAAGACGGCGTTTATTTTTTTTCATTTTTTTTACCCGGTTTCATTTTATCTAAAATTTTTTGGCTAAATTCTTTGGCAGAAAAAATACCCTGGTATTTTAACTGTTGGTTGAGTGCAGCTACTTCAATAAGCACTGCCAGGTTGCGTCCTGGTGTCACAGGGAGCAATAAAGAGGGCACTTCTATCCCCAGTAAATTAGACGTTTTTTGTTCCACGCCCAGGCGGTCCAGTGCGGCTTTATTGGGGGAGGTTAACACCACTTCCATATCAATTTTAGTTTCGTCTAATGTGGCCCCCACCCCAAATAAAAGCGGTACATCTAACACGCCTAACCCACGCACTTCCATATAGTGCTTGAGCATGGCAGGGCAACTGCCCATAAGATAGCGGCCGCGTTTTTGCACTTCTACCACATCATCTGCCACTAAAATATGTCCGCGTTTAATGAGTTCCAAGGCACATTCGCTCTTGCCGATGCCGGCATCTCCGCGGATAAGCACCCCCATTCCGCTCACATCAACAAGCACCCCGTGCACATGGGTAACAGGGGAAAGTTTTTCATCTAAAAAACGGGAAAAAGCCGCCATAAAATCAGACGACTCCATCTCGGTCTTCAGTACCGCCACATCCGCGCTTAAACTGCCCTTGCGAATGGCCTGGTGCGGGTCTAGCCCGGCGGTCATAATCAGGCACGGCACGTCTCCTTCACTTAACATTTTGGTAATGTTAGCACGCAGGCGCGTTTTATTTTCTTTTTGGCAGAAGGAAAATTCGCTGCGGCCAAACACTTGCACGGAATTGGCCTTAAAATTTTCAAGTTGCCCGGCTAATGCTAGTCCTGGGCGGTTCACGCGCGGTTCGGTAATTTCGCGTTGGATATAGCGTTTACCGCAAACTAACTCCAAGTGAAGGGTTTTCACTTGGAGCAGTTCTGCCACGGTAATGGATTTACGAAATTCCAACGTTTTCTCCAGCGGGATTATTTCTTTTTAATCGGTTTAATCAGGCCGTAAGTACCGTCTAACCGTTTGAAAATGAGGTTAATTTGTTTGGACCCCTCATCCAAAAACATCCAGAAAGAATACCCCAACCGTTCCATTTCATAGGCGGCATCTTCGGGGTTCATGGGAGATACTTCCACCTGTTTAATGACGGAGAATTTAACATCATTTTGCGGAAGCATTACCTCGGCAAACGGATCAATTTCTACCGTTTTGACAGATTTTTTAGACACTTTGCGCGCTTTGGCTTTGTTTTTAATTTTTTTGGCTTGCGCTTCGGCTTTTACGGCGGCGGCATCAATGGCTTTGTAGAGATTTTCTTCTACCGCACTGGCACTGATGGTGGTTTTAGCACCGGTATGCAAAATGATTTCGGCTCGTTGGTTGATCTTTTTTTCTACAGAAATTAACACCTGTGCAGAAACGATATGATCAAAAAAAGTTTCTACTTTGCTTACGCGCGTATTGATAAATTCTTTAATGGCCGGTGTGAGTTTAATATTTTTGGCCGTAATTTTAATGTCCATAATTTCCTCCAAGAGTTGGTTACGAGGGAACCCCGCAACATATTTAATCATTAACAAGGGTGCGCTGTCAATAGATATACGCGCCCGCGCGTACGGTGAAAAAAAAGGCCGCCCGGGGCCGTACGCTATGGCGCACAAACCGAGGGGCGGTATAAAAAAGTTAGAATTCTTTGGTCTTTCCTCCTACCCTACAGATATTGTTAGTATAGGTGAAATTTTAAAATTTTCAAGGGGGAGCACTCTGCTCAAGAAGACATAAATGCATAAAAATTATACAATTAGAAAGAAGTAAAATTAAAAAATTTATGCTGTTTTTGGATACCTATTAAAAGAATAGGTGTTACCGCCTAGGCGGTTTCGTCACTCCAAAAATGGCCGTTTGAAGTGTCTATTAAACGGACTAATTACCCGGTTGATTGACACTGATTGTTTACCGCTTCTCAGCGGTAAACTACGGCTGTTTATACCAGTTAAGTGACGAAACTGAATAAATAGCCGTTTTCAACGGATTCTCCTGGGTTCAAACAGCAAGGAGAACCCATGAAAACGCCTGCTATATCTGTATTGATTCCCATATATAATGCGCAACATTATTTACCCCATTGTCTATCTGCTATACACGCGCAAACATTCCAGGACATAGAAATCATCTGTGTTAACGATGGCTCCACCGATTCATCAACACGCATTCTCCATACGTGGAATAAATGCTTACCCTCCCTACGCGTTGTTTCACAATCCAACCGTGGGGTAGCAGCTACTCGCAACCGCTTGCTTATAGAAGCCAAAGGCACGTATATATGTTTTATAGATTCTGATGATATCATTTGTCCAGATTATTTGGAGAAACTCTACTGTGCTGCCCAAAAAGAAAACGCCGATATCACCAAATGTTTCTTCCATGAAATTAATGCTCACAACCAACTTACGCCCGCACACTGCTCGGCCCGGTTTTATAAACAACCGGGGCCTACCTTGCATAGCCGTTTTGTAAGTGGATATTATGATTCCGTCGTATGGGGAAAATTATTTCGCCGGGAATTATTACAAAGAAAGCAGCTTTCTTTTTTAGAAGGGCACATTGCCGAAGATTTTGCTTTTGTTACCTTGTCTTTTATGCTTGCGAACCGAATTACCTATGTGCCGGAATTTCTCTATCATTACCGCAAAGGAACCAGTACAGCCATTACTTCTAATGGGGAAAAAATGGCCGTAGATATCCTTTATAATCTACTCCATTTATACAACCAACTACACCGGTATAATCTATGGGAGCGAGAAATTGCTCATGAATGGATTAAGGCCGTAGTATGGAGCGTCTGCCGGTTCCGCAAATTTTCTCCCCAAATTCAACAGCAATATGCCCCTCTCCAGAAACAAGCATGGAACCTGGCCGCACGCCATATTAAAAGCTGTCAATTAGGCGGTAAAATCCGTTGGGGAATACTGTTTATGTTCGTAAATTTATGTGGTTGGAAAAGTGTATATGGGTGGAGCAAATGTTTTCGTTAACTAGCAAACAAGAAGATTTTGAAGTAGATTTAGTGGTTTTATGGTGCGATGGAAATGACCCTACCTTTAATCATTCTCGTCAAACATGGGCCGATAAGACAGGGCAAAACCTTCGCGCCGGGAACGATCCGGCCCGGTTCATTCAATCGGATGAATTGCGCTATTTCTTACGCAGTGTAGAAAAAAATGCTCCTTGGATACGCTACGTGTGGCTTGTTACTAACGGCCAAACACCTAGTTGGTTGGTCTCTTCTCATCCCAAATTAAAATTAGTATCTCACCAGGACTTTATGCCAAAGGATGCCCTTCCTACCTTTAACGCCAGTGCGATAGAGGCGGCCTTATTTAAAATCCCCCATTTAGCAGAACATTTTCTACTAGCAAATGACGATACATTTATATGGCGTAAAATCAAAAAATCTTTTTTCTTTCCACAACAAGGCCATGTGTATAATTTTTATAAAGAATCCTCCTGGACAAAAACCTCCCCTTTTAATATGTATCAATGTATGCTGATATACACACAGCAACTGGTAAAAAAATCTTTCCCTCAAGCAAACACGGTGCTGGAACCACACCATAACATAGATGGTTATCTTAAGAGTGTTTGCCGGAAAACATGCAAGTTTTTCCCAGCTGAATTTGCCAAAACCCAACGAAACCGTTTCCGGGAAGAAGCCCAAATACACCGCTGGATTTTTGCCGCTATGTCCGTGATTGAAAAGAAAGGAGAATGGAAACCTATAAAAACATATTGGTTTAAAAAGCGTATCAGCGTAGTAAAAGAATTATGGCAAGATTACGCTCGGCAAATCCGCCGAGAAAATCCTTTTTTAGTGTGTTTAAACGATTCTGAGCGGTGCACCAACAAGCAACGCCAAGACCTTACGGTATTTTTGAAATCTGCTTTTCCCACTCCTAGCAGTTTTGAAAAACCATAAGAGGTATTCTCCCTCAGGAGTTTATATACAATAAAACAAAAATTTTATAAAATGAAAAAGCAGTAAAAATACAATTTTATCTGTTTTTGGAAGCGTTTAAGAAACGCAGCACATAGGTGGCTCAGCAATCCAAAAATAGCCGAATCAGGCGCAAAGTGGACGGATTAATTACCCGGCTTACTTTGTGCCGAATGTTTACCGTTTAAAAGCGGTGGCTACGGCTGTTTTATGTGGGTTCTTTGCTGAGCACTCAGATAGTACAGCCGTTTTTGCATGCGTTCTTCAGAAGCGGAACAAATTGAAATTATAGGTTGGGTGCAACCCAACGTTAAAAAGGAGACGTATCATGCAAAACAATAACACCCGGCGGGGACAAACGCAAGAAGGAAGAGTCACTAAAAATAAAGTCATCCTGAATTTAATTCAGGATCTTCAACGCTTGCCGTTGTCGTTGCCATTAATAAACAACCTGCGTGGAAGATCCCATATCAAGTATGGGATGACCCCCTTATTTGATAACAACGGTTGCGTGGAAGATGCACAGCAACAACCCCTCAGCATA
>JAZNXF010000038.1:0-37378 GCA_045593745.1 Elusimicrobiaceae bacterium | reverse complement strand
TACGCCCGCTATACCCCGCATACCGACCCTGCGGGGTGACAGCGCGGGCGGAGTCCCCTTTATAGGTCGGGTGCAAGCCCGGCTGTGGAAGGACGGAGCGAATCCCCCTCATCCGGCCTTCGGCCACCTTCCCCCTCATGGGGAAGGTATCCCCTCTTTTGGACCCCTCTCCAGTGGGGGAGAGGAGGAGCGTAGCCCAGGTGAGGGGGTATATAAAAGCAACTCCTGTTGGGCTAACGCCCAACCTATAAGACGAGCGGGCGGAGTCCCCTTTATAGGTCGGGTGCGAACCCGACAATTTCCTAGCATTGCGCTGTACGTTTTCCTTCTTACTTGCAACTTCTGTTGGGCTAACGCCCAACCTATAAGAGCGGGCGGAGGACCCTTTATAGGTCGGGTGCGAACCCGGCAATTTCCTAGCGTTGCGCTGTACGTTTTCATTCTTACTTGCAACTCCTGTTGGGCTAACGCCCAACCTATAAGACGAGCGGGCGGAGTCCCCTTTATAGGTCGGGTGCGAACCCGACAATTTCCTAGCATTGCGCTGTACGTTTTCATTCTCTCTTGCAACTTCTGTTGGGCTAACGCCCAACCTATAAGTATTATTTTTTGTTTTATGTGCAACTGCTTGCGTTTGTCCCTGCCGGGATTGTTGGTTATTCATAAGTTTACTCTCCTTATTTTACGTCAGGTTGCACCTGACCTATATGTTCAATTAGCTGCTTATGAAACCAACAAAAACGGCTATTACTCATACGCTTGTAAGCATCCGCACCAGCAACAGCCGTGGCCTATCATGTAGATGATAAACACTCGGCACAAAGCAACCGGGTAATTAGTCCGTTCGCCTTGCGCCTAAATCGGCTGTTTTTGGAGCTTACAAGTTTACCCTTTAGGGCAAAGATCCGTTTCTTAAACGGTTCCAAAAACAGAACAAATTGTACTTATAGTATACTACAAAAATACTGTAAAAAACAGTGCTTTTTAGTGGGCACTATTTTATATAATTAGATGTATGGAACCTGTAACTTCTACTGTGTCATTATGTATGTGGCTGGCCTTTTGGGCCATTGTCATGGTTGCTTTATTTGTGGATTTAACCGTGCTGAATAAGCACCATGGGCATGTGTCTATGAAAGAGGCCGGATTCATGGTCTGCGCGTGGGTAACGCTGGCCCTGCTGTTTGGCGGAGCGATTTGGCTGTTTGAAGGGCCGCAACACGCCCTGGCGTTTTATACAGGGTATGTGCTGGAGTATTCACTCTCCATAGACAATATGTTTGTCTTTATCCTTATTTTCAGTTACTTTGCCATTCCGCACGATTTGCAACCCAAGGCCCTGTTGTGGGGTATTTTGGGCGCAGTTGCGTTACGCTTTGTATTTATTTTTGTGGGCGTAAAACTCATTTCCCTGTTTACATGGACCATTTACGTCTTTGGAGTATTACTCATTTTTACAGCGGCTAAAATGTTACTTCAAAAAGAAGAGGATAATTTTGATCCGTCTAATTCCTTGCCGCTTAAAATTTTACGCAAATTTATACCCTTAAAGACCGATTACCACGGCGAAAACTTTTTTATTAAAGAGGCCGGCAAATGGTTCGCAACGCCCCTGTTTGCCGCCGTACTAGTCATTGAAATGAGTGACCTTATTTTTGCGGTGGATTCTATCCCGGCGGTGCTTTCCATTACGCAGGATACGTTCTTGGTGTACTCGTCTAACATTTTTGCGATTATTGGGCTGCGCTCGCTCTATTTCCTACTATCGGGCATGGCGGGCAAATTTCCGTACCTCAAATACGGAATTTCCGTCATTTTGTTCTTTGTGGGCGTAAAAATGCTCCTTTCCCACCATGTAACTATTCCGATTCCTGTTTCACTGGGGGTGATTGTGGGGGTGCTGGCCCTTTCCATTTTTGCCGGAAAAATCTTTTTGCGCAAAACCAAATCCAACTAACAAGCAGTAATACCAACATGTTAGGGGGCTGATTCATTGACACTTTCTCTTTAAACTTTGTATAATAAAGTAACAGAATTTATCTTAGTAAGGAAGGAACATAGTATGGCTTATAAATGTGCAATCTGTGGTAAAGCATCCGTCTCCGGCGGTTCGTACAGCCACTCCAACATGCGGACGAAAAGAACCTTTAAACCCAACCTTCAAAAACAAAAACTCGTTTTGGACGGCAAAACCCAAACAGCGTATGTTTGCACGGGTTGTATGAAAAGCGGTTTAGTAAACAAACCGGCTAAATAAACTCTTTTTGTACCCACTTACGCTCGTGCTGCGCTTGCGTACGAGCGTTTTTCTTTTTAGACGTTACAGGGATTGTATGACTTTTACTAAATGGGTTTGTGCCTTTGTTTTAGGCATTACATTTTCTTTTTTTTCGTACGCGCGCGCGCAAGAAACGCATGCAGAATTAGATCCCCGCGGCCCCTGGATGATTTGTAACATTCAGGTAGAGGGTCTTAAAAATATCCGCAAACGTACCGTTACCAAAAACGGCCACGCCAAAAAAGGCGAACTCTACGAACGAATTACCGTATCCGAAGATGTGCAGGATATTTCCGGGTTGGGCAGTTTTGACGGCGTAGAAATAGACATTACCCCCATTGCCGGCACCCATAAAGACAAAGCATCCGGCACGTCTTACCAGTGCCACAAACTGACGTACCTAGTCAAAGAAAAACCGATTTTTGACCGTCTTACTTACCAAGGCCGCAAACATGTAGGCAAAGGGGCTATTACCCAGGCCATGACATTAAAACTAAAAGATCCGTTTAACGAGGCCAAACTGCAAAGCGACTTACAACGCATCACCGCCAAATATGCCGAAAAGGGCTACGTCAACGCCACCGTAGCGTATGAACTAGAAAAAAATGAAAAGTTAGGCGTTGTGTATGTAAAACTGATTATTAACGAAGGGGAGCGCGTGCGCGTCAAAGAAGTAACATTAGATACCGGCGGTACTACCGCCCAACTGCCCACGCAAAAAATTCTAAAAAAGGCATCCAACCGCCCCGGCAAAGTATTTAAACCACAAAACTTGCAAAAGGACTGGGTGAAAATGATGCTCTACGGCCGCAACAAAGGGTATAGCGAGTTTAACCTTTCCCAGCCGACTGTTACCTATAACGACGCAAAAACCGAGGCCTTTTTAACGTATCACTTAACCGAAGGCCCGCAAGTGGACTTTGGGCGCGTATCGTTTGAGGGAAACAATGTATTTACCCCGGCAGAACTCAACAAACAGGTATATTTCCGTATCGGCCAACGCTACAACCAAAAAGATTTTGACGACACCATTTCCGCCATTCAGGAACAATACGCCGACAAAGGATATCTGCAAGCGCAGGTAATCCCGGTAAAAGATATTCAAAACGGGCTGTTAAATATCACATTTGACATTACCGAAGGCCGCATTTTCTACATCGACCATGTAGATGTGTCCGGCTACGAACACACCAAAAAATATGTGTTTACGCGTGAACTTTCTATCCACCCCGGGGATTTGTACGACAATGCCAAAATCAAACGCAGCCAAACAAAAATTTTAAATTTGGGCTTTATTAATGACGTGCAAGTCGGTCTCCAACCTACCGCGGACCCTAACAAAGTGGACTTGGATTTTAACATCCAGGAAGGCCGCCCAGGCATGTTTACCGCTGGTCTTGCTATGAGTTCCATGGACGGATTATATGGGGAAGTTTCCTTAAATCACTTAAATCTGTTCGGCCGCGCGCAACGCTTATCCTTGCGTACGTTATTCGGGAAAGAAATTTTGGACTATACCGTCAGTTGGTATACGCCGTGGATATTTGACAAGCCCACCTCGCTGGGAATTGATGCCTTTAACACGCGCCGCTATCGCTCCTTTGCTACCGAAAACCAGGCCTATACTGAAAAGCGTATTGGCGGCCGCGTAAAAGTAGGGCCGCGTTTTAATGATGACATTTACCAACTTTCGTTTGGATATTCGTTTGAACATATTAACATTTACGATATTGATTCCGAGTTCCAATGCACCCCGGGCAAAGACCCCTCTACCTGTATCCAAAAAGGAAAAACCAATTTGTCCACCGTCAGTACGGACTTTGCTATTGATACCCGCGACAATATTTGGGACCCCACCCGCGGTTGGCGTAACTCGGTTGGGCTGGCTTTAGCCGGCGGACCTGTCGGCGGGGATTTGGATTTGTGGTACTTTAACGCCCGCTCTATTTTTAACCACACCGTATTAAACATTGGCGGTAATTACCCCATTGTGTTTGTATTTTCTAACAAATTTGGCTCGGTGCGCCCCTATGGCCGCACGGATGAAGTGCCTCCCTATGAAAAATTCTTTTTAGGCGGAGCCGATACCGTACGCGGCTATGAACGCGCCGGGGAAATCGGCCCTAAATACGGCGGTACGATGTACTATGTGATGAACGCAGAACTGCGTTTTCCATTGGCGCGCGAAGGTCGGCGCAACATGGCACAGTTTGCTTTCTTCTTTGATTTGGGCAACTCCTGGAATCATTTGGATGATATTAAATTTGACCTGGGGCCTAACGAAAACCAGTTTAAAGCCGGCGTAGGGGTGGGGCTACGTTTAACAACGCCTTCCTTGCCGATCCGTATTGACTGGGGGTACGGCTTAAACCATAACAAAGGGGAAGACCGCTCCCACTTCTATTTCAATATTTCAAACATGATGTAAACAGCGTATGAAACGGTTATTTTTGACAGGAATGTGTGTGTTGGGAATGGCGGGCGCGGTAAGTGCGCAAGAAATGCCGCTTACGCAAGAAGAAAATGCTGCCGTGGCTGCCATTTTGGCCAAAGCGCAGGAACCAGCTGCTAAACCCGAGGATCACTTACCCCCCCCACAAGCATTACAGCGGAAAGTACAGCAAGAAGTAGACGCGCAAGAACCGCCCCCGGCAGAAGAACCTGAAGATACCACCCCTCAAAAATGCTTAACGGTAGCGTTTATAGATATAGATGAGGTCTTTAACGCCCATCCGCGTACGGTAGCGGTTAAAGAGCAAATCCGCCTTAAAATTTTGTCCAAAGAAGAGGAAGTAGCCGGGGCTAAACAACTAATTTCTATTTTAACGGAGGAAAACCGCCGTTTAGAAGGCCTGGCCGCGCAGTTAAAACCGTTTTACGAACGCCTGTCTACGGACCCGCACGAATTGCAACCCCGCCCGGCTGAAAACGCAGATGAACTTGCGTTAGGCAATATGTTAAACCGCCTTACGTTTGCCGGAACAGATGTTTTTTATTTCACCCCTTTAAATACACCCGCCCAGTTAGAGGATTTAAAAGCACGTATTGTTTCCAACAAACAAATTATAGAAGAACGCACCTTTTTTATAGATAATTACCGCTACGCCACGCGCGAGGAAATTCTAAAATTAGAAGAACAGGAAGTAAAAGAAATTTTAAAAGACATTTACCTGGAAATTAAATCCTTTGCCAAAAAGCGCAACATTGGTGCCGTGGTGCGCAAGGATGATGTATTATATGGGGAAAAGCCCGTCAACGTCACCAAAGATTTTATTAACCGCTTGAAAAAAGCAAAAAAATACCGCTCACGCGGTAAATAAAGAGGTGCTTATGAAACCCTTATCCGTTAAAGAAATTGCCCAAATTACCCACACCACTGCCAATACAGTCAGTGACGTGCAGATTACGGCTCTTTGTTCGTTGGAAAACGCACATGAAGGCGGTATTTGCTATGTAAATTCATTGCAAAAACCGGAACTACTGTCCCAATTAAAGGCCTCCGCCGTGTTTGTACCGCAGGATGCCCAAGGAAAGCAAATTACGTTTCATGGGGTACTTTTGTACGCCCAAAACCCGGAATGGGCGTTTATTTTGCTAATGAAATATGTAGATAGGCAGTATCAAAAATTTACGCCCGGTATTCATCCCACGGCAGTAATTAGTGCCAAAGCCACCCTGGGGGCTAACGTATCCGTGGGGGCCTACACCGTGATTGAAGACGGCGCAACCATTGGCGATAATACGGTTATTTTTCCGCAGTGTTATATTGGAAAAGACGTCAAAATCGGCAAACAATGTACGCTGTATCCGCAAGTAGTCATTCGGGAACAATGTATCCTGAAAGACGGGGTTATTTTGCAAGCCGGGGCCAAAATCGGTTCAGACGGTTTTGGGTTTACCTTTCACGAAGGCCGCCACCAAAAAATCCCACAAATTGGGAACGTGGTTATTGGTAATGATGTGGAAATCCAATCCAACAGTTGTATAGACCGCGCCAAAATTGCCAGCACGGTCATTGGAGATAATACCAAGATTGACAATTTGGTTCAAATCGGCCACAATGTAACGATAGGGATGAGTTCTATTTGCTGCGCGCAAGTAGGCGTAGCGGGTACGACGGAGATTGGAAACGGTGTTATTTTAGCCGGGCAAGTAGGTTTGGCCGGACACATGAAGGTGGGGGACCGCGCACAAGTAGGGGCCCAATCGGGCGTGATGGGTTCTATCCCGGCGGGGCAAACGTATTTTGGGTACCCGGCTATGCCCCAGCGGGAGGCCTTCAAACAACAAGTAATCCTTCGCAAACTGCCCGAAATGTATAAGGACTTTCAAAAATTTCAAAAAGAGGTAGGGTCCTTTCAAAAACTATCTTTCTGGGGACGCCTGAAAAAATTACTAGGATTTTAGTATGAGAAAAACATTAAAAACAGCAGCTATTGTAAGCGGTATCGGTTTGCATACAGGGGTGCCGTCTACCATGACGTTCAAACCCAGTGAAAACGGTATTACGTTTTTACGGACGGATTTACCCGGTTCTGCCCCCATTGCGGCACATGCTAAAAATGTGGGGTCCACCCTGCGCGGCACGAACTTAAAAAATGATACCGCCGAAGTATGGACCATTGAACACGCTATGTCTGCCCTGCATGCGTTGGGAATTACCGACGTAGCCGTAGAAATGGATGGGCCCGAACCGCCAGTGACTGACGGGGCCAGTGATGTGTATGTAGATGCCCTTTTAAAAGCAGGTATCCGTGAGCTAAACACCGAGCAACCGCTTCTTAACATTAAACAGAAAATCACTTATTCTTGCGGTAACATTTTTTACAGTGCCGAACCGGCCGACAAATTAACCTTTACATTTGTCTACAAACACAAACATCCGCTTTTGGCGCACAGTGAATATACGTTTGAATTTACACAAGAAAATTATATCAATCAAATTGCCCGCGCGCGTACATTTGGGTTTGAAGAAGAACTGGCGTTTTTAAAAGCCCATGGTCTTGCCAAGGGGGGCAATTTAGAAAATGCCGTTATCATTGGGAAAGATAAATTTATAAACGAACGCCGTTTCCCCGATGAACCGGTACGCCATAAACTGTTGGATTTAATTGGGGATATTTCCCTTACCGGGTGCAAATTGCCGCCGCTTGCTATCCGCTGTGAATGCGGCGGGCACAAACACAACGTCATATTTGCTAAAATTTTATTAGATAATTCGGAGAGAAAATGAGTGCTAAACACAATTTAAAAGAATTTTTAACGCTTCCGGTTTTGCAAACCATTAGCCGGGAGCAAATCAAAGCATCTATCCCGCACCGGGAACCTTTTTTACTGGTAGATGAAGTGCGCGTATTAGAGGAAGGCAAAAAATACGTGGGGGTCCGTCATGTGCGGGCAGATGAATATTATTTTAAGGGGCATTTTCCGGGCCAGCCGGTTATGCCGGGGGTACTGGTTGTGGAAAGCATGTCCCAGGCGTTCGGCGGGGCCATGATGCGTACCATTGTGGGAGATAAAGGCGGTATTCCCTTGTTTTTAAGTATTGATGAGGCCAAATTCCGTGGTATTGTCCGCCCCGGGGACACGTTGGAAATGCCTTTGGAAACACTCCGTTTAGGTAAAATTTCAAAAATCTATGCTGAGGCCTACGTTAACGGTAAATTATGTGCGCAGGCAACCCTCAATTTTATTTTAGGAGAGCAACATGTCTAACATTCATCCTACAGCTATTATTCACCCCAGTGCTAAAATTGATCCGTCTACTGTTGTAGGCCCATACACTATTATTGGGGAAGACGTACAAATCGGTAAAAATAACCGCATTGGCCCCTATTGCCTGATTGAAAACACCACCATGGGGGATAACAATGAATTTATTGCCCATTGCTGTGTGGGCGTTAAACCGCAGGACTTGTCGTATAAGGACGAGCATACCCGCGTGGTAATGGGCAACGGCAACAAAATCCGCGAATGTGTCACCATTCACCGTTCCACGTTTGTGGATAAACCCACTACGCTAGGTAATGGCAATTTGCTGATGGCTAACTCCCACGTGGCACATGACGTGCAAATGGGGAACAATTGTATTATTGCCAATTCTACGGGTATTGCCGGGCATGTGATTGTAGAAGACCGGGTGGTGATGTCCGGCATGGTGGGGGTACACCAATTTGTACGTGTGGGTACGATGGCTATGCTCTCCGGCGGAGCCATGCTACCGCTAGATATTCCCCCCTATTGCATTGCACAAGGGCAACGCGCCCGCGTAGTAGGCATAAACTTAATCGGTTTGCGCCGCGCCGGGTTAGACCGCAAAGTAATTTTAGAAATTAAACGTGCTTATAAACTGTTATTTAGAAGCGGCAAACGCTTAGAAGAAGCATTGGCAGAACTGGAGAACGCCCCGCACTGCGCTGAAGTACAACACCTAATTGATTTCTGCCGCACTTCTGACCGTGGGATTGCCCAAGCCAAAAAAAGCATGCACGAAGCAGATGACGACGAATAAAAAACTAGGTCTTATTGCCGGCGAAGGCAATATGCCCATTTATATTGCCCGCCAAGCCACCCAGCGCGGTTATGATGTATTTATTACCGGGCTAAAAGGCAATGCTAAACAGAGCGATTACAAAGGAATATGTGCCGAATTTAAACCTTTCCGTTTAGGACAGGTGGGGGCCGGCTTGCAATTTTTTAAAGAGCATGGCGTAAAAACGGTTGTCATGGCCGGGCGCGTGCAACACACGTCTATTTTTATGAATTTAATGCCCGATAAGCGCGGTATCCAGTTTTTGGCCTCGTTAAAAAGTATGCAAACCAAGCATATTTTGTCACGCTTAATTGAAGAATTTGCCAAAGAAGGGATTGCGTTTGAAAATTCTGCCTTGTTTTTAGATGATTTCTTCCCGAGCAAAGGAGTGCTTTCTAACCGCCAACCCACGGATGAGGAACAAAAAACTATTGAGTACGGTTTTCAAGTTGCCAAACAAATTGCCGCTATGGATATTGGGCTAACCTGCGTAGTCAGCCAGCAGGCCGTTATTGCGGTAGAAGGCATGGAAGGAACGGACCGCTGTATTGCGCGCGCGGGAGAATTGTATAAGAAATCTGCCGAAAAAGATACCGCTGTGGCCGTTGTAAAGGTGGCCCGCCCCAACCAGGATATGCGCTATGATTTGCCGGTCGTGGGCACGCGCACGCTTAAAAGTGTACACAAAGCCGGGTTTAGCATTTTGGCCTTTGAGGCCGAAAAAACGCTGGTCATGGACCTGGATGATGTAGTGGCACTTGCCAACCAATTAAACATTTGTTTAGTGGCGGTGTAGAAGCCCCATAAATGAAACTATTTCACACCCCCCTTCAAACACAAAAAATGTTTGAAGGGGGGTTGCTTTGGAGCGATACAATTTTCCAAAACCGGGAATTTTTGGGTTAGCACCCAACCTATAAAACTCCCCGGGCTCACGCCCGGGGGAGTTTTCTAATCAATCGTTGTGCGGTAACTGGCTTGGGTTAGGGTTCCCAGGTATTAGGAATCATAATGCCAAATTCGCTACTGCACCAATCGGCAAGACCTTTATCTATGGGATAAACATCATTCATAGCCAACATAAACTCACAATCTCTTTTCTCACCCGTTACTCGTTCTATAAAAACCCACCCATCTTCGCTTCCTCCAGTACCGATTACATTTTTCGGATAAAGTACTGCCCCTCCAACGCGCGAAGTAAGAGGTTCAAATGCAATAGTATATTGGTCAGAGAATTCACCCCAAACCCTCCAATTAGATAAATAACAATAGCTGTCATTATGACTATCACAATCCCCGCCAACGTCTATATCCCCAATGCGATTTTTGCCTGTTAACATTGGAATATCAGACTCGTCTGCCCCTTGCAATTTAAGTAGGGCATAACCCTTTTCAAGGGCCTTTGCGGCCACTTTGGCTTCGGTTACGCGCGCTTTTAGCACGGCTTTTTGGTATTGCGGCAACGCCACGGCGGCCAATATACCTATGATAAGCACTACTACTAACAGTTCAATGAGGGTAAACCCTCTACTGCCTTTATAGATCGTGGCAAGCCCTGACAATTTCCCGGCTTTGCAACGTATGTCTTCTGGCTTACTTGCGGCTCCTGTTGGGCTAACACCCAACCTATAAACCTTATTTAGCGCATCCTTATAGGTCAGGTGTGAACCTGACATCCAATTAGCTGTCATCCCCGAGGGTTTCTGTCGGGGATCTGTTTTTTGCCACGCTAACGTGGGGGAGATTCCCGACAACATTCCTCGGGAATGACAATTTTTGTTGATTACTAGTTGCGTTTCCCTACGCCGGGTATTTTGTGGGTTATTCATAAGTTTTGACCTCGTTATTTATATTCAACTTTTCTGTTTATGAACCCCAACAAAAACGGCTGGCTAATGCCAATTCTAAGAGAGAGTATTGCCACTAAACAGCCGTAGTATCGCATACCGCGTATACGATACATTGAGCAGCAGACATTGCAGGAGCGACCCACAGTATCTACTGCCTCAAACAGCCGTTCTTGGACTCTCTTAGACGTCTTTTACACGACTCCCTGTTCTTTTTACAGGGTTCCAAAAACAGATAAAATTGTACTTATAGTATAATAAACTTCGCCCCCAAAGACAAGAATTTAACAAGAAATTTGTTTTTTGTTCTGTTTTATGTTACTATGTAAAAGAGAGTTTCTCGTTTCGCGGGAACATATTATTTATTAAAGAGGACTATTTATGAGAACACCCATTATCGCAGGAAACTGGAAAATGCACAATACAATTGCCGAGGCCACCGCGCTTGTAGATGCGCTAACCAAAGCCGGAAACAAAAACCATGCAGAAATTATCATTGCCCCTTCTTATACAGCGTTAGCCGTAGCAGCCCATACTGCCAAAGGAAGCGAAATTAAAATTGCCGCCCAAGATGTACATTGGGAAGATAAAGGGGCCTTTACCAGTGCCGTTTCCCCGGTGCAGGCCAAAGATGCCGGGGCTACCCATACCATTATCGGCCATAGTGAACGGCGCAGTGTATTTGGCGATACAGACGAAATTTTAAACAAAAAAGTAGCCGCCGCCCTGCGTCACGGACTTACCGTTATTTTCTGCGTAGGGGAAACCTTGCAAGAACGTGAAGCAAACAAAACCTTAGATGTGATTGCCGGGCAGTTAACTAATGGTTTACAAGGATTTACTGCAGAACAATTAAAAGGACTAATTATTGCTTACGAACCCGTGTGGGCCATCGGTACCGGTAAGACAGCCACGCCGGACCAAGCGCAAGAAGTACACGCCGCTATCCGCGCGCAACTGGCCAAAACCTATGGGGACACGTTTGCCCAAGAAACCCGCATTTTGTACGGCGGCAGTGTAAAAGACACGAACGTAGATGAAATTATGGCCCAAGAAGATGTAGACGGCGCGTTAGTGGGCGGGCAATCGTTAATTGCGGAAAAATTTGCCCGCATTATCAACTTTAACTAAACCATGAACCCAGCCAAATTCATTGACCATACGTTACTAAAGCCAACGGCAACGCGCAAAGAAATACAACAACTTTGTGACGAAGCCCGCAGATATGGATTTTACAGTGTGTGCGTAAATCCATACTGGGTGGCCTTTGCCAAACAATGCTTACAGGGTACAGATGTTAAAGTGTGTACGGTCATTGGATTTGCGCTGGGGGCAACAACGTCCGCCACGAAAGCATATGAAGCCCAAGATGCTGTAAAAAATGGGGCGGATGAGTTAGATATGGTTATCAACCTAGGTGCATTAAAAGGGCACGAAAATGAAAATGTACTGCGGGACATTCGCGCCGTGCGCCAGGTATGTGAAGGAAAGATTTTAAAAGTAATTATTGAAACGTCTCAATTAACAGAGGATGAAAAAGTGACCGCTTGCCAACTGGCTGCGAAGGCCGGAGCGGACTTTGTAAAAACTTCCACAGGGTTTAATGGGGGTGGGGCCACAGCCAAAGATGTAGCCCTGATGCGGGCCTCTATACCGGATACAATGCAAGTAAAAGCATCCGGAGGGATCCGCTCTCGTGCTGATTTTGACACGATGACCGCCGCAGGTGCTACACGCATTGGTGCAAGTGCCGGGGTACAAATACTAGAGGGAAAATGATTGAGAATTGGGAAATTTCTAACCAGATTGACCAGGCAGGATCTATCCGTTATACACTACTAATTGACGGAACAGAACAAGATGTCCGGTTGATCGCGCGTAAATTAAAAGGGTATGTTCAGGATATTCAGGCCGCTAACCAGAATCCTTATTCGTATGCCTTTGATCTTCCGGCTGATATGGATGAACCGACACAAGATAAAATCCGTACAGCTATCCGAGAAGGGGTGGAGGCCTCCAAAAAGGTGAACCAGTTTGTCCCGGGCGGATCGTTGGGAAGCCCTCTTTTTACATCTACAGGCCCGAATACAACGAAAGATTTTCCCACATTTGTAAAACCGGAGCTGTCCGGCCATTCGTTAAATAACGCAACTAATACCACGAGTAATGACCGTATACGGTTGGATTTATCTAATGTATCCCAACAACATATTGGAAATGCCACTGAACTGTTGCAGGCAAAAGTTTCCATGAATGACCTTCCCGGAAATGCTACTGTACAACATGTGACAGATCAAGATTCCAAGTTATCTACTGCGGCCCGGGAGGTATTTGCTACCCAACACGCTACAGCAAAGCCATCCCCTGACGATGAGTTCGCTGATTTAGAATTTACCCCCGCCGATGATATACTACCGCCTGATTCTGCGGCTGCCTCCGCACCGCCTGCTTCCCCTGCCCCGAAAGAAAGCACCATTTCAATTAGTGACCAGGATATGCTGTTAAAAGATATGGAAGGGTCGGTTCTGGGAAAACTGCCGTTGGAAGATATTTTATCTGCCGAAACGAAATACGACATGTTTGTAGACGTTCAGGCAGAAACAGCCGCCCCCCTTATACAACCCATTAAAAACAGTAAGTTACAAAATGCACCGGGCAAAAATGCGTTTAACGTATTTGAATCAGAAAATACCGATACAGAAAATTTATTAGACGTAGCAGAAGTACATGCGATTACAGAAAGGTTACCCCAAAAAAATATGAATTTTATGAAAACACCAGATACTCTTGAAGAAAATTTAAATTCCTCTGCCGACACATTGGAAACGGATACTTTAAACACCTCTTCTGCAACCCCGCCGCAAGCCCCGGTTGCACCACACCAGTCCTCTGTAGAAGGATCTTTAACCGCTACGGTTCCCCCTGTGTCCCCTGTTGATGACAACCAATTGCCGGACATTACCGTGCGCGGCATGGAAACAGCCCAACCGGCAGGCCCCGCATCTGCGGATTTAAGGATGCAATCTTCGCAAGAGCACGCTTCTTCGCGCAACAGCCAACCCATACCGCCAACCCAACCGGGATCTGCGCAAACACATCCGCACAAAACAGTGCTTCATTTACGCCCTGTCCATCCGGAAAACTCCAATACACACGAGCAGCCGCATCCTGCCAAAACGATCTTGCGCTTGCGCCACAAAAACACGTCTTCCGCTGACGCTCCTACTGTAACGGCCCCCACCCTGCGTAGCACGAGGTCCCCTGAACGGGCAGCCGAAAATATACGTTTGGCTAAAATGAAAGCGATTGACCATTCTATTGAGATACCTATATCCGAGTTAAAGAAGCACAACTGGCCATTGGAAGTGCCGTTAGTGCCTACCTACACGATGAACAACATGGTGATGTCGGTAAACCGGTTCGCCCATGCGACGGCCATTTCGGTCATTGACAACCCCGGCAAACTTTACAACCCGCTTGTACTGCACGGAGGTCCCGGAACGGGAAAAACCCATTTTTTAAATGCACTGGCCTACGCATTTAGCCAAAAATTTGGGCAAGAACATGTGTTTATGACAAACGGAGTGCGTCTGTCACGCGGGATTCAACGCTACGTCATGGAAGGAAACATTTCCAAGTTTGAAAACTTCATGGATTCCGTAAAAGTGTTACTCATTGACGATATTCACCTGTTAGCCATCAACGAGCAAAACCGGGAGTTCATATCCAAACTGTTAAATTCGTTCTTAAAAAACCAGAAACAGATTGTTATCACCTCCAAATATCCGCCTGAAAGTTTAGAAAAGTTAGAGGAACTTATTCATTTCCGGTTAGATTCCGGTTGGATTAGCGAATTAAAACCAGCTACCGGGGCAACCCTTTTGCGTATTGTAAAAAAGATGCTTATTGAAAATGGGGTGGACCTAAATGACAAACAGATTGAGGAGTTTTTTGGCGGTAATCATGCCACTTTAGGTACTGTTATGCGTAGCATCCGCCGGTTAAAAGTACTTGAAAATTTGTTATTTAAAAATTTAAACCAGGACAGTCAGTCCGCCGCATCTATTTTTGAAAAATTGCTTGCCACAAAAGGGGAAGATGCTACCAGTGAACTGATCAATAAAAACCCGGAAGAAATAACCTCCATTACAACCATGAGCAATAGGGAATGGGGACGGATTGGGTTTTTCTATCCGCAGAATTGCTCCAACATGATGAACTGGATGGTATATGCATTAGGCCAACGCGCTAAAGAATTAGGCATTGAGGGAGGATTTGATATCGTAGTGCGCTCCTCGTACGCTACGGAAAATATTATCTCTTCTGCTTTTAAAATTGCGAATTTATGCGATAACAAAAAACTCAAAGGAGCTGTTATCTTAGGGCCTCTTCCCGGCTCCTGCGATCCTTCCGTGCGGGAAAATTTTTATGATATTTTAACGCATATGTTGGAGATTATGCTGATTCGTTGCGGAATCATTAACTATGAAAATGTCCGTCTTCCCAGCACGTATGTAAAAGTTCTTTCGGAACTGATGAGGTAACTATGAAAAAATTGGCAGTTTTATTGTATGTTTGTGCCGGGCTGTTAGCATGCAGCCATCCCATAAAAACGGCTGTTAAAGATGGGAAAATTGCCCCCTCTTTTAATGACACGCTTTGGGAGGATGACTACCTGTGGGTGCGGGGATTTGGGGCAGCCAATCCCCAGCACAGTTCAGATACCCAGCGGCGTATTTTAAGCCGTGAGGCAGCCATTGCCCATGCGTATCAGCGCGCTACAGAAATATTATACGGCTCTAATTTAGAGGCACACACGCAAGTGGTGGATGCTGTGTCCGTGGGCAGTACCGTTGATTCTTCCACCCAAGGCCTGATCCAACGGATGGAACTGATCGAAACGGAATATTTAGAGGACGGCGGTTGTGCAGTAATTATGCGTTTACCGCGGACGTATTTACAACAAGCAGGTTTAGAACTGCAGGAGAAAAAATGAAACATTTTGTTCTATTACTAACCGGTGTACTGGTACTGACGAGTGCGTGTTCGTCTCTACGTGTTGGCCCCAAAGGAGAAGGGGAATATGTAACAGCAGAATCATTAGTTCCCTATGACGAAAATAACCAACGCCAAATGAAAAAAGATGGGGAACTGGCCGCCCAAAAAGCCGCCGTGGAAAAAGTAGCCGGGGTTTTTATTTCTGCCGCCACCACGGTGGAGCAGGCACAATTAGTGGAAGATAAAATTACCTCTAAAACAGCTGGGTTTATCCGTAAATCCCATGTACAGAAAGCATACCGCAAAGGAGATGAATGGTACACCAAAATAAAAACATTGGTACTTGTTAAAGACATCGGGGAGATTATTAAAGAATCCGAAAATAATGCTTTTGCCAAAAAAACAACCCTTGTGGTCACTTCCCGCGAAACGGTAGGAGAGGAACTCTCGCTCTCCCAAGATTGCAAGCAAGCCATTTACCGGGTACTTAAAAACCAACCGTATAATTTAGTAAATGGGGATAATTTAAGCCAAAATAATTTAGATAACCCCAATGCCACTATTGATAAAGCCCGCGGGGAAGGGGCCCGGTTTGTTATTGTAGCTAACGTAGAAACCAACCCATTAGCCGCCTTACCGGGGATGTCCTCCCCATTTAAATCCTACCGGGCGCATGCCAAAATAAATGTGTATGCATCCAACAACTATGCGGTCGTTGCGGAAGGGTCCGGCCAACAGAGCGGGTTAGACCCGCTTGAAAATATAGCCGCACAAAAGTCCATTTCTGCGGCCTGCGAAGCCGCTGCCAAACAACTGGTAGAACCAGTGAACGATGCCATCAACTCGGCTAAAGTATATAATGTCACTATTAAAAATATTAACACCATTGAGCGTTTAAAACAAGTACAGGATATTTTGCGTACCTTACGGGAAGTGGAAGATTTTAATTTGGTCCGCTATGCTAATTCAGCCGGGCAGTTTGAAATTTCGGCCAATATTGCTACGCCTGAAGAGTTAACGGCTAAAATTATCCGTAAATATAACATTTATTTTACCGTTATAAATATCACCCCTAACGCGGTGGTACTCAGTTACAATTAACCATGCTTTCCAATATCTGCACCGGAGCCATTAAAGGCATTGAGGGATTTACTGTATCTGTAGAAGTGGATATAGCCCCCGGTATGCCTAATTTGGCGGTAGTAGGGTTGCCGGATGCAGAGGTAAAAGAAAGTAAAGAGCGCGTTACGGCGGCTGTCCGTAATAGCGGATTTGATTTCCCATTAAAACGTATCACGGTTAATTTAAGCCCGGCCGAACTGCGCAAAAGCGGTACCCAGTTTGATTTACCAATTGCCCTGGGGATTGTAGCCGCCAGCGAGCAATTAAGTCCAACCGCGCGGGCTAAACTAAAAAATTTACTGGTGCTGGGAGAATTGGCATTAGATGGCTCATTGCGCCCCTGCGCAGGTGTTTTGCCCATGCTTATTTCCTGCAAGAAATTAGGAAAAACCGCCGTCATTCCCCCCGCTAATGCCTTGGAAGGCAAAGTATCGGCCGCGCCCTTTATTACGCCGCACACCTTGCGGGAACTGGTGGATTATTTAGAAGAAAAAATCCCCCTTTCGGCAGTAGAATTAAGTTATGTACCCGCCGAAGAAGAAACCGTGCAA
Source organism: Elusimicrobiaceae bacterium (assembly GCA_045593745.1). Classification (GTDB taxonomy): domain Bacteria; phylum Elusimicrobiota; class Elusimicrobia; order Elusimicrobiales; family Elusimicrobiaceae; genus Avelusimicrobium. The sequence goes on along the minus strand of JAZNXF010000038.1, from coordinate 20,050 downwards.
ACGGTATTGGATTTTAGCGAAGTAAAAGGCCAGGCCCTGGCCAAGCGCGCGCTAGAAATTGCGGCCGCCGGCGGGCATAACGTACTGATGATTGGCCTTCCGGGTACGGGCAAAAGCATGCTGGCAAAACGTTTTCCCGGTATTTTACCGCCTCTTACCCAGGAAGAATCGTTAGAAATTACAAAAATTTATTCTATCTGCAATTTGTTGGGCAAAAGCCGCCTGCTTACCAACCGGCCGTTCCGGGACCCGCACCATACCATTTCGGATGTGGCGTTAATTGGCGGCGGGTCTACCCCGCGCCCAGGGGAAGTATCTTTAGCACACAACGGTGTATTATTTTTAGATGAATTTGCGGAATTTTCCCGCTCGGCCTTAGAAGTGTTGCGGGAACCCCTTGAAAACGGACAAGTGACTATTTCCCGCGCAAAAGAAACGGTTTCTTATCCGGCCCGGTTTACCCTGGTAGCCGCTATGAATCCGTGCCCATGCGGTAACTTGGGCAACCCCTTAAAACCTTGCACGTGCAGCCCCATGCAAGTAAACCGCTACAAAAGCCGTATCTCGGGACCTCTGTTAGACCGTATAGATTTAACTGTTAATTTGAACCCTGTTAAATTCACGGATTGGAAACAAGAAAGCGAAGGAGAAACTTCCGCCCAAATCCGCCAGCGTGTGCTTGCCGCGCGGGAAATTCAGAAAAAACGCTTTGCCGGCACAACAACCACCGCTAATGCGTTTATGACGCCGGCACAAATTAAAAAGTTTTGCAAACTTCCTCCCGGGGCGGACACTATTTTAGAGGCCGCTATGCGCAAATTTGGGTTAAGTGCGCGCAGTTTGGATAAAATTTTAAAAACAGCCCGCACCATAGCCGACTTAGAAAATAAACCCGAGATAGAAACCAAACACCTGGTGGAAGTAATGCAATACCGCCCGCTGGACCGCAAAGGAGTGGCTGACCTATGAACCCGGCTATTTCTACGGAAGAACGGTTGGCACGCATCCGCTTAAATGCGTTTTTGTATTTTCGCGCGGATTGGTTACAACGGCTACTAGATATTTTTGGTTCCGCCCAGGAAATTTTAAAACAGGATGCCGCCACACTAGCCCGCGAAGCCAATTTAAACCCTTCTACCGCGGCTAATTTACTTAAAGAAGCGTTTTCCATTAACCCCCAGGAAGAATGGGAGAAAACCGAAAAAATCGGCGGGCATATTTATTTGCCGGAAGACGAAGAATATCCGCAATCTTTACGCAACTGCAAAGAAGCCCCGGTGGCTATTTATGTATTAGGGAAATTACCGGCGGCTACTGCGGCTTGCGTGGGATTGGTAGGAACCCGCAAAATTACCCCTTACGGCCGGCGTGTAGCCCATAAACTGGCCAGTGAACTGGCCCAATGCGGGGTAACGGTTGTTAGCGGGCTGGCCCGCGGCATTGACAGCGTATGCCACAGCACCGTGGTGCAACTTAAAAAACCGACCATTGGGGTGATTGGCACCGGGATTGGGCGTTGTTATCCGCCGGAAAACCGCGAACTGGAAAAAGCCCTTCTGGCCTGCGGCGGAGGCATATTAAGTGAACTGCCCTTTAATAAACCGCCTAATGCGTTTCATTTCCCGCGTAGAAACCGTTTGATTGCGGCATTATCCCAACCGGTCGTTGTGATTGAAGGGGAAGTAAAGTCCGGCGCACTGATTACCGCCAAATTGGCTCTGGAACAAGGAAAAGATGTTTTGGCCGTACCGGGGCCGATAGACAGCCCGCAATCCGGCGGTCCCAATTCGCTGATTCGTGAAGGGGCGGGGGTTGTCACGAATGTGGCAGATATACTACACTATATACCGCAAGAACAGCGTTTTGGCTTGGATACGCGTTTCTTTCAAACGCCTACAGATACCCCGGCAAAACCTGAGGAAAAACTTTCCCCGCGTGAGCAAGAAGTAATGCATGCGGTGGCTGACAAGCAACTGAGTTTGGACCAAATTGCCCTGGCTGTCAAAGCAGACGTGCCGGAGGCGGCCTCGTTGTTATTTGAACTGGAAGTAAAAGGATTTTTGGCCTGCGAAAACGGTCTATACAGTAAAAATAAATTTTAATTGATAAGGAAGTGAATGTATGGCAACTTTACCGAAAGGAAAAAAATTGGTGATTGTGGAATCCCCCACCAAGCAAAAAACCATTAGCAAAATTTTAGGAAGCGAATTTGTAGTGCGCAGTTCCTTTGGACACGTGCGCGATTTGCCCCAACACGGTATCGGCGTAGATATTGAAAACGGTTTTACCCCTACCTATGAACCGGTGGACCGCGCCAAAAAAATGCTTAAAGAACTTACTGCTCTAGCCAAAGCCGCGCCGGAAATTTACCTGGCTACCGACCCTGACCGCGAGGGCGAAGCCATCGCGTGGCACTTGATTGAATTGTTAAAACTTCCCAAAGACCGCTACCAGCGTATTTTCTTTCACGAAATTACACCCGCGGCGATTAAAGAATCGTTTTCGCATGCGCGCAAAATTGATGAAAATTTAGTAAATGCCCAACAGGCCCGCCGCGTATTAGACCGCATTGTGGGGTATAAGTTATCCCCCCTCTTGTGGAAAAAAATAACCCGCGGGTTATCCGCCGGGCGCGTACAATCCGTAGCCGTGCGCTTACTGGCCGAACGCGCCAAGGAAATTGCCGATTTTAAAGAACAGGAATACTGGACCATGGAAGCCCAGTTTGAAAAACCCGGTGTTCCCCCCGCTTTTTGGGCACGCGTAACCAAATACCAAGGTAAGAATGTTGAACAAACCAAAACCTATAAACTCTTTGCCGAGGACTACAAAGTAAAAACAACCGTTTTTGATACCTCCGACAAATTGGCCCCGGTATCCGAACTGTTACGCCAAGGCCCCAACACGGTTGCCAAAGTAGAAAAAAAGGAAGTTAAGCAACACCCCAAACCGCCTTTTATTACCAGTACCCTGCAACAAGACGCATATAATAAACTGGGGTTTTCCTCTCAAAAAACCATGCAGACCGCCCAACACCTTTATGAAGGGATTGACGTAGAAGGGCAGACAGTAGGGTTAATTACCTATATGCGTACGGACTCGTTTAACGTCTCTAAACTATTGCAAGAGCAAACCAAAGAATTTATTAACAAAAAATATGGGGCGCAATACGTGCCGGCCAAACCCACTATTTTTAAAAGCAAAGTAATGGGCGCGCAGGAAGCACACGAATCTATCCATCCCACAGACGTACGCCGTACGCCGCAAAATATGAAACCGTTTTTAACTTCCGACCAGTACAAACTTTATGAGTTAATTTGGTTGCGCTTTGTAGCCAGCCAAATGGCAGATGCGGTGTTTAATACGGTCTCGGTAGATATTGTGGCCGGGAAAGACAACCCGTGCCAGTTGCGCGCTACCGGCCGTACAGTAAAATTTGCGGGGTATCTGTCCGTTTATAAAGACCCGGAAGAAGAAAAAGAAAACGAAGAGGGTTCTTCTGCCCTTCTGCCTCTGTTAACGGAAGGGGACGAACTAAAACTATTGGAACTCAAAACCAAAGACCACAAAACCACCCCGCCGCCCTATTATAACGAGGCCAGTTTGATTAAAACCCTGGAAAAACACGGTATTGGCCGCCCCTCTACCTATGCCCCTACCATCAAAACGATTATTGACCGCAAGTATGTGTCCCGCCCGGCCAAGTCCAATAAATTAGTGGCTACGGACCTGGGAATTACAGTGACGGAAAGTTTGAAGGGATTTTTTAAAGAAATTATGGATCTTTCCTACACCGCCGGCGTAGAAGAACAATTAGATAAAGTAGCCGAAGGCGGGCAAGGGTGGGTAAAACTGTTAGAAGAATTTTACGGCAGTTTTAGCCGGGAGTTAGACCAAGCAGACAAAGAAATGCAACGCCCTGCCGCCCAAGAAACAGATGAAAAATGCCCCATTTGCGGCAAAATGATGCTTAAAAAGAGAAGCCGCTTTGGGGAATATCTAGTGTGCAGTGATGACACCTGCAAAGGGAAAATAAATCTTTCCAGCACCGGCGAAAAAGTGCAACCTCAAGCCACCAATGAAGTATGTGACAAATGCGGCAAACCGATGGTGATCCGCATGGGGCGGCGCGGCAAATTTTTGGCCTGCTCCGGCTATCCTGCCTGCAAAAACACGTTCTCGCTAGACGCCGAGGGAAATAAAGTCAAATCTGCCGGACCGATTGTAACGGACCGCTTGTGTGAGAAATGCGGAAAACCCTTTGTGTTGCGCACTTCTAAACGCGGGGAATTTTTGGGTTGTTCCGGCTACCCGAAATGCAAAACGATTGTCACCGTAACACCGGAAGAAATCGCCCAAATTAAAGCGGCTCATGCCGCCAAAACCGAAGAAAAAAAATAATTTATGCGGCAGTGGCAACAAGCATTTATTACACAACTGAAAAATAAAAATTTTTCTCCCCAAACCGTACGCACCTACCGTACAGCCCTGGAGGAGTTTGCCCAGTTTTGTGAAAAACGCCATATCGCCGATGACAAAGCATTAACTCCGGCTACGTTACGCGCATTTTTGGCTTATTTGCAACTGGCTGACCCGGCACGCAATACGGTGCTAAAAAAAATTGCCTCGCTACGCAGTTTTACGGCCTATCTGTTACGGCAGGGGAAACTCTCCCGCAATCCGTTTACACTCTTGCCGGCCCCTAAACGTGCTAAATTACTGCCCAAATTCTTATCTGAACCGGAAACGGACCGTTTATTGGACACTGCCGAACATAGCAAACACTTCGCCGCCCGCAACAAGGCCCTGTTTGAACTGATGTATTCCAGCGGTTTGCGCCGTAGCGAAGTAGTGGGCCTAATGATACGCGATATTGATTTTTTTAACGGCCTTGTAAAAGTGTTGGGGAAAGGCAACAAGGAACGTTTAGTTCCGGTAACACAAACAGCGTTACAAGCCATTAAGGATTATTTGGCCTGCCGCACCAACCCGCAACCGGGGGAGGCCCTTTTTTTAAATAAAAACGGTAAACCCCTTACCGGTGACGGCTTGGCCTATATTTTTAAAAATACAGCCATTGCCTCTCACCTAGCGCGCCGGGTGACGCCGCACAGTTTACGGCATAGTTTTGCCACCCATTTACTGGGCAACGGTTGTGATTTGCGCAGTTTGCAAGAAATGCTAGGCCATAGCAGTTTATCGGCTACACAGGTATATACGCACGTCTCGCTGGAACAACTCAAACATGTATATAACCAGGCCCATCCTAAAAGTAAGGAGTAAGTATGATTGGAATTGGTATTGATATTGGCGGTACGTTTGTAAAATTATATGTCATGAATGACTATGGGAAAATTTTCCGTCAGGAAAAATTGGCGACGGACTATACACAAGGATCCAAAGGGTTTATTACCCAGATTGGTGAGTTCGTCAATAATATTCAGCATGAATTTGAAGATCAACGCGTATCCGTATGTGTCGGCGCGCCCGGGGATGTGAACCCGCAACAAGGTATTTTACGATATAACCCCAATTTAAAGTTTACGGATGTTAAAGAGTGGCCGCTAGCGGATCAACTACAAAAAGTAACCGGGGTCCGCCCTTATGTAGCCAATGATGCCACCTTGGCCGCATGGGGAGTGTATGAAACCGATTTAAAACGCCAAGGAACCAATGTGCTAATTGTTACCTTGGGAACCGGTGTTGGGGGCGGGCTTATTTTAAACAGGGAATTATACCAGGGTTCCCATGGAACGGCCGGGGAAATTGGGCACATGAAAATTGCGGACACACAAACCGGCCCTTTATGCGGGTGCGGGGCGCGAGGATGCCTGGAAGCATTTGTGGGAACCATTGGCATTAAACGCCGGGCCATGCAAAGTACCGTAGATCAGCCGGATTCTATCCTTGCCCAGAAATTGCGTACAAATCCTGATTTTAAAGTAGAATATGTGGCCCAGGCCGCCCAGCAAGGGTGCCAACAATCCTTACAAATTTGGAAAGATATGGGCTATTACCTGGGAACCGGAATTGCTAACGCCGTGTTATTATTAGACCTAGACACCGTGGTACTTACGGGTGGCGTTTCGGGGGCAGCCCCCTACTTTATGCCTGCTTTAAAGCAGGTGCTTGCCAACCAACAAATTAAAACTCCGTTTCAGAAATTAAAATTGTTAGTGTCGCAAAATCCCAATATTGGCGGAGTGGGAGCGGCTATGTACGCCATTTACCGCGCCCAACAAGAATTACGCGCATGAACTACCGTATTCTTCCGGCATTTTTATGGCTAGTATTTGCTTCCCCCGCGTGGGGGGCAGAACGTACGCTACCCCAACCACCGGAAGATGCTTTTGTTTATTTTTCTGCCGATAAGGCAGAAGTACACCCCCAAACCGAAACAGTGACTTTATCTGGTAATGTGATTGTCAAACAAAAAACTCCCCAAGGAAATACCCGCACTTTTACCGGCGAGCAGATTACCTTTGACCAAACCCATACCACTATTTCTGCTCAAGGACCGGTACATGTAGACGATGGGCAAGGAAGCGTAATTACCGGGCGGGATATTTCGGTAAATTACACCACGCAGGATTTTACCGCCAAAGAAATGGCCACACAATACCCTCCCTTGCGTGTACTATCGGCCCGGGAAATTTCTTCTAAAAATGGGAAAAAAATTCTACGCAAAGCCACTGTAACCTGCTGTGACAAGCCCGACCCGCACTACACCCTTTCGGTGGGAAAACTATCCATTTCCCCCCAACAGCGGGTATTTGGTACGAATGCCGTACTACGTTTAGACGGAGTACCTGTCTTTTATTTGCCGGTATTTTGGCGGTCTTTAAATTCCCAAAAGCCATGGACTACCTATGTAGAATTTACCCAAAGTAACAAAACCGGCTTTGGTATTTTAACCACTACTACCTTCCCGCACATGTGGCTATTGCGCCCGAAACTTAATTTAGATTATTACACCAAATCCGGCTTGGGTATCGGCGGCGAATTTGCTGCCGTTGCTTCCAACGTATTGCGCGGATCAGGTGAATTTTACTACATTGATGACCACGCGGATTATGAAGATTTCTCCCTTCATAACTCGAAACGTTGGGGGGTACAGGGAGGTTATTGGTGGGAAATGTATGATTCTTCCGGGCATTTTTCCAAAGAAACCGGGGCCTTATATCAATTCCAGACACAATTTCGTATGGTATCGGACCCCTATTTTTACGATTCGTTCTTCCGCAGTAACCCCTATGTGTTCATGCCGGACCAGGATACCAACTTTTCCTTCTCCCGCCAAAGCCGCCGGACGACCTTACGCATCAATTACCAACAAAAAGATTTGTTTGTATGGAGTAAAGAAAAATACATGGCCCAGGAGCGTACCTTACCGGAAATCAAGTGGAGTGTACTCCCTTTCAATGATCCCTTTTTAAAAACAGCCAACCGTTTTGAAGTGGACTTCACCAATACTTCCACGTTGCAATATGACCAAAACCAAATTCCTGATGAAGGCCCCTACACACGCAAAGTTCATGCCAAGTGGACCACAGAAAAAGCGTTTTATCTGTCGCGTTATTTTACCTTGATGCCCCGGGTATTTTATGACCAAACGGTGACATTTCACGATGAAACGTATGACCGAAAGGATGCCTGGGTGGGCCGAGTAGGCGGGGATGTAAACCTACAAACCCGTTCTTTGTTGGGAAGTACAGATGTGGGATATGAATTTACCAAACGTCTTTCTACAGGCACTCTTACTTCAGACCAACATTCTCTGGATAAAGGAATTGAAAAAAATCATCTGTATTTAAAACACTATTATCTCCATTCTTCCGGCACATATGCACGGTTTGAAAGCGGGTTTAATTTATCCGACTCCACCATTAACCTACGCACCGGGTATTTGGAAGAACTTCCTTGGAACCACCTCAAAAACCGCATTGAACCTTTCGTGGTGGAAATGGGGTACTTTTCTCCCGGCGGGCGGGTACATGCTTACGTGCAAGACCAGTACGATGTTACGAAGAAAAACATTAACTTTATTGCCCAGTCCTATTTTGCTGTTAAAGAATATTCATTGGGATTAGGCCTTAATAACTTTGCCGATTACACGGCCCCCGATTCTAAATACGAAACCAATTCAGACCGATACACCTTTACAACTACGTGGGGTTACCACCCAATAGATAGTAAATGGAAAATAGATGCTGGGTTTGATTTTTCGTTTTTCCGAAGACACTTTGACAGTTTTAATAAACTGTTGCGTATCTCGCGCACGTTTCACGATGCACGCGTAGAAGCCACTGTACGCCACCGTAACGAAAACCTGTCTTTTGCGGTACGGTTTAATATCATGTGTGGCGCAAAGGCCAAACAACCCCCCGCCCAGGATACATCCTGGTACCCTTGGCGCGGACAAAATGATTTTAGAGATTAGAGGAAACTATGGTAAACAACCCCCTGATGTACCACAAACAAGGTTGGATTGAAGTAATTTGCGGATGTATGTTTTCCGGCAAGACAGAAGAACTTATCCGGCGCGTACGCACGGCTCTTATTGCCAAACAAAAAGTACAGTTGTTTAATTCTAAAATAGATACCCGCTACGGCATAGATAGTATTATCAGCCACAACCAAAATAAAGTGGCAGCCACCTGTGTTAAAAATTCCAGCGAAATCTTACCCTTGGTAGAAAAAAATACCCGCGTCATTGCCATTGATGAAATCAATTTTTTTGATAAAGGGATTGTAGAGGTGTGTGAAAAGTTAGCCGCCATGGGTAAGCGTGTGATTGTAGCCGGATTAGATACGGACTTTCGCGCAGAACCCTTTGAAGTCACTGCCGCACTACTGGCCAAGGCCGAATTTGTCACTAAAAACTTGGCCGTATGTACTAAATGCGGCAACCCGGCCAGTTTTTCCCAACGCATCAGCAAAGATAAAAAACGCATTGTTGTCGGAACAACGGACACGTACGAAGCCCGATGCCGCCGGTGTTTCCGCAAACCGCGTACACGCACGGCAAAATAAAGTACAATACAAGAAAGGAGATAAACTATGATTTATAGTGGTTTTTTTAGAAGATTTGTAGCATTTGTGGTAGATACACTTATTGTCTCTATTCCTACGGCGTTGCTGTTTGTGCCTATACTGGGCTTACAAGTGGCCAGTTCTGGGGCAAGCACGCCGGAAGAACTTTCCCAACTGCAACTGGGCTTATTTGGCCTAACCTTTTTAAGCTGGCAATTTTTTACACTAATTGTTACCTGGTTATACTTTGCGCTCCTGGAAAGCGGAGCCAAGCAAGCCACTTGGGGCAAACGTATGTTGGGGATTAAAGTAATTAGCAAAGACGGTGGGCGCATTGGTTTCGGGCGCGCCACGGCCCGCTTTTTTGCAAAAACACTTTCCTACATTTTTTACATTGGCTTTATCCTGGCCGGGTTTACCAACCGCAAACGCGCCTTGCACGATATGATTGCGGAAACCTATGTGGTAAAAAAAGAGTACGAGCAAGGCCAAGCATTGCCTGATACTCCCTCGCACAAATTGTTATTCGTAATTGTATGCACGGTATGGATACTGTTCTTATTAGGAGCCAGTATGCTCACAAACACGCTTGCCGCTACGCCTACCCAACAAGCCGCACGTATGGCCGCACAACGGTTGGTAAATTTAGCCAATCAACAAAGCCGTTTGAACCAGCCCTTGCGGTTGGAAGGATCCACCTTTTACCAAACGCCAGACGGCTACCGCGCGGTAGTAGTAGATCCGCAAACGAACAATAAATTTACGCTATTTTTACCCCAGAATACCGGGGCCGTATGTTGTCAGGCATTTCCATTTGGGGACTGTGCCGATACCGGATTTATAAACTGCTAAAGGAGAAATAAATTATGAATAAAATCTATCCGTATGCCGGGTTTTGGAAACGCGCCATTGCGTTTTTCATTGACTCGCTTGTGTTGTCTATCCCACTGGGGATTTTAATGGGTGCTTTACTGGTGCCGCAAGTCATGGCATTTATTAAAATGGCCGCCAGTAATACCGAACCGTCCCCGGACGTAATCATGGGATTTATGGTACGCTATTTTATATGTATTGCGTTGTCGTGGCTGGTGTGCATTGTAGGCGGGTGGTTATATTCGGCCCTGATGGAAAGCGGCAAACATCAAGCCACGTTAGGTAAAATGGCCCTGGGGATTAAAGTAACCGGCCCCCATGGGGAACGGATTACATTTGCACGGGCAACAGGGCGTTTCTTTGCCAAAATGATTTCCGGCATGACGTTATACTTTGGCTTTTACATGGCGGGTTTTACCCGCTACCGCCAGGCATTGCACGATATTGTAGCCACTACTTTTGTGGTAGATAAACGCCAGGCACAAACTGCCGAAGAACTACCGGCCCTGCCTTTTAGCAAAGGGTTTTGTATCACCAGCGTTGTGGTGGCGGTAGCCCCGGTAGTATTTTACATTCTGATGATTGTGCTATCTATTGCGCTGGCTATTTCGGAAGCAGAAAACCGCGAACTTCCTGCGCCGGGTGGTATGGGACCAGCAGTAGTAGACACAGTGAAATAGATATTCGTTTAGCAATTCTTACATCCCCCCGGTTATACCGGGGGGATGTTTGTAGCAATCCCTATGGGTGCCACTATGTTCTGCGTGGAATATTGAGCAACCTGTTTAAGCGTTTGCGTAGTAAATTTTCCATGGAAGCCCCCAACCAACGGCCTGCCACAGCAATAGATTTATGTATTTTCTTCACAAATCTGCCTTCCGGCAGAGATCCATCTCTGATACGGTTCCCCAAATAGAATATAGGGGTATAACAAAACTCCCGGACTTGCGCCCGGGGTTTATAGTGAGTAGTAGTTATACAAAAGGGCCGGATTATCCAGCCCTTGTGTAGAAGAAGTGTTACATACTCCAATGTGGCGTAAATGAATCCCCTGCCACATCTGCCAACAGGTGTGGCGCGCTTCCATCCATATCCATCATGTAAAGTTGCCGCCGCCCATTACGCGTAGTAGTAAAGGCAATAAACCGTCCGTCCGGGGACCAGGTAGGGTCCTCATTGGACCCCGCATCACTGGTTAAACGCTTAATTTGGGTCCCTGTCAAATCCACCAGGAAAATATCCATGGGATGATACGGCCCCTCACGGCCTGAAAACACAATCCATTCCCCGGTGGGAGACCATTGGGGGGTATCAGACCAGTTAAAATTTTTTGTTAAGGGCCGCGTTTGCCCGGTAGACAGTTCCATCACGTATACTTGCGGATTACCCGCCCGGTTAGATACAAACGTAATATATTTGCCATCCGGGGAGTAAGATGGGGAACCGTCCACCGCGGTAGTTTTATTGGTGATTTGTACTTTTTGGTGGGTTTCCAAATTGTAAATATAAATGCTAGGGTTGGCACCGCCCGAACTGGTAAATACCAGGGCCTTTCCATCCGGAGAAACTCCCCCGATTAAACTTAACCCTTTTTTAATAATAATGGGAGAAATTTTACCCGCACGCAAATCAATCGCAAAAATATCCGGGTTGCGGTATTTATAGGTAGTGTAGAAAATACGACCGTCTTTGCTCCACCGTGGCAGGATAGAAATAGAATTATCCTTGGTAAGTTTCTGCAGGTTGTGGCCGTCGTAATCTACCACGTAAATTTCTTTGTGCCGGGTAGCGTTGTTTGCAAAGGCAATTTTTGTATCTGCAATTCCGCGTTTGCCCAGTAACGCAGCAATAATTTGATCGGTTGCGATGTGGGCCAAACGGCGTAAACTGGTTTTAGTTCCCTTAAATGCTTTGGCAAACACTGCCGTGCGGGTAGCCAGATCATACACGTAAATTTTAATCGTATAGTATGGCTCCGCATAAGAAAGAGTACCTGTAAGCACATAGGTGGGTTTTTGGCCCACTTGTGCCCATTGAGACAGGGATTCTTTCACGCGGGAAGTATTAAAAGCGGGGCCGTCTTCCGTCACATCAAAATAACGCGCAAACAGTAAATCCGCACGCATGACATCATGCACTTCACCGGCGACCGCTTGAATAGATTCCTCCGCCGTAAAAGCAGGCATACCAATTAGCGGGACATGCTGCTTGCCGGTGGAGGTAATACCAATATACACGTCTGTCTTATTAGCGGCGGCAAAAGCCACGCAGGCACAAAATATGACTATACACCCTAGAATCAGTTTCTTCATAAGCATCCTAATTTGTTATTTAAGTTTGGCTAATTCGGCCTTGGCTTGAACGGCCTCTGGCAATTGCGGAAATTCTTGCACAACAGAAGCCATGTAGCGTTTGGCTTCGTCCGTCTTGCCCAGCGGCAAAATACTTAATGCGTATTTTAAACGAGCGGAGGCAGTTAATTTACTTTTTGGAAATTGTTGCAAAAGCGTGGCATACGCAATAGCCCCTTTTTTGGTTTGGCCCAACGCAATATAGGCATCCCCCAGGTATAAGTAGGCCTGATCCGCCTGTTCACTTTCAGGATATTTGGAAAGGTAGAGGTTGAACCCGGTAACAGCGGCTTCATACGCGCTTTTATCTAAATGGTTTTTGGCTTGAGCAAATAAATCAGAGGGAAGCATGGTATTAGTAACCACAGGGTCCGCCCCGACAGAGGAAACTTCCGTACTGGTTACCGATTTAGCAGAAGGACGGAGTACGGCCGAAATATCATCTAACTTAGCAGACAAGCCGGAAATTTGACTGCCGGTTTGTTCTAAATTTTCATTAGAAACAGATAAATTTTGATTTAGTTCATCCATTTTGCTGGCCAGTTCTGCCTGATTGGCCTGCATTTGGGAAACAATGGCTTTAAGTTCGCTAATATCTTGCTGGCTGGCCATCAAACAACCCGACAACAAAGAGCCAGCACCCCCTACTAAAATAAGTGTAAAAATATTTTTCATAGATGGTTCTGGCTCCTTGTCAAACAAACAGATTAGTTGGCTTGTAAAAGCGTATCTGCACGGCGGTTTTGAGCCCAGCAGTTTTGGGTAGCTTCGTAGCAAACCGGTTTTTCTTCGCCATAAGAAACAGTGGCGATTTTATCCGCCGGAATACCTAAGCGCACATAATAGGCCTTGACTTCGTTTGCACGTTTTTGACCGAGCGCAATGTTGTAAGCAGTGGTACCGCGGTCATCACAGTTCCCTTCCACTACTACTTTGTAGTCGGCTACAGCAGCAGCGGCGGCCTTGATGGCTTGGGCGTTGGCTTCCACGATTTTGCGGTTATCGGCATTTAAGGCGGCTTTGTCTAAAGCAAAGTGTACCACCCCTAAAGCAACTTCTTGAGCGGGGATTTCCACTTCTTCTTCAGCCACTACCATGTCGGAAACGGCTACTACGGCACCGTCGGTGTCATCTTTTTTGTTTTTGCTACAGGCGGTTAAACCAGCACATACAGCAAACACTAATACTACTTTGAGTAAGTTTTTCATTGTTTTCTCCGATTAAGATTTTTACTTCACTTATACATCATAGCAACTTTGCGTTAGTAAGGTCAAATGTTTTTTTAAATTATACCACACGGTAAATTCCCCCAAAAAGCCGATCAGATTATCCCGATAAGCAAAATTTAGGGGACTTAAACCCCACTTCACATTAGGACTTTCGGCCCTTGTTTTTAATCAGGGAGAATCTTACACTAAGTCATAAGAAGGAAGAAAATCCTGATGGAAGTTGCCGTTATGTAGTGAAGCGAACGGTAGCCCGCCATTCAGGCAAGGATGGGAAATTACCCGCAACAGTAGTAGTAATTAAGCGCAATTTCCCCGCGGGAACCAATCCGCAAGTACAAGATTCCATCAAGAGAGGAACCTATCAATCGCTCAAAAACACGAATCTGCAGCAAACTTTTGGGCGTAACTTCAAAAAACAAGGAAGAGATGATATCTATGGTCCGGAAACATATCCCAATTAAGCCCTAACCTAAAAGAAGACAAAACCCCGCATGGTAACCATGTGGGGTTTGGTAAATTATAAAGTTTGATTGGAGGGTTACGCTTCGGCTAACTTTTAAGCATAAGGGCAAAAGCACCTTCCGGCCAGCATCCCGCCCGGGCAACCGATTGTTGGAATTATCTGCCAGTATTTAGGACCAAAGACCTATTATAAGATAGGACCTCTTACCCTTGAATTTTTGACCGAAATTCTTATACTATCTTTAAGAAAATTAAAATTGAATGGAGGAAACGATATGAAACGTACAATTTTGGCAATATTAGGCCCTGTTTTAACCATTGGCGTAAGCATGCCGGCTTTTGCACAAGGGATGGCTACGCCCCTTGAACAAGCCGTGGAACAACAAGTGTTGGGGAAAACGTCGCCGCAGGATTCCACCGGGGCAAAAAATCCTCATATCACGGTTAACCAGTCCGATCCGCGCATCGTACACATGAATGGGAAATCCTACCAGTTACGCAAAAAAAGCAGAATCTCCGACAACGGCCGTTTTGATACCCACACCTATGTCAGCCCGACTGATACCATGACGGTTCATCTCAACCAAGCCAATTTTGAACTAAAACGTCCAAATTCTCAAGCGGCAGATGTTCCGGCCGGGTTTACCGTAACCTCTCGGGAACAATTAAGCGATGATCCAAATCACCAGAGCCAAATTATGGCCTGCGAACGCAGAAATCCCGATGGAAGCTGCGATTATATGGTAAAAAAGACGGAGCGAAATGTACGTTATGTACCTGCCAACGCCAGCGGAAGCGTAAAAACTACGGAAATTACACAAGGCAGTGTTACCGTGCGGCAAAACCATCCGGCCGGGTCTAATACGGATTCTCTGCGCGTAGGCACTTACCAGGCCATTAAAAATACAAATATCCAACAAACCTTTGGCCACAATGTAAACCGTGGCGGTCCCAATGATATTTACGGCCCGGAATCCTATCCGTACACCCGGTAACACGCTATCATAACACCCGCCCTAAAAAGGGCGGGTGTTACACAGAAAACACAATGCAAGCAGTTTATTTCTCTTCTTCGCCCAAATTTTTAAGTGTGGGAAAGAATATAATTTCCCGGATAGAATCCTGCCCGGTCAGCATCATGATAATGCGGTCAATACCAATGCCCATGCCCCCCGTAGGCGGCATACCGCTTTCCATGGCCTCAATATAATCAGCATCTAAAATATCGGCATTTTCGGCATCTTCGCCCTTGGCAATGGCCTTAGCGGCGGCTTGGTCTTTCAAGCGTTGCAGTTGGTCGGCCGGGTCGTTTAATTCTGTATAGGCGTTACCGAGTTCCTGGCCATTTACAAACACTTCAAAGCGTTCCACTAATTCCGGGTCACCGGGTTTGGTTTTGGAGAACGGACTCACTGCCGTAGGGTAATCCAGCGCAATCACCGGGTTATGGTAATCGGCCAGCAGTTTTCCTTCAAACAGTTCGTCAAAAATGGCACTGTCGCTGTCATCAGCAGAAAATTTAATGCCTTGCTCGCGCGCTACTTCTTCTAATTTGGCACGGTTGAATTTGCGGCCGTCCAATACTTCGTGAATATCATGGCCGAATTTTTCTTGCCAGGCCGCCGGAATGTAAAGGCGTTTATACGGCGGGCGCAAGTCCACTTCGTATCCGCGGAAGTGTACTTTTTCCACGCCAATGGCTTTGGCGGCATTTCCTAAAATTTCGTCAAATAAATCAGCCATCGTGTTTACATCCCCATACGCCTGGTAGAGTTCCATCATGGTAAATTCCGGGTTGTGGGTGGTGTCAATCCCTTCGTTACGGAACATATGCCCAATTTCATAAATGCGGTCTAGCCCGCCAATGATAAGCCGTTTGTGGTGCAATTCCAACGCAATACGCATGTACAACGGCATTTTAAGTGCGTTGTGATAGGTTTCAAACGGCCGTGCAATGGCCCCTCCGGAAGATGGGTTCAAAATGGGCGTTTCCACTTCCAAGAATCCCTTTTCATCCAAGGTTTTGCGAATAGAAGAAATAATTTTAGCACGTTTTACAAAAATATCTTTTACTTCTTCATTAGCAATTAAATCCAGGTGGCGTTTGCGAAAGCGCACTTCCGTATCTTGCAAGCCGTGGTATTTTTCCGGCATGGGACGAATGGCTTTAGACAGTAACGTCATTTTAGTTACTTTAATGGTTTTCTCGCCGGTTTTGGTGATAAAAATATGCCCGGTGACAGACACAAAATCCCCCACGGCAATATGTTTTTTAAAAAAAGTGTACGCTTCGTCGCCTAAATTATCTTTAGCAACATACAATTGAATACGTCCCGAAAAATCCCGCAAGTGCGCAAAGGCGGCCTTTCCCATTAACCGGATTTGCATTAAGCGGCCCGCAGTAACCGCGTCCGCATTTTCGTCCAGATTTTTAGCATCCGCACAGGAAATTTGCTTTTCACAGCGGTTGGGATAAGGAGTAACCCCCATTTGGCGGATTTCTTCTACTTCTTGGTAACGCTGCTGAATAATGCTCTCTAATGCGGTATTATGTTCTTTGGTTTGCATTGACATAACTAAAACCTCTACAAGTGATATAATTATATTTTAGCAATTTATCACCTACAATGTGATAAAATAGAACTATGAACAAAAGTACCTGGATTTGGATTCTTGTTTTAATAGCATTTATAGCGGGCGGCCTATACTACCGCCATGTAGCACAGGATGTGGATTCCCGCGGGGCTACACGCCTGATGAGAGCGTTGGAAGACAATGATACGGACAAAATGCGTGAACTCTTGGAACAGACCCCCGACGTACACGCGCGCGATAAAGCCGGCCACACCGCCCTGTTTTACGCCGCTCGTTATGCACAGGACCCGCTTGTACTGCATAAGTTAGTAGCGGCGGGGGCCGATACTTTAGCTACAGACAAACATGGGTATACCCCCCTCATGACGGCTGCCCAATACAACCATTCCCCCCGGGTAATACTCGCTTTAACACGCTACGGACGTTTTTTAGAGCCGCAAACCGCCAACAAAAACAAAGCACTGGCAGTGGCTGCCCGGCATAATACCGCTGAAATTATTAAAATTTTGCTGGTAAGCGGGGCAGACCCGGTTATGCCAACCGGTCAAAATGTGGGTAATTTACTGGCGGAAAATACGTTACTTACCGAACAAGAAAAAACAGATTTACGCCAAGTAATGCTGTTGCTAGAAATTTTGGAAGCGCGCGATAAATTCCGCAAAGAAAACTATCCCAAAACCTCTGAAAAAAACAAACCCAAAATGAAGGGAACAGATTTTAAACCCATCCCCCCCACTCCTGTAGAAAAAGAAATGCAACCCATGCAGGAAGTAACGCCAATTTTCCCAAATAAGGAACAACAAACGAGTAGTCAACCGGCAGCAGAAGTTACTAGCCCGGTGGAACCCTTGTTAGGCACCCCGGCAGATAAACCGTTAGTCAATCTATCCGAACCCGCTGCCGCCAACCCAACGGAATCCTCCCCCGAACCCACAGAACCAAAGACCAATTAGGGCGTTTGATGAGAAAAGCCCGATAAACGGTATTTGCGCAGAGAGAAAGGGACAAGAAGAGTGCGCTGTTTTGTTATAGGTCTTTACCCATAACTTTGTGAAAATTGGTGTGTGTTTTGAACAGTTTTGTGGTTCAACTTTTACATGACCGGATAAGTGGCCAACGTTTTGTGGCCTGGCGGTTAGTTCCGACTTATCTCCGCAAAGTCGTTTGTGGGCCGATTTTAGAGCTTGTTTTAGCAAAACACTACTGCAGTATCCCTTTTATTCTTTAAAAACACAATATAGTGTGTTTTCTGTTCATACTATTTTTCATATCATAAAAGCATGGAAGATATTATACACCGACTTGCCAAAAATGTTCGCAAAGAACGGTTAAAACAAGGGTTAACACAAGCAGATTTAGCAGAAAAAGCCGATTTGCATAACAATTATATTGGCCTTATAGAACGTGCCCAATGCAATATAAGTATCAAAACTTTAGAAAAAATAGCTGTAGCATTAACAAGCAATATTGAGGATTTAGTACAATGATGACACCTTCCCCCTATATACAAATTCCCAAAGAAAAATGGATTGATGTTACAAAAAATTTAATAAAAAAACATCCTCTCTCGATAGATTTAATACGAGATACCGTATTGTCGTCTTGGAATATTATTTTAACTACAAAGTTAGGAAGATATCAAATCGGAAAAAATATATTTCCCAAACCACAGATAATGGGTTTTTTCTTACATGAACTCATTCCATTGGAAATATCTGCAAAAATTTCTGGTTGGAAAAAAGATGATACTGATTCTGAAAAAGATTTAGTATGTATAGCCGATTCCACCTTCTCTATTGAAATTAAAACATCCAGTTCTGACGGAAAAATATATGGGAACAGAAGTTATTCGCAAAAAACGACTAAATCCAAAAAAGATAAAAGTGGATATTATTTAGCAATTAATTTTGAGAAATTCACCCCTAGTAATAAAAATCCCAAAATTACCAAAATCAGATTTGGATGGTTGGATCACGAAGATTGGACTGGACAAGCTGCCCAAACAGGTCAACAGGCGAGTTTATCAAAACAGGTAGAACAGTTTAAATTGTTAGAAATTTATCCTCAAAATAATACTGGAATTTGAGTATGTAAAAAATGTTCTACTCTATTGGCAGCCAGATTACAATAATCTTTGTTTATCTCAAAACCAATAAAGAATCTCTTATGTTTTATAGAAGATACAAATGTGCTACCCGATCCCATAAAGGGATCCAACACCAATTCTCCCGCGTTGCTTCCTGCTAAAAGAATTCTGTCTAATAAATCTATTGGGGTTTGGGCCGGGTGATTTACTCTTTCGGAGGAACTTCTATTTTCTCCGGATGTAACTTTCGCAATTTGCCAAACGTCCGATGGATTTTTCCCAATAGAATTGCAACGCAATTTCCCATGTTTTTTCTGGTTAGGATACTTGATATCCTTGTCTCGTATTTCATCAAGGTTAAATGTATAAATATCTTTGTTTTTTACAAACCATAAGATTTTTTCATTCCTTGGAGAAAGATATTTCTTGGCAGCAACACCAGCTCCATAATTCCAAACGATTTCTTGTTGCAAATAAAATGGGCTTTTATCCCACAAATAGTAAGCGATTGGCACAGCTCTTCCTTTTCCTTCAACCGAAAAATAGCCAATATTTAACCACAAAGAGCCGTTGTCGGTGGTTTTATTATAGAGGGCATTTAACCAATGCGAACACCACGACACATAATCTTCGACTTTCATTATTTTTTCATAAGATTTGCCAATATTGTAAGGAGGACTTGTAAAGGTTTGATCTATAATATCGTCCGGCATTTGTGCAAATGCTTGTAAACAATCTATATTAAAAATCGCTCCATATTCACTTTCATAATATGGTTTTCCAAGTAATTTAATAATGCTTACCAATTTATCATTCATTTTTGCTCCATTAATTGTTATTTTACCAAACTCTAAAGGTATTTTCATTTGTCTAATTTAAAAAATTAAATATATTTTTGAACACTAATACAAAAAGTTATACTTTTAGGCACCCTATTTTACTGAATACCGCTTCCTTCTGTGGCGGTAAAATGGTGACCATTATAGTGACCAAAAAGTGCCCATCTTTTGCATAGCTCTCTAGCGTAACTGTCCACCAGGGGACTTGCCTTCCGGTCATTTTACTGACGTAAAATGCCTGCAGGCCGGGCTCGCGGTTTTTGCCTTTCGCGCTTCGCCAGTGCGGCTCGCACTCAAACAAAAACATCGCTGCGCCTTTCAAGTCCTGTCGCAAGCAAAGCAGTTGGTGCACTGTGGACATAAAAATTTGGGCCCACCAGGACTTGGTCACAAGTCGGCTCGTTGACCCTCGGCGCTCGCGACCCCGCCTCGCCATGCTCGCCTTTCGCCCGCGCTCTGCGCGACCTCAAACTCGCATAAGGCTCCGGCTTTCAAGTCCTGGACGCGGGCAAAGCAGTTTGCCCGCTTGGGCATAAAATTCAAAACCCGCACAAGGCGGGTTTTAAATTTTTGCGCCCACCA
>JAZNXF010000037.1:0-63981 GCA_045593745.1 Elusimicrobiaceae bacterium | reverse complement strand
GCGATACAATTTTCCACATTTGGGCACCTTCGCACCGACTTGCCCTTGACGTACCATCCAGGTACGCCTATGCGGGCAACTTAACGGTGCTAATCTGCCTCAAATCTGAAAAATCATCTTCTCGTCTAACTTTTTCGGTGCTTATCTGCACGGCACTTGCCAACCATACCGCGTACTTGCGACTAACGCACAAAATTTACCCTTCGGGTAAGTCCTTCTCCCCCCCTAGCACTTGCTTCATTTGGCAAATACTTTGGTATACCGCCCGGAACCCTTGCGCGGCTTGATTCGGCACCGACAAATACACCGGCACCCGCGCGTTCCCCAAACGGATGAGGCACTTTTCGCACGCACGCAAGCGGTTTTCTAATTTACAAAGTTGCTGGTAGGTTTTTTGAATCTTCGTGTCGGACATAAAAACGGCTATTGTGTCAAGTGCCCAAACACGGAGCCCAACAAAACAGCCGTAGCCCTGCACAATGTGCCGGGCATTCGGTGTAGTTGGGACTGCAGATCCCTGCTAAACCTGTTAGCAGTTTGTTTTGCCGTGTTTAGGCATTTCTGACGAAATCCCCCTTGTTAGGTATGCAAAACAAAAATTCTACGCATAGTATAGTAAAAAATATTAAACGGTGCAACTGCGCCGCGTAAAAGGCCCTAAAACATCCGCCCCTTTTACAGGAAGCATGGTGGCACCGTCTTCATCTAAAATATCCACTTCAGTAAAGGTCCAACCGTTAATTTTTAGGGTTTCCCGGTGGCCTTGGGCGGTGTGCCCTGTGAATATGTTTCCGGTTCACCTAAGTTTGAATATGACAAACTGCTAGGCATTAAGCAAGATACTTCCGTGTGTGAGTGCTGTTAACCTACCCTTTCTCCCTTGCTCCGCAATACATGAACCGGGGCAAGGGAAAATGATTCGTGTTAAACCCTTTGCCTATCCGCGCGGTAAATTTGCTATGATGTTAGTATGCAGAAGATTATCCAAATTGGCTCTTATAAATTAGCCAACACGCGCCCCTTGTGCTTTATGGCGGGAACGTGTGTGATTGAAAGTGAAAAACATTATATTGATGCGGCTAAAAAATTAAAACAAATTATCGCACGCACCAAGCATCCTTTTATTTTAAAGGCCTCGTTTGATAAAGCAAACCGCACCTCGGTAACTGCCTTCCGCGGACCGGGTCTTGCCAAAGGCCTTGAAATTTTAGCCAAGGCCAAACAACTTACCGGCCTACCGGCCGTGGTAGACGTTCACGAACCCTGGCAAGCCGAAGAGGCCGCCCAAGTGGCCGATATATTACAAATCCCGGCGTTTTTATGCCGCCAGACCGACCTGGTGCTCGCGTGCGCCGATACCGGCAAAGCCATCAACGTGAAAAAAGGCCAATTTTTAGCCCCCGGTGCCATGGAACAAGTAATTAAAAAAATTGAGTCACGCGGCAACCATAAAATTTTACTCACCGAGCGCGGCGTTAGTTTTGGCTATGGGGACCTGGTAGTAGATATGCGCTCGTTAGAAATTATGAAACAGTTTGGCTACCCGGTCATCTTTGATGCCACGCACTCCGTGCAAAAACCCGGGGCGTTAGGCACTGCCACCGGGGGTAACCGCAAACTGGCCCCGGTGCTTGCCAAAGCCGCCGTGGCGTTAGGGATTGCGGGCGTGTTTTTTGAAGCCCACCCCACGCCGGACACCGCCCTTTCGGACGGTCCAAACTCACTGGATTTTAAATTAACCGGCAAAATGGTCAGCGAACTGTGCGCCATAGATGCCGTCGTTAAAAAATTTAACTAATATGAATACCCCCGCCTGGACCCCTTCTTTAAAATGGCATGCAGTATGCCTGGGGATTTTGCTGGCGGTGTGCATAGCCGCGTTTGCGGCCAGCACTTATCTAACAAACCGGTTGCCGGCTCCGTTTCAGCCGCATGTTACGGCCCCCGGCACAACTCCGTGGAAAGATTAACTATGCCCACTTACACCATTCATCCAGACGAAGTTACCCACATGGCCACGCAGGTTATTGACATAGAAAAAGAAGCCCTGGCCCTGTGCCACAAAAGTATTGATGAGCAATTTATCAAAGCCGTAGACGTGATAGCCAACTGCAAGGGCCGCGTGGTTGTTTTGGGGATTGGCAAAAGCGGCATTATCGGGCGGAAAATTTCGGCCACGCTCGCATCTACCGGCACGCCTTCTTTCTTTGTCCACCCGGTTGAAGCCCTGCATGGGGACCTGGGGATGATTACCCCCGGGGATGTGATTTTGGCACTTTCATTTTCCGGGCAGACCGAAGAAATTAACCGCATTCTCCCTTCGTTAGAGCGGCGCAACTTAACCATTATTTCTATGACGGGCCACCCGCACAGTAAACTGGCGTTACTGTCTGATATTCACATTACCATTCACATCACGCGCGAGGCCTGCCCTTATAACCTGGCCCCTACCGCTTCCACCACGGCTACGCTTGCCGTGGGTGACGCACTGGCGATTTGTTTAATGAATATCAAACATTTTGAAAAGCGGGATTTTGCCCAATTTCACCCGGGCGGATCGTTAGGCAAATTACTCACCCAATACGTGCGCGACGTGATGCGCTTTGGGGCCAATAACCCCACCGTTTTGCAAACCGCCACTGTAAAAGATGCCCTATTTGTGATGACCCAAACCGGGGCCGCCGGAGCGTGCAGTATTGTAGATGAAAACGGCAAACTGTTAGGATATTTTACCGACGGTGATTTACGCCGCATTTTACAAACCGGTACGGACGTACTTAATAAAAAAATTACCGAAGTAATGACTAAAAATCCGTACCATATTTTAGACAGTGTACCCGCCATAGAAGCCGCCAAAATGATTCACCAAACCCGCGTGGATAACTTACCGGTGTTAGACAGTACCGGCAAAGTGGTGGGTATTATTGACGAAAAAGACCTGATTGAATTTTTAGCCCTGTTGGATAAAAAATGAAACAATTAGCGTGCCTCATTTGTGCTTGCGTATTAGCCGCCTGCGGCGGAAGTAAAACTTCCACACCTGAAGGGGCGGATGGGCAGTTAGCCACCCATGTTTCTATTTTTTCTTCTAAAAAGAACCAAAAAGAATGGGTCCTGCATGCCGATGCCGTAAATTTTGAAAACACCCAACATGCGGTACTTAATAACCCGCAACTTTTGTTAAAACAAAACGGCACGGACAGTGCCCGCGTAACCGGGGAACGCGGCACTTTTAACTATGAAAAACAATTAGTCACGCTGGAAGGAGATGCTACGTTGGACTCCCTTACCGAAAAAGCCCACATCACCGCACCCCGCTTTTTTTATGATATTGCCAAAGACCGTGTCTGGTCCGACACGCGCACTGTTATCACGCGCGGCACGGCAAAATCCATCGCCAAAAATGGGATAGTGACCGATTCCAAATTAAATAAAATTGTACTTAAAAAACACGCCACCCGCCTGCCGACAGACACCCGGGAACTGGCCCGCTAATTATGAAAAAAAACATGTTTTTTCTTTGTGTGCTTTTGGGTTTAGCCGGTTGTTACACGGTGCGTACGCCCTTGCCGGATGCCAAAGAAGTAACGCAAACCGCCCAAAAAACCTGGCAAGACAAAAAGCAGGCCCTTACCAAAAAGCATACCGCCCCCACCTTTCCGGAAAGTTTAGGCGGCATTTTGCAAAGTGACCAGTGGGCCATTTACAGAGAGCAAGAGCAGGAAGAATTTACCGGGCATGTATCGTATGATAACGGTATCTATACATTTAAATCCGCCTACGCCCTGTCGGACCGGAAGAACCACACGGTTACCGCCCGCGGAAACGTGTACCTTAAATACAAAGAGCCCACCGGATCTACCTACCAAGCATACGCGGACCGCGCACGCTACCACTACCAAAGCGGCAAAGGACAACTAAAATCTACGTCCAAAAATCCGGTAAAACTGATTTTAACCGAACCCGAACAAACCGTTACCGCACTAGCCCAACAGGTGGATTTTGATACTACCGCACAAGTATTTATTTTAACCGGCCACGTGCATGTTACGCGCGTAACACCCAAAGGAACCCAAACCATGCAAGCGCGCAAAATTACGCTTAAACAAAATGAGGACTATGTGTATTTAGACGGAGATGCCGTACTAAGTGACGGCCTGCGCACCTTGCAAGCCAACAGCGTTCTATACAATGGGGCTAAAAACGAGGCACGCGCCACCGGTGCGCGCCCGCTCGTCACCGGCAGTGCCGAGCAAGGCACCTTTGCCGTGATTGCAGACGAAGTTGCTTCCGATGCCCAGGGAAATGTGGTACAATTAAACGGACGTGT
Source organism: Elusimicrobiaceae bacterium (assembly GCA_045593745.1). Classification (GTDB taxonomy): domain Bacteria; phylum Elusimicrobiota; class Elusimicrobia; order Elusimicrobiales; family Elusimicrobiaceae; genus Avelusimicrobium. The sequence continues at coordinate 59,651 of JAZNXF010000037.1, read as the reverse complement.
GCAAGGGTGGCTCGTATCCCCGGAACTCAATAAACACAAAGCAAATACCCAATTTTAGAGGTTTTATATGGAACTACGCAGTGAAAAAATCGTCAAAGTATACAAAGACCGCATGGTCGTAAAAGGCGTGGATATTCACGTAAAATCCGGCGAGATTGTGGGCTTACTAGGCCCTAACGGTGCCGGGAAAACCACTTCTTTTTACATGCTAGTCGGCTTTATCCGCCCCACCAGCGGCCGGGTGTTTATTGATGGGGACGACGTCACCCAACTGCCTATGTTTGAGCGCGCACGCCACGGCCTGGGGTATTTGGCCCAGGAGCCCACCATTTTTAAAGGCCTTACAGTAGAAGAAAATTTACTGGCGGTATTAGAGCGCATTTCTAGCGATAAAACTGCCCAAAAACGGCGCGTGGATGAACTGCTTACGGAGTTTGGCCTTACCAAACTAGCCAAGCAAAAAGCGTGGACACTTTCCGGCGGGGAAAAACGCCGCATGGAAATTGCGCGCTGTATGATTAGTAACCCGCATATTATTTTATTAGATGAGCCGTTTGTGGGGATTGACCCGATTACTGTGTCCGACCTGCGCCAAATGATTTTTAAATTAAAAGACAAGGGCATAGGGGTACTGATTACGGACCACAACGTGCGCGAAACCTTGCCGTTAACCGAGCGCGCCTATTTAATTTATGATGGCAAAATTTTAGTAGAAGGGGACCAGCAGACCCTGCTAAACGATAAAAACGCCCGGAAGTTATATTTGGGCGAAGATTTTAAGATGTAGTGTTTCTTGCTAATTTTGCGTATTTCGTTGTTGCTCAATCGGTCGGATACCTCCGCCCTGCGGGCGCGTTCCGCCAGTATACCTCCCGCTTTCGCGCCTAGAACTACGCAAAATTTGTTTGAAACCCGGCCTAATTACCCGGATCAGTTGGCTATAATCCTATTTCTGATTTTTCAGCAATGGGTAGCATGCTATCTAGTTGGGAGTAAGGAAGAGTAATAAAAGACCCAATCATCCTGCATGTAATTCGGCATCTTCCACGCCTGCCGTTACGCAACAGCAACTTCACGCATAAAATACAGGCCTTGGCAAGAATGTTTCCATGGAAAAATTTCTTTTTTCCGCCATAATTTGATACAATACGTCATATCTATTTTCCATCTGCAAAAGTTCTTTCCAAAACTTTCGTAAATTTTTATATAATATAGTGAAACCACGAGTCATTACTGCATGCGGCCACCACTCCGCGTGAATTAATTACAAAAGGTAGAAACATAAACTTATGACAAAAACATTCTTACCTTCCGTCAAGGAAGTAGAAACCAGCCGCAAATGGCACCATATTGATGCCAACGGCCAAACCCTGGGGCGGCTTGCTACCCGCGTAGCCGTACTGTTAATGGGTAAACACAAAAAAACCTATACGCCGAATATGGACTGTGGGGATTTTGTAGTTGTTACCAACGCTGCTAAAGTGAAATTAACCGGAAAAAAATTGGAACAGAAAGTATATTTCTCCCACTCCGGTTATGCCAAAGGCGGCAAAGAAACCCCGGTAAAACGCGTGTTAGAAAATAATCCTACCCGCGTGTTGGAATTAGCGGTAAAACGCATGTTAGATGAAAACAAACTGCGTGCCCCGCGCCTAAAACGCTTACGCTTGTTTGCCGGTGAAGCGCACGAATTTACGGAACGCTTTAGCAAATAAGAGGATTTTTTATGAATATTACCAATACCAAAACCGGAAGAAGAAAAACATCCGTTGCCCAGGTTGAATTGTTAAAAGGCAAAGGAAACATTACCGTAAACGCCAAAAGTTTAGATGAATATTTTGGTAATCATGCTCGTTGCAAGGCCGCTGTAAAAGCCCCCTTAACCGTAACGGGTTTAGATAAAGAATACGACGTGCAAGCCAAAGTAATGGGCGGCGGGGTATCCAGCCAAGCCGGTGCTTTGCGCCATGCGATTGCCCGCTCTATTGCCCAAATCAGCGAGGATCTTAAGAAAACCGTCAAGAAAGCCGGTTATTTAACGCGCGATCCTCGTATGGTGGAACGCAAAAAACCGGGTCAGCCGGGTGCACGCAAACGCTTCCAGTTCTCCAAACGTTAATATTACTTTGGAAACGCAACACAGTTTGCAAGGACCAGCACTCAAACATGTTGTTTTGGGTGCTGGTTTTTTATTGATAAAAAACCGTTTTTGTAGTATACTATAGGTACAATTTTTTCTGTTTTTGGAACCGTATTAAAGAATACGGTGCGCTTTAAAAAGCCCAAGGTTAGTCCAAAGACAGTCGTTACTAAACATAAGGCATGCGGAAGTCATGAGCCGCAGGTCTTATGTTGAATGTTTTTCGCCGTATGTATTGCGGCGAGAAACTACGGCTGTTATCGTATGAGGCACTAACCTTGGCTCATCCCTAGTGGCCGTTTTTGTTTGGGTTTCACAAGCAGGAAAGTTAAAAATATAGGTCAGGTGAAACCTGACGTAAAATAAGGAGAATAAACTTATGAAATCAAGAAAATACCCTGTAGTCATCTGTCCCCCTTGTGGGGAAAGTGTCGCGCAAGCGGCAAAAGAGGGGCAACATAGGAAAAATGCCTTATGGCCCCTCCTACCCCGCCTAACGGCGGTACTCCCTCCACAAGGGAGGGAGATGTTAACCCACGGCTTTACCGCCCGCTCCGTCATTCCGCAGAGTAGGTATGCGGGATATAGCGGGCGTACAGGTTTTACGCTCATTGAACTCTTAGTTTATAGGTTGGGCGGTAGCCCAACAGGAGCCGCAAGCAAGCTGCGGGATACTTGCCACAAAGCCGGGAATTTGTCGGGTTTGCACCCGACCTATAAAGGGCAGAGGGGTTTTACGCTCATAGAACTCTTAGTCGTCGTCCTTATCATCGGCGTATTAGCCGCGGTAGCGTTACCGCAATACCAGAAAGCCGTACGCAAAGCCCACTTCTCCGAAATAGGAACTATGTTTCGCAACATTAGCCACGCGATAGATGCTTATTCCTTGGAGCATGATATTGTGGGAAGAAATAAGAACCTCCTTGGTACCCATGCTACAGCTGACCTTCCCATAGATATTCCTTGTGACGAAAACGGATCCAACTTCTGTGTTAATAAAACAGGATCATGGCAGGCATCCATAGGTCAACGGTGTGACTCGCTGGGGAATAATTGTTCTGGGTATTTAGCAACTATAGTCAGAGGACAAGGAAAGAGTAATTTGCCTGTAACACTAGTGTGGTCAAAAACAGATTACACGGCTCCTTGGGAACTGACTGCTAATGTTACTTCCGATAACGAACTACGTCAAGAGATTTGCCAGTGGTGGACTGAAAATTACGGTACAGAACTGATGGCAGGCAGTGTGGTACAATACCATCAGTGTGAATGATTTTTAAAGCCAGGATTACCTTAGTAGCGTGAGCACAATGCCCTTTAAGGTGGTTTTGGGGTCCAAATTCGCGCCGGATTTAAAGCCGCTGTCGGCCTCTATAATTTTGTTAAGAGCCGCTAAGCAATGTGCTTGCGCCGGGTAACGCCGCGCCGCGGCTACTAGTCGGCTCTCCCAGGGCAGCAGCCCGGCCCCGCGTACAATTTCCGCGCTGGAAAGGCCATGCTCACTTAAGCGTTTAATACGCGCCATTTTTAAAATGGGGTACGTCATTTTGGCAAGAATACCTACCGCGTCTTCCCCCCCCGCAAGTAGTTTATCAATTTGCGCCATGGCCCCGTTCCGGTCGCACGCTAAAAGCGCGTTAGAAAGTTCAAACGGGTTTTCTTCTTTACTAAACCCAATGCACGCCAGCACATCTTCCTGCGTGACGCGCTTATCGGTGCGGTCCGCCACGAATAAAGAAATTTTTTCAATCTCGTTAGATAACGCCGCCAATTCCCCGCCCACGCTTTGGCACAACAGTTCTACCGCATTGGCCTCTGCGTTTAATTGCCGCGTGGTAAACTCGTTACGCACCCAGGCATTTAACTGGGCGGCCTTTAGTTCGTCAAAATTTACCACACACCCGGTTTCTTCACACGCGTTTGATAACACTTTATCGGTTTTCAACTTTTTGGGGTCATTGTGGGTGAGCACCAACGTGGTGGTTTCCAAGGGGTGTTGCGCGTATTTGATAAGAGCCAGTTGCTCTTTAGAGCCCTTGCGCAGTTTGTCTATACCGGTGAGTACCACCATACGCGCCGACGAAAACACCGGGGCCGTATTGGCCTGGGCGAGCCCTTCGCTCACGTCGGCAGAGGTGGCCTGCGCTTTAAAAAAATTAAACTCATCCGGGTTTACCACCGCACGCAACCGGGCCACCACTTGTTCTTTGCGGTAGAGGTCTTCCCCGGTTAATAAATATACCGGGGCCACCGTTGCTTTAGATAATTGGGCGGCTAATTTGTCGGCAGTAAGTTTGGGCATTAGTAACTTTCCGTAATGGTGGTATATTGCGGGTTGTTCATGACTTTCTTTTTATTTTCGCTATGCACCGAGCCGAACCCATCTACGGTGCGTTTGACAATATCTTTAGCCAGTTTCTCAAAAATGCGGTCACGCGCCTGTTGCTCGGTAAGACCGCCGGGCAAGGTGCTAGCAGCATAAATTTGCGTGCCTAAAAAGGCGGGCTCGCGCCAAACAGGAGTGTTGGTGGTTTTATCCATAAACACCACATCCAACCAAATATCCATTTTGTAGACGGTGGGGATTAACTGGCTGTCGTACTGTACAGGTACATTTAAGTAGCGCGAAATAGTGGTAACTACCACGCCTTCGGCTCCATTATTTTCCGCCACGATTTGATAGGTGCCGTTACGTAAAAAAGTGTCGTAGAGTTCATTATAAAATTTATCTTCTAGCGCAAACACTTCCGTGCGGTTTAAAATGGGGCGCACCGCAATTTTTTTGATATGCTGGGGCATAATTTGTGCCTGCGGAGTATAGATAGCATTTCCTCCACCGCACGCACCCAGTAGCATACTGGCACAGATACTGGTCCATAATTTTTTCATAGATTCCTCTTATTTTTTAGGGGCGGCCACAATGCTGACCATGCGGCCCGGCACCACAATAATTTTTTTTACTTCCAGTTCTTTTAAATACTGTTGCACCTTGGCACTGGCTAAAGCACGCTGTTCTAACTCTTCGCGCGAGGCACTGCGCGGGGCCACCAAACGCTCACGCACTTTACCATTAATCTGCACGCCCATATCCACCGTATCTTCCTGCAAGAATTTGGGGTCCGCCGCCGGCCACGTGCTTTGCAACACAAACCCGGTGTAGTTTTTTGCTTGCCAAATTTCGTCGGTCAAATGCGGGGCAAACGGGTGCAAGAGTTTGATAAATTTCTTAAATGCCTCTTCGGTAACGGCGGGCAATTTGCCCAAGTCGTTAAACAGCACCATTAAAGCAGAAATAGCCGTATTAAAGCGCAGGTTCTCAATATCTTCACCCACTTTGCTGATGGTTTGGTTGAGTAGCACCGCACTTTTTTGCGGCAGATTTTCAGCGGTGAAGGTAACGCTTTCACTCCAAGCGTACACACGTTTTAAAAAGCGGTTAATGCCCTCAATGCCTTTCATATCCCAGGGTTTTTGCGCATCAAACGGTCCCATAAACATTTCATACATACGGAAGGCATCCGCGCCGTACTCATTTAAAATATCGTCGGGATTGATGACATTTTTTTTACTTTTGGACATTTTTTCCACCATGGCGGTTAATTCTTCCCCGGTGGTTTTTAAAAACGCTTTGCCGTCTTTAAAATCAATCTCCTCATATGCGTGGTAATTGCCCATTTTATCCCGGTAGGAAAACGCCAAAATCATACCCTGGTGGCGCAATTTTTGGAACGGCTCCGGGTGGGATAACACGCCCAAATCAAACAGTACCCGGTGCCAAAACCGCGCGTATAATAAATGCAGGACGGCGTGTTCGGCCCCGCCAATGTAGCAATCCACCGGGCCCCAGGCCTTTTCTAGCGCCGGGTCCACCAGGGCCTTGTCATTATGCGGGTCCATATAGCGCAAATAATACCAACACGATCCGGCCCACTGGGGCATGGTGTTGGTTTCGCGTTTGGCCGGGCCGCCACAGTGCGGGCAGGTGGTATTGACCCACTCGGTTACCGTAGCCAAGGGGGACTCCCCGGTCCCGGACGGTTCAAATTTTTCCACTTCGGGTAAACGCAAGGGAAGTTCACTTTCCGGCAGGGGCACTACGCCGCATTTGTCGCAGTGTACTATGGGGATGGGTTCCCCCCAGTAGCGTTGCCGTGCAAACACCCAATCGCGCAGTTTATAGGTGGTTTTGGCGTTTCCGCAGTGATGTTCGGTGAGCCATTTAATCATGGCTGCTTTGGATTCTTTCACGCGCAAACCGTTTAAAAAGCCGGAGTTAATTAACTCTCCGTCGCCGGTAAAGGCCTCCTTTTCCACGCCTTGCTCACTTTGAATCACTTCCATAATTTTTAGACCGAACTTTTTGGCAAATGCATAGTCGCGCTCGTCGTGCGCGGGCACCGCCATAATGGCCCCGGTTCCGTAACCCATCAGCACATAATCGCTGGTCCACACCGGGATTTTGGCCCCGTTTACCGGGTTAATGGCATACGCCCCGGTAAACACGCCGGTTTTTTCTTTATTCAGTTCCCCGCGCTCCAAATCGCTTTTTTTAGCGGCCTCTTTCTGATAAGCGGCTACCGCGGCTTTTTGCTCGGCAGAAACGATTTTTTCCAAAATCGGGTGTTCGGGTGAAACCACCATGTAGGTAGCCCCAAAAAGCGTATCCGGGCGGGTGGTAAATACGGTTAAGGTGTCCTCAAAACCGTCTAATTTAAAAACGACGTTTGCCCCTTGGGATTTACCAATCCAGTTTTTCTGCATGGTAAGGGTGCTTTCCGGCCAGTCCAACTTGTCTAACCCTTCTAACAGTTTTTCGGCATAATCAGTAATTCTTAAAATCCACTGGCGCAAGTTTTTGCGTTCTATTTCATGCCCGCAGCGTTCACATTTTCCATTAAATACTTCCTCATTAGCAAGGCCGGTTTTGCAGGAAGGGCACCAGTTTATCGGCACGGTGGATTCATACGCCAGGCCTTTTTTAAACAGTTGCAAAAAAATCCACTGGGTCCATTTGTAATAGTTTGGGTCCGTGGTGTCAATTTCGCGCGCCCAGTCATACGCTAGGCCGATAGATTTAATTTGCCGTCTAAAATTATCCACGTTTTTTTGCGTAGTAATGCGCGGATGCACGCCGGTAGCGATGGCGTAGTTTTCCGCCGGAAGGCCAAACGCATCCCACCCCATGGGATGCAACACGTCATAGCCGTTCATGCGTTTGTAGCGGGTGATAATGTCCGAAGCGGTATACCCTTCCGGGTGGCCAACGTGTAGCCCCGCCCCCGATGGGTACGGAAACATATCTAAACAATAAAATTTCTTTGCACCGGGCAGGCGCGGGCTGGCAAAAAGATGGGCATCTTCCCAGCGTTGCTGTTGGTGTTTATCAATTTCGGGAAACGTTTTCATAGTATTTCTATTGTAACATTTTTAGACGTCTGTTTGCGGGATGGTAGTAAAAAATTTATAATGAAGTCATGGATTCCTATTTGCTTGACGATTTTAAAAGCCACCTTACTTTTGAGCGGCAACTTTCCGCCAATACAGTTTCGTCGTACAGTAGCGACGTGGCCAGTTTTTTGGAATATTGCCAATATGCCGAAAAAGACCCCTTAACCCTGGAGCCGGAGTTTTTGGAATCTTACCAGGTTCAACTGCGCGATAAAGAAAAATTAGCCCCGGCCAGTGTGTTTCGCAAATTAGAGGCCATTAAATGTTTTTACAAATTTTTGCAGGTGGACGAACGCATCAAAGAAGATCCGACCCGCTTTCTTAAATCCGCCAAGCGCACGCTGAAAATTCCCCAGCAACTCACCCGCCAGGAAATGGAAATGTTACTTTCCTACCCGGCTAAAAATTTTGAAGAAATCCGCACCGTTACGATTATTGATTTATTGTACGCCGCGGGCTTGCGGGTAAGCGAACTAATTAACCTGCGGCTAGAAAATGTGAATTTAAAAGAAGGGTGGGTACTGGCCTTTGGTAAGGGTAGCAAGCAACGCTTTGTACCCCTGCACCACGAAGTATGCACGCGCCTGAAGGAGTATCTACAGTGGCGGGAAAACAAATTTACCGGGCGGGAAGTAGCCAGCGAATTATTCTTAAATAACCGCGGCAAAAAAATAAGCCGCGTGTCTGTATGGAAGGACCTGGCCGCCCTGGGACGCAAGGCCAATATTGCTACGCCACTACATCCGCATTTATTTAGGCACACGTTTGCTTCCCATTTATTACAAGGCGGGGCGGACTTGCGCAGTTTGCAAGAAATGCTGGGCCATAGTGATTTATCCACCACGCAAATCTATACCCATTTAGACGTAAAAGACCTGCAAGAAAAGCATAAAAAATACCACCCGCACGGATAACATGCGGGTGGTATCATTGCGTGTGCTACCAGAAACGCCGTTAAAAGAAGTCGTCGAAATATTCCATCCCTTGGCTCTCAATGCTTTTACAGATGTAGTGCCCTAACTCGGTCTTCATGGCAGCGCAGCCATCTGCGCGTTCCGTGTCAATAACTAACGCATCACTTGAAGACCTTGGATAAATCTATGAGTAACAGCTGCTTGAACTACACTCAGTATGCGCATAACTAAAAGCACTGGTTTTGCCAGTGCTTTTTGGGGGGTATTAAAAACTTACAGATTGTCTTTAATCGTTTGCGCTAAGCGTTTAAGCCCTTCTACAATTTTTTCCGGTGAGGAATAAGAAAAGTTTAAACGCATATCGTTAAATACATTACAATCCGGGTAGAAATCTACCCCGGCCACATAGGCCACTTTGTTTTCAATGGCCTTGGGAAGCAGTTGGGCGGCATCTAACTGTTGAGGAAGTGTCAGCCACAAAAACAGGCCTCCTTCCGGGTAGGTCCACGTAACGCCTTTGGGCATATATTGCGTTAGCGTACGCAACATTAAGTCCCGTTTTTCACGGTAAACACGAATCATTTTGTGAATATGGTCTTGCAGTAAGCGGCGGCGCAAAAATTCGGCGGTAGCCAGTTGCAAAATAGGGGAAGTACACAAATCCATGGCTTGTTTTAAAATGACAAACTTGCGGATGACATCTGCCGGCCCCACAATAAACCCTAGCCGAAACCCGGGTACAAAAATTTTAGAAAACGTAAACAAGGTAATTACATTTCCCTGTCCGCCGTCTAACTCGTAAAATGTTTTGGGGGATTTTCCCTCAAAACGCACCTGACGGTAGGGGGAGTCCTCCAAAATAAAGGTATGGTACTGTTTGGCAAGTTCCAAAATTTCAAGACGTCGTTCCTGCGGGATGGTTGTCCCGGTGGGGTTTTGAAAATCCGGCACTAGATAAATAAATTTACAGGGTTTGCCCTGTTGTTTAAGTAGTTCCAGTTTGTCATGTAAATCTTCCACCAAAATACCGTCGTGGTCGCTTTTGGCTCCTAAAATATCGGCCCCTGCTACTTGAAAGGCCTGTAGTGCACCCAAATAGGTGGGGCAGGCGGTAATGATGCTGTCCCCCTCATTTACAAACATACGTGCAGCCATATCCAGTGCCTGTTGGCTGGCAGAAACGATAAGTAATTGATCTGGGGTAATGGTAATATTTTCTGTTTCTTTTACCAGTTTAACCAGTTCTGTCTTTAAGGCATCTTGCCCTTCGGTGGCCCCATATTGCAGGGCCTCTTTTCCATGATGTTGCAAAATCGTATCAAAAATGTTTTGAATTTCTTCCGTCGGGAAAAGTGCCGGGTCCGGCAGGCCGCCCGCAAACGAAATAATTTCCGGCTGGGAAATTACTTTTAACAGTTCGCGAATGGCAGACGCTTTAGAGCGGCTGACCACATTTGAAAATAAGTTGTTGTAGTCCATAATATGTCCTTTGTATTTATCTAATATATTCTACTATTTTTAAACTCAAATCTTTTGCGGGAACAGAATGGGTGAGTGCGCCCATGGAAATAACATCCGGCTGCACGCGGCAGTAATCTTCTAAATTTTGTGCATTTACCCCGCCGGAAACTTCTATAACTGCGCGTCCGTTAATTAGTTGCTTACAAGTGGTAATTTGCGCCGGGGTCATGTTGTCTAGCATAATAATGTCCGCACCGGCGGCCAGGGCCTCTTGCACTTCTTGCTCATTGGTGGTTTCCACTTCAATTTTAGGGGTATGCCCAATCACATTTTTAATTTTTTCTACGGCTTTTGTAATAGAACCCGCCGCGGCAATATGGTTATCTTTAATCATCACACTGTCAGCCAAACTGATGCGGTGGTTGCGGCATCCGCCCACGCGCACGGCGTATTTATCCAAGCGGCGCAAACCGGGTTGTGTTTTGCGGGTATCCACAATCATCACACCGTATTTTTTGCCCATCGCCGCAAACGCGCGCGAGAATGTAGCAATGCCGCTCATGCGTTGCATAAAGTTTAGGGCGGTGCGTTCTGCCTTTAAAATGGAAAGCGTGCGCCCGGTTAATTCCAGGACTGTTTCCCCTTTTTTTACTTCATCCCCATCTTTTTTAAGTGGAGTAAAACAAACTTCCGGGTCTACCGCGTGGAATACTTCGCGTGCCGTGTCCATACCGCACAAAACCAGGTTTTCTTTGGCGCGGATAACGGCGCGGGCCTGATTGTCTGCGGTGAAAATGGTATCAGACGTAATATCGCCTAAAGACAAGTCCTCTTGCAAGGCAAGTTCAATAATTTTATCTAGTATCATTTGGCTAACTCAAACATGTTATCTATGGATTTTTTGGCGGCCTGTGCCAATGCATTATCTACGCAAACTACTTGGTCCGGCCGCGGGTCTAACAAGGCCTGAAGCGTGTTAATTAGCGTATTTTTTTTCATATAACTGCACACGCCAAAAGGCCACACAAATTGTTTGTCCGGGTGTTCGGCTTCCAGGCGGTTGACAAGCCCAAATTCCGTCAGCATGCCAAAGAGGTTTCTTGTAGAACGAGCCACATAGTCCGTCATACCTTTGGTGCTTCCTACATAATCACACAGCGCGCAAACATCAGGTGCGCATTCCGGGTGTGCCAGTACGCAAATGCCGGGATAATCGGCGCGAAGTTTTTCCACGTGTTCGGGGCGGTATTTATCATGCACGCAACACGAGCCGCCGGAAGAAATAATTTTTTTGGGGGTGCCGCGCCGCATGAGTTCTATTTCAATATTTTGTGCCATCAGCATATCCGGCACAAAAATCAGTTTATCGCCGGGCATTTTTTGGGCAATATCAAATACATTGCCGGAAGTAACACACACATCACACTGGGCTTTTACCTCAGCGGAACTGTTAATATAGCACAGCGCGGGTACGCCGGGGTATTGTGCATGCAATTTTTTTACATCTTCCCCGGTCATACTGTCTGCTAATGTACAACCGGCACGCCCGGCTGGAATAAGTACCTGTTTAGTGGGGTTAATAATTTTGGCGGTTTCCGCCATGAACCAAACGCCCGCAAACACAATGGTTTGCGCTGCACATGTGCGGGCCTGTTGGGCCAGTTGAAAGGAATCCCCGCGGTAGTCCGCCACACCGTACACTAAATCGGGTGTGGTATACGAGTGGGCCAAAATAACCGCATTTTTTTCTTGCTTAATACGGTTAATTTCCAGTGTGTAAGGGGCGGCCTGTTGGCAATCGGACAAGGCCCATTTTACATTCTTACTTTTAGACACACACTTTAAAAGCCCATACAAACGATGGGCTTCTAAAGAAATTTGCTCTTGCGTGTAACGCATGTTTCCTTCTTAGTATGAAACGGTCGTCGTTGTTACGGAACCGTCCGGGTTGGTAGTGGTTTTGGTATTAGACGAAGACGTGGTAGAAGAACTTACTTCCCCACTCTTATATACGGTTTTAGTGGTGGTAGTAGAAGAAACCGGTATATCAGGGTTCGGCCCATCCACGTAGTAAATGTTGGTAGTATTTTTTACCTGTTTGGCGCGCGTAGTTTTGGTGCTGGCGGCTTTACCGCTGGCTTTCGTGCGCTTACCGGCTTTGGCAGCCGCAACAGCGGTAGCATCTACCGGCGGCAGGTAGGAATCCCCGCACGCTTGTAATTCATAAGCAGGCAAGGCATCATAATCGGTTTCCGGGGCGAGCATATTGTCAAATTCCTGGTCAAGAATTCTGTATTTTGGGTTGCCGCCTACGTTAGAAGCATCTGCTTGAACAGCGGCCTTATAGCCGGTATTGGCGTAGGTCTCATTGAAATTATCTTTTTTGTTTTTAGAACACGCTGCTAGCGCAACAGCGCAACCAAAAATAAGAATGACTAATTTTTTCATATTCGCTCCTTACTGCATACTTTATTTTATTATATATCATTTTGGTAGATTTTTGCGCTTTTTTTTATTATACTATAGGTACAATTTGTTCTATTTTTGAACCGTGTGAAGAACATGGGTGGTTTTGTAAAACCAATAAGAGGTCAAAAATAGTCGTTTAGGTACATATGGGATCTGCAGTCCTATATGTACCGAATGTTTACTTGCTTTATGGATATCCATAACCTAGTATTCTACGGCTGTTATATTGAATTACCTCTTATTAGTTCAGTATGGTGGCCGTCGTTTTTGAATGCCGCTTTGCTGAATACACTAATAAGGAGACAAAATATGAAAAATAGCAGTAAAGCGGGGTTCACCCTGGTTGAGTTGTTAGTTGTGATAGTAATAATCGGTATCCTAGCCGCAGTGGCTGTACCACAGTACCAAAAGGCCGTTACAAAAGCGCGCTTTGCAGAAGCGGGCCTGGTACTTAATGCCTTGTGGAAGGCATGCGCACTCCACGAACTAGAACACGGAGAATATGCTTGCTCCCGCGCTTCTTTGGAAGATTTAAATATAGATATACCCGGCCAAACAATCACTTCCTGGTTTGGCCAGAAACAAACAGATTATTTTGTGTATAAACTAACAGCACCTTCTGAATTACCAGCGGCATACTATAATCCCCATAAGATAGACCCGGCAGGAGAGGAAGCATCACTAACTGTCTGTCTATATGTAGATGAAGAAGGAAATATAAATTGCAGTTATATGGAAGAAGAGGGGGAGAAAATTTGCAAACACAGCGGATATCCGGTGGGAGGAGAGGACAACGGCTATTGCTGGTAGCAGCAACTGACCACAAACTAAATGCTTTCACACACGCGGGCCAAATACGTGCCCGCGTGTTGTTGGGCCGCTTGGACCGAGGGAGCAAAATCCACCAGTTGTGCTACACGCACGCCGCGTAAGTTGCGTTTGGCCAGGGCATTCCAATCAGCACTGCCGCAAATAAATAAAACCGGTTTTCTGTATGTTCTTGCCAGTTTTAAAACGGCTAGCGGGGCCTTTCCGTAGAAAGTTTGTGCATCAAATTTTCCTTCACTGGTAATGAGTAAATCGGCCCACTGTACTTGTTTATCCAACCGGGCTTTTTGAAGTAAAAAATCCGCCCCCAGTAATAATTTACCGCCCAAACAGGCGTATAATCCGGCGGCAATTCCCCCCGCCGCCGCGGTGGAAGCAGCATGCGCCGCGTTGCGCCCGGTGGCTGTGTATACCACGCGCGCCCAACGAGCCAGGGCTTTTTCCAACAGTGCTACTTGCGCAGGGGTGGCTCCCTTCTGCGGACCAAATACATAGGCGGAACCCTTGGGGCCTAAGAGCGGGTTGGTAACGTCTGCCGCGCCGATAATTTCCACCCCTTGTAAATTGTGCTGTAATGCGCTTACGTCTACCCGCACCAATTCTAAAAGCGGTTTTGCCCCCAAAGAAAGCGGCGCACCGTTTTTGTCAAACAGTTTGGCCCCGCACGCCACGCACAGGCCGGCCCCGCCGTCACTACACGCTACCCCGCCTAAGCCGATATAGATTTTTGTTGCCCCGCGTTTTACCGCATGCCTAATCACTTGGCCCACCCCAAAGGAACTGGCCCCCAGCGGGTCCAACTCGCCGGGTTTGGCGCGCCCCAGGCCGCACACGCGGGCCGTTTCTATGACGGCTATTTTATGGGAAGGAACCCATAAATAAGAGGTAGATTTTGTTTGCAAAAACGCATTTTTAGCACGCAGATTCACGCGCACGGCCTGCGGGCACAAGGCGGCAAACGTGTCTATAAATCCGTCTCCGCCGTCTGCCACCGGGAAGCACCGCACAGTGTGTTTGGGGGTTAATTTACGGGATAAAATTTGCCCGGCCTTTAGGGCACTTAACGTGCCTTTCAAGGCGCCGGGCAACAAGAGAACGCGCATTAAAACTTCCAACTTAACTGGGCTTGAACCAGGGTATTGGCACTGGAAGAATTTTTAAAATCCCCGGTACGTTGGGCAAATACTTCGCGTACCTCCACCCCTAGCATTAAGTCATCAATCCATGTTTCCACGCCGATACCAGCCGCGCCGGCAAAGCCGTCAGAGGATAATTTTTCGCTCTGTTCTTCCCCGCGGTAGTTGACGTGCAACATTTCATAAAAAGCACTGCCGGTGAGGTAAAACGCAAAGCGGTTTTTGGGCGTTAGGTAAAAATGGGCCGTGGCCCCGGCGCGCAAAATTTGCCCGCTGGTTTTAACAACCGGGTCCGGGTAAATCTCCGGGTGGGAAGTGACGTTAGGGTCTTTATCTTCAAAACTTTTGTTGCCGATACTGCCAATTCCTACCTCCGGCCCGAGCCAAAAGCGGCTGCCTTTAATACGCCATAAAAATTTGCCGGAAACCGTCGCACTGGTACTACCTACCTTGTATTCATCCCCTGCCTGATACCCGGCGCGGGAAGAATTATCCAGTTTTAAATCCAAGGGCATGGCCCCGGCCTGGATAGAAAAATATTTTTTGTAATCGCCTTCGTTACGAACAGTTTTTATTTTTTTGGGTTCTTTAGGGGTTTTTTCTTTTTTGGCAGAAAGTTCTTCTTTGGCCGCAGATGCGTATTCCTGTTGGGAAACAGCCCCCGTTTTAACGCCTTTAATAAAGGCCTCCTCGTCACTCATCGGGCGTTGTTCGGCAGCAGGCGCGGCAACAGGCACAGCAGGCGTCACCACCTGTCCGTTTACCACAGTAGCTTTTTGGGTATCAAACACTTGGTCAATATCGCTGTCAAACGTAAGCCCGCCCGCAGCGGCCACTGCGCTGGGAACCGTACCGGCCGCTACCGCGGCTTGGTGTGCTTCGCGCTGGGCAGTGATTTGCTGGGTTTTTTCTACAAATTCTTTTTGGGCATTTTCTCCGCGGTCATAGTCGTAGGTTTCCACAGACACAATTTGCGGCATATCTATATTGACGACGGCCCCGTCATCAGTTTTCAGTTTTAAGTTAAATTCGTCTAAGTCCACAATTTGGCCTACCAGTTGTGAACCACCCTTTAAAATCACACGGTGTTTATCGGGTAAAATTTGTTCAATTTCTTTTTGGTTAAGGGTAACCGTACCATAGGAAGTAGACAAGTTAAGCACATACTCGGTTTGGGAAACAATAGACCCGGTCACTAAATTGCCGTCTTTCATTTTAACCGTTTCGGCACTGGCAACGGCAGCAAGGCACAGGGCCACACACATAGAGACAAAACGCTTCATCCTTCCCCCTTACAAAAACAAAACGGTGCGCACGCAACAACGGTACGCACCGGTATAGAATTTATTTATCTTCTTTTTTGGCGGATTTTTTGTCCGCTTTTTCATCCTGGCAGCAGCAGGGGGCTACGGCGTGTTTAATTTTGGCAAGTGCTTTTAAGATTTTAGAAATCGTTAACAGCACCAAAGCCGTACCCAAAATTTGCGCCTCCACAATACCCAGTGTTACCCATAAATCACGCCCGGAGAGCATGGGGTAAGAGCAAAGTTGGCAGGCCATGTAAATAGCAAACGCTACAGCCACGTAGAATAACACAACAAACACCACATACAGCCCTTTTAAGCACAACCAATTATGCGGCAGGTATTTACACCAACACGCACCTTTACAGCAGTTAGACATAGTGTATCTCCTTAAGTTAAGATATAGTTTATTGTAGCATATTTGTGCCTTGGTCTACAGCCCCATGGCTTATCCGTGTACTCATGATACAAGCACGCTGGCTGACTAATTGTTTTTAGAGGTTTGTGCCAGGGTTCACCTGCTTACAGAATTTTTGTATTCTACCGGTCCTACCTACCACACCCAACGGAAAAAATTACCAGTTTTTCCGACGCCAGTATAACATCACCATCCACACTAACAGCAAACATACACCCATCAGCATCCAAAATGCCTGCGGATGTTGGGACATAGGCAGCGCGACGTTCATCCCATACGCACTGACCACTAACGTAGGCACCATCATCCAAATCGTGATGACGTTTAACTTCTTCATGAGTTGGTTTAAATTGTTGTTTACGATAGATGCGCGCGCATCTAACAACTGGGCCAAAATGTTGGAGTAAATATCCGCCTGCGTTTTGCACTGGCGGTTTTCCACAATAATATCGTCTAACATTTCTATATCTTTTTCATCTAGCCCAATACGCGCGGCCTGGTTGCGGGTTTTTTCAAACACAAACTCATTAGAGGTAATGGCCTCAGCATAATACACCAAACTTTTTACCAAACTAAATAAATTAAGCAGGTAGCGGTTATCCATAGAGTCGGTAATTTTATCTTCAATTTCTTCGGAAATTAAATGGATAATACGCAAGTGTTCCACATAATGGGAAATGGAATTGTAAATCAGTTTTAAAAACACTTCTTTAATACTGTCCACCCGCTGAAAGCGTTTGCCCACAAACAAAGCAATTTCTTCGGCTAGCACAATAACCAATTTGTCCTTAAATAAAAACATCCCCACAGAGGCCACTTTAAATTCCAGCTGGTCTCTGCCGGAATAATTTTTCGGGCGTTTGTAAATTAAAACGGTATGGTCCGGTTCGTACTCTAAGCGGGGCAGTTCGTCGGGGTCCAGGGCAGAAAGAAGGGTATGCTCGTCTAACTGATACGTGTCCACCAAAAAGCGTTGTTCTTGCGGGGTTGGGTTGATATACACATATACTTGTGCATGTTGGTCTGTTTCTACCAGTTTGTGGTCTGCAATTTTATATTCTTTGAGCATACGTTTTCCTCATTTACATCATAGCACTATTTGCGTGCAAAGCGCAACTCTTGCGCCAGGTATGTGTGGGTTTCCCGCACCACTTCGTTACGCAGTAACCATAACGATAAAATATTGGGGATGCACATCACCGCAATAGCCGTATCTGCCAGTTCCCACACCAGTTGCGGGCGCAAAAATCCTCCTAGACACATCACACACAACCAAGCCGTATACACTGCTTTTTCCACGTTTGTATGGACACAAAACTCTACCGATTTAGCGGTATAATAACTCCACCCCACTAGCGTGCTAAAGGCAAATAACGTCAAGCATACTAGCAGTAAATAAGCCCCCGCGGGCAAGCTGCTAAAGGCATGTTGCGCTAGGTCCGCCCCAAAGCGGGTGCCGCTTTGCCAATCCCCGGCAATCACCACCGTCACGCCGGACACTAAACAAATTACTAAGGTATCCCAAAACACCGTCGTGGCCGATACTAACCCCTGACGCACCGGGTTAGGGGTTTGGGCCGCGGCGGCGGCAATCGCACCCGAACCGCTGCCCGCTTCATTGGACAGCACCCCGCGTGCTACCCCATAGCGGATGGCATGCTGAAAGGTAATGCCAATGGCACCGCCCACTACCGCCGTACCGCTAAAAGCACTTTTAAAAATGCACATAAGTGCCCAGGGAATTTTAGAAAAATGACACACAATAATTACCACACATACGCCTATATATAGGATTGCCATAAACGGCACTAAATACTTACACACGGAAGCAATTTTTTGAATACCGCCCAAAATCACCGCCGCAGTCAGCACCACCAAAATACCCGTTGTGAGTGCCGCCGGCGCATGCAGGACCGAGGAATACATAGCCGCTAACGAGTTGGTTTGTATCAGCGCATCCGCAAAGCCCATTAGCGCAGTAGCCCCGGCAAAAACGGCCGCCCAGGTTTTTAGATGAAGGGCATTTTTCAGCACATACATAGGCCCGCCCACATATTCCCCGCGGGCGTTTTTTTCACGGTATTTTACAGAGAGAACTGCCTCGGCATATTTGGTAGCCATGGCAAAAAAAGCACAAAGCATCATCCAAAATAACGCCCCCGGCCCGCCGGTAGAAATGGCCGCCGCTACGCCAACAATGTTGCCGGTTCCCACCATGGCGGCCAGGGCCACCACTAACGCGCCAAAACTGCTAATCACCCCCGCCGAGCGGGACTGTTTTACCGACAGCACCACCGCTTGCGGCAAATATCGTTGGAAGAAGTGTAAACGAAGGGTAAAATACAAACTAATCCCCACGATTAACAACATCAGCGGCACTCCCCACAC
Source organism: Elusimicrobiaceae bacterium (assembly GCA_045593745.1). Taxonomy (GTDB): domain Bacteria; phylum Elusimicrobiota; class Elusimicrobia; order Elusimicrobiales; family Elusimicrobiaceae; genus Avelusimicrobium. Next base: position 41,145 of record JAZNXF010000037.1, on the reverse strand, counting down.
AAACCCATTTACGGCTGTCAAGGCCGCGGTAAATTCTTCCATATAATCATCCTTTTTTGCTATAGTATAGGTATATTCTACAAAAATTATGAAACTATTATTTCCTAAAAACAAAAAACCCGCCTTGCCGGGGATTTCTTCCGCCGCCAACTATGTAAAACACGTGGCGGCCGGGCTGAAATTGCCCTCTAAAGCAATTATTTGCCCTATTTCTTCACTGACAAAATATGTTACTTCGCACCATAAATGGAAAAAATATTCGTGCGAAATGGATATTTATGTGTTAGAAGGCAAAGACATTTGCTATGTGACGAACTTCGGCTACGGCGCACCCGCTATGGCTATGAAGTTGGAAGTGTTAATTGCCTTGGGCGTGAAAGAATTTGTATTTATCGGCCTTGCGGGCAGTTTGCAGGAAGAAGTACAACCCGGAGATTTGGTGGTGTGTGACGAGGCCCTGTGTGATGACGGCACGTCCCCCTGTTACGTGACGGCGCAAAGTAGTAAGCCGTCCAAGGCCTTGTTTAGCCAACTGGTTAAAGAACTGCGCGCAGAAAAACAAAACTTTCACATCGGGCGCAACTGGACCACAGATGCCATTTTCCGCGAAACTAAAGCCGAAATTAAACACTACCAAAAGCAGGATGTGCTAACGGTGGAAATGGAAACAGCAGCGTTTTATGCCGTATGTCACAAACGCAAAGTAAAAGGCATAGCGTGCTATGGCGTAAGCGACAAACTTTATGAGTACAAGTGGGAAACCCACTTTGGACAGCGGCCCATTTACCGCGCGTTAGAAGTGCTGTTTGACGCGTCTGTGAGGGCCTTGAAATAGCTCTTTGCCGCAAGTGCCGTGAGGGACTGAATTTTTCCCAGCGGGCAGAAAATACTGCACCGGATTTCAACGGTTCCATTATTAAAGAGCGGATGGTTTATTTGTAGGTTGGGTATCCGCCCAACCTACACTATACTGTGAACCATGTACGCGTATACATGCCCCCTTTCCAGGCAATAAATGCTATAATTAGAGTATCTTAATTTTAGAGGTAGTTTTTTTATGACAGTTCGTGTTCGTTTTGCACCTTCCCCGACCGGGTTTTTACACATTGGCGGCGTTCGCACCGCGTTATTTAACTATTTATTTGCTAAAAAAAATAAAGGCACGTTTTTACTTCGTATTGAAGATACCGACGAGGAACGCTCCACCCAGGCCTCTACAGATGCCATTTTTGAAGGCATGCAATGGATGCAACTTAACTGGGACGAAGGCCCCATGCCTGGCGGCCAAGACAAAGGCCCCGATGCCCCCTACTACCAGGCCATCCGCGCCGACCAGGGTATTTATAAAAAATACATTGACCAACTCTTAGCCGAAGGCAAGGCATACAAGTGCTATTGTACCGAGGAAGAACTGGAAGAAAACCGCCAAAAATGTTTGGCCGAACACCGCCCGCCGAAATACTCCGGCAAGTGCGCCCATTTAACAAAAGAAGAACAGGAAAAACTGGAAGCCCAGGGCCGCAAATACGTCATCCGTTTCCGCATGCCTACCGAGGGTGACGTGGAGTGGGACGACCTCATCCGCGGGCACGTGAAATTTGCCAGTAAAGATTTGTACGACCTAGTCATCCAAAAAACCAGCGGTTACCCCACCTATAACTTTGCCGTAGTGGTAGATGACCACCTCATGCGTATGACCCACGTCATCCGCGGCGATGACCACATCTCCAACACCCCGGCACAAATTCAAATTTACCGCGCATTAGGATGGAAAGAACCGGTTTTTGCCCACCTGTCCATGATTCACGGACCAGACGGCAAAAAACTCTCCAAACGCCATGGGGCCACCAACGTGGTGGAGTTCCGCAACATGGGCTACTTGCCCGAGGCACTAAAAAACTACCTGGCCCTACTAGGATGGGCGACCAGTGACTCCCAACAGATTTTTGCCCCCGGCGAACTGGAAGAAAAATTTGATATTTCCGGCTGTCAGCCCAGCCCGGCAGTGATGGACCCCGAAAAACTTAACTGGATGAATGGGGAATACATCCGCGCCACCTCTCTTTCGCGCCTGACGGACCTGGCACTTCCGTTTATTGAAAAAGCCGGTATCAACGTGTCCGGCGTGCAACGCAGCCGCTTGGAAGAAATTATCGGCCTGGAGCAGGAAAAATACAAACTCTTAACCGAAATACCGGATTTAATCCGCTTCTTCTTTGAAGAACCGGTGTTTGAACAAGAGGCGTTAGACAAAGTTTTTGCCAAACCCGAGGCCAAAAAAGTGCTAACCGATATGGCAGAGGTTTACAACAATCTGCCCGAATTTACCGACGTAAAACTGGAAGAAGCCGCACGCGCCTACGCCAAAAACAACGGTTTAAAAGCAGGGCAGATTTTTCACCCGGTGCGGGTGGCCGTTTCCGGACGTACCCATGGGCCGACGCTGTTTAAAATGTTGGCGTGCATGGGTAGAGAAACCGTCGTGCGCCGTTTGCAGGCGGCTGTAGCCAAGTGCAAATAATAGTACATCTATAGCAGGGATGGGCGCACAGCGCGCCAATACAGGGGTTATGAAATATTGGTTTTTTAACGGCAGTGATGTGGTGGGGCCGTTTTCCCTCAAGGAACTAACGGAACAAAAAGGGTTTAACGCCGACAGTTTAATCTGCCCGGAAGCATGTAGCGACCAGGATGACCACTGGCAACCGGCCCGAAGTTTTAAGGAGGTGGAACACTGTCTTTTGCCCGATGAACCCGAAGAAGATACCCCTTCTTTTGAACAGGAAATGGATACCCTCTTGCGGCAAACTTCCCCCCTTGCTTTTGAAAAAACCAATACCGACGGCCCTAACCTGCAACTGCCTAACAAACCGGCCAAACCCGGCCCGATTGAGGATTATTTTAACCATATCCAAAAAGAAGATTTAGGGGAAATTTTGGGCATACCGGCACCGGCAGAAAATTCCGATATGGACCTGGCCCACGCCCTGGAAAAACAACTGGCGCAAACCTCTTCCGCCCGGCAGAAGGAGAAACCGGCAGACATAGACGAACAGACCGCGGCACATTTAGAGCAGGAACTGTCCTCGGCCCAAGAAACCCACCATGTAGCTACCGTCACCGAAGTGTTTGCCACCCGCGCTCCGCTGTCAGGTAATGTCTCCCAGGCAGTTACGGTAGACACGCCTGCCCATTTAGCCACACAAACCGCACAAGAAACCGCCCACAGTTTGCCGTCTGTGCCTGCCCAGGATGGTGCTATCCTTCCTTCGGCAGGTGAACCCCCGGTGGCACAAACACGTTCGCAACAACCTGTTTTGCCCATTTCACATGAGAATGCATTGCAGCACCCCCCGGTTGTTCAAACAACCCCGCAACGGACCGACCCGGCTGTAACAAATTCTTCCGCCCCTACACATCTGCCCGGTAATTTCCAAGCAGACCACTCTACCCCCCAACCGACACAAGTGCCGTATCACGGATCCGTTTCACGCAGTCCGGTTTTGTTTCATACACACGCCAAACGGACCTGGGTCTTTATGTTGGCACTGGGAACGATTGTCGGCAGTGTGCTTGTATTACAGGGCTTGCGCGCCCACCCGGTAGATCTTTCTCCGCAGGCCCCGCCCGCTGCACCGGCGGCGTTGGCAGTTACTACCCCAAAACCGGCAGTACCCGCCCCGGCCGTTACCCCGCAGGACCGCCAGGACCGTGCGCTAGAAATTGTGCAAAATTATGCGCTTTCCGGCTCGCGCGGCACGATTAGCCACTATTTAACCAAACTTTATCAACCCCAACTGGCCCAAGGATATGTGGCCCGGTGGGAGGCAGAACCGTTACACAAAAACGCATATTTGGTAAAATATCAGTTGACCAAAACGCGAAAAGAACCTATTATATATATATTCCAGGCCGACGTGTCTACCGGTAAATTAACCGGGGCCTTAAATAACATTTCACTGGATTTAGTTGGAAAAATACTGTAGTAAAAGGGGACTGAACATGATCTTGATGGACGACTTATTTGCACTGATGAAATCTAAAAACGCTTCGGATATTCACTTGATGGTGGGGGTTCCGCCAGTGTTGCGTATTCAGGGTAAACTGTATGCTACCCAGTTTGAAACGCTAACCAAAGAAAGTGCCCAAACGCTGATTTATTCTATTATGACTGACGAACAACGCCAACGTTTTGAGGAAGATTTGGAGTTAGATTTCTCTTTTGGTTTAAAATCCCTGGGCCGTTTACGTGTGAACGTCTACAAAGAAAAAGGCGGTGTGGCGGCGGCCTTGCGTGCTATTCCCAACACGTTTCAAACCTTTGAAGAACTTAACCTTCCGCCGGTTACGTACAATTTAATGAAACTAAACAAAGGACTTATTTTGGTGACCGGGGCAACGGGGTCCGGTAAGTCCACCTCTCTAGCCAGTATGATTAACTACTTAAATATGAACGAGAGTAATCATATTATGTCCGTAGAGGACCCGATTGAATTTGTCCACCCGCACAAACGCAGTATCGTCAACCAGCGCGAAGTGGGCAGTGATACAAAATCCTTCGCGGCGGCCTTAAAACACTTCTTACGCCAAGACCCGGATATTATCCTGGTGGGGGAATTGCGCGACCGCGAAACTATGGAAGCGTGCTTAACCCTGGCCGAAACCGGGCACCTCGTGTTTGCCACCCTGCACACCAACGACGCGGTGCAATCCATTAACCGTATTATTGACGTGTTCCCGCCGGAACAACAGCCCCAAATCCGCACGCAGTTGTCCTTTGTGATTGAGGCCATTTTGTCCCAACAATTACTGCCGGCGTTAAACGGCGGGCGCGCGATGGCGTGCGAAGTGTTAGTGGCTAACTCGGCCGTGCGCAGTTTAATCCGCGACGCCAAGACCGAGCAAATTATGTCCACCATGCAAACCAACGCCAACATTGGTATGCGCCCCATGAACGAAGCCCTGGCGCAACTCTACATTGAAAAGAAAATCAGTTATGAGGTGGCCCTCTCGCACAGTAATGACCAAGGGGGATTAAAGACGTATTTACAACAACGCTTGGGGACCAGTAACTTCCGTTAGTGTATTTTCCGGCGAAACTGCTTATGCAAAGCCCGCTTACAGGCGGGCTTTTTGATGGGGAAAAAGGGCTATAACGTGCAACGCCGCGGTGTCGTTAAGCCGTTGGCAAGTGCCGTGCAGATAAGCACCGAAACACGCTCCCAGTGGGCTGATTTTTCAAATTTAAGAAAATAAACCGCCGTAAGTTGAACGCGGCGTACGTCTGCCGGACCGCGCGTAGCGCGGCATGTACGCAAGTGAAAGACAGCGGTTTAGGGCTTAAATTTGGAAAATAGTTGCCGTTATCTGGCGCAAGTACGCGACAGCCGTTATCCATCCCTTTCTTTCTGTAGCATAAATTTCTTACAATATAAGTATGACTATTTTTTATCTTCTATTCTGCCTGGTGGCCTTTTTAATGCAACTGGCCTCTTGGGCGTGGCTACTAAAATGTTTTCCGCTGTTGGGCGTTAAAATGCCGTTACTGGTTTGCCTAATTACTACACTAGTGATGTTGGCCGGGTTTACGCTTACCCGTAGTCACCAGGTTGGCGAGTTTTGGAGTATGCTTTACTATGCGGCATACATTTATTTTGGCCTGGTATTTTTGGCGTTTTGCGTGTGTGCGGGGTTTGCTGTCGCAAACAAACTGCTTACCTGGCTGCACGTTCCTACCGGGTGGATGGGCATTTCTACACTACTTACGCTTGCTGTTGTATTTATTAGTGCGTTTTGGGGCGGGTTTTCGGCCCCTAAAACCAAATACGTTCGGGTACAAATCCCCGGTGCGCCCCACTTAAAACTGGCCTTACTTTCCGATACGCACTTAGGCATGGGGGTTTCGCTTGCCCGGTTTGAACAGGTCCTGCAACGCATTGAACAGGAAAAACCTGATATGCTACTAGCCCTAGGGGACATTTACGAATACGGCCCCCGCCGCGAACAATACGCCGCCGCGTTAGCGCGCGTTAAAACGCCTCTGGGTTCCTATGGGGTATTAGGAAACCATGAGTATTATGTAGGATACGGTGACAGTAAAGATTTTTTCCGCCAGGCGGGGATTACTTTGCTGGAAAATACGGCAGTTACGTTGCCCAACGGCGTGCAGATAGCGGGGCTAAAAGATATTAAAACTGCCGGTGTTACCGCGCAGGATGTGGCGCAGTTACTGACCGGGTTAGATAAAACAAAACCCATCTTTTTATTAAGCCATACCCCCGGTTTGGAAGATACCGCCGCCGCCAACGGCACAGATCTGATGCTCTGCGGGCATACGCACAATGGGCAGTTGTGGCCGTTTACATACCTAGTAAAACTGGCCTTTGCGCACGTGTATGGGCTATATCATATAGAAAAGATGAAGTTATATGTCACCTCAGGCGTGTTTTACTGGGGGATTCCCTTGCGGTTTTTGGCCCCGGCCGAACTGGTGTTTATAGAGGTAAACTAAATGCGTAGATTGTTAAGCATTCTGCTAGGCATGTTGGCCTGCCCGGTGTGGGGATTAACCGTGGCAGATTTAACCCCCGAAGAACAACTGGGCCAAACCCTGGTGGCCTTTGTGGATGTAGATAGTGCCGAACTCGTCCGCCCGGCCATTGAACAAGGCAAATTAGGCGGAGTGCTCATTCAGTGGGGTAATTATTCCATGCGCGAAACGCGCCGCCTGGTGAGCAAACTGCAAAGTTGGGCAGAAAAATCGCCCCACAAAATTCCACTGCTGATTGCCATTGATTACGAAGGCGGCACGGTCTATACCCCCATTACTCTGGGCTTTGATTACTTACCCACCAATATGATGTTAGCCGCCAGTCAAGACGAAGAAAAGGCCGCCGCCCTGGCGTATTTAGCCGGGCAGGAACTGCGCCGTGCAGGGGTGCATATCAATTTTTCCCCGGTGTTAGATGTAAACAACAATCCCGATAACCCCATTATCGGAGTACGTTCGTTCGGTTCGGACCCGAAAACCGTCACCAAAATGGGCCTGGCCATGATCAACGGCTTTAAAGCCGCAGGCATTTTGCCCATTGTCAAACACTTTCCGGGGCATGGGGATACCTCTACTGATTCCCACTATGGGGTTCCCTTGGTAGAAGCAGACCGCGCCACCCTGCACCGGGTACATCTGGCCCCATTTCAAGCGGCTGTACAAGCGGGTGTACCAGGGGTAATGACCGGGCATGTACTCTACCCTGCGTTAGATAAAAAACAGGTAGCATCTTTCTCTAAACCTATTTTGCAGGATTTACTGCGTAATAAATGGAACTATGACGGCCTTATTGTGACCGACAGTTTGGATATGAAAGGTGCTACCGCCTTTTGCACCATAGCCGGTTGTGCCGCGCGCAGTTTAGAGGCCGGGGCGGATATGATTTTACTGGGCCGTTTTATTAAGCCCCTTACGCTGTTTGCCCAAATTACAAACGAAGTAGAAAAAAAACACTTACGCGGGCAAGTAACCCGCGCCGCCACACAAATTCTGCGCGTGAAGCAAAAACTGGGCTTATTAGACGCAAACCGACCGGTTCCGGCCCCAATTGGGCGGGCCTATAAAACCACACTGGAAGAATTAAGCCAAGAGGCCGTCACTCAAGTACGCAAACGTGGGGATTTTCTGCCTTTTGAGTCCTCAAAAGAACGCCCGGTAGTATGTGCGGTATTTTTTGCGCCGTCACGCTTTGCGGACCAACTGGCCTTTTTTGCCAAACCGTTTTTAGAACAAAACTATCAAGTACGCGCGTACAATGCCCCGCTCTCTCCGCATGAAAGTGATGCGCGCCGCGCTTTTGCCTGTGCCGAGGGAGCCGATTTGGTAGTGGTGGGCAGTTTGCAGTGGGCAGATAAAGTCAATATGGGCCAAAAGCGCGTCATTGATAAACTTTTTGTCAAAAATCCCGACACAGTGCTGTTATCTACGTTAAATCCGTATGATGTAGTACACTACCCGCAGGCAGATAATATACTAGCCACCTACGGACTAAATGCCTCTTCCTTGCAAACAGCTGCTGAAATTGTGTTGGGTAAACGCCAAGCCCAAGGGGTATTGCCGGTGCAACTTCCATCCGGCAAACCTAGCGGTGTTTCCGTTTCTCCCGCACGTATTCCCACACGGCGGGTAACACAGAAATCACGATAATAGCGGCAATAACGTAGTGAAAATGGGTTTTTACAATAGGCAAATCTGCAAACCAGTATCCCCCTAGCGTGAACAAACATACCCACAAGGCGGCCCCGATTAAATTGTACGAAGCAAAGCGCGGGTACGTCATTTTGCCAATACCCGCTACAAACGGCGCAAACGTGCGGATAATGGGGATAAACCGCGCCAGAATAATGGTTTTGCCGCCGTATTTTTCGTAAAATGCGTGCGCTTTTAGCAGGTGGTCTTTATTTAAAAAACGGTGGTTTGTTTGGGAAAATACCTTCGGCCCCAACCACTTGCCAATTTCATAATTGCAAAAATCCCCCAGCGCGGCGGCTAAAAATACCACCGGGATAAATATTCCTAGCGCAATGGCACTCTGCTCGTGCGCGGCCAACGCCCCGCATGCAAACAACAGGGAGTCACCCGGCAAAAACGGCGTTACCACCAGGCCGGTTTCACAAAAAATAACGGCAAAAATCCCTACATACAGCCACGGCCCTGCACTGGCGGCCCAAGCGTTTAGATGCACATCTAAGTGCAAAAAAATGTCTACAAGTTGGGTGATAATTTCCATACTATATTGTGTAAATAACGCGTAGTAATACAGAGAGAAAATTGGCCCGCGGATAAACGGTCACGTGGTTGCCGTTGTCACGCGTAGTGCTGTCGTGAAAGCGGTTTACGTTGTAGCGTGCTTCCAACCCCAAACGCAAGCGGGAAGAAAGGCCGCGCTCTACCCCTAATCCGGCGTAATAGGCAAAGCCCGTGTAGTTAAAATGTTTTTTACTGTCCCCCAGCGGGCGGAAATCCATAGAAAAATCGGTCTGCGCCAGGCCCAGCCCCAAGGGAATATAGACCTGGTAAGCGGTTTGCGGCCGGGTTAAAAACACATGGGCCACCGCCATATAGTTGTGCATGCGGGTGCGGGTATTTAACTGCCATCCGCTAGCCATATCCGACGAGAAATATTGGTCCGCAACGCTAAGGCCAAGCCCTACACGCGGGGAGATAAAATACAAGGCCTGCACTTCGCCGCCCATGCCGGGTTTGCCCAGTTTGGCATCATGGGCCATGTGGGCCTGTGGGTCGTCCACGTTTATTTCACCAAAATCGGTCCCTAACGCTAGCGGGGAATACACAGCGCCCACGCCGACGGTAACATCACCCGCTTGATAGGCCCGGGCAGACAGAGTAAGCAAACAGGCCAATGAAAGAAACAGTAAGTTACGCATAGAATCTCCTTGTAATTTCATTTTAGCAAATTCAGCAACTTAAATGTATTCGCAGAACTATTCTACCCCGCAATGTAGGTAGAACCATTCACCCGGAAGGAACTTAAGAAAAAAACTTGCCCCGGCCTTTTTTACATGTGGTTTTGCTACCGGCCGGCAGTATGCAGTAATTCCTGCGCGTGTAAGTAAGCGGCGGACGTTTCATCTCCTCCACCTAACATGCGGGCAATTTCGGCGGTTAGTGTTTTCCCCGATAAAGGCATAATGCAAACATGTGTGTCGGTTTTACCGGCACGTTTGGAAACATAAAAATTGTGGTCCGCCTGGGCGGCTACTTGGGCCAAATGGGTAACACATAGCACCTGACGGCCTTGCGCGCAGGCGTGCAGTTTTTCGCCCACCAACCAGCCGGTTTCCCCGCCAATACCCGCATCTACCTCATCAAATACCATGACCGGCACCGTGGGGGCTAGCACTGTTTTAAGTCCTAACATGACGCGGGAAATTTCCCCGCCGGAAGCAATATTTTTTAGCGGGCGCAAAGCCGCACCCGGATTGGGGGAAAATAAAAATTCCACTTTGTCTGCCCCGGTGGAAGTAATATTTGCTTCATCCATATCCACCGCCACCCCAAATTTCACCTGGTTAAAGCCCAGGGGTTTAATTTGCGCCGTAATTTGTACAGCCAATTTTTCTGCAGCTTTTAAGCGTTTTTCATGCAGGGTTTGAGAAAGGGTAAGCAGTTCTTTGCGGGCAGAGGACAACTGGGCGGTTAGGTCCTGTTCGTGTTCTTGGGTGTGTTGCAACTGGTCAATGCGCGTGCGCAATTCTTCCGCGGTGCGTAACACATCCGTCAGTTCCGGGCCGTATTTTAGTTTTAAGCGTTTGATTTTTTCATGCCGCTCCAATAGTTTATCTAGCGAAGTTTCATCCACGTCTAACCCATCTTTATACTCCCCCACCGTAGCGGCCACATCTTCCAAAGCGGCCAGTGCGTTTTGCACTGTTTCGGCTAGCGGGGCCAAATGCTCGTCTAATTCGGCCATGGCCGTTAACGCGCGGGCGGCCTTACCAATACGCGCCGAGGCCGATGTATCCGCCGCATAAAGTTCTTCATATACTTCGGCAGACAATTCCAATAATTTACCGGCATGCTTTAATTTAGGGAGTTCTTTATCCAATTCACTGTCTTCACCGGGTTTGGGGTTGATGCGTTCAATCTCCTGTAACTGGTACTGGCTCATATCTAGTAAGCGTTCTTTTTCCTGCGCCGATAAATGCACCGCCTCTAACTTCTGTTGAAAAGTTTGCACGCGTTGCCACGCTTGGCGTACTTGGCAAACTAATTTGTCATGCTTGGCAAATTGGTCCAATAAGGCCAAATGTACGGATGGATGCAGTAAACTTTGGTGATCGTGCTGACCGTGAAAATCCACCAGCACTTGCCCGATTTGCGCCAAAGATGCTACCGTCACCGGGCGGCCTTCTACCAGGGCCTTGTTTTTGCCTTTGGTGTCCAGTTCGCGGCGCAAGGTAAATTGGTCCGCAGTAAGACCATATTGCTTACGCAACGGTTCAGGCAGAACGGACGAATCAAACTGGGCCTGAACGGCCATGTAAGGGGCGTTTTGTTTGATTAAGCCCACATCTCCCCGCGCCCCTAACACAAAGCCCAGGGCCTCAATCACAATGGATTTGCCGGCCCCTGTCTCGCCGGAGAATACATTTAACCCCGGGGCAAAATCCAACGTTAAATCATCAATAATAGCAAAATGTTGAACGCGCAACTTTACAAGCATTACAGGTTCCCCCAACTAAGTTTTTTGTGAAGCACTGTAAAGAAACTGCGCTGCGGCAAAGTATATATGTGCGCAGCAAACGGCGCGCGGGTAAGTGTAATCTCTGCCCCAGGGCCAATGGGAATATGAATTTGCCCATCAAAACTGGCTAGGGCACGGTCCTCCGTGTTTTTAAACGAAGGTTTTAATAAAAGCGTACCGCCTGCGGAAAGCACCAACGGCCGCTGGGTCAGCGAATGGGGGCAAATAGGCGTTAGTGCCAACACCTCTACATTGGGTTCAATGATAGGGCCGCCTGCCGCCAAAGAATAGGCCGTAGAACCTGTAGGGGTAGACACAATCACCCCATCGCCAAAATAAGCCGGCATAGGGGTAGCATTAAAAGTGCCTTCCACAAAAAACGCGCGCATATTGGCCGAGTGCAATACACAATCATTTAAGGCCACAAACGTATCTTCTTCCCCATTTTGACGGATGGTTGCCTGTAGCATTAAACGTGGGCGCAGGGTACATTTACCGTCTAACAAACTGTGCAACGCGCCCGCCATTTCCTCTTTTTCGGTGGCCGCCAAAAAACCTAGCGTACCGCAGTTAATGCCAAACACCGGGATATTTACCGGTGCGCACGCACGCGCACAACGCAGCAGGGTGCCATCTCCCCCCATACTAACCACCACATCCAGGCCGGTAAGGTCATCTAAAGACGTAAGCAACACCGTTTGCACGTGTTCTTGTTGCAAGCAACCAACCGCCTGTTGTACATGCGCAACTAGATGTGTTTTCAGTTCGTTATAGAATACACCCACACGGTTAAACATGTTTATATTGTAGCAAAATAATGTGGCCTGGTACGACAGATGTTCTAGGTTGGCATAAACCAACTATAAAATGAGATGATGCACAACCGGGCATGGGCTATTTTTCTTGTTATTTTGTTGGCTTTTTATTATACTATAGATACAATTTGTTCTGTTTTTGGAACCGTAGCAGATACGGTGGACGTGTTGGATAAAAGTTCAGTTGAAGTCCAAAAACAGCCGATTCAGGCAAAAATAAGAAAGGGTAGCTCCCTGACTTATTTTTGCCGAGTGTTTGCCATTCGCAAGAGTGGCAAGCCGCGGCTGTAATGGTAAAGTTCACTTCAACTGGCTTGACTATTGCGGCCGTTTTTGTTGGTTTCATAAGCAGAGGAATTGGAAATATAGGTCAGGTGAAACCTGACAAAAATAAGGAGAGTAAACTTATGAATAACCAACAAACCCGGCGGGGTAACACGCAAGAAGGAAGAGCCGCTAAAAATAAAGTCATCCTGAATTTAATTCAGGATCTTCAACGCTTGCCGTTGTTGTTGCCATTAATAAACAACCTGCGTGGAAGATCCCATATCAAGTATGGGATGACCCCCTTATTTGATAACAACGGTTGCGTGAAAGATGCACAGCAACAACCCCTCAGCATACGCCTATTTAATGAGAAACACAAGAAGAACACTTTTATATCCCCCCTCACCTGGGCTACGCTCCTCCTCTCCCCCACTGGAGAGGGTCCCAAAAGAGGGGATTCCTTCCCCATGAGGGGGAAGGTGGCCGAAGGCCGGATGAGGGGGATTCGCTCCGTCCTTCCACAGCCGGGCTTGCACCCGACCTATAAAGGGTCCTCCGCCCGCGCTGTCACCCCGCAGGGTCGGTATGCGGGGTATAGCGGGCGTATAGGATTCACCCTCATTGAACTGTTAGTAGTTGTTTTAATTATCGGCATCCTCGCCGCCGTAGCCGTGCCGCAATACCAGAATGCTGTGAGAAAAGCACAAGGAAGGGAAGTGCATGTTGCCATTGATACCTTGGACAAAGCATTAGCGGACTATTATTTGGAACATGGAAATTATTTGCAAGCAGGATGTCCAGTAACTCAGGAAGGGTTAAATATAGAAATTCCTACGCTGAAACATTTCTATTTTCTTGCCAAACCTTACCCATGGGAAGAACGTCCTTCTTCTTCATTTTTGAAACTATCGTTTATCAACGATAACAAAATTTCATTTGGATATTGTGTGACGATTCGCAAGGATGATACGGGCTTGCAAGTAGGAACGGCCACACGAGCTAGTGTAGAGGTATGTTGGAAGGATGGGCGTTTGCAATTTGCTGCATGTGGTCCAGTAGAAATATGCCGTAAATACTTTGAGGGAGAGGAAATAGAAATCCAGTTAGCATCTAGTACCACTACTGAATTTCACTTAAAGACACCGGCACAAGATTAGCGGTCTGCCGGGTAGCGCGTTTTACCTCTTTGCTATATTACATGATTGCTGTGTAAAATAGTACAATACTGGTATGAAATTTATTTCCGCTCCCCTATTAGCGTGGTACCAGCAAAATAAGCGGGATTTACCCTGGCGGCATACCAAAGACCCTTACAAAATTTGGCTTTGCGAAATCATTATGCAGCAAACCCGCATTGCCCAAGGAATTGCTTACTATAATAGGTTTGTGGAAAAATTTCCTACCCCGGCGGCCTTGGCGCGCGCCAGTGAAGATGAAGTGCTTAAATTATGGCAAGGCCTGGGGTATTATTCCCGCGCACGCAACCTGCATGCCGCCGCAAAGAGTATGAACGGCACGTTTCCCGCTACTTATGAAGGGGTACGCACCCTAAAAGGCGTAGGGGATTACACGGCCGCGGCGATCTGTTCTATTGCCTATGGCATGCCCTATGCAGTCGTGGACGGAAATGTTTACCGCGTGTTGGCGCGTGTGTACGGCATTGCTACCCCCATAGACAGTGCGGAAGGTAAAAAAGAATTTACCTCCTTGGCCCAAAAGTTACTTGATAAACAGCACCCCGGCGATTTTAACCAGGCACTGATGGATTTTGGCGCGATGGTTTGCACCCCGCAGGACCCGCAGTGCCTGCTCTGTCCGCTTGCTACATACTGCACAGCCCGCCGGGAAAATACACAAGATAAACTACCGGTAAAAGCGCAAAAAACAAAAATTACTGCGCGGTATTTTCATTATTTTTATGTAAAGCAAGGAAAATTTACCTGGCTGCACAAACGCGGCGCGGGGGATGTGTGGCAACACTTATATGAACTGCCGTTAGTGGAAACGAACGGAAAAGAGTTACCCGCTAAAGTTCCCCAACTCAACGCATGGTTTACCGCTACCACACTTCATACACTTACCCGGGTTCCTGTAAAACATGTGCTTTCCCACCAGGTAATTTATGCGTATTTGCATACGGTTTGCCTGCCTGCTGCCCATCAGGTTCCACCGCAGTTTATTCAAATTCCGCTCCAGCAGTTAGATCAATACGCCATTCCCCGCCTGGTGCAAAAATTATTGGAACTAATTGGTAAATAATCGGTAGCCAAAACTACTATTGCATAAAATAATTGTCCCGGCAGGGTTCTTGCCGGAGCATTTTTTGTGTAACCCCTGCAAGGGGGCAAAAACATACACCCCGGTTTTGCCCGGGGTGTGTTTGTTGAATCTAAACCTAATTAAAACCGGCCGTTTACAATAATCATTACTGGCAACCAACCGTTTTTAGCAACGTTTGCTAAACCCAGTTGTAAACCTTTGTCAATGTTTTTGGCATAGTTTACTAAACCAAGCTGTAACCCGGTCATGCGGTTAGCAACGTTTACTAAACCCCACTGTACACCGATTACTTGCCCTTCGGCCCAGTTAATTAAACCCCATTGTACACCTTGCATGGAACTTTCGTTAAGGGCTAACAAACCGCCTTGTACCCCGCGCATATCTTGGCGGTTGACGGTGATTAAGCCGCCTTGAATACCGTATACGGTATCGGCAGAGCTGTAAATCCAGGCCGTTTTAATACCGCGCACTTTGCCGGCGTCGCCATAGATAAAATCATATTGAACGCCGTCCACCGTGTCGGCTTTGGAACCGATACCCAGGTCAAGCCCGGTAATGTTGTGGATGTTGTTCGGTACGGCTACGGCAGCATCGCCCCAGAGAGACAATTTGACGTAGCCGGTATCGCCTGCAAACACAGGCGCAGCCGCCGCTAAAGCGGCAAACAATACTGCTAGTTTTTTCATTGTTTTACTTTCTCCTTAATATATACTTCTAAAAACGTCCGTTTATAAACACCATGGCCGGCAAGTAGGCATGCGGGCAGATGTTAAGTAATCCCAGTTGCACGCCCCTTATATATTCTGCATAATTTACTAATCCCAGTTGTACCCCGCGCATCTGTTGGGCATGGTTTACTACACCCCATTGTACCCCGCGCATGCGGGCCGTGGACAGGTTTACTACCCCCGCTTGAACGCCCCAAATTTCACGGCCTGCCAGTTGCACGATTCCAAATTGCACACCGTATACATCCCGCGCTTGGCTGACCGGGGCTACACTCACGCCATTTAATTTGCGGGTAGTATGGGCATATAAAAAATCCCACTGTAACCCATCCAGGCGTTTGGTGGTGGAACCTAGCCCAAAATCCACACCGGCTACTTCGTCAATGTTATTGGGGGATGCAACAGCCGCGCGTCCCCATAAAGAAAGTTTGAACTGCCCCACCGGGCGGGCCTGCGCCGGGAGCATGATTACACAACCAACCAGTAACAAGAATAGTTTTTTCATAGATAGTTTATTGTAGCATTTTGGCGCGGAAGTAGCACAAAAATCTGGGAAATTGCTACAATAAAAATAAGAGGTATTTATGAAAATCACATTAGCCAGTTTTAATCCGTTAACCGCGGCTATCGGCCAAAACAAAGAACAAATTTTATCCTTGCTTAAATCCCCGGCCCCCAAAGGGGACTTGTTGGTCCTGCCGGAGGCCGCCTTATGCGGTTGCCCCTTATTTGATTTATTTGACGATAAAACCCTGCT
This sequence comes from Elusimicrobiaceae bacterium, assembly GCA_045593745.1. GTDB lineage: Bacteria > Elusimicrobiota > Elusimicrobia > Elusimicrobiales > Elusimicrobiaceae > Avelusimicrobium. The sequence goes on along the minus strand of JAZNXF010000037.1, from coordinate 25,040 downwards.
TTCGTCCAATCTCTCTGCCTTAAAAGAAATTGCCATGTCTTCTAAACACCAGCCGCTTGTGTTGGGGTATTTAGATAAGCAAGACGGCCGCGCCGCCACCGCCGCCGCTTATATATACAAAGGAAAGATTACCAAAATTTTTGATACCGAAACAGTGCAATTAAATGGAAAGAACGTGCAAATTGTAGTAGGCCAAGGCACGCAAGACGTGCAAGCCGACCCGGATGCCGACGTGGTGCTTTTCTTACATACCACCCCCTATACGCGCGGTTGCGTGCGCGCCCGGTTAAATAACTTGCAAAAATTTGCCAAAAAAAGCGGGATTGCCACGCTCCTGTGCAATTTGTTGGGCGGGGGGGACGGCCTGATTTTTGACGGCCTTACTGCGGCGGCAGACAATAAAGGTAAGTTACTTTCTTGGGGGGAACTGTTCCGTGAGCAGATTTTAACGATAGATACAGAGGCCCACACACACGTTTCGTATGACGTGCCGGATTTACAAGAACTGGCAGATGCACTGTCCTTTGGGTTGCGGGACTATGTAACTAAAAGCGGCTATGACCAGGTGGTCTTTGGGTTAAGCGGCGGGATTGATTCTGCCGTCACCGCCGCACTGGCAGCCCGCGCACTGGGCGGGGAAAGCGTACATTGTGTATCTTTGCCGTCTTATTGTACCAGTGATTTAAGCAAAAGTTTAGCCGGGCAGTTGGCTGTAAAACTACACGTACATTTAGAAGAAGTGGGCGTACGCCCCGCCATGGAAGCAGTGAAAGAATCCCTTTCGCACATTGTGTCCCACGCGCAGGACAGTACGGACCAGGAACTCCAGTCCTTACTGCGCAGTACCATTTTAGGCGCACTGGCTAACGAGTACCACGCAACGGTTATTTCCACGGATGACAAAACAGAAATGGCTGTCGGTCCGTCGGTCATTTATAAAGATGCGGGCGGAAGTGTGTGTCCTTTGGGGGATTTGTATAAGAGTGAAATTTATGAATTGGCCCATTTTATAAACCAAAGCGGGGAACTCATCCCGCAGGGAATTTTGGACCGCGCCCCCACACCGGAACTCCGCCCCCACCAAACAGACGAAGATACATTGCCGCGCTATGATGTGCTAGATAACATACTACGTGCTTATTTGGAAGAGAGCCGCACCCCGGCAGAGATTGCCAAAAAATTACATCTGCCGCAAGAAAAAGTAACTTCCGTTTTAACTCGGGTCAACCATGCGGATTTACAACGCCGACAGGCCGCCCCGGTATTGCAAGTAAGTACGCATCCGTTTGCCCATGTATTGCGCCCGGTTATTAAAAAAATAGAGTTATAACATGCCTGCTATCAAACGCCCGAAATTAACGCGCACGTTGCGCGCGCAACTGTTTCACCTGACAAGCCCGATATTTTTTGAAACCCTGCTCTTAATGCTTACCGGGGCGACGGACGTGTTTATGCTTAGCCGCTTTAGTGATGATGCCGTTGCCGCCAGCGGCGTGGTAAACCAGTTAGTATTTTTGGTATGCCTGGTGTATATGATTACCACGCTAGGCACGTCGGTTTTGTGCGCGCAGTATCTAGGCGCACGGCAGAAAAAAAACGTGTTACAAGTAATTGGCGTTTCCCTGTTAGTTAACTTGGTAATGGGCCTTGTAGTCAGTGCCGGGCTATATACCTTTGCCCCGCAATTACTGCATGTAATGGGGATTAAATCTTCCCTAGAAACCCTGGCTCTGCCGTATATGGCCTTGGTGGGGGGGAGTTCTTTCTTGCTGGCACTTGCCATGACGTTAGGGGCCATTTTGCGAAGCCATAACAAAGCGTACTATCCCATGTGGTCTGCGCTAATAATCAATATTTTAAATATTATTGGGAACTACTTTTTGATTTTCGGCCATGGGGGACTGCCGCGTCTGGGCATTACCGGAGCGGGAATTTCTACCCTGTTGTGCCGGTTGGTGGCGGTGGTGCTTTTGTATAAGATTTTATTTTCCAAAGTTTCCCGCAAACCGCCGCTTGCCTATTTTAAAAGGTTCCCATGGGATAAACTCAAAAATCTCTTAATTATCGGGCTTCCGGCAGCGGGGGAAAACCTGTCGTATGATTTATCCCAAGTGCTGATTACTTATTTTACTGTTCTAATCGGTACGGCGGCTCTTACGGCGCGCACCTATACCATGCACATTGTGATGTTTTCTTATGTGTTTGCTATGGCTATCGGTCATGGGGCCTCTATTACCATTGGGCATTTAATTGGCCGGGCACGTAACCGGGCGGCGTTTTCGTTGGAAAAATACGCTATCCGCCGTGCATTAGCGGTTAGTATCGGTATGTCTTTATTAACGGCCTTGTTTGGCAAACAGATTTTTAGTTTTTTGTCACCCAATCCGGAGGTTATCCGTATGGGTGTACTGGTATTATGGATTGACGTGGTGCTGGAAATTGGCCGCGCGGTGAACATTACGTCCGTTAATTCACTGATTGCCTCGGGGGATGTGTTTTTCCCATTTTGGACCGGTGTCATTGTGATGTGGGGCGTAGCCACTTTACTGTCTTACGTTTTAGGCGTACACTTGGGCTGGGGACTGGTGGGCATTTGGCTAGCCATGGCACTAGATGAACTCATCCGCGCCGCGGTTTTTGAACGCCGCTGGCGCAGCCGCAAGTGGCAGAATAAAGCGTTTACTAGGTGACGTAGGCCCCAGGGCTTTTCCTTGGACTAAATTTTCAAGACATAGACACATTTACTTCAAATGTGTTACAATAACAAATAACTTAAATGCGTGGAGGAAAAAACTTCAACTTTGAATAAGATTTAAAACAATTTAAACTGTTTTTGGGCGTCTATGTAAATAGACACGGTTAGTAATAACGAAATTTTCAACCAAGAACGGTCGTATGAAGCACAATATATGCGGAATAGCTATCCGTTTGTATTGTGCTGAATGCTTGTTACGTATGTAACAAGTTACGGCTGTTTGTGCTATGCGTTGAAAATTTCCATAGGGCAAATAGCCGTTTTATGTCCGGCTAATTTTCCTACGAGTGTTAGTAACATTAACAACTGGAGTGAATTATGTATAACGTAGTCAAAGAATCTATAGCTGGAAAAGATGTAGCAAATATAGGCAATACAGTAAATATAGGTCAGGTGCAACCTGACGTAAGCCGCAAGTGTGGCACAAAATTGTCAGGCTCACGCCTGACCTATAAGGCGGGTAAAGGTTTTACCTTGATAGAATTGTTGGTCGTCGTGCTCATCATTGGTATTTTAGCGGCGGTAGCATTACCGCAGTATCAAAAGGCCGTAGAAAAAAGCCGTTATGCAGAAGCCGCCCAAACTGTAGCCAACTTAGAAAAAGCCATAGATTTGTGGATATTAGAAAACCGAATTCCAGACAAGAATGTTACCTTTTTAAACGATGATCCTGCTTTTCTAACATCTTACGACGTATTTGCAGAATTACCAATTGATGTGGTTGATTGTATATCTTATGATGAGGTTGGATCATGTAATTTAAAAAATTTTAATGTTACGTCGAGTTGTTCTGGTAATGCTAACAATGTGTGTGAGATTACCTTGAAGCGATTAAATACTTACTATCCAATATTGTATTCTGCGCGTGACCCGCAAACCGGAATCTGGGCAAGAACATGTGGCTACGATGATGCATTAGGTAAGGCCGCATGTGAATATTTGGAAAGTCAGGGTGGTTGGGTTGCTGTGGAAGGGTGGGAGATTTAGTGCCATATTGGAATGTTCCCCTACGTTTTTAGCGCAGGGGAATTTTGCCCGCCCCTGCTAAATTTGCTAAAATATCTTATATATGACTTCCATTAATTATGCGGATTTTGACGTTCCGCAAAACCTAAAATTTAAAACCCATGAACTAATCCGCATGGGGGGGCTAAACTGCACGGCCCAAATCCCGGCGGAAAATTTTGCGGGCATTCTACAAGCCCCCAACCAAATTACCAAGGCCGCGGTGGAACTTACCTTTTCCCTCACGCCCAAAGATATTATCGTTATGGGCAAAATTTCCGGCGAGCGGGAAGTAGAATGTGCGCGCTGTTTAAAGCATGTTATACAACCTTTTTCTGCCGATTTTACAGAAACTTATAGCACTAAACTTGAAATAATTGATATAATGTATGCTGTCAGGCAAACGCTGGCCCTTACGGAAGACATCCGTTTTCTGTGTGCGCCGGATTGTAAGGGGTTATGCGCCCACTGCGGGCACGATTTAAATGAAGGCCCCTGCACTTGCCGGGAAGAAAATTTCTCGCCTTTTAGTGTATTAAAAGGCAAATTTAAGTAGTAAAGTTCATTAGAATTTTTACGAATATAGGAGTAACAAACCATGCCGAATCCAAAGAAAAAACACACTCGTTCCCGCCGGGACATGAGAAGATCGCACAACTCGGGCGTAGAACTTCCGCAACTTGTGGAATGCCCGAATTGCCATGCCAAACGCTTGCCTCACAATGTGTGTCCTTCTTGTGGGTATTATAAAGACCGCGTAGTCGTGGCCCAAAAAACCAAAGAAGAACCTGCCCCCGAAGCCAAATAACCAAACCGCTATGAAAATAGCATTAGACGCTTTAGGCGGAGATTTCGGCGCGCGCCCCAATGTTGTAGGGGCGCTCAAAGCCGTTAAAAAACTCCACATAGATGTTGTGTTAGTGGGGGATGAAGCGGTGTTGCGCCAGGAATTGTCTGCCCTGGGGTACAAAGATTTACCGGCCGGGCTGTCTATTGTCCACGCGCCGGAAACCATAGATATGGCCGCCGAGCCGGCCAAAGAATGCCGCCAAAAGAAAAACGCCAGCATTATTGTATGCGCCAATTTAGTGCATAAAAAAGAAGCGGATGCGTTTGTATCGGCGGGGCATTCCGGGGCGGCTATGGTGGCTGCTTTATTTGGCTTGGGCCGCATTAAAGGGGTCCAACGCCCGGCCATTGCTACGCCCATGCCCACCTATAAAGGGGTCAGTTTATTGTTAGACGGCGGTGCCAATGCCGATTGTAAACCCATTCACCTCTTGCAATTTGCCGTTATGGGCTCTGCCTATATGCAAAAAGTGTTTGATATTCCCGCCCCGTCGGTAGGCGTTCTGTCTATCGGGGAAGAGGAAACCAAAGGCAATATGCTTGTCAAGCATACCGTGCCGCACATGCGGGAGATTGGGGTTAACTTTCAAGGAACCATAGAAGGGCGTGATGTAAACACCGGTGACACAGACGTGATTGTATGTGACGGTTTTGTCGGCAACATTGTGCTGAAAATGGCGGAAGGATTGTCCAAAACCTTGATTAGCATGATTAAGCGCGAAATTAAAAAGCGTCCGCTTGCGTTGTGCGGGGCCATGCTTTCTAAAAGTGCGTTTAAGGCCGTTAAAAACCATACCAACCCGGACTGTTACGGCGGGGCTCCTTTAGTGGGGGTCAATGGGGTAGCTATCATTTCGCACGGAAAATCCAACGATACCGCCATTTTTAACGCCTTAAAAACAGCGGCCCGCCTGGTAGAAAAAGATTTTATCGGGGATATTGCCGCCAAAATGGCGAATTTAAAACCCACGTTTGATGCACTGGAAAAAGAAATCCAGCAGGAGAATCACTAATGGCAACTTTCACCGGAAAAACTGTCCTAATCACCGGGGCCACCCGCGGGATTGGGTTTGCTATTGCACAATCCTTTGCCCAACAGGGGGCCAACCTGGCTATTTGTGCCAGCCACGAAACCGGCCTTGCGGATGCCGCCCAACAGTTAGCCGCGCTAGGTGCTAAAGTTTTTACGCAGGTAGCCAACATTGCCAGCGCGGCCGATTGTGAGATGTTAGTTACCAACACGGTTAAAGAATTTGGGCAGTTAGATGTACTGGTTAATAACGCAGGGATTACCAAAGATAATTTAACCGTTCGCATGAGTGAAGAAGATTTTGATGCGGTCATTAACGTCAATTTGAAAGGCACGTTTTTAATGTCTAAAGCCGCTTTAAAAGTAATGTTTAAAAAACGTAGCGGCAGTATTGTAAACATTTCTTCCGTCGTCGGGCAAATGGGTAATCCGGGCCAAGCCAACTATGTGGCTAGCAAGGCGGGTATTATCGGGTTAACGAAAACGTGGGCCAAAGAATTTGGTTCGCGCAACGTGCGTGTAAACGCAGTTGCCCCGGGTTTTGTACAAACGGCTATGACGGACCAACTTCCGCAGGAAGTAAAAGAAAAAGCATTTGAAAGTATTCCGTTAAAACGCTTTGCCACAGCGCAAGATATTGCCAATGCGGTGTTGTTTTTAGCCAGTGAACAGGCCGCCTATATTACCGGGCAAGTGCTTGCCGTAAATGGCGGTTTATATTTATAATTTTGTATAATAATAAGTAAGGGGATTCCCTTTTTGATATTGGAGGACTAACATGTCTGTAGAAAACGTACAAGAAAGAGTAAAAAATATTATCGTAGAACAATTAGGCGTTGATGCTGACCAAGTAAAGCCGGAAGCCCAATTTGTAAACGATTTGGGTGCCGATTCCTTGGACACGGTGGAACTCATCATGGCCTTGGAAGAAGAATTTGATATTGAAATCCCGGATGATAAAGCCGAAAAAATTAAAACGGTCGGCGAAGCCGTGGACTATATTCAAGAAAACGCAAAAAAATAAAAGTGCAGACGGATATTGAACGTATCTTAGGATATTGCTTCAAAGATAAAACCGTTCTAAAGGAAGCACTCACTCATAAATCATTTGCCGGGGAACACCGGGGCATTAAACACAATGAACGCCTGGAGTTTCTGGGGGATAGCATATTAGGTGCTATTGTGGCCGGTTATATTTATAACGGATGTCCGCATGATGAGGAGGGGGTGCTTTCTAAAATTAAGGCCAACTTGGTCTCACGGCGCAACCTGTATCTTTGGGGCAAACAATTAAACCTGGGCCGGTTTATGGCTTTAGGCCGGGGGGAACTTGCCACTGGCGGCCGGGAGCGGGATAGTATTATATCTAACGCGGTAGAGGCCGTCATCGGGGCTATTTATTTAGACGGCGGGTATGAAGCCGCCCGTGCGTTTATTCTTCCCTGGGTCCGCACGCAGCGTTTGTCGCAAGATGCGCAGGATTTTAAAAGCCACTTACAGGAAGTGCTTCAACAGCGCGGCCCGCATGTACCGCAGTATGATATTATCCAAACCGTCGGCCCGGACCATGACAAAACCTTCACCGTCCGTGTGAGTTTAAACGGTAAAGAACTGGGGCTTGGAAAAGGCCACAGCCGCAAACAGGCCGAACAGGCCGCCGCGCAAGATGCGCTTAACAAAATTAAATAGGTGATTTATGCCCGCACCCTTACCCAAAAAACCTAAAAATCCTACCCAGTTTCCGGTAGATATACCTGTCACGGCTCCTAAAAAAGTGGCTTGGGGGGCTATTTTAATTATTGCCTCATTGCCGGTCCTTGCGTTACTGGCTTATACCTGGTGGAATAACCGGATGCCTTCGGCTCCCTCACGTAAAATTGTCCCGAAAATTGTGGTTACGCAAACCCCGGCGGAGTTGGCCGCCGAACTAACAGATGCCCTGCAAAAAAAAGACACCCAGGCATTTATTGATATTTTAAACACAAAAAAAGCAGATGTAAATTTAGTAAACAGCAAAGGTGATCCGCTAATTGTCATGGCGGCTACCTTGGGTAATTATGCCGCGGTAGAAGAACTTATTTTATTGGGGGCGGATGTCAATGCCCCTAACGCAGAAACCAAAGACACAGCCCTTATCCGCAGTTTGTATAATGGGCATACCGATATTGCCCAACGTTTGGTATATTCCGGGGCCAATATTAACGCAGTCAATAACTATAGGCATTCGCCCTTATATATTGCGTTAGAAAAAAATAACGTTCCCATGATTGAACTGTTTTTGACAAATGGCGTAAAGGAAGGTCTTACGAAAAACTATCTGTTCCGCTCGGTATCGCTCAAAAATGAAACCGGCGCGCTTACCATGTTAAAAGGGGGGATTGACCCAAACATTACAAACGACAAAGGCAATACGCCGCTAATTATTTCGGCTTCTCTGGGGGACAAGGTCATCGTAGAACACCTGTTGGCCTACCGGGCCGACGTAAACGCCGCCAATAAAGACGGTAACACGGCACTTATTTACGCCGCGCGTTACAATCACCCGGAAATTATTAAAATGCTTCTCCAGCCGCAAACCATGCAAACCCCGCTAGATGTAAACGCACAAAACAAAGCGGGGGAAACCGCGCTTTATTGGGGGGCCTCTAAAGGATATGTAGAAGTTGTAAAACGCCTTTTAGCCGCCGGGGCAGACCCGACGATTGCCGCCAAAAACGGCCTAGTTCCCTATGCTATTGCCCAACGCAACGGCCGTAGCGAAGTGCTAGAGTGGTTTAATAAAGATGTGCGCGAAGTGGAAAACGCTGTTATTGAGCAAGATAATAAACAGATTTTAGCACAGCAAAAAGCGGTGCAGGCCTCCAAAAAGGCAGATGATATTTTTGCCGCCGCCGCCAAAGGCAACCAACCCCGCGCGGAAGAACTGGTGCTTGCGAACCGTTATTTACTCTCCGAAAGAAATAAGGAGGGGAAAACCGCTCTGTTAGTGGCGGTGGAAAACAACCAACCCGCCCTGGTGGATTATTTAACCGCAGAAGGGGCGAACCTGTTTGAACCGTCTACTTCCGGCAATGCGTTACATATTGCGGTAGCCAAAAAGAATTTGTCTATGCTCAAACACGTGGTGCAGTTAGCCCGGCAGAAAGGGCAACTGGCCCTGATGTTGGAGTACAAAACCGTTCCCGCCAAAAACGTACCGGCTCTTTCGCCGCTAGGGTGGGCGGCCCGCACGTGCCAAAAAGATATGTATAATTACTTGGTCTCCGTGGGCGCGCGGGAAGGTATTGCCAGTCAACCCTATAGTCCCGCCGCGTTGCTCATGCAGTGTAAATAAATCTGTTTGTTGAAAGGAAATTTCCCGGGGTTTTGGGGGATACCTCAAAACCCCGGGAGTTTCACTGGGTTTGTCTAATTGGAAGAAGTAGGTAAGTTGGAAGCAAGGTAATCACAAATTGCTTCTCCCTGTGACGTATTCCCGGTACATTCCCGCAAAAACCATGCATTATTAGCTGATTTTTCGTAGTAGAACTCAAACTCATCCCCTAGGTATCCTAATTCCACACAATACATTTCCCAACCTAGATCTGGTGGATTAATTTCTTCCATCTTGGACATCATGGCGGATAAGTCAACATCCAATTCGTCAATGGAGGAGAAATTATTCTCTTCGTTTCGTATATCTCCATTTTCATCTCTAATAGGGGTGCAGGAATGTTGTAAACTCCACGCATCCGCCGCTCTTGCATACGCATTTAACAATGCAATTGTTTGTACGCCTCTTGCTTTAGCCACGGCCTTCTGATATTGCGGCACGGACACCGCCGCTAAAATGCCAATGATTAGTACCACGACCAAGAGTTCAATGAGGGTAAATCCTCGGACCACACGCTCCGTCACCCCGCAGGCCTGTAATGCGGGGTATAGCGTGTGGGCCGCCCCTATATCCCGCATAGGTGCTGCCCGCAGGGTCGGGATGACGAGGGGCGTTACGCCGGAGTGAAGCGGAGCCCTAAAAGCATTTTTGTTCCGGGTCTCATTCTTTAAATTAGATGTCATCCCCGAAGGTTGTAATCGGGGATCTTCCGCTTCCTGGTTGTTATGTAATACAGACGTCATGCCAAACTTGATTTGGCATCTTCCACGCGTGTCGTTTCCTTTGCAGGTTTGTAACAACGTGCGTGGAAGATCCTGAATCGAGTTCAGGATGACTTCATTTTTTGTAACTACCTTTCCGTCTTGCGTGTTCCCCCGCCGGGTATTTCTTTCTGTCATATTTAAGTCCTTTTTAATTTGATTGATTGCGGACCCAAATACAACAAAAACGGCCGTTATATTTGAGCCCTCAATCAATAACCCAAACAGACAGCCGTGGCATGCCGTAAAATACGGCAAACGCTCGGCAAGAATCCGTCCGGGAGCTACCCTTTCGTATTCTTGCCTAATTCGGCTATTTCTGGATTGATTGAGGGGGCTTTCGCCCTATTTGCATGGTATGCAATTCCAAAAACAGTAATAAATTTTATCTGCCCAGTGGCGTTTTGTGTCTTTCCTCCTGTTAAATGATAACCTATTATAACAAATTTAAAACTTATTAAAACTGCTCATCTCTTCCAGTTTTTTGCGCCCATGCAAAATAGATGGCTTTTCCCCTTCTGCCGGGTATCCTACGGCTAACAGGTGTTCAATTTTTTTACCTTTGGGCAGGTTAAAAAATTTCTCGGCTTTTTGGGAATTAAGCCACCCAATCCAACACGTTCCTAACCCTAACTCCCACGCGCGCAGTACAAAATGCTCGCCGGAAATTCCCTGGTCCACCAAGAAAAATTCCGTATCCCTAAAGAAGTTACCAATTTTGCTGGTAAAATTTCCCCGGTCGGACACTACCGCCACCAACACCGGGGCTTTAGCCGCCCAGGAAGTCATGCTGTATACACCGCTAAAAGCCGCAGCACAAAATTCTTCTTTTACCTTCGGCTCATCAATCACAATATAATGCCACGGCTGGGAATTACAGGCCGAAGGGGCCAACCGGGCCGCCTCTAAACATTCCAGTAATTTTTCCCGCTCTACGGGCTTGTCTGCAAATTTGCGCACACTGTGGCGCGTTTGAATGGCTGTTTTAACTTCCATAAATCCTCCTAAATGATGTAAAAATAGTGTAGCAAATTATTATAAAATAAATATATGCACTTTACGAAATACCACGGTCTTGGAAATGATTTTATTTTTTTAGACGGGGCCGCCGCGCAAGCAGTCAAAGCCCCCGCCCCCCTGGCGGTACAACTATGCAACCGCCGTACTGGCATTGGGGCTGACGGACTTATTTTGCTTTTGCCTTCCCAAACGGCAGATGTGCGTATGCGCATTATAAACAGTGACGGCAGCGAAGCCGAAATGTGCGGAAATGCCTCGCGCTGTGTGCCGCTACACTTACTGACTACCGGGCAAACCCATAAAAAACAAATTACCTTAGAAACATTAGCCGGGCCCATTCAAACCGAAGTATTAGACGAACAGGCCGGGCTAGTGCGCGTGAATATGGGAACGCCGCGTGATACAAAAGTGCCGTTTTCCGTGCAGTTAAATCATCAAAATTGGGAGGGAACTTTCGTTTCCATGGGAAACCCACACTTTGTATTGTTTGTGGATGAGGCGGAAAAATTCCCGGTAGAACAAGTGGGCCCCCAGTTAGAAGTACACCCGGCTTTTCCGCATAAAACTAACGTAGAATTTGTGCAAGTGATAGACAGACACACCGTCCGTATGCGCGTGTGGGAGCGCGGTGCGGGCATTACACAGGCCTGCGGAACCGGCGCATGTGCCACAGCGGTTGCATGCATGTTGAACCACTGCACCGATACTGAACTTACTGTTAAACTGGATGGGGGAGATTTGCAAATCACCTGGCCCGGCCGCCAGGATATTTGGATGACCGGCCCCGCCCAACGCGTATTTGAAGGAGAAATTGTATGCCCCAACTTAACACCCATTATTTAAAATTACAGGGAAGTTATTTATTTTCCACCATTGCCCGCCGCGTGCAGGAATATAAGCAGAAAAACCCCGGTGCTAACGTAATTAGTTTAGGGATTGGAGATGTAAGCGGGCCGCTTGTCCCGGCGGTAGTGGATGCACTAAAACACGCCTCTAGTGAAATGGGCCGCGCAGAAACATTCCATGGCTATGGGCCGGAACAGGGCTATGCGTTTTTGCGCGAAAAAATTGCCGAGCACGATTACCAGGCCCGCAACCTGGACATTTCAGCAGATGAAATTTTTGTCAGTGATGGGGCCAAAAGTGACGTGGCCAACTTCCAGGAATTGTTCTCACCGAACAGTGTGGTTGCCTTGCAAGACCCGGTCTACCCGGTGTATTTAGATACCAACGTCATGGCCGGGCGTACAGGCACTTTTGTAAACGGACGGTTTGAAAAAATTGTTTACCTGCCTTGCACGCAAGAAAACGGCTTTGCCCCGCAACTGCCCAAAGAACATGTTGATATTATTTATTTATGTTCACCCAATAACCCTACCGGCACGGCTCTTACCAAAGACCAACTGCAAACGTGGGTAGATTATGCGCGCCAGCATAAAAGCATTATTTTGTTTGATTCTGCCTACGAGGCCTTTATTACTGAAACTGCCATTCCGCACTCTATTTATGAAATTCCCGGTGCGCAAGAAGTAGCTGTAGAATTCCGTTCCTTTTCCAAAACAGCGGGTTTTACCGGCACGCGCTGTGCTTACACGGTAGTGCCTAAAGAGGTGCAAGTGTATGATGAGGCGAGGCACGCACACGCGTTACATGCACTTTGGCTCCGGCGGCAGACCACCAAATTTAATGGGGTCCCCTATATCATTCAGCGCGGGGCTGAGGCCGTCTACTCCGCCGAAGGACAAACCCAATTAAAACAAGTAATTGCCGGGTATCATAAAAATGCGCAAGTTATTTTGCGCGCACTTGTTTCGGCAGGTTTTACGGTTTTTGGAGGGAAAAATGCACCGTATATTTGGCTTAAAACCCCGGCAGGGAAACCCTCGTGGGATTTTTTTGATGAGTTGCTTACCCGCTGTCAAATTGTGGGCACGCCCGGGGTGGGCTTTGGCTTATGCGGGGAAGGGTATTTCCGCCTAACTGCATTTAATACGCCTGCTCTCACGCAAGAAGCAGCCGCCCGGCTGGCCCATATAAAAACCTATTAAATTTGCTACAATATACGCACGGAGGAAGTTATGAATAAAAACGGCTTTACATTAATTGAAGTATTAGTAGTTGTCATTATTATCGGGATACTTACGTCAGTGGCGTTACCCATGTATACCCGCGCCATTGAGCGTTCCCGCGCAGTGGAGGCCATGAGCAATATTAAGGCCATCAACGATGCTATTTACGTGTATAATTCGTTAAAAGAGCAGTGTCCCAACCGGTTTAGCCAGTTAACAGTTTCATTACCGGCTACTACTTCTGCGCTAAATACAAATTCCATCACCGGAAAGTATTTTACGTTTGAGTTAGATTCTGCCGAAGCAATGACAATTCCCGGTACGAAAGATTCTTCCGGTAGCGCATGTTATGGTGTGCTAGCTAAACGAAACGAAGGAGATTATCAGTATATTATTTACAATCCCTATACGGTGGCCGCCGGGAACACGGCTTTTTCCTTAAAATGTGAACCTACGGCCTCTTCCGGTTCTACCAGTTACAAAAAGAGTTATGCTATCTGCGAGTCACTCGGGTTAGAGCAATAAACCAGTTTACACCATAAGTATTCCCCGGCCGTAGCCGGGGGTTTTTTACAACACACAAAAAACCCCGCAATAAGCGGGGTTTTCTGCATAGTATATACGTTATTTGGTGGCAACTACGCCGCCGGTTAAATCTTTTACCGCGGCGACGGCCCCTAATACGTTGGATGCTTCATACGGCATATAGATAATTTTATTATCTTTTCCTTCCGTCATTTTTTCCAACGCCTCAATGTATTTCATAGAAATCATGTAACTGGCCGGGTTGGAAGATTGCGCCACGGTAGTAGCAACAATTTTAACGGCTTCTGCCTCGGCTTGCGCCACTTTAATTTTGGCTTCTGCCATACCTTCCGCTTCCAAAATAGCGGCCTGTTTTAACCCTTCGGCTTTTTTAATTTCCGATTCGCGGATGGCCTCTGCCTTTAAAATTTGGGCTTTTTTCGTACCTTCTGCTTCGGTCACCATAGCGCGGCGGTCGCGTTCGGCTTTCATTTGTTTTTCCATGGCTTCCTGAATGGCGGCGGGGGGAGTAATGTCCTGCAGTTCTACGCGGGTTACTTTTACACCCCATTTATCCGTGGCGGTATCCAAAATATCACGCAGGCGCGTGTTAATGGTTTCGCGGGAAGTTAAGGTTTGGTCCAAGTCCATTTCGCCGATTAAGTTTCTTAACGTAGTTTGTGTTAATTTTTCAATGGCGGTCGGCAAAGATTCCACCTTGTAGGCGGCATCCTGCGGGTTGGTGATTTGGAAATATAACAATGCGTTAATTTGAATCCCCACGTTATCGCGCGTAATTACGTTTTGGCGCGGAAAGTCGTACACGGTTTCACGCATGTCAATAACGTCTCGGTATTCCGTAAATGGGATACTGCGGCTACGGCCGCTAGCATCAATATATTCCCGACTGCTGCGCCATTCTATACGGTGCGGTTTATCCATAATCGGGATAATCCAGTTAATACCGGGGTTTAAAATGTCATGCAGTTTCCCAAAGCGTTCAATAATCACGCATTGTCCCTGTTTGACAATCATAATGCCTTTTACAATCAGTACCACAATAAAGAATGCCAAGGCACCTAAGAATAATAGTCCTATTCCTGCTGCTTCTTCCATACTTTACTCTCCTTATTTATTTTGATTATGAATTGCTTCCCACTCAACGGAGGTCACAATTTTCACTTTGTCCATAAAAGGGATGATCCAACATATTCCCGGTGGAAAAACCTGGTATAAGCGGCCCATCCGTTCTGCTAATCCAACATGGCCGGGTGGTATTCGTGTGATTCCTTTTATAATCAAGAAAGCAAACAAGAATACAACCGCCAATATGAATAGTAGCATTAGTGTTGTTTCACTCATACATCATTTTTCTTTTACAAAAAGGGTTACGCCGTTTAATTTTTCTACCACGCAAAGGGTTCCTTTGGGTAGTGCAGTGGCGGCGGTGGCCTTCCAACTTTCTCCGTTAACGCTGACGCGGCCCATGTCGTTTACCGGGTCAATATCCACTTCTACCACGGCCTGCTTGCCAACAACATCATCTGCAGGCGTTTTCACGTCTTTGGTTTTGCCGTAGAGGTGTTTTAAGGCAAAGGGCCGCACGCCCAGCCAACTAATTACCGCCACAACGGCAAACACGGCTACTTGCCCCCAAATGGAGCATCCCAGCCAGGATGCCGCTGCCGCACCCAGCAGGCCAATGCCCACACACGTAAGGGAAAATTCCATTGTAAATAATTCCCCTACAAAGCAACATAACGCTGCCACTAAATATACATAGAAGTTCATTTTTCTCTCCTAATTTTTAATAATTTCCAAATAGTTGCGCAGGTATTTAAGCCGCCGCTCGTCGCGTATTTTATGCAGTACATAAATCATATTGGCAATAAACCGCCGCACGATTAGGCGCGAAGAAAGCGGCGTAAATAATTCTTCTTCATGTTCCAGTCCGCGTGCGTGGATATACTGGCGGCACATCTCTTCGCTAATCATTTTGCCGTTGTCTAATGGGTCCACTAAGTAAGACACTTGATAGGTATTATCGCGCAAATGTACTAATAGGCGGCCGGTCATGTCCACAATGTCCGTTTCCAACCCAAAGCGTTGACACAAGCAGGTGTATAAGCAGGCCATTTCCAGGCCGGACCCGGTTTTCGTTTGCAAAAAATGAGGGAAAGATAACTCGCTAATGTTGTTAATCGCGGCAAGTACCTTAAACCCGCACATATCGTAAATAAAATGCCCCAACAGTTGGGTAATTTCGGCATAGTCCGTAGCGTTTACCAGGGCCGGGCGTAATTTTTCGGCCATGTCATCTAGGGGGGCGGATAAATCCCCGCGTGCGGTGGTGGGGGAGGTAAATTTGGCTAGTAACATCAGCCCTTCTTCTAAATCCGGGTTAATTTTAGCGGCAAAGGCGGCAAACGCTTTTGCCAAATCTTCCCAACAAATTTCTTCTAAAGTTTGTAGTACCGCATACGGAACCGACGTAGAAAACTCCTGCTCTAAAAGTTGTTGTACTTCCTGCGGGTTTTGGCGGATCGCCCCGGCTAAGGCCTGTTTTAAAAGCGGCCTGTACTGGTCGCTTTCGGTTTCCAGCAAATCAAACAATGCTTTTAGGCGGGGATTAACAGTTTTTTTCATATAAGAAAGAATAGTAAATTTGTGCGCCGTTGTCCACAAAAAATTACAACTTTTTAATTGCCCAGTTTTTGGGGTAGAGATTATTGGCCCGCTCGCCCAGGTTTTTTACAAATCCCAGGGCCTGCCCCTGGTAAGTTACCACCACAAACCCGCGCGGGGTACCATCAGGCAAAACAAGGGCTTGCCGGTGTAAATAGCGCAAGGCCTGTTCTAGCGGAAGTTCCACCCGCGGATAAGAAACATCAGCCGCTAAAGATAATGCTTGCGCCGCAGACGGAATCATCTGCTTGCCTTTCAGTTCCCCGGTTGGGTTTCCGTCGGAAAGTGTATGTAATAGTAAATTGGCTTTTATCTGTGCCCGCAGTGATTTTGGCAGTAGTGCGCGTTGCGGCCCTTCCCCGGTTTTGCGCAGTACCGCCAAAAAGAGCCCTTCACTTTGGGTAATCCCGGGGATAAAGCGGTATACCGGGGCGTTGTATCCGTCTAATAAAGAGCCCACAATCTGCCAGTTTTTGTCTATGTGTACAGGTAGTATTTCTGCGCCCAGTTCGTTGCATATCCACTGTACGTTTTCTTCGTTTTCTAACGTATTAAACGTACACGTGCTATAAATGAGTAGGCCGCCCGCGCGCAGACAGGGCCAACTGTCCTGTAAAATTTCGCGTTGGCGTTGCTGGCAACCGCGCACGTGGGCTAAACTCCACTCGTAGGTGGCGGCATTATCCCGCCTAAAAAGCCCCTCGCCCGAACACGGCACGTCTGTTAAAATTACGTCAAACACCAGGCCCGCTTTTTTAAAATCGCGCGGCAGATTGTGCGTTACCAGTGCGTCCGGGTGGCCTTGCTTTTGCATGTTTTCCAGTAGAATGTTGGCGCGGCGGCGGTCCACTTCGTTACTTACTAACAAAGACCCTTGCGGCAGTGCGGCGCGCATGAGCGTGGATTTGCCACCCGGCGCGGCACACAAATCCAAGGCACTTACCGGGGTTGTAATGTGCTGGCGCAGAGCTGTATCTAAAAATAGAGACCCTGCCTCTTGCACATAATAGGCCCCCGCGTGAAATAAGGGGTCTAACGTAAAATTGGGCCGTTCTTGTAACCAATACGCCTGCCGGCACCAGGGAATGGGGGTGGCGTTTTCAAACGGAAATGTTGCAGGTGTTTTCCAGGGGCTGAACCGCACGCTAACCGGGGCCTTCTCACTAAAGGCGCGCAGATACTTTTCCCAGCGTTTTGGGCCGAATAATGCGGCGGTATAATCGGTAAAATCGTGTGGTAAATCCATATAGGTATTGTACAATTATTATATTGAATAATACGAACTTTTTTATTATACTATAGATACAATTTCATCTGTTTTTGGAACCGTATGCAGAATACGGTGGATTTGTAACAAATTCAAGTAGAGTCCAAAAACGGCCTAATTAGGCGCAACAGAAACGGACTAATTACCCATTTCTGTTGTGCCGAATGTTTACCGTTTTATGCGGTAGATTACGGCTGTTTTTTGTTTGGCTCCTCTACTTGGTCTAACAAAAGTAGCCGTTTTTTTGTTGGGTTTGATAAGCAGGGAATTGAACATATAGGTCAGGTGCAACCTGACAAAAAATAAGGAGACAAAACGTATGAATAACAAACACATCCGGCGGGGTAATACGCAAATTGTTATAAAAAATCAAGTCATCCTGAACTTGATTCAGGATCTTCAACGTTTGCCGTTTAGGTTCGTAAACAACGTGCGTGGAAGATTCCAAATCAAGTTTGGAATGACGACATTATTAAATAATGGAGGGTTTACCCTCATAGAGTTACTGGTAGTTGTTCTCATTATTGGCATATTAGCCGCCGTGGCATTGCCGCAATATCAAAAAGCTATCAAAAAAGCCCATGGGACGGAAGCCCTAAATGCTATTGATACTATGGACAAAGCATTGGCAGATTATTATTTGAATCATGGTAATTACAAGCATATTAATGCGAATACACTAAATATACAAATGCCGGAACTAAAATTTTGGAAATATTCTGGTGTTTTTACAGGGGCTCCCCTTTCTACTTCCACATTTCAAGTTGGTTCTGGGGATGAAGATTCCTCTTTATTTCTCTTACAACATCAAGGGGATCTGTTTTGGGTACGTAGTGAGTGGGAAAATGGTAAAAAAATAGATTCATATTGTGAAGCACCCGTGCAAAAATGTTCCGAATATTTTAATTGTGTGATCGAAGAAATAACATACCCTGCGTGTCCAGCTGCACATTGTCCAATGCTTACAACAACGCGTTGTTATTTAAACTAATATCCATTGACACGCTTATAAAAAGCATTTTTAACCGGACGAATCTGTTTTTATGGATTTCCCCGGCACTTTCGCCGGGGAACTTCTATATTTGCTAAAATATAAAGTATGATAGACATTAAAACGCTCTCGTTTCACTTTGGCCTGCGTACGTTGTTTGACGATACTTCTGTTTTAATTCATGATGGGCAAAAAGTGGGGCTTGTGGGCCCCAACGGGTGCGGAAAATCCACGCTTTTTAAACTGATTGAAGGCAAATTTTCACCAGACGGCGGCAAAATAGAAATTTCCCGCGGCACGCAAATTGCCAGCGTGGCGCAGGACATTGCCGACCCATCCGTGGGGCTACTGGATTATGTGCTATCGGCCGATAAAGAACTCACACTCCTTCAAAAAGAGTTGGAAAACCCACAAATTACCGGCGAGCGCATGGCGGAAGTATTTGACCGCCTGGAATTTTTGGGCGCGCATAGTGCCCAGGCCCGCGCCAGTGCTATTTTAAGCGGCCTTGGGTTTGTGAACGACGATTTTAAACGCCCCTTAAAAGAATTTTCCGGCGGGTGGCAAGTACGCGCCAATGTGGCCGCGTGTTTGTACGCACCGTCAAATTGTTTGTTGTTAGACGAGCCCACCAACCACCTGGATTTAGAAACTGCCATGTGGCTGGAAAACTACCTGGTGCGCGTGGATAAAACGGTGTTTATTATCTCGCACGATAGGCACATTTTAAATATGCTGTGTGACCATATTATCCACGTAGAGGACGGACAACTTAAACTCTATAACGGCAATTACGACACGTACGAACGCACCCGCGCCGCCGCCATAGAGGGGGCCAAACTAGCCGCCGCCAAGCACGAGCGGGTGGTAGCGCATTTGCAAAGTTTTGTGGACCGTTTCCGCTACAAAGCCACCAAAGCCAAACAAGCGCAAAGCCGTTTAAAAATGATTGAAAAACTAGGCGACGCCCCCGCTATTCCCAAAGACCCGGAAGCACATTTTGAATTTCCCTCGCCGGAAAAATTAAATAATTCCCTGTTAACTATTGAAAACGGCGTAGCGGGCTATGACGATAAGCCGGTCTTACAACAGTTAAATTTACGCATAGAGCCAGACGACCGTATTGCCCTGTTAGGGGCTAACGGAAATGGTAAATCCACGCTAGCCAAAATTTTATCACACCGTTTGCTTTTAATGGCGGGTAAAATGACCACCGCCAAAAAAATGAAGATTGCCTATTTCTCCCAACACCAGACGGAAGAACTGGATGTGGAAAAAACGCCCTATGAAATGTTAAGCGCGCAAATGCCCCTGTCTACCGAAACGCAAATCCGCGCGCAGTTAGGCGCGTTTGGCCTAAACAAAGCAAAAAGTGATACGCTTATTGGCAGTTTATCCGGGGGGGAAAAATCCCGCCTGCTTTTGGCGTTAATTACCAAGGATGCCCCGCACCTGTTGATTTTAGACGAACCCACTAACCATTTAGACATTCAGTCCCGCGCCGCGTTAATTGAGGCCCTGAATAATTACGAAGGGGCCGTGGTGCTTATCACGCACGATTTACACGTCATTGAACTCACGTGCGATACGTTATGGATTGTCCGCCGCGGCACGTGCCAAACCTTTACCGGGGACCTGGATGATTACAAAGCCCAACTGCTAAAAAATAACGACCGTAACGACCTGGCCAGTGATAAAATGACCTCTAAAGAATTTCAGCGCAAAGAGGCCGCCGCCCGCCGGGCGCGTGTGGCTCCGCTTAAAAAAGAAATCCGCGCGTTAGACGAAAAACTGGAAAAACTGCACACCCGAAAAACCGCGTTGGAAGAGCAACTTGTCACGCAATATTCTGCGGATAGCAGTATTGAACTGGCCCTTCTAACTGATGAACTGCAAAAGACCGAAGAACGCTGGCTGTCCTTAAATGAAGAAGTGGAAAAAGCCCTTGCGGAGGAGAAATGACCCCGTTTGAACAGTTGCCTGCGTGGTTACAAACTGCGTTAAAACGCCAGTTAATTAAAGAGCCAACGCCCATTCAAACGCGCGCGTTGCCGCCTGCGTTGTGCGGCCAAGATGTGTTGGGCACTGCGCCTACCGGTACCGGTAAGACACTGGCGTTTTTACTGCCGCTTCTTGTTTTTCTGGAAAAAAATCCCACACAAAACGCACTTATTTTATCACCCACGCGTGAACTGGCCGAGCAAATTTTTAAAGAATTAAATAAACTAGCAGATGATGCACACGTTTATCCCGCCGCCCTGGTCATTGGGGGGGATAATATTCATAAACAGTACGCTGCCTTGCGCCGTAAGCCGCGCGTGATTATTGCCACACCGGGGCGGCTGATGGACCATCTTTCCCGCAAAAGTGTGAACCTCACCCAAACACATTTTTTAGTGTTAGATGAAACAGACCGCATGCTGGATATGGGTTTTATTGAGGATATGCGCCGTATTATCTCATCCTTGCCTGCCCCGCGCCAAACGCTGTTGTTTTCGGCTACGCTTCCCAAAGAAATTTTGCAATTATCTCAAGAATTTTTAACTTCTCCCGCCCGGGTGCAAGTGGGGCAAGTAACGGACACTTCCGCTCAAGTATTGCAAGAAATTGTGTATGTGTCCGTGCGGGAAAAACTACCCCAACTGTTGCATGAACTAAACACCCGCGCGGGAAGTATTTTAGTATTTGTTAAAACCAAACACGGGGCCGAACGCTTAGCCAAAGAACTTAAACGCTACGGCCAAAAAGCCAATGCCTTGCATGGGGAACTGCGCCAAAACCGCCGCCGGCAGATTTTAGAATTTTTCCGTAGCGGCGCGGTACGCGTGCTGGTAGCTACCGACCTGGCCGCCCGCGGATTAGACGTAGCCCATATTGCCCATGTCATTAACTATGATTTACCCCAATCTGCGCAAGATTATATCCACCGCATTGGCCGCACCGGGCGCGCAGGCAGTGTGGGCAGTGCTATTTCGTTTATTTGTGATAATGGACAAAGTTGGAAGGAAATTGAGCGTGTAACGAAATTTGCCAGCGCAGTAAAAACCGTTGCCAAAACCATTGACCCGCTACCGGCCCCCAAATTTGTGGCCCATGAAGAAGGGGCCGCCCACGCCAACCCGCGCAAGAAACGCCCGGCCGTAAAACGGAACTCCACTACGCTAACGCCTGCGGCTAAACCGTCTGAACCGGTTGCCCCGCGGGTAAGTATGCGCCAAGCCAAAAAGCCCCAAACTTTTCGCAAAGCCGTTTCGTCAGCCCATATGTTGGATGCGGACAATACATCGCTATCCTCGCAACCGTTTCATACGGTAAAGGTAGGCAAAAAAGCGCGTAAAAAATTGCAGCCATTAAGTCGGCCTTCACACCCTGTCAACCGATTTCACAAACGCAAGCACAAACGCCATTAAAAATCCCCCGATTAGAACGGAGGATTTTTCAAAATTACTTATTTCATTCTATTTAATCACGCAAGGATTTCCGGTTTCACTAGCCGCACACAGGGATTCACACAATTCGCGGAACTTGCCGCTATCACTTGCGGACTGGCAAGTATATTCGTCACGTTTTCCGCCTGCAGTGCGGTAAGTAGCAGTTAGCCAATAAGGGTGGTCAGTTTCTCCCGGTACTACCAAATTAGCGGAAACGGACCGGGTGGCGGCATCAAACGTATATTTAAACTCGCCGGATGTATCTGTACTTCCGTCGTTAAGCAAGAGTTTAGTGTCTAATCCCACAAAAGAGGTGGGCCACTGGTCGTGGGTGGAGTAATAGCGTTTGGAAGCATCAAAAACTGTTTTTAAACTAATTAAGGCATTTGCCGCTGTAGCGCGTGCCACTGCCTTGGTATATTGAGGCACTGCAATAGCCGTTAAAATACTTAAAATAATTACTACGGTTAATAATTCCACTAATGTAAAGCCATACTTATTATTCATAGTCATTCTCCTGTTACATAGTATAACGGTTTTTGCGGTCTTTTGCAAGATAAACCCTTGAAACTATTCCAAAAAAGGGTATAATAATAGAAAGGAGAAATACTATGGTGTTATCTAAACAAGGTTTTACATTGGCAGAATTGTTAGCAGTAGTTGTGATTATTGGGTTAATGACCAGTTTTGGGGTAGGGTATTACAAAAAATCGGTTGCACAAGCCCATTTTAGTAATAATATTGCCATCGCTAACCGGCAAGTGGAAAAAGCCGCCCAAGATCGGCTGGATGCCCAACTGCAAGGCCTGTATCACCCCACCTCGGCAGATCCTTCCCCTTATTGCTATGTGGTGTCTTATTCAGACCCAAATTACCCCAATTACGACATAGAAGTTACCCCGGAGTGTGTTCCTTATAATTTTGATGCTACTACATTTGCCCGCGGCCGGGTAGCGTGTATTGGAAAAACTGAGGACGGCAAAGCATTCTGCGAATCGATGGGCTACCGCACGTGTGTGGAAAGTGCTGACGATGCTTCTACGCTATCTTCAGGTGCCTGGGTTTGCACACAACCTGCCTATACCCATTAGTGCAATTCTTTTATTGCTATGCCCCCGGTTGGGGGCATTTTTAGTGCCTAAAATTATATAATATACGTATGAAAACAGTATCTACGGATGCATTAGTCATTGGGGCCGGGATTGCCGGCTGTGTATATGCCCACCAGGCCGCCAAAAAAGGCCTTAAAACCATGCTTTTATGTTGTGGGGAAATGCCCCAGGCCAACAGTGATTTGGCCCAAGGCGGCATTGTATATGAACCGGAAATGAACCTGGCCGATTTGTTGCAAGACGTACAACTGGCCACCGCCCACATGTGCAATAACGCCGCCGTGCAGGAAATTTCCGCCGCCGGGTGCAAAGCCGTAGAGGAAGTTTTTTTAACCGATTTATCCGTTCCCTTTGACCGGGATGAAAACCACCAACTTCGTTTCACGCGGGAAGGGGCACACCGCAAAAACCGTATTATTTATTCCAAAGATACTACCGGGCACGCCATGCTTTCCGCTATCCAGCAATCGGTGCGCAACAACCCGCTTATTACGGTCAAAGAATTTACCAGTGCCATTGACCTGTTAACCTTGTCACACAGTTCGGTGGATTTAATGGACCGCTACTACCCGCTTACGGTATTTGGGGCGTACGTGTTAGATAATAAAACCGGGGAAGTGTACGCGATTACGGCAAAAAAAACCGTTTTGGCTACCGGCGGTGTGGGGCAACTGTATAAACATACCACCAATGCCGAACATTCCTACGGCCATGGGATTGCCATGGCGTACCGCGTAGGTGCGCGCGTGATGAATATGGAGTTTGTGCAATTTCACCCGACTGTTTTTGCCAAAGGGAAAAGTTTTTTGTTGTCGGAAGCATTGCGCGGGGAAGGGGCTGTGTTGCGCAACAGCAACGGCGAGGCCTTTATGCCCAAATACCACCCGCTTAAGGACCTGGCCCCGCGCGATATTGTCGCCCGCGCCATAGAAGAAGAACGGTTAGAAACCTCGCACGATTGTGTCTACTTAGATATTACGGCCAACAACGCGCAGGAAACCAAAGAGCGCTTCCCGGCTATTTACCAAAAATGTTTAGAGGGGGGGTACGATATGACTAAAGTGCCGGTTCCCGTCGTTCCCGCCGCGCATTATTTTTGCGGGGGCATCTACGCTACCCCGCAAGGCCGTACTAACATTACGCACCTAAACGCCATTGGGGAAACGGCCTGCACGGGGTACCATGGGGCCAACCGCTTAGCCAGTACCTCTTTATTAGAAGCCGTTGCCATGGGGTATCTGTGCGCGGAAGAAGACGCCAAAGATATTGCTACCCAATCTTTTCACATTCCTACGCCCAAAGAATGGGTGGTACCTACCCAACTGCCGGATGTCAATTTAGTCAAGCAGGATTTGGCCACCCTGCGTAGTACCATGTGGAACTATGTGGGGCTCATCCGCAGCCAAAAACATTTAGAGCGGGCCGAAAAAATCTTGCGCCACTTGCATAACGAGATTGATGTTTTTTACAAAGGAACCAAACCCTGCCAGGAGTTAATTGACCTGCGCAACGGCGTACGCACCGCGTTACTGATTACCTACGCCGCCTTACAAAATAAACGCAGTGTCGGTTGCCACTATTTAAGCGACGGAAAATAATTACCCCGCCATGATTCAACTAGCATGTCATCCCGGAATATTGTCCGGGACCTTGCTTGTACGTTTTTTGTAAGGGGAATTTTTTGAAAGTATTTATTTCTCTGCAGATTGTGTGCCGTTTGAAGTGAACTTATTGGATTTTTTTCTTGTTATTTTACCGTTTTTTTATTATACTATGAATACAATTTAACCTGTTTTTGGAACCGTTTAAGAAACGGATCTTTGCATAAGCAAACTTCTGATCTCCAAAAATAGCCCATAAAAGTACAAAATAAAGGAACTTATAATCCCTTTGTTTTGTGCTGAATGTTTCTTGCTTGGTTGCAAGAGATTACGGCTATTACTGGATGAGGATGATCAGAAGCTCAAAAAGTATAGGCCGTTTTTTTGTGTTCCAAGGTTTAAATTGAATATAAATTAAGGAGCAAGTTTATGAACGTACAAAATACCCGGCGGGGACAAACGCAAACAACTGATTACCTCTCCCTTGAGGGAGAGGGTGGCACGAAGTGCCGGGTGAGGGGGAAAGATAATAAGGATACCCTCATTGATACCCCCTCATCTGCCCT
>JAZNXF010000036.1:0-36934 GCA_045593745.1 Elusimicrobiaceae bacterium | reverse complement strand
AGTTGCCCGCATAGGCGTACCTGGATGGTACGTCAAGGGCAAGGGACCGCAAAGGCGGCCAAATGTGGAAAATTGTATCGCAGGGAAGCAACAAAATTTAAAAATCTTTTGTTTTTAAATTTTGTGCGTAAAATCGCACGTACGCGGTGCCGTTATTCACACGCCAAAGAGTATCCATATTTAGTAAAATATAGGTACGGAGGAACTATGATAGAACTATTTGAAGACCCCCGGTTAGACAAACCGTCTACCGATCCGGCACCGGAAAAAATTGTAAAATTCCGTCAGGTTATGCAAGACGCGCAAAAAGGCGCGGGCGAAGAACGTATCAAAGCCCAGCACGATAAAGGCAAAATGACCGCGCGCGAACGTATTTCGTATTTATTAGATAAAGACAGTTTTATTGAAATTAAAAGTTTAATGGAAAGTTCCTGCAGTGACTTTGGCATTAAAGATAAACATATTAAGGGCGACGGTGTCATCACTGGTTTTGGGCGTATTAACGGGCGCGAAGTGGCCCTGTACGCGCAGGACTTTACACAACTGGGCGGCAGTTTAGGCCTGGCCCACGCGCAAAAAATCGCCGCACTGATGGACCGCGCACTGGATGCCAAAATTCCGGTCATCGGGCTGTTGGACTCCGGCGGGGCGCGCATCCAGGAAGGGGTGGATAGTTTAAACGGATTTGGTGAAATTTTTTACCGCAACGTAAAGGCCTCGGGCGTGATTCCGCAAATTTCTATTATTTTGGGCCCTTGTGCCGGCGGTGCGGCATATTCCCCCGCGCTAACGGACTTTATTTTTATGGTGGAAGGCATCAGCCACATGTTTATTACCGGGCCGGGGGCTGTGAAAGCCGCCACCGGGGAAGAAGTGGACTTTGATACCTTAGGCGGCAGTGCCCCGCATAGCCAAAAAAGCGGCGTGTGCCAGTTTGTGGCCAAGTCAGAGCAGGATTGTTTCCGCCAAGTGCGTGAACTGCTTTCCTTCCTGCCGCAAAATTGTGAAGAATATGCTCCGCTTGTTACCACGAGTGATTTAGTAAACCGGCAGGTGCCGGTGTTGGAACGTGTGTGTGAAATGGACCCTAAAAAGGCCTTTCGTATCCAGCACGTTATTTGGCGGCTGGCCGACGATTTTGGTTTTTTTGAAATCCATCAGAATTTTGCCAAAAACGTGGTGATCGGGTTTATCCGATTAGGCGGGCAGGTGGTGGGCGTAGTGGCCAATAACCCGGCTGTCATGGGCGGTGCGTTGGATTGCGACGCCAGCGATAAGGCCGCGCGCTTTATCCGTTTCTTAAATGCATTTAACATTCCGCTGTTAACTTTGGTAGACACCGGGGGCTATTTGCCCGGCGTAGCGCAGGAACACGGCGGTATCATCCGCCATGGGGCTAAACTGCTCTATGCGTATTCCGAGGCCTCTATCCCCAAAGTAACCCTGGTCCTGCGCAAGGCATACGGCGGGGCGTATATTGCCATGGGCAGTAAGTATTTGCGGGGGGATTTTAACTTTGCTTTTCCGTCGGCAGAAATTGCAGTCATGGGCCCGCGCGGCGCGGTAGAAATTTTATACTCGCGCGATTTAAAGAAAGAAACCGACGAGGCCAAAAAAGAAGAACTCAAGCAACAAATGACGCAGGAATATTCCAACAAATTTGCCTCACCCTACCAGGCCGCCACCAATGGGTCTATTGACGAAGTCATTGAACCCGCACATGCGCGCTACAAAATCATCCGCGCATTTGAAGTGCTTAAAAAGAAGCGGGACCCGAAGAAAAACCCACGCCAGGGGAATATCCCGCTGTAAGTGTGGAAAATATGTTACAATA
This sequence comes from Elusimicrobiaceae bacterium, assembly GCA_045593745.1. GTDB lineage: Bacteria > Elusimicrobiota > Elusimicrobia > Elusimicrobiales > Elusimicrobiaceae > Avelusimicrobium. The sequence continues at coordinate 35,100 of JAZNXF010000036.1, read as the reverse complement.
AACTATCTTATAAATTAGGAGAACTGTATGAAAAAACTAGTATTACTGATGTTGGGGGCTCTTTCGGTGGGGGCGTGTGCTATGGTGCCTACTCATGCCGGGTCTGCGCTTATTGAAATGACCAACCAGCCCAACCTGGTGACTAACGCCATTGGAACCAAAACCGGTAAAGCGTGTGCCAAAAACTATTTTGGTATTTATTTAGCCGGGGATATGTCCGTAGAAGCGGCTAAACGTAACGGACACATTACACAAGTGGCTTCTGTCAACACGGATATTAAGAGTTATGCTGTGTATGCCGAAGTATGTACTGTGGTAACCGGTAAATAAGCAGAATTTGTTTACACAGCCCGCCTTTTAGTGATAAGAGGCGGGCTTTTTAATGCCCGGCATTGTCCCATGAAATACCGGGTCAGTTTGCAAAAAGGACTCATTTATTAAAACGGCCGCAATACTCCCTGTCTCATCCCGGGAAGTTTCATTTGTCAACGTTTTTCCAAACTCCGGGGGTACTGTACCCATTGGTAAGCAAAATTTGCTATCATACAAGTATGGAAACCGGACTAGATAGCATTAACGAATATTTTAAGCAGTTGGGTCAAATTACACAAGAAATTGACCGTGATGAAATGGCCCAGTTATGGAAACGTGTTAAAAAAGGCGACGAAGACGCCAAAACCCGCATGATGGAAATGAATTTGCGCCTGGTGATACCAACGGCCAAACGTTTCCAACGCCCCGGCATGGAACTGATGGATTTAATTGAAGAAGGAAACCTGGGGCTGATGCAGGCCATAGAAAAATTTGAACCTAAAAAAGGGTTTCGCTTTTCCACCTATGCTATTTATTGGGTTGAGCAGTACATCCGCAAATATATTGAAGAACAATCCGGTTCTATTAAAATTCCGTCGCATGCGTGGGGTAATTTAAAACGTTGGTTTAAAGCGTGGAATGAACTCAAAGAAACCAACGGGCGGGACCCTTCTTTGCGGGAAATGGCCGAGGAATTAAACCTTACTGCCCGGCAGGTAAAATCTATTATGGATACGCTAAACGCCGCTAAAGGGGTGGACTCGCTTGCCTCACTGGTGCGCGAAGAAGACGAAATGACGTTGGAAGAAGTAATCAGTGACGACGGAAAGGGTAACCCGCACGACATGTTTGTCGCTAGTGAAGACCAGGCCAGCATGCGCCAAAGTTTAGATGATTTGCAAGAGCGGGACCGCCAAATTATTGTCCTGCGCTATGGGTTAAATGACAACGACCCCAAAACATTGGGCGAAGTGGCCGAGATGTTGGGCCTCTCGCGTGAGCGCGTACGCCAAATTGAGGAGCGCGCCATCCGTACCCTGCGCCGAGCCGCCCAGAAAGCCGGTATTTTGGAAACGACCGTGGAAGATTTCCGCACCGCCAAATTACATCCCGCCATGCGTACCCGCACAAAAACTAACATTTTAGGGGAAGCAGAGGATAGCCCGCTTGTCAAACTCATCCGGCATAAAGTAGAACAGGCCAAACAAAAAATGGCCCGGCAAAAGGCGGCTGCCAAAACCCCTACAAAACGTGCCGTCAAAAAATCCGTTGGTAAGAAAACCGTTGCCAAAACGACTAAAAAAGCGGTGAACAAAGTAGTGAAAAATGCGGCCCCTAAAAAAACCGCTAAAAAGCCCGCGAAAAAAGTTTCCAAAAAACGCTAATTTGTTGCGCCCCCGTAGCTCAATTGGATAGAGCGGATCCGTCCTAAGGATAAGGTTGGAGGTTCAACTCCTCTCGGGGGTATTTCTTCCTAAAATGCCCTACTTCGTTGTTGCAAACTCGGTCGGATACCTCCGCCCTACGGGCGCGTGCCGACAGTATACTGGGTTGGCAATGAGTTCTTATCGCTCTTTGCGTTTAGCCGTTTTTGGAACAGTAAGGCGCGGCAAAAAAGTGCAGACAATATAATATTGGCAAACTTTTTTAACAAAGCCGTACCCAAAAACGGCGAAACCCTTCGGGCCGCACTTCTTTTTGACTATTACTTTCTTTTTTTGTTTGGCATAGTAACTATGCCTGCACAAAAGAAAGTGCGTACTAGCACAAAAATCTTAGCGGCGCAAAGGCAAGAAGGACTCATTGACAACCCCTTTTGCGCCTAGAATTAGGGCATTTTCTATTGAAAAATTTTCCGCGCTTGCGGCAAAAACCGCAAGCCCGGCCTGCAACTTGTTTACCAATTATATATCCAGCTCACAGGAAGTCAACTCTCCCTCTGATTTTTGGTGTGACGGGCAATTGTCCCAATCAGTTGGCCTATCGACAGGATTACCGTAGCACATTTTTACTGTTTCCGTGGTACATGTTCCTGCAAAATCAAAATAGGCACCGCAATCACTGCCCATGCAAGTTGCTGAAACCCGACGTCCTGTTGTTTCATTCCATCTAACAGTAAGTTCTGCATCACCGGTTTTACTTTGAAAAGTGGCATAAGCCCCATTAGTAAGTTCTTGTGTCCCTATTCCGCCTTGTTCAAAATGTTGTGTATGTGGTATTTCAATATCCAATCCTTCCCATTGGTGACAATGCCCTATATCTTGTCCACAGGTATCTCCATGCGTTAGTGCATACATAGCCAATGCCTTGTCTAGGGCGTTAATAGCCACAATTACTTCACGCCCTTGGGCGCGCTTTACTGCCTTTTGATACTGCGGCAGTGCTACTGCCGCCAATATGCCGATAATGAGAACAACTACCAACAGTTCAATAAGCGTAAATCCTGTACGCCCGCTATACCCCGCACTAAAACACTGCGGGGTGACAGAGCGGGCGATAAAATCGTGCGGGACCGGGTGCGGGGGTATCATAAAAGAAGTCATCCTTGTGTATTTCATCTCCCTCCCCTGTGGAGGGAGTACCGCCGTTAGGCGGGGTAGAAAAAGGTTTTTCTTATTAGCCCCTCTTTTTGTCGGCAGGCCGACGTTTTCCCCACAAGGGGGACAAATTACAACTTGAGAATCTTGTTCTATTTTCATACTTTCTTTCCTTATTATTATGTCGGCCCAGGCAAAATAAAAACGGCTTATCTTGCCTGAGCGTCACCAAACTCTCACACAAAACAGCCGTGGCCTGCCAACTAAATGGCAAGCACTCGGCACAAAATGGCGGGTTTCGAAGGTCCGCTATTTTGTGCCTAAAACGGTTGCTTTTGGATTGGTGACGGCCTGATACAGGCAGTATTACACCCGAAGTGTAACTTCCAAAAACATCATCAAATTTTTAAACTGCGGCAAAAACTCCTCACAACTAAGATAATTTATTATATCACATTCTAATCAATTTTTTGAGGTTGACGGAGAAAATAGAATTTTTTATCCTACTAACACGCAAGGAGGTCTCTATGAAAGAAAATTTTTTACACCAAATCCAACAACGCCGCACGCGCTATGATTTAACCAACAAAAGCACGCTTCCCAAAGAAGAATTAGTGCAACTGATTCAAACGGCGGTAAAATACACGCCCAGCGCATTTAACAGCCAAAGTACACGTGTACTGTTATTATGCGCCGATAAGCACAAACAATTTTGGGACATTGCCCAACATGAACTACAAGAAATATGCCCGCCGGAGAAGTTCGGCCCTACGCAAGAAAAACTGTCTGCTTTTTCTGCCGCGTACGGTACGATTTTGTTTTTTGAGGATTGGAGTGTGATTGAGGGGTTGCAGCACCAATTCCCCATGTATAAGGACCAGTTCCCATACTGGGCCTATCAGGGTAATGCGATGGCGGAGTTTGCCGTCTGGACCGCGCTAGCCGAAAATGGCATGGGGGCTAGTTTGCAACATTATAACCCATTGGTGGATTTAGAGGTCCACCACCAATTTCACGTTCCGTTAGATTGGAAACTAATTGCGCAAATGCCTTTTGGGGTACCCTTGCACAAAGAAGCCCCGGATAAAACATTTATGCCCATAGAAGAACGCGTAAAGGTTGCCTGTCATTTTTCGTCGTAAAATGCGCTACTTCGTTGTTGCAAACTCGGTCGGATACCTCCGCCCTACGGGCGCGTGCCGCCAGTATACCTTCCTCGTTTGCGCCTAGAATTAGAGCATTTTCGTTTGAAAACCCGCACCGCGCACTCTGGCAAAATTCCATTGAAAAATCCGCGGATTGGGAGAATGTCATTTTTCTTCGTAAAATGCTCTACTTCGTTGTTGCAAACTGGCATCTTGCTCCGGCCTTTAAGTCCTAACCGCAACACAAAGCAGTTTGTGTTGCGGTCCGAAGACACCATACAAAAACCCCCACAAGTTGTGGGGGAAAAATTGAGGTGGACTAAGAACTCGGCCACAAGTCGCCTTACTGACGTGCGGCGCTCGCGGCCCCGCCTCGCCATGCTCGCCTTTCGTTCTCGCCTGTGCGGCTCGCACTCAAACTCGCATAAGGCTCCGGCTTTCTCGTCCTACCGCAACACAAAGCAGTTTGTGTTGCTGTCCGAAGACACCACATAAAAACCCCCACAAGTTGTGGGGGTTTTTATATGGTTTCCGGACTAAGAATTATTCTCAGACGGGGTGCTGACAATTTTGCTGACATCCGGTTGCGGTAATAGTTCCATTGTATTAATCAGGTTATGCTGTGACAAATGTGCGTATTTTTCGGTCATTTTGATTGACGAATGGCCCATCAACTTTGAAACATAGTACAAATCGGCTCCATTTTGAACCAATTGACTCGCAAAAGTATGGCGTAATTTGTGATAAAAACAATGAAATGGAAGCCCTTTTGTGTGGCAAGAGTAGTAAGACGAGATGTAATCTTTGCTATTTCTATTCCCCTTTGGCAACACTACTACATACTCGCTATTTGATTTGGATTTTGCCTCCAACAGGGCTTTTTTAAGGGTCAAGGTCATTGGTATATGTCGAAATTCGTCTGTTTTGTTTGCCGGTACATAGATCCGGTTGAAATCAAATTCCACATGTTCCCACTTGATAAAGGCCGCCTCTGCGCGGCGTAACCCGGCCTGATATGCTAATAGCGTGATAACAATGCCTGTGATATCCTTAAACGATTTAAGGATGATTTCCATCTCTTGTGTCGTGTGAAATTCTACACGATGTTTCTTTTCATGGAGCTTTATCATAGAACTCCAATCCTGCGGTGCCAAAAGATGCCAATATTCCGCTTGTTTTGCGGCTGTTCGTAAAGCACGTATCGAACGATTTATTCCGGAGACACCATCGCCTTTGCTTTTAAGGCAAATTAGCAGGTCATCAAGTAATGTTGGGGAAAAGTCATCCAACCTTTTAATTGACTTAAAATTTTCCAATTTGCGCCATGCTGTTTCAAATATCTTGCACGTTTGTTTACTTCTTGTTGCTTTGATATATGCCCTGTATCTGACTAAAAACTCTTCACTGGTTACATATTCGCTGTTTTTGGCTTTCTTTTTGTCTAATATTTCGGCGGCTTTTATTGTTGCCACAGCACCGCTTGTTGTCCCCAGCGAGCACCGGACTCGTCTGCCGGCAGGATCGGTATATGAGATGTATTTAATTTTAGTTCTTGGATCTGTGTAAATAAACATAAAATAACCTCCCAATATGGGTTATTTTAGCAACAGAATTGTGTCTTTTGTGCCTGTAAAATGCGGGCACAAATTGGGACGGTGTATAGATAAAAAAATACCGATATGAGGAAATTTCAATTAGACGTAAACGCCGGCAACTGTGTCACAAAGTTTAAATTCGCGGCAAATAACTAACCGCCTGTATTTGCTGTTTTTCCCCTATATGCACATACTTTTCTGTCTGTAAAATATTACGGTGTCCCATTAAATCAGATACCGTCTTCAAGGGTACCCCCTGTTGTACCAGTAAACTGCCAAAAGTATGCCGTAACTTGTGTAAATAACAATGCAAATGCGGTAGTTTGGCCTTTAGAGTGCGAATATACTGCAAACTCAAATATCCGGCCTTTTCCCTGTTTCCGGCTAAATTGATTAAATAAATGCTGGCCGAGGTGCGGCGTATGCTTTCCTGTAAATATAACTCTACTTCCGGGATTAACGGAATGGTCCGGGCTGATTTTTTGGTTTTGGGCTGCCAATTATCTTTGGCTGACACCGTAATAGTGTGCGTGCGAGGGTCATAATCCGTCTTATATAAGTGTGCAATTTCCCCTCGGCGCAGGCCACATGCCCAGCCCATATAAAACACGGTGAGCAAATCTCCCTCGTTTGCCAAAGCTGTTTTGATTGCCTGCAATTCTTCGGCACTGTGATATTCTATGCGGTGTTCGGTTTCCATGTAATCCCTCTTTACCATTTCCCAATTTTGCCGGATGCCAATTTTCCCTTGTTGTTCGGCCACGTGCATCATACACTTAATGGCCCGGATGTATCGGTTCCGACAAGCCGCCCGCCGCCCCTGATATTCTTTCCATAAAAATTCTTTCCAATTATTAAGGAAATCCGGCGTGATATGGCGCAAATAATACGGTGTGCGATACAACTCCATCAACTCCACAGCCCGGCGTTGGATATACTGCGTGCCCTTGGATTTATTCCATGCCAAATAATGAAAATACCAACGTTTAAAATCGCGCCACAGTGTTATTTCCCCGGTTTTTATATTGCTCCCCATCATATAGGAAATAATGGTAATTTCACGTGATTTGGCTTGTTTTTCATCGGTTGTATGTAATGATTGGCGGTAACGCTTACCGTTGTGATAGTACGACGTATAATAAGTGTTGTTGCGTAAATACAGCATAAAACACCTCCGTTTTAGACAAAAAAATACCGACACTTATATTTTCGTGTCGGTATTGTATTGTTCAATCTTTATTACGCTTATTCTGTTTATTCAGTATATTTTATCTATTGTGAAAGTTTTTCTAATTTTTCCAATATACAATCGTACATGTCTTCTGAAACATACCTCGAAGAAGGTTGTTGGTCTTTGCATGATTGCGTTACTTCTTTCAAAATATTTTTGGCAATACTATTATCTGGATTTAACTTTGATAAGTCTGTGAATTTAGGATCTCCACTCCATTGTGCAACTGGCAAAATAGGGAGACAAAATGTCTCTTTTTCCACCAGATATTGCTTGCCGTTTATTGTGGCTACGCTTTGATTGATACCCATAGCGCATCCGGCACACAAACATACTGCGAATATACTAATTAGTTTCTTCATTGTTTATCTCCTTATTTTTGAATATCCTTTTTAGGTTTTTTTCCACCGCCCACCGTTGGAACAGTAATTCCACTATAATCTTTTCTTTCTTCACAATTTATTATTATCTTCTGAACTGGCATAGTTATATTCTCCTTATCTGAAATTAAATGGGTACCCACATATATCATTACCGAAGATGTTAGAAAAAAAGTTGTTAACATGCAGACGAGTAGCGGGTATGTAATTTTAGAAAAATCTTTACTTTTTTCTCCGTTATTTCTTTTTTGTAACTCTTGCAATTGTCTATAATCTATTCTGTGCATAAGTAATCCTAGAAGGACTACAAGACCATATCCCACCAAAATTACATTTAATAATTCACGTTGCCCATTTTTATAAATGTGTGGCAACAATGCTATTAAAGAAACGGAAAGAGTAATAAGGATATTCGTCATTCCAGAACCCATTTTCAGTTGTTCTGCAAGGACGGTTTGATAAAACGCTAATTGTTTGTCTTTTATTTTATTTTGTTTCACATTATTCCCCCTGCAGTTTAGCAATTGCTTGTTTCATAAGGTTAATACTTTCTTTATAATTAACAGAAGAATCAACCGAAGGAAGGCCGAAAAAGAAATTTGCATCTTTCCCAGTAACTGCAATAATTTTTGACAAAACAGATAACGGCGGCGTACAGCTACCTGTACACCAATTTGTTACCTGTTGCCGGCGTTTACGTCTAATTGAAATTTCCTCATATCGGAAATTGTCAAAGAACGTACGTTAATAGCGGCTGCACAAACAGAACGCTAAACAAAAATCCTGCCGGCAACAGGATGAGCTAGTTCCAAAACACGATGAAAATTTCTTAGGGGCACCGTGCCCTTGGGATTAGCACAAAACCGAGTTGTTGATAATGAGCCAGACCGGGCACTATCTAGCCGCCAACTAGATAGGAGTAATTATCAATACCTCGGTTTTATTGTACCAAATTTGGCAACAATAAACGCGACAAAGGAACTTTATGAACAACAAAAGCGAGCAAACAAAAAAAGGATGTCCGACAACCACCGTAGAGCGTGTTGCCGAGATTTTGCACCTAACCCCAAGAAGGGTGTGCGAATTAGCAAAAGCCGGAGCAATTCCCGGCGAACGCATCCCCGGCACGCGCCGGTGGGTGTTTGCCAAAACTGTTGTGGCACAGTATGCGGGTATAGAGGTGGATGAAATATGAGCGTAAAAGAAATGACACAGGTCGTTGGAATAGGGATTTTGCTGTACGGCGGATTTTGGTTCTACTGGAGCATGCTTTGTTTTGTGTTTCCGGATTGGCCCTAGGCAAACAGGATGAGTAGGTTTCAAAATAATTTGCGTCAGAACGCGGCGTCCCCGAGGAAGGTATACTGGCGGCACGCGCCCGGAGGGCGGAGGTATCCGACCGAGGGGACAACAAAGTTATGGCGCAAATTAGGAGGAAACTATGGTGAAAAGTAAAAAAGAAATGGTGTTAACCCAATTAGCGACTTTGGAAAAAAAACTTACCGAACAAATGAATTTTGAACGGTACGAGTTTATGGAACGTCCGGAAATTGCTCCATTTTCAAAAGGACGACAAACAGCGTTTCAGGCATCTGTACTTATGGTACGCCAAACGCGCAAGGAAATACAAGAGGAGTGGAAATAATGCTTATTTGCGCGACAGTACAAACGAACAATCAGGTCGTAGAGATTGAGGCAGATGTAACGTTCCGGCGTGGATATTTTATTAGTTGCCCGCGTAATGAGGCCGAATATTTAGATCCCGGTGCTCCGGATGAGTTGGATGTCAATGAATTATGGGTTGTGCGCGGAAAAAAGCGCCGCAAGATAAAATCACAGGTTTATATTGAAGAAATTTTGTTGGAAAAATGTCGGGCGCAGGACTTTTAGTGTTGCGCTCACAAGCCCTCCCGGCGGCTGATGAGGGGACCGGGATATTTGAAATCAACTAAGGAGAGATAAAATGGCTAACGAAAACCAAATAACGCCTGAAATGATTGCCCAAGTGTTAAAACAAACAATGGGGCAAGTGAACACCATGATGCCACAAGCATCAGTTCCTGCTACGGTGCAACCGGGGCAGAGCATGATGCCGGCTCCAATGCCGGCGCAAACACCGCAAGTGGGCAATATGCTTAATCCAACCGGATGGAGCGTGCCTATTGAGACGGATATGAACGGAATGACCGTAACTGTATATGTTCAATTCCCGGCTCATACATTCCCGCAATATCAGCAAATTATAGCGATGTTACTCTCTATGGGCTACCAAGTGCGCGGTTTCCAAAAGAATGCCGGCGGTTGGGGCGGAAATGGCGGGAATTACCAAAACCGCGGTAGTTGGGGCGGTTATGGCCGTGGCGGTGGTTATGGGAGGAAATGGTAATATGTGCAAACAAGCTACCAATTTACTCGCAGAAGCACAAGTCATCAATACCGGCCTGCGGCATTTTTGCTTTGACATCGAAACCGGAAACGCTTTGCCGGAAGATATTAATACGAAAGCGCAAGAGACAAAAATTCCGGCAAAGGCAAAGACGGATGAAGATATTAACGCCGCCAAAATAGAGGCATATCAAAAAGCCACCGAAAAGGCCGCGCTATTAGACAGAGCCCCTATTACCGTAATTGCTGTGGCCACCGAGGCCGGTAATGTGGTTTGGAATTGCATTCCGGATCCTTGCCCGGTAAAAACAATGCCCGGCCTTAATGGCGAAATTCGCAATTTCAAAACTGAACGGGAAATGCTGATTGATTTGCGGGAGTGGCTCGCAGAACGCGCGAGCGCCGCAACGGAAATCATTGGGTTTAATAGCCGCGGTTTTGATTTGCCAAAACTCCGCAACGCCTACATCCGGCACAAACTACAACTTCCGGCAATCTTCGTGCCGGGAATTAATCCGCACTATGACGTAATGAAAGAGTATTTGCGCAACTTTACAACCGAGTTTAACGGACAATTATTTGTCAAACTCAAAACATTACAAAACCGCTTTGGACTCCCGCAGTACAAGGAGTTTATTAGCGGTGCCGATGCCCCGAAACTGGCGGCGGAAGGCAAAAGCAAATTAGTCATTCCGTATTGCTATATGGACACCATGACGACGTATCTCGCCTATCAGTTTATGACAGGCCAAATTGAAGATAAAAGCACCGAATCGGTGCCGACATCAAACGGAGGAAACACCAATGCCTAGAAAGAAAAAAGCAGAACAAGAGCAGGACAACATTAAGATGGAAACGGAAACGCGGACTTTATTCCACAAGTTTACCGAAGAGGATATCAACGCGGTAAACGAGAAAATTGCCGAGTTATCTGAAAAGAAAAACGAATTTGACGAAAAACGTAAATTCGTTACGGACATCGTAAAAGGGTGCGCGGCTGAGATAGCGCTTGCCATTAAGTCCAAAAATGACGGAGGCGAAGATCGTCAAATGGACTGCCCGGTAGAAATCAACTATACCACCGGAAAGCGTATTGTCAAACATCCTGAGACCGGCGAGGTAATCGAGGAGCGTAATTTATCATCGGATGAACGCACTGCGGACTTGTTTGAGGGCGAACAGCAAGGAACCGAAACCGAAGACGGTGGGGAGCCGGCGGAGGAGTTCCCCGGTAACGAAGAGGAAGAATGAGATTAACTCTCTATGTGCCCATAAGGCCGGAGCCACAAGCCCGGCCTAGGGCAAACTTTAAAAACAGGCACACGTATAGTGAACACCCGGACTTCTATTATATTTGCTTTTTAGAAGCCACAAAAAAGGCCCCGCCGCGGCCTTTAACAGGGGCCCTGCGGTTATGTGTTAGGTTTGTGTACAAAAGGCCGCCCAAGCATAATTTTGAGATTTACAAAACAAGCCGGGCTGACCTTGACAACCTGGAAAAAGTTGTTATGGATGCCTTAACGCGAGCTAAATGGTGGACAGATGATGCGCTTGTGGCGAGCAAATATAGCACTAAGGTGTGGGGCGATCGCGATGGATGCGAAATACAGGTAGATACCTTGAGAAATGTTGTTAATTTCGGGGAAGGATGGCGATGAAAATATCGTGTACAGGTTATATCAAACTACATAGGCGGTTTTTAAGTAGCCATGTTCAGCGGCTAAACGCCTCTGCGATATGCCTGTTTATAGAGTTGCTATTAGTGGCTGATCAGACCGGACAAGTAGTAACCACTTTGTCCGAAATACAGCAATATTTCGGAATGCGCTCAAAAATTACTATTTTAAGCGCGCTAAAACAGTTAGAAAGTGTGTGCGCGATAAGTGTTGAGCGTAAACCCTGTTTGATTATCCAAATCATAAATTGGGAACTTTATCAGGCAAAATCTAGCGGTATAAAAAATGTACCGAACGGTACAAAAAATATACCGCAGGCGGTACAAAATTTATACCGCGGCGGTACAAAAAATGTACCGCCCTTACCTTATATATATAAGAATAATAAGAATAATTTTTTATATAACACAAAAAATTTTCTTGATTTTGAAAACCCCAAAAAAGATTTGGAAAAATTAGTGCTGTTTTTTTTGCAGGGAACAAAACATCCGGCACTAAAAAAACCGAACAAAAATGAAATATTAAATTCTGCCTTGGCTATGGAAATTCCACATTTTCAGGCCATTTTGGACAATTGCAGAGATTTGGAACAGGCCAAAGCGTGTATAGCGTATTACGTCCGGCAAGCAAAAAGCCGGTACAACATGTATTATTTAGCCCAACAAATTCACTCAATTCGCCAAGAGGTAGAAAGTGAGGAATATAAGCATGGCTAATTTTGAAACAAATGACAATTTACCGTCTTTGGCTTCTGCTCACGATAATATGCTTTGCCCAAAATGCGGGCAACATGGTCGTTGTTCGTTAAACATTACGATTTTGGGGAATAAAGGGGAATGCTACCACCCACTAACGGCATCAGTGTGTGTTTATTGTAACGATGGGGCTGGGCGGCTTGAAAGTTTGTTTACGGGAACGCCGAGCCACCCCGACTATGGTTGCCACAGCGCGCAGTTGCCGGTGGGGGTAACGCTTACGATGTTGCATAAAGCATTAATTAAACATCCGTTGCGTCGGATTTGGAGCCAAGAAGATTTAGACGAATTTAGAGGTGGGCTATATGATTAAAATCAATGTAAGCAATATTCACAAAACACAAACTGTTTATCTATCCGGTCCTATGACAGGACTGCCTGACTATAACCGCGCGGCTTTTAATCTGCGTGCTGAGGCATTTAAACAAATGGGGTACACCGTATTAAATCCGGCTGATATTTCCGTTACACATGGTACGGATAAAGCATACGGATTTTACTTGAAACGCGCCTTGCGGATGATGTTATCTGCCGATGTGGTTTATGTGTTTGGTAGTTGGTATAAAAGCACCGGAGTTCGCATGGAATTACAAATTGCCGGCATGCTTGATATGCCGGTAGTGTTTGAACAGGAGGGGAAGGCATAATGGAATACTTTACGGAGTATGAGTATGAAGCGGATGGCGGTTCGCATGTCAAAGAAAAATAAAGATTTTGAGTTATGTTGTTATTGCGGCGATCAGTTTTTTGCCGCTGACAGCAGACAAACACAAATAGGGTTTTTGTGCCGTGTTTGCCAATCAAAAGGAATTAAATGCTAATCCGGAGGGAATATGTCAAAAAGAAAGAGAACTTGTAAGGACTGTGCTTTGTTTGTTCAAGGCAATGGAATATCTCGTTGCAGATTATATGCCGGCGATGGCCCGGGAGATGTTGTTTTCCCGGAAAACCGCGCATGTAAGATGATAACCGGCCCGATAAATGGCGAAAAGAAAAAAGCATCTGTCGTTGAGCCGGAAGCAGGAACCGCGCCATTTTGTGGCGACTTTCCAAAATGTAACAACGCAGAAGGATGTGATTTATGCGTAGAGTTTGAAAAATGGGTACTTGGCGAGAGAAAAAAGTTGGGAGTAGCTTATGACAGTTAAGATAGATATGGAAATGCCTGAAAGTTGTACATTCTGTCCATTTCGTGAAACAACATATGACTTTCATCCAGAGTGCTTTTTAACAAAAAAAGAAATAGAAAAATATGCATATACACATAGAAATGGTAGGCATCCACGATGTCCCTTACAGGAAGTAAAGGAGTGAGAGTATGAAAAAAGAAAAACTTTGTGACAAATGCATACATAGATATTTTTGCGCTCCAGGTTGGAGATATGGTCATATAATGGAAACTTGCTCTAGAAGAGAAATAGAAAGAGAGGACTAGGACTATGAAAAGTAAACAAGAAATTGAACACATGTTAAAACTTTTAAAAGAAGATAAGGCAAAAGAAACCAAAGACGAATTGCTCACACTGAAAGTAGGCAGAACCATGTCAATTTATTACCTAGAATGGGTATTGAAAGACGAGGAGGACTAGGACTATGGCAAAGTTAAAACCGTGTTGTGGTGTCCCACCTGGAATAGGACAAGTTAATTTGATTGGGAGAGCAGTAATTATTACTTGCCCTAAATGCAAAAGGCAAGTATGGAAAAATAGCAAAGTTCACGGAGAGAGCTATTGGGAACAAGCCATAGACGCTTGGAACAAAAGGAGTTGAGTATGAACGATAGATTAAAATTTAGAGCGTTTCATAAGCCAACAAAAAGAATGTTTGACGTTTATTGCTTTACGGATGAACACGTGTTTGAAAACACGTTAGACGGTGTGGGAACTTCCCCTACCAACCCGGCAAATATAGAGGATTGCATACTTGTACAATGCACCGGGCTAAAAGATGCGAACGGCCGACTTATTTACGAGGGGGATATCCTTTTTCATCCATATTTTGAGAAAGGTATGGTAGTGCGCTTTAACAAACTACATCTTTATTTTGGTATGCAAGCCGTTCATAACCCGCTTATATGGATGCCTTTGTTTCCGGGAGTGGACGGAGTTTTTAGAATTATTGGCAACATCTACGAAAAACACGAGCTACTGGAGGGTAAGAAATGAACATTAAATTGCACGCGTGTAAATGCGGAAATACCCATATACAATTAGGTGTTATTAGCAACTTGCTAACCGACAGGTGTTCTTTTTATTGCTATAAATGTCTCGCACGCGGACCTTGGAGAAAAAGCGAAACCGCCGCCGCCAATGCGTGGAACAATTTATTTCTTCCAAAACCTCTTAAAAAACTAATTGATTTTGACAGGATAGCAGAGGCATACCATCCGGGGCAGATAGAGGGATTTATGAAAGAAAACAACTGGCCCCGAGAGTGCGCCTTGCTATACCTATGGTTTTATAACAACGTGGGTATAAATTGGAAAAAAGATGTTAAGGAAGATTGCGGCCGCGGTATGTACCGAAAATTTGCAGAAGCAATTTCTAAAAACCTTTTGGGGGATGCAAAATGAACGATAGATTTAGATTTAGAGCGTGGAGTAAGCAGTTGCAAAGTTTTATCGACATTGAGAAAACCGCAGTTTTGCATTTAGCGGAGTACGATAGTGACTTTATTGTTGAACAATGCACCGGGCTAAAAGATAAGAACGGTCGGCTTATTTACGAGGGGGATATTGTTAAAGCAACCTTCAAATATATGGGTTCAAAAACCGAAAACTTGTGCTTTGCAGTTGCTTTTAGTGATGGCGCGTTTGGCTATTTTGACGAACTTGGCCGATTTGGCTTATTGGCTAATTTGGGAACAGGGGTAATGTTTAAAGTGGTAGGCAACATCCACGAAAAGCCCGAACTATTAAAGGAGTGTAAATAGTATGAATAAAATCTTAGCTGTAATAACAGCAATAAATTTTGTAATCGGTTTCGGCTTAATTATGTGGTGCGTGTTTGTTACAACAGGTGAATAACTATGGAAAAAGAAAGAATTTTAATTACAAAATGCCTCGGCGAATGCGAACATCTTTGGTATAAAGATGCCGACCAAGGATTCCCCTACGGCGCGAACAAACCGCTCAATAATTTTTATTGTGCAGAAGGGGTAAAAGATTGGACGAAAGAAGATAGGAGTCAAAAGACCAAATTAGTAAAACCGAGCATTGATTGCAAAAATTGCAAAAAGTCAAAATATCGTGGTATAACACGCGAAGAGGCCATTGAGAAAATGGCAAAGGCGATGTGCTCATCTGACGGAGAAAGTTGCAAACAATGCGCTGTAAAAAACAATAAACACGCGTGTAAAAGCGTATTGCATGACGAATTATTTATGCAATATGCAAAATCCGCATTAAATGCGCTGTTGGGGTGGAAAAAATGAAATGTTGGAAATGCAAAGGAAAAGGAGTGGAAGAATATCAATTCGGAGATATTACAAATCCTTTTACTTGGAAAATAATACATAAACCCTGTCCGGTTTGTGGGGGTAAGGGGAAGGTAAAATGAACTGCACAACTTGTAAGCACCGACTTCCAAACGGAGATTGCGAGCTTAGTTTAATTTGCCCAAGTTATCCCACTTTGCGGCTGATGAATTTAATGCACGAGGCAAAGAATGTTAAGCGTAATTATTAAAATTAACGGGAAAGCCATTACCGGGCGGTCTTGTTATAATACCGCCCAAAAGACAAAAAACGGAGCCACGATTTACCAAGTGGATGACGGGCGGCAAATCAAACATTTGCGTAGCAAAGGTGCCGTTGCGTTGGCCATTAAACTTTTACAGGGAATAAAAAATGTATAATGAATTTATGAATATTTCCGGGAAAAAACAAACAATAGCATGTACCCCCCGGCCAATTACCTTTATTGATTTATTTGCAGGGATTGGCGGAATTCGTTTACCCTTTGAGGAATTAGGGTACAAGTGTGTTTTTTCATCAGAATGGGATAAAGCTGCTTGTGAAACCTATCAAGCAAATTTCAATGAAAAACCTGCCGGAGATATTACTAAAATTAAGGAAACAGACATCCCAGACCATGATTTATTGCTGGCCGGTTTCCCTTGCCAGCCGTTTTCCATTATGGGAAAAATGAAAGGATTTAAAGATACACGTGGTACTATGTTTTTTGAAATTGAACGGATTTTATCCTTTCATAAACCCCAAGTCGTATTATTAGAGAACGTTAAACAACTTTCCACGCATGATAACGGAAACACGCTCAAAACGATTTTAGAGAGCTTGCATGCACTGGGATACCATACCAAACACCAAGTATTAAATGCCCTTGATTTTGGTTTGCCGCAAAAACGGGAAAGGATTATCATTGTAGGATTTCGTTCACAAGAACAAATTGAACAATTTAATTTTGACTTTGTGCCTAAACCTTATAATTTGAAGGATATATTAGAAGAAAAATCTAAAATTCCACAAACTTGTTATGCCTCGGACACAATACAGCAGAAGCGTATGGCTGCAACGGAAGGAAAAAAGCGGTTTTCTCCTTCCGTGTGGCATGAAAACAAATCGGGTAATATTTCTATTTTGGATTATGCTTGTGCATTACGTACAGGTGCCTCGTACAATTATTTATTAGTAGACGGAAAACGCCGTTTTACACCCAGAGAATTACTCCGCTTGCAGGGATTCCCGGACAGTTACAAAATTGTAGTGTCTCTACAGGAAATCCGGCGGCAAACAGGCAATGCCGTTGCCGTGCCTATGATTAGAATGGTTGCCAAGAAAATAGATCGTATTTTAAAGGGACTGGATAATGATGAATAAGCCACGATTAAAAGACAGTAAGAAGCGAGTTTCACAAGAACTGTATCCCTTAAACCAATTACCGAATGATTTAGTCGTTCAAATTGGTGGGTATTTTGTTTATTTACTTTACATAGGCCGCAAGGATATTACAGGAAGTGATTGGGGAGATGCGTTTGCACAAGCAATTCGGGGGACCCATCTAGATGCCCCGTTAGGTATTGCGGATGTTGTAAAAGGCAAGTTGTGTTGGTCAACAAAAACAGTTAAAAATACAAATCCTTTAAAATGCAAATCAGTACGCTTGATTAGCGGGCGATGTTCGCCCGATTATTCCTATGGAATCACGGACCCGCATAAGGATATACAAAAAACAGGGACAGCCGTATTAGAAATTTGGAACGAACGTGTAAACATTGCCAACGATCATCACACTCAAACAAGGACGGCTGTATTGGTGCGTAGTGAAGATTTGCTCTCTTATTGTCTTTTTGAAGAAGATACCCGCCGTTACCGCACGACGGACTATAAATGGCAATTAAACCCTAATGGGAATTTGATAGGCGTAGATCAAACGGGTAAAACATGCTTTACTTGGCAACCGCATGGCTCTCAGTTTACCATACATACAGAAGTTCCTGCGCACTGTGTTCGGTTTTCTTTAAAAAAACCTCCTGTGGTATCGCAGGAAGAACTATTAAAAAACATTCATTTTGATAAAACGTGGGTTCAAATTTTGTAATTCAGACAGAATCTAAAACCCCTGCTTAAACGGCGTTAAACGGGGTGATTTTATCGTTTTCCATCGCGGCTATACAGACAGACATATCCGGTGCGAAATTACGGACATTCGCATAACGCCCGGATGGCTTTTGCCAAAAGAGGAATATGAATTTTTTGCAAAATGCAAGGAGTAAAAATGTATAATGAAATTATAAGATGGACTGGAGAAAGAGAACGAGTCATATGGACCGGATTGAAAAAAGTATTATAGATAGAAATAAAGCCTGGGCTAAAAATCCACTTATTCCAAAATGGGTGGATGTTTCTCATGTTGATTTAGATCAATTTTTCACAAAACCCGAGATTGCGACATATTGTTATGAAAAATTATTAGCCTATTTGGAGTCAAAACATATAAAAATAACGGATTGCTTGTTTATTGAACCCTCGGCCGGGAATGGCTCTTTTTTTAATTTATTACCGAAGAAAAATCGCATTGGTTTAGATATATGCCCTTTGGCTAAAAATATTAAAAAACAGGAATTTTTATCATGGATACCTCCCAAGACGGATAAAAAAATAGTTGTTATAGGAAATCCTCCTTTTGGGTATAGGTCTTGGTTGGCTCTGTTATTTATGCAAAAAGCAAGCCAATTTGCAGACTATATTGCGTTTATTTTGCCGATGGCCTTTCAAAGCGAAGGAAAAGGAAGCCCTAAAAACAGAGTAAAAAATGCACGGTTAGTACACGGTGAAATATTACCTAAAAATAGTTTTATGACCCCAGTTGGGAAAAATTATAAAATAAACGCGCTGTTTCAGTTATGGGAAAAGGGAAAACCAGAGATTAAAAAGGAAGAATCTTTTAGAGAGTTTTTTGATATTTTTACGGTAGATAACCGCAAAGAAAGATTATGCGGGCAAGCAAAAAGGGCACAAGCAGATTTCTTTTTACAACGAACTTTTTTTAATGCGCCCCCGAAAGTGGTTGAAGATTTCAAGTTGGTTAAATATGTGTGTGGGTATGGGTTTATAAGCAAGAAGAATAAAAAACAGATTAGGGCTATTTTGGACCGGGTGGATTGGAATAAATACAGTAATCTTGCCGCCCACGGTTGCAGACATATCAGTATATGCCATATCAGGAGGGCTTTGCATGACTACGGCCTTAAATCCACAAATTGATTACAAAAAATTGTTTCTTAAATCGTTAAAAAAATTTCCAAATAATGAAAAGTGGGCTAAAGGACCTTTTGTAGGGATTAAAACGGTTTCTAATACAAATGTTGGGAATGTAGGGGAAGATTTTATATTAAGTTATTGCAAAAAACTCGGTCTGAAGGCTGAAAAATCACCGACACGAACCTCTTGGGATGTTAAAATTAACGCAATTACATATGAAGTAAAAACGGCCACGGAAGATGTGCATAATAAATTCCAATTTAATCATTTTAGGACGCACCGCAAATATGAGGCTGTTATTTGTTTGGGAATTGCACCCACTGAAATATTTTTTGATGTTTTAACAAAGACGGAACTTTTAGAAAAACCGTTGGTAAGTATGGAAAAAGGAGCGAATGCTTCGTATAAATGGACGAGAGCCAAAAACGATTTAGTCAATATTACAAAATTTAAAGAAATGCTCTTAGAATTTACAAAAGAATTTGAAGAAAATAAAAAAAGAGAACAAGACCATATAGCCAGACGCAAAAGAATAGGGACAAGATAACAGGCACAACGCCCGGATGGCTTTTGCCTAGTAAGGAATATGAGTTTTTTGGCGGTCGGAATGCACCTTTGTTTTACGATATAGAATTTAAAAAAGCACTTGAAATTTTGTAAAAATATGTTATACTACTTGTAGCTAACCCAAGAGGAACGGCCCTAGCATGTGAAAAGGGCGGTTCCTTTTTTGCGTTTAGGGCGGTGCCCCGGGAGTTACCCGGGTGGCAATAAAACAAAATACAAATCTTTTTAGAGGTCCTTCGGCTGGGCAGGCGGGTTGCATACGCCCCCAGGCGCAGGACCTGTTTGCGTTTGGCCCAATTTACCCCCATTTTAGCGGCGTAAAGGTGCGCCGAAACTTAGGCCCGGTGTGGGCCGGGGGGAACTATGCCTAAACCCGGTAAAAATGGAAATATGCCGCCGAAAAGCGGGCAATTTACGGCGCAAAACCAGCCCAGCCCGCAAGCCAAAAGCCAGGGACGCCAACGCTGGCAAGCCCGCCAACGGTTGGCAGAAGATTTGTTTGCCCAGTTAGTACAACCGGCGGGACCAAACGGCCAGAAACGGCCAAAAATTGAAATTTTGTTTGAAGGCATCTTGCAAACACTACTAGCCAAGGACCCGGCCCAATGGACCGAAAAACAAGCATCCTTGGTGCTGAAAGTGATAGAACTGGTATTGCCCAAGGAAGGTAAACTGGACGTAAATTTACAGGTGCCCGCCCTGGATATGGATGAAATGCGCCGCATTATGGCCGAGCGGAAACATGCAAACAGAAAACCAAGCCCGCAAGCTCCTACAGAGTGATTTTTATGCGTTTTACCGTTACGTAGCGGGCGGGGTAACGGGTTGGTGGGTGAAACGCTTTTGTGATTTTTTGCAGTACAAGGTGTATTGGTCTTTCTTAAATGGAAAAATGCCGGTGGCCACAATAGAGGCCCCCGTACAGCATGGCAAAAGCCGGATCATGCGGCATTTTTTATGTTGGCTTGTGGGACTCAACCCGGACTTGCGGTTCAACTACTACACAGCGTCAGACAAACTGCTTAATGAAACATCTATGGCTGTGCGTTTTATTTTGCAATCAGAAAGGTATCAAGCGGTTTTCGGCGCGCGTACCGGTTGGAACCACGAGAATGTGGAAACATTGGTCATTAGTGCTGATGGAAAGAAATTCGGTCAGGTTGATTTTCGTTTGATGGGGGCCGGAAACATTGGACACCCATCACACGTGTCTATCATTGATGACCCGTACCGCAATAAAGAAGAGGCATATTCCCCGACTATGCGCGAGAAGATATTGGGCCGTTATAGAGAAGATATTATTTCGCGCCGGCAGACACCTAGCATGGTTATTGTGATTCATAGTAGGTGGCATGTTGATGATTTGATAGGTCAACTTAAAAAAAAAGGCGGTGTGCTTTCTTTTTCGTACCCGGCTGTACTCCCCAACGGAAAAGCGCTATTTCCGCAGCTTCGCCCATTGCCGTTTTTGAATAGTCAGAAGGAACAGATCGGGCCATTTGGATGGGCCTCTTTGTATCAACAAAGCCCGGTAATTGCCGGTGGGAATGTTCTTAAAGAGGAGTGGTTTAGGACGTATAGCGAGTTGCCGGCCACACCGAGCCGCGTGGTAATCGTGGCAGATACGGCCCAAAAGACAGGGCAGGGAAACGATTATACGGTGTTTCAAGCGTGGGGCGATGTGTTTGGGAACGCCTATTTGCTTGAACAAGTGCGAGGAAAGTTCGAGGCCCCCGAACTATTAGCAACCGCACGAGCGTTTTTTGAGCATATTAGGGCCACTTATGGAACGGTAGGCGCGTTTTGCATAGAGGATAAAGTGAGCGGAACCGGACTTATTCAGCAACTCATCCGGGAAAATTTACCAATTATCCCCATGCAAAGACAAAAGGACAAATTTTCGCGTGTGTTGGATGTCGTTCCGTTTATAGCCGCCGGAAAGGTATTTATTCCGCAGCAGGGAATGGGCGAACTGATAGAAGAGTGTATCGCGTTCCGGCAAGATATGAAACATCCACATGATGACCAAGTGGATTGTTTGACGGACGGAATAAATGAAATTTTGGTTTCGGCAGGGCCAAGCGTTGTGTTTTGACAGGAGCGTTATGTTTGAATGGATAAAGGGATTATTTAAGAAATCAGCAAGTGCAAGTAATGTGCAGGAAATGGTATGGCAACCCGGGATTATTCCCGGCGTGCGGGTAGCAACCGCATTCTCTGAAATTCCGGAAGTAAACCAAAGCGTACTATTTATTGCCCAAAATGCTACTCAAGCGGAGCTTGGGTTTTTCGCTTTTAAAGACAATGCCGAATTGTACCGCGACAATGCTACTGTTCGTCCGGTGGCCGATTTACTCGCCCAACCAAATCCAAATATGGACTTAAACACGTTCTTGGAATTTGTTTATGGCTATTTGGCCTATGAACGCGAGGTTTTTATTTTGAAAGTAAAATCGCGGGGGCAAATTGCCGGCACGCGCAATATTCCGGCAGAGTTGTGGCCGATTAACCCCGCTAGTGTAAGCGTGGCCGCATATTCAAACGAGCAGGTTACACAATGGTCTATTTCCGGTATTGGTATTGTTTCCGCCGAAGATGTTATTCATATTCGCTCATTTAATCCTAGTGACAATTTCCGTTCCGTTTCTCCGTTAAAACCGTTAGAAGAGTTATTAAAAGCGAATAAGGCCGCCATGAAGAGCAACCGTCATTATTATGAAAACGATTCGCAAGCCCCGTTTGTGATTGCTACTGACCAAAATATGACACCTGAGCAATTAAAAAAAGCGCAAGAAACATGGAACGCTGGGCACAAAGGCCCTGAAAATAAGGGCAAAACCGGCTTTTTATCAGGTGGGTTAAAACCGCATTCCTTAAATATCGGTAGCGGGACAAAAGATTTTGTTGAAAACTCTAAAAACACAAGTGAGCGCATTTTGTCCGGATTTGGTATGCAAAAATCGCTACTCAACTTTACGGACACAACAAATTACGCGACTTATATGGGGCAATTGCGTACATTTTGGCAGAATACGATTCGCCCTATGGTTCGCAAGGTAGAAAACGCTTTAAACGCCGAAATCGTGCGCCCTTACAGCACGGATTTTGAACTTCGGTTTAAGTATGACAATGTAGAGGCATTTCAGGCCGATTTTGGCGAAAAAGTATCTATTGCCAAAGAATTAGTTTCTATGGGTTTTCCTCTTAATGCGGTATCTGATCGCTTGAACTTGGGCTTTGAGCCGGTTCCTTGGGGAGATGATTGGTGGATTAATTTTGGACTTGTTCCGGCCAGGGGTTATGATAGCGCCGAAAGCGCGGAAGATGCGTCAAAATCCTTTTTCAAAGCAAGTGCCGAGGAAAGAAAGGAAATTGTATGGAAACGCTTTGATAAAGAACAGATACGCGCCGAACGATTACTTTCCCAAAAGATAGGGCGTTTCTTTATGGAGCAAGGAAGTCGGCTCAAACGCGCCGCAAAAAATGGCGAACTCGGTTCTTTTGATTGGGAAAAAGAAAATAAATCGCTTGAAAAAATGCTTTTTCCGGCAATTGCGGATTCCGTCAAAATCGGCATAGAAAACGGAAGAAAACAGCTAGAAAAACAAAGCAAAGCCGGAGTAGAGGAAGAAGCAGAACGCCGCTATTTGGGAAGAGTGGCAAGCCGAATTTTAAGAATAAACAACACTACTCGCACCAAGTGTGAGGAAGTGCTAACACAAGGACTTACAGAGGGTAAATCAAATGAAGAAATTGCTGAGTTATTAGCCACCGACGTTTTGGGTGGTTTTAAAGCGCGTGCCCGGAACATTGCGCGAACCGAAAGCACCGGCGCGCTAAATGGCGGCACGAATGAATATTTTGCCGAGGTCGGCGCAAAAAAAACGTGGCTCTCGGCCCGCGATAGCGAGGTGCGCGATGCACACGCGGAACTTGACGGCGAGACAGTAGAGGCCAGCGAAGTATTTTCTAATGGTCTTGCTTTCCCCGGAGACCCAAATGCGACAGAACCCGGGCAGATATGTAATTGCCGGTGTACGATTATGGCAAGTTTATAGGAGTGTGTATGAATAAGACATTTAATTTTGACATGACCGTTAAGCAAGTAACGGATAACGAACAGGAAAAAAGCATTGTTGCTGTTTTTTCGTGTTCCAAAAAAGACCGCGCCGGCGATGTATTACCGCCGGAAGTATTGTTGGAAGGCGCAGAGAACTTTAAGAAAAACCCCGTTCTTTTAGATAGCCACAACCATTTCGGAGTGGAAAATATCCTTGGTAAAATCTCGGATTTGAAAGCACAAAACGGCGAGTTCTTTGGCAAAGTAACTTATTTTGCCGGGAAAGGCAATCAGGCCGCCGACTGGGCGTTTAAGCTTGCGAAGGAAGGCATTGCCGCGTTTAGCGTTGGGTTTAGGGCCTTAGAATACGAATACATCAAAGAAGAAGGCGCAAAAGGGGAAATATTTATTACCGGACTCAAGTTTAAAAAAGTGGAACTGTTAGAAATTTCACAAGTTTCCGTTCCATGCAATCCGGCGGCCCTAAAAAAGATTTTTTGCTCAGAGCGTACAGCGGTTCCGGCGGCACCCGTGCCTAATGCCGAAAATACTGTGAAAAAAGATGAGCAGGAAAAAGAAACCATAGCCAAAGCATTTACGGATGCCTTGGCTGAAATTAAGTGAGGTTAAAGATGACTCAAGAAGAAATCAAAAACTTGGCGAAAGCCGTGTTTGAAGAAGGCGCGAAAGGCATTGAAAAAAAAGTTGCCGGTGAGTGTGCCGCAAATGCTGAGCAGTTGGCATCCGCTAATGATAAAATTGCGCAGTTAACTGAAAAGGTCAGCAAATTGGAATCCGCCCCCGTTGGTGGCGTTTGTGTTACTAAACACAATTTCGGCACGTTCCATGATGTGAACGTGAATGAAGTTGTCGAACATGTGCGTTCTAAAGGGATGTTTTGTGACAAGTCCATTGCGCAGGAAGAAAACCGGGAGCGGGCGGCCTTGTTCGCCAAATGGGCCATTGCTCTTCATAAATCCCTTACTTCGCACGATATGACCGCTTATCGCGAATTTTGCAAAGCGGCCAACGTGGAAGGAACGGATGCAAATGGTGGGTATTTAGTGCCTTCCGTATTAATGCCCGAAATTATCAAAGCCATCCGCAATGATAGTTTCGCACTCCGTGAATGTACTGTTCTTACGATGAGCGCCCCGGAAATCAAATTCCCGGCTGAAAACGCGCTTGTTTCTGCGGCATTTGTTGATGAAAACTCTGCCGCAACCGCTAGCAACCCGACTTTCTCTCAAGTGTCTATTAAGGCCAAGAAAGCAGTTGCCCTTACGGACGGCGTGTCTAGCGAATTACTGCAAGACAGTGTTGTTGCGTTCGTTGGTATTTTGGTAGACCAAATGAACTATGCTCTGTCTCAGTTGATTGATGACACGGTTTTGAACGGTATTTCCGGCAACACGACCGATTTCCAAGGGTTGCTTGTCGGCGCTACTGCCATTCAAAACGTGCAGTTAGCACAAACCAAAGTAATGACGGATATCGGCTATGATAATATTGCCGATTTGGTGGGCAAATTAGCCCCCTCGGATGCGGTTCGCGCCAAATTCTGTCTGTCCAACTACGAACTGACCATTTTACGCAAAGTAAAAGCGTCCGGTTCGGGTTTGCCGTTGTTTGCTGATGCTGTTAAAGGTGATGCCCCGACTATTTTGGGCAAACCCTATTTCATCAGCGAAAAAATGCCGGGTTCTAGCGACGGCTCTACTGCCGCTAAAAATGTGCTTGTTTTCGGCGATTGGAAACAGTATTACCTCGGCATTATGCCCGGTTCCCTCGCAATTGAGGCCGATCCGTACACCAACTTCAATAAAGACACGGTACGCTTCCGCATGAAACTGCGTGTAGGTGGTAACCCTGTCCGCAAGTCGGCGTTTGCGGTACTCAAAACCGGTGCGGCGGCGAACTAAGTTCAATGTTATAACCCCCGGGGTTTCCCGGGGGTTTAGGGGTTTAAACTATGACGAAAAAACAAGAAAACAAATCAGTAAAACAGATTGTTTGCGGGCATTGTTTGAGTAAAATTGATGTTCAAAACATAAAATCTGGACAAAAAATAGCGTGTCCGATTTGTAATCAAACAATAGAGGTCAAATAAATGACTAATGGTGCGCTTGTAAAAAGTGAAGATGTGTTAGCGTTTTTGCCAAACGAAACCGATAAGGCGGAAACGGTTAACTGCGTGTCGGCGTGTATTTTGTCTGCCCAAGCGCAAGCAGAAAGTTATTCTATGATTTCTTTTGCGGATTTTACAGCAGATAATGTGCCGCAAGACATCCGCAGCGCAATTATTAAATGGGCGCTTGCGGATTTTATTTCCAACCATACAAACACAAACTACGTGGAGGGGGATGGAAATTATGCTGATAGGGCCTCTCGACTCGTAAAAGAGGCGAAGGAGCTGTTGGAAAAATACAGGCCCATGCTCACGTTATGAATGTAGAATTTGACCCAAAACAACTTGCACAGATAAAAGCACTTATGCAAAAAATAAGCACTCTCAAGTCCCACGAGATAATTACTTCGTTTCAAAGGGCTTGTTTAGTGCTTGAAAATAGGGTCAAAGTAAATATAAGCGCAGAGGTGCTTAAAACAAGATCGGGCCGCTTGCGTCAAAGTATAGGCACCATGGTAAGCGAAAAGGAAGGTATGCTTGCCGGCAATATTGGGAGTGGGCAAAGAACAGGAAAACCGGTTGTATATGCGAATATTTTGGAAACGGGTGGCGTAATACGCCCTGTAAAAAGGCAATGGCTAACTATCCCAACCGAATATGCAAAAGCACGATCGGGTGCCGGAAATATCAAGGCGCTTGAGATTAAACAGAGTTTCTTTGCCCGGAGCAAAAATGGGAATTTAATTTTATTTGACGGCGCACATAGGACACCAATACCTATGTTTGTGCTTAAAAAACGGGTTAAAATACCCGCCAAGCATTACTTGACGATATCGGTTACGCAGGGACAACAAGAGGCGTATAACCAAATCGTAAGAGGACTCTCAGAGGTTCTAAAATGAGCTCTTTATCTTTGGCAAGTTTTAAGGATTTGCTTTTAAGTATTTTTACCGCGCCGGAAGCGTTTAATTACGATGTGTCTGTTTTTGAAGGACTCAGGCAAAACGTATCCGGTAAATTTACGCTCCAAATTTTCCCTACCAATCAACGTGAAACCACGCAAGCGGAAAATGTAGTTAGTGTGGTTGATACTTGGCAAATAGCCGGCGTTGTGAATACAAACGAAGAAAATGTTGTTTCAGATGTTATTGTGTTTTTGGGGGATGTAAAGTCCAACATAGACAAATTGTCTTTTGATGAACGTGATTTTACATACGCAATTCTTCCGGATGCCCAAATATCTTATGAGGGGTATCCGTATGTTGTTTTTAATTTGCAGTTAGAAGTCAGTTACATTAGGAGGATTAACTCATGAGTAGCAAAGCACGCGCCGGATTAGGCGTAAAACTAAAAGTCAACAATCAACTGGTTGGGGAACTTTCCAGTGTAGGCGGCATTGAACCGTCCACCGAAACCATTGACGTTTCTAACCACGATACCGAAGGTGGTTTTCGGGAATTTATCCCTTCAATCAGCGATGGCGGTGATTTTACGGTAGAAGGAAACTTTGTTGGCGGGGATGCCGGTCAAATTGCCATTCGCACCGCATTTTTCGCCAAGAGTACCGTTCCGGTAGAGATTACTTTTCCGTTGGCCACCGGGGAAACTACCGCGGCTAAATGGGAAGCCAATTGTATGGTATCTTCTTTCCGTCAGGTAGGGGATGCGACGATTGATTCTCAACTGACTTTTGCCGCCACCTTTAAAATCTCCGGTAGACCCACGTTTACGGATGCGGTGTTGTCCAACCAATAGAGGGTATTTATGGCGCAGAAAACGGTCGTTTGTAAATTAGACGGCAAAGAATACACGCTCAAATTTAGCATGCGCGTACCGCTTTTATGGGAGCAGAGTACGGGCAAAAACTATTTTGAGGCGTTTGGAGTAGGGGCAAAACCCTCTCTCGTGGATATTTTGACGCTCGTTTGGGCGGCCTTCCGCAATGGCGGTTGTACGCTTACATTGGACGAATTGGCTGACAAACTGAGTGATAAGGATTTGAATGATTTGTCATCCAAGATTATGAAACTTGCGGAAGATAATTCCACCAAAGAACAAGGGGAAAAAGGCGGCTCTTCCCCTTTGGAACAAAAGCCCCAAACTTGGGCGACCTATGGGCAATAGGCCGGTATGATTTGGGGCTAAGCGAAACGGAGTTTTGGGAGCTGTCGTTTAAAGAGTTTGATTTGCTCCGAAAACGGCATGAAATGCACGAATACAGACAATGGGAACGCACGGCAAGTATCATGTGTACCATTTTCAATGTAAACCGTACCAAACGGCAAAAGGCATTACAGGTTAAAGATATTCTCAAAAATCCGTTTCAGGAACCGAAAAAACAAACCGCGCAGGATATAAGGGAGTTTTTCCGGACATTACAAGGAAAATAAGGCGGCAGTATGGCAACAAAAGCACTTAGTATTGAATTATTACTAGAAAGCAAAGCGTTCTCGTCGCAGATGCAGAAAGTAAACGATTCCTTTAAGAACACAAATAAGAACCTACAGGCGTTCGGCGCAAACCTTCAAAAAGTGGGTGCTAGTATGGCGGCTGTGGGTGCTTCTATTACTGCCGCCTTTGGAGTTGCTGTAAAATCTCTTGCCAATGCCGCAGACGAGGCTGATGACACAGCAAAACGTACGGGCCTTACCGTAGAAGCAGTACAAGAATTGGCCTATGCGGCCAAGTTGTGCGGTACAGATTTGGGCACAATGGAAATTGCGCTCCGTACAGTTCAAAAGAATATGGCCGGAACCGGTCAAGAAAGCGCAACATTTAAGGCCGCATTAGAAGGTTTGGGTATTTCCCTTAAAGATTTACAGAGTAGGAGCCCGCAGGAGCAGTTTGACACGCTTTCCCAAGCAATCGCGGGGGTGGTTGACCCTTCGCAACGCGCAGGGCTCGCTATGGCCGTTTTTGGGCGTTCCGGAACGGCTTTGCTTCCCATGCTTGCGGAAGGTGCTGACGGAATAGCCCGGTTGAAGCAAGAGGCGCACCAATTCGGTTATGTTATGGATCAGGAAACGGCAAAAGCCGGCTCCGATTTTAACGATAATTTAGACCGGCTAAAAGGTTCTGCCCAGGGACTTGCAGAGCAAATTGTGGCCGGTATGTTGCCCGGACTCAATACTTTTGTTCGGGCCATGGCGGAGGTTGTGAGCGGTATTAAAGATTGGGTATCGGCGCATCCGGGGCTTACCAAGGCGCTCGCTTGGGTAGCCGCCGGGGTTGGTGGCATTTTAACTGTTTTCGGTAGTTTGGTGGCCGCGTGTGGCACGTTTATTGCGCTTGCGCCGGCTATTGGTGCGGCTTTTACGGTGGCCACAGGCCCCGTTGGAGTAACTGTTATGGCGATTGCCGGATTAGTTGCTGGCATAATTGCGCTGCACAAGAATTGGGATACGGTTTCCCATTATCTGATGCAGACATGGCGCGTACTTACAGCGTTGGTATTAAAAGCCGTTGAAATGCAACTTGCGGCACTTGAAAAACTTATCGGTTGGGTTCCAAAAGTAGGCACAGCCGTTCAAAACGCATTACAAAAAGTAAAGGATTTACAAACTAGCACTTGGGAATCTATTGGTAGCAGCCAACTTGAATACGAGAAGAAGAAAAACGAGCAGAGTGTCCAAAATACACAAGAGACAGAACAAAAGAAGGCCGCAGTAATGGTATCAACCAATGCCGCCGCAATGGAACAAGTAAAAACTGATACAAACACAACTCAGGAAGAATTGAAGGCCGAGCATAAGAATTTTTGGGATTATGTCTATGAAGTGTCCTCTCAAAATAGTACAAATACCGCTTCCTTTATACAACGTATTTATGATGGGTTAAAAAGCAATTTATCAAATGCTTTTCAATCTCTTTTTGCGCAAATTGGTAACGGATGGGAAGGACTAAAAGATATTGCGGTAAATTTTGCCCATGGGCTGTATAATACTCTGACGCAAATTTTGGCTGACTTGGCCGCAGAGCAAATAAAAAACATCATCGCTGTTTCTGTTGCGAATAGAACTGCCGCAAAAGCAAACATAGCGGCTAGTGCCGGGGAAGCAGGGGCAAAGGCGGCTGCCGGATCGGCCGGATGGGCATTATTTGGAGCCGTCGCAATAGGTGCAGCCGTATTGGCCGCTGTTTTAGCGTTTGCAGATGGATTTGCCACAGGTGGTATTGTTGGCGGCAACTCTTTTACCGGAGACAAGGTATTAACGAGAGTAAATAGCGGCGAGATGATATTGAATGAAGCCCAACAAGCGCGGTTATTTGCTATAGCGGATGGGCGCGAAAGTGCCGGCAATGGCGGATCTGTCACAATTAACCAAAATATAACGGTGCAGAATGGGAATGATATTGAAGCAATTACGCAAGCCATAAAACGCGGTAGCATTGAAGCGTTAGAAATGGCGAACGTGGCTTATAAGGCGGGTAAAAAACAAAACAAATATGTGGGTTAGTAATTGGAAGTTTCCCACGTATAACAAGTGTCGTTGTTACGCAATGAAGTGTAGTATGAACAAGAAGTTATATAGGTGTTATCAGATATTTGTTTCGTTTTCCAAGAATAGCAGGGTTCATTCTTGAGAAAAGAATTATGAGAGGAGCAGGTAGTTTCGTATGAACCATTACTTTTTTGAGTGGTTTTCCATTCATAGCAAGGTTCATTATTTCTTAGGGAGGTGTAATAAGAGCAAGTTGTTTCGTAAGATTCATCTGTTTTTAGCAAGGTTTGCCATGCATAGCAGGTATCGTTGTTACGCAGATGCGTGTAGTAGGAACAGGTTGTTTCGTATGAGCCATTCGGTTTTTTGAT
Organism: Elusimicrobiaceae bacterium; assembly: GCA_045593745.1. Lineage (GTDB taxonomy): Bacteria > Elusimicrobiota > Elusimicrobia > Elusimicrobiales > Elusimicrobiaceae > Avelusimicrobium. Next base: position 4,796 of record JAZNXF010000036.1, on the reverse strand, counting down.
GGTTCTGTAAGAGTAACAAACATCATTGTTACGCAGAGAGGTGTAGTAGGAACAAGTAGTTTTGTGGTTGTTCGCACAAAACCCAAACAATGGGGAAACAATGAGAATTAAAATCGAAATAATTTTTTTCATAACTTGCTCCTATCACTATTATAACCCATTTTTGAGGAAATTTATTGCTTATGGTTAAAACGATACAAATAAACACACCGATTAAATTATATGGCCCAAACTTCATTACTTCTCTGTGTTCTTTTGTTGGCGATGAAGAAAACAGGGCTGCATTATATGATAATTCTGCCGAAAATTTGGCTACTTTTTATAATGCAGATACGAGCCAAGCAAAAGTTTGGAGCGTGGATTTTGCTGATAAATATGGCCAACCTGTCAGGCGTTGCATTGATACCGTTATTATTGAAAATTGCTCAGCGGACAGCGTGGAAATCCTATACAAAAACGAACAGGATTCCAATGTGTCATTGGGAAAATTTTCTCTTGAAAAGAACAATATTTTTACGGTTGCAAAGTGCCAAGCAAAAGGGCTTGTTTTTCGGTTCTTCTGTAAAGAGGAATCATTTGTAGTTGGCGAGATAAGGGCTCTTAAATATCTGTTTGATTTAAAAGCAACTTCAAATACGGCAATAGAACCAAATACTTCCGGTGGCTCATATACCTCACAAGATGGCAGTTTTTACGGTTGGAACGATTATCACGTTCCGGGCCTTATTATAGATGTCGCGAATGGGGATTACGAGCAATATAAAATACTGCGCGGCATGATACAAAACAATGAAAATGTGACAGTTATTCCTTTTGCCGAATTGGATTTTTTTGTAATAGAAGGCATGCCAAATGGCGATTTAAAGCCATCCATTAACCGATTTTCAGGTTTAGTGGACTATTCGATTAAGGTGGTTAGCGTATGAGGACAATACCGCAAAGCATCCAAAATGCGTTATTAAGTAAATCTTTGCCGATAAAAAAGAAGATTTTAATGTATCGGCGTTTTTGGAATGAGCAAAACAACACTTACGAGTTGGAAAGCACACCGGTGGACGTTACTCATCTTTTGCATGAAAGTGGTAATGTAAAAATGGCATTAGATACTGATGAAGTTGATAAGTGGGATGCGTCCAATGTAACATTTACATTTAAAAACACTCTAAATTGTTTTAAAGAGGGGCTTGCCGGTGGGCTCTTTGAAAACTCTGTTTTGTGGGGATCCAAGTTTGTTTATTTAGTCAAAAATGCAGATAAAAACGCGCCAAACGATAGTGTGGCCGTATTTACCGGGTATGTTTATTCATCCCCTGCTTTCAAAGATAATGGAAATTTTATCTCAATTACCGTTACGTCCAGTTTGGATGCCCTTGAATATTTTAGTGCCGAAGATTTTTGTTATACCAAAACTGACGAAGAAGCAAGTTTGATTACTTCTCAAAATAATAGCGATCAAGGAAAGGAATATGCGACATCGGAAGCGGGTGTCGGCTACGTCGATAAAGTGAAATATGGTACTAGTTTGGCCGAATCAGTAGAACTTTCCTTACAAACAGATTATACAGTTTCTAATTTAAACGAATACGCAAGCCCAGCCATTATTAAATTAAATGTACCGGCTGAATCAGGCGCGAAAGTATGGGTATCGTATAGATATTGGCATCAAAACATGGAAGTTGATGCGGTTGTCAATGCTCTGTTGGATATAGCCGGAATCGAACAGCGCTACGTAGAACGTGCGGCATTTGTTGTAGAAAATAGTGCGGTTGAATACGTCAGGCCATATTATCTACTATTTGAACCTTCGCAAAACAACACCTATACGCGCCAAATAAGTCCTTTTTTATCGCAGGCCGGGGTAGCAAATACATTAGTCGATTTCCATCGTCTTAATTATAAGGCAACCGAATCATCTACGCATAACTATAATTGTTGTTTGCCTACAAAAAACAGTTATTTTCATCTAGGACAAGCAGAAAATAGATACATATTTGCGCCTAGCCAAAGTTATTCAGAGGGAAATGTTGACTATGTTGCCGATGATGGAACGGGGTTAAGATTTAAATATAGCGGTGCAAGCGGTGGCACAAAGAGTATTTCGGTGCAACTTATTTTAGACTATGAGAATAGCGTATTTGGAGAAGCGGTATATTCAGCATCCGCGCGGGCTTTTATTGGTTTTGATTTTAACGAAGAAGGTTTGTTGTCTGTTTTTACTTGTTCTTGTTCAGCTATTGGGTATCTTTATGATGATGGCCCGGTAACAAAAACAACTACACAGTATACATATACGGGCGGAGATTTTACTCGTATTATCGCAAATTTTAGCAACGTGGCACATGATCGCGGAAATTGGGTGTTTTTTATCAATGAATTCGGATGGAGACACCAAAAAGTTAGTGATGCTGAATGTCCCGGGAACACCTATAATGCGGTATTTCGGGCGGCTGTTTTTAATGGAACAGATCCTTTTATTTTTCAACATCCTGCCGTTATTTTTGAGGGTAGTTTTGGTGAAAATGGTACTAAATGGCGCCAGGTCACAGGAGTGTTAAGTGGTGGCGGCAGTTTATCTATTCAAAAAAGCACAGACGGGGAATCATATAGCACCGCACAAGCAATATCTACTCCTTATAATTTAGCCGCATATCCTGAATTTATACGTGTAAAATATCAGGTTAATGGCGGGTATGATGTGTTGTATTTAAGTAATTTTACTGTAAGCAAATATATCACAAGCGCAAACTTGCAACTTATCAATTTGACTGGTTTAACTGTTGGCGCGGCAATCGTGCAACTTGCGAAAATCGTATCTTACGAGATTGGATTTAATCAAAACGGATTGTTTTTCTTCCGTCCCCGTGTGGGAACTTATACAGATGTTGAAATAACTCCGCATGAGCTAATTTCCTGTGAAAATAACGCGGCAGATATTGACAGTTTGGTAAACCGCGTAAATGTTGAATTTGGAAACTTTAAAACGACCATAGACGATATTTCCGAGGGAAAACCTCGGCCCAATACAATAGATACTTATGGCGTGCATGAAAAAAGCATTTCTTCGGACAATTTTATCCCGGCGGATAATGTGGATATTTCTGCCGCGGTTGCGCGTGCCAATTACGAAGCGTTATCAACCCCCGGATATACGGTGCAGATTGAATGTATCCCCAAGTTAGAACTGGAACTGGGCGATAAAATCCGGGTGAATTCCCAAAATACGGAAATAGCAGATACGCAATGGACTGACCACACCAAGTTTGAGCAATTGCCGATTTGGAAACGGGTATTTAAGATTATTGGCATTGAACTATCGGTAGATAAGCGTAAAATGGTGCTCAATTTGAAGGATGTTACAACGGCAGCCGATGAACCTGCTGAAACAATGTATGAATTTGTGTATGACTTCCCTATTAATTTGGGGGCGAAGAAATAGGAGTGTGTATGGACTTACAAGCGAACAAAACAGACGGTAAGGTTTTGCCTTTATCAAACAGGCGGATTTCCGCAGCAGAGTGGAACCAATTAGCCGCCTCTTGCATGGCGTTTATTACTGCGGCGGGACTAACGCCGGATGCGTTGGATAACGAGCAATTGTTGAACGCATTTAAGGCCATTGTGGCTGATTTGGAATTAGTTGGAGCCAATACGAATTTGTCTAATTTGACGGATTACGGGCAGGCCAAGTTTGATGCAAAGGCAAATACAGCCCTGAGCAATATTTCAAGCGCGGCCAAACAAACGATTGTGGCGTTATCCATGCCCGAGTATGACACAGGGGTTGCTTTTAACGCTAATACAGCCGTGCAGGCACCGTATGATTGTGTAGTATGTTGGAACTGTGGGGCAGGCACGAACAACCCGGCCTATTTTGCCATTTCCAAGACAGGGGCTTTTGCAGGAGAAGAACTTAAATTCCCTTGGTACATAAATAGCGACGGTTATACTACGTTGCAATATTTTGTTCCGAAAGGATGGTATTTTAAAACAAGCCGCAATAATGACAATGCCGCTTTTTCCCCTTCGCAATACTTTAAGTTGAAAGGAGCCAGTTAATGATGTCAAACTAAAGAACTCGCAGTAACCACAGTAGCAAAATCGGATTTCTATCAAAGAATTGGAGGACTCATATGAGCGAACAAACAACACAATATATACCGATTTATTTCGGGGATGATACCGACTTTAACGACCGGGTTTTTGTGACGGTCAACATAACTACGCAAATGGATTTAACCGGGTTTAAGGCGGCCCTGTATTTGGGGCAACTCAAAAAAGATTACAGCATGGTGAATAATTCATTTGAAATTACGTTAAGTGCCAACGAAACAAAAACCTTGCCCTTTGGGGAACTAATGGGCCAAATTGCTTTGTTTGATACTTCAAACCGACGGCGGACAATTACCAGCCAGGTGCCGTTTTATGTATCCAAAACGGTAGCTGGGGCAGACCCGGTGGAAATCAACTTACATGTAGAAGAAGACAGCGAGGTGGCCTACGTTACGATTGACAGTGCGCTGGCCGAGCAGTTAGCGGCGCGGATTTCGGCTAATGAAATGGAGATTAGTTCTCTTCAAACACAAAGCACAACATTAGGTAATAACTTACTGACCGAGGCGCAAACACGTGCCCAGGCGGATAGTGATTTAAACGCCCGCATTAACCAGTTAAATTTCATTCAGTTTGTGAATGCCCTTCCGGCAAGCGGCGAAAGTAAGTATATTTATGCCGTGCCGCAAGAAGAAACCGATTTGGATGACCACCCGATAGTAGTGCTTTATTTATGGAACGCCACG
>JAZNXF010000035.1:0-30255 GCA_045593745.1 Elusimicrobiaceae bacterium | reverse complement strand
CCTTTCGCCCGCGCTCTGCGCGACCTCAAACTCGCATAAGGCTCCGGCTTTCAAGTCCTGGACGCGGGCAAAGCAGTTTGCCCGCTTGGGCATAAAATTCAAAACCCGCACAAGGCGGGTTTTAAATTTTTGCGCCCACCAGGACTTGAACCTGGAACCCACCGATTATGAGTCGGTTGCTCTAACCAATTGAGCTATAGGCGCTAACAAATTTCTATAAAAAAACCGCCCATCCGGCAGTTTTATATTTTTAGAAGGAACATTTCTCGCTACCGCACACAAAGCAGTTTGTGTGCTTTCCCTTCACTAAAACGTTCCGGGACTAGGACTCGAACCTAGAATTAATGCTCCAGAGGCATCCGTGTTACCATTACACCATCCCGGATTAACATATATATTTTACCACATTTTTCCTAAAAAAGAAATTATGTTTAAGGTCACAAATCGGTGAGACAGGTTAAAACATAATAACCGTAAACAGGTGCATAAGTGTACCAACTTCTGCCCCACACGTTTTGCTAAATATCATAAGTATCCTATACCATACAAACTCCCTACGGCCCTAAGATGGCTTTTAATGGGTTTGATAGGCACAACAACCCCTAACAGAAATTCCTTGAGGGAGTTTGCTAATCTTGATAGACCCACCCTTGGGTTTGTTCTAACGATCTACAAATAGATTGCGCCCAAGGGGTTACATCTCCCGCCTTAACCCAACTTCCTTCTGTCACATCACATATTTTTTCATAACCTGTTATGGGATTTCCACTCACAAGTAGTACATACCTCGCCACTCCGTTTTGAGTCCGAACAACCTCCATCTCAAATTCTTGGAATTGCGAGTCCCAATACAAGTCATAAGTAAAATCTTTGGTTTTACAAGAATGCTCGTTACTGCAATCCAGCCCCGCGAAATCTAGGGTGAGATCTTCCGTAGCATTTTTGCCTAGAAACGTAATATCTTCCTTGGAACCGCCCTGTTCGTAATACCAAGAGTCGGCGGCTCTTTGAAATGAACTTATCATCGTTAGCCCTTCAGTTAGGCGGGCTTTTTCAACGGCTTTTTGATACTGTGGCAACGCCACGGCGGCTAAAATGCCGATGATAAGCACCACTACTAACAGTTCAATCAGGGTAAATCCTATACGCCCGCTATACCCCGCATACCGACCCTGCGGGGTGACGGAGCGGGCGGTAAAGCCGTGCGGGGCCACCCCTATCTGCCGCATAGAAACACTGCAAGATGACGAGCGGGCGGAGTCCCCTTTATAGGTCGGGTGCAAACCCGACAATTTCCTAGCATTGCGCTGTACGTTTTCATTCTTACTTGCAACTCCTGTTGGGCTAACGCCCAACCTATAAGTATTATTTTTGGTTTTATGTGCAACTGCTTGCGTTTGTCCCCGCCGGGTGTTTTGTACGTTCATAAACATCTCCTTACGTTACGTGTTCAATTTCCTGTCTATGAAACGTCAAAAAACGGCTAGTATATTTAGAGCACAGATAGGGTCCCTAAATACAACAGCCGCGACTTGCCACCACGTGGCAAATACTCGGCACAAAACAATGGGGTTATAAGGCCCATTATTTTGCGCCTAAACGGCTGTTTTTGACCTATCTGTGTAACTGCTACCAGTTAACCCGTATTCTTCATACGATTCAAAAACAGAAGAAATTGTACCTATAGTATAATAAAAAAATGTTGAAATAACAAGCAAATCCCCCCGGGCTACTACCTGGGGGGATTTTCTTGTTATAGGAGTACGCTACACCGTACTTATAGGTGCAAGCGTAGGTTGCTAATTAGTAAATAAGGGCTAATGACCGTTCAGACACTCCCCCAAATAATCCGCTGTAACTACTAGGCACGTATTTTACAAAGGCCGTTAATTTACCGTCAATAATTACAGGATTCCCTGCTTTTAGGGAAGATTTTTTTCGCGATATGTACCCAATGCGGCAAGTATGGCTACGGGCTGGAATATTGTTAGCATGGTAAAAGTGTTCTAATTTAGCAGTCATCCCCTTGCCAAATGCTTCCTGCAACGTTTGTCCTTGTGGCGTGCGCAATACCGGTAAGGCAGCTACTCCGGCCGATACATCCGACGGAACCGGCAACCAAGCCACCTCTTGCACTTGGTGCATGCTCTGGGGGTTCACAGAAAATTTCCTCCCATTTGCCAAGGTAACTTTTAGTTCCTTCATGTCTTGTGGTTCAAAATCACCCGGAGTTAAGCATTCGGCTAAAAAATAGATCCGGTTTTCCCGGGTAATCACCCCGGTACAGGTAATGGTAGTATGGTCCCAACGCAAAACGACATTTTCCCCACGCGATGGGCGGGACATAACATCCTGCATGCGAACGGCTTTTTCAAATTTTAATTGAAGGGTGGCCTGGGCATTTGCCTGATGAGCGGCAGAAGAAACGGCACGGTCCACTTGAGGGTCAAGCGGGCTGGCTACCAATGGGGTAGCCAATAGAATAGCGGCTAATAAGAATACTTGTTTCATGTTTTTACCTCTTGTATATATTATACAAAAGTTAGTTAAAACTAACAAGCATTTTGTTTTACCGTCTTAAAATTAAATATATTATTGTTAGTTTAATATAACAATAACCCCAACACGGCACTGGCCGCCAACACTAAAACCGGCCCGCGTTTCAAATACCATACGGCTAAAAATGCGCCCGCACAAATAAGTACGCTTTTATAGTCCACAAAGTTTTCTGCATTACAAAGCGTGAGTGCGGCAGCGGCAATTAACCCCACAACTACTAGCCGCAACCCCCGCCAAGCCGTAGCGTATTTTTCACGCGTGGCAAATACATATTTCCCCGCCAAAATAAGTAGTAAAAAGGAAGGTAAACATACGGCCACCGTGGATAACAACGCGCCCCACACACTGCCACTGGCTGTATAACCCGTGTAGGTGGCCAGGTTAATACCAACCGGGCCGGGGGTCACTTGGCTAATGGCTACAATATCGGTAAACTCAGCCGTGGAAAGCCAGGCCTGCTTATATACTACCTCATTTTGTAAAAACGAAATCATGGCGTATCCGCCGCCAAAATTAAACAGACCAATTTTAAAAAAAGTGCTAAACAGTTGCCAATAAATCATAGTTTCCGCCTCTTTATGCCCAGTAACATTCCGCCTATTATACCTGCCAACACCACATACACCGGGGAAATATGCAGCAACCATACGGCTACTGCCGATAGCATACACACCCAGACGGTTTTATAAGTCACGCGCGCCGTTTTAGCCAGTGTAAACACCGGGACCATAATCAGTGCCACTACGGCCGGGCGAAGCCCTAGAAACATGCGGCGCACAAGCGGGTTTTCCGCAAATTTACGAAAGAATAGGGCAATCCCCAAAATGATAACAAACGACGGAACCGCCGCCCCGCAGGCGGCAAAAACCGCCCCACGCACGCCATACAACCGTTGCCCTGTTAAAATAGCCACGTTAATGGCCATAATACCGGGGGCCGATTGGGCCACAGCGGTAATATCTAAAAAATCTTCTTTGGTAAGGTATGAGCCAACGAGTTCTTTTTCCATCAACGGCAACATAGCATACCCGCCGCCCAACGTAAACAAACCGATTTTGGCAAAAATAAAAAATAGTTTGGCAAGTTCTCTCACCAAACTATTGTAGCAATTAAGTATGCAATCCGTCCGACAAAACTACCAACCGCTTTCAATGACGCAGATATCCTTCTCTCCACATACAGAAGTACAGTCTCCATTAGGACGGTTTTGGCTTGTACATTCTAAATTACCTTGATAAGGCCCTACTGTATATCCATAACTACCGTCAGATAACACTTTGCTAGCATACAGTTCCGAGCATCCTACCATATTATAGGCCCAATGGGGCGTTAAAATATAACCGTCTGACGTCGCCCCCCCTGCCCCTGGATGTTTGTTTCCACTAAGGATCAATGTCCCCGGCAACTCTATCTCCATATCTTTTAGGATTTCTACACCGTTTGCATCGCAGTCATCTCCTTTTTGTAGCCGGCATAGTTCACAGGCCTTTTTTAACGTATTTAACCCCAGTTTGGCCTCAGCAATGCGGGTTTTTTCAACGGCCTTCTGATATTGCGGCAGGGCTACCGCGGCCAAAATACCAATAATCAGCACGACGACTAAGAGCTCAATGAGGGTGAAACCGGTACGCCCGCTATACCCCGCATACCGACCCTGCGGGGTGACAGAGCGGGCGGTGGTACAGCCGCGGTTATTAACCAAAGATGTCACTCTAAACTTGATTTGGAACCTCACCGCTTTAATACCTAAGGTGAGATCCTGAAATCTATAATTTACTAGACCCCGTACAAAAACACTACGGGGCGCGGCCCAGCGGTAAAGGCCGCGGTTCAGGATGACTTTTTTTATTGTTATCCCCGATTTTGCCGTATCATAACAACAATCGTTGTAGATTCCCGATAATATTCCTTGGCAATGACTCCTATTTTTTATTGCTTTGTTTTCATTTTTATTCTTCATATGTTTGTTTCCTTTTTAGTTTTTGCCGGTCCCGAGATATAAAAAACGGACTATTACACCCGGGACAAGGAAACCAGCCCAAATATAACAGCCGTAGCCCCCACCCTTCATGGGCGGGAAACATTCGGTATCAAAACGCTTGCAATCGTTTCAATACCTCTAGCGGCTATTTCGGAGTTTCCTTGTGTGGCACACAGCCACCTGAATTATCTATTTCCAAAATAGTTAAAATTGTTGTTACTTTTCTTGTAGTTTAACTCCTTTATTATTTTACTTGAATGAGCGCAAAATGCAAATATTCCGTTTCCGGCATGCCGATTAAAATCGGATGGTCCTTGGCTTGCCCGCGCAGTTCCACTAGCACGGCCTGGCGTTGGGCTTTGCTAGCCCCTTGGCGGATAATATCCACAAACAGTTCACGCGAAATGTGGTGGCTGCACGTAGAAAAGGCCAAATAACTGCCTGGTTTCATGCCTTCTAATGCCATTTTAACCAGTTTTACGTAAAGCCCCACGGCTTGCGGAAGGGCTTTACGGCTCTTCACAAAAGCAGGCGGGTCCAACAGTACCATATCCGGCTGGTCCGGCAGTTCCCCTTTTTTGAGCGCAGAAAGTAACCGCTCGGCATCATCCCGGTGAAATACAACCGTATCTTGCACACCGTTTAACTCGGCATTTTTTTTGGCATATTCCACTGCAGCGGCAGAAGAATCACACCCCCACACTTGGCTAGCCCCCGAGAGCGCGGCCGTAATACCAAAGGCCCCAATATAAGAATATAAGTCCAGCACCAGTTTGTCTTTAAAATACGGTTTTAAAAATTCCCGGTTTTCGCGTTGGTCAAAATAAAACCCGGTCTTTTGCCCGCCGCGAAGCGGTACTAGGTATTTCACACCGTTTTCTTCAATTTCTACCTGGTCGGGCACTTCCCCAATAATTTCCGGCGTGTTGGTAAGGCCTTCTAACGCGCGAAAAGCACTGTCGTTTTTATAATAAATGCCCATGGGTTTAAAAATGGTTTGAAGGGCCTTGGTAATTTGCGGTTTTAGTTTTTCCATACCCGCGGTTAATACGTCCACCACCAAAACATCCCCATAGCGGTCCACCACCAGGCCGGGCATACGGTCGGCTTCGCCATAACACATGCGCCCATATTTACGTACGCCAATTTCTTTGCGGTAGGCGTAGGCATTATCTAAATTTTCAAATACAAAATCCTCCGCCAGGTCTTCTTCCCCTTTTTCAATGAGTCGTACGGAAATTAAACTATGCGGGTTAAAATAGCCATATCCCACCTGTTTGCCTTCGTGACTAACCACGCGCACCAACGTACCCGGTTCAACCGACGTATCCAGACCGTCAATTTCGTTGGAAAAAATCCACCAGTGTCCGGCGTTTAAGCGGCGTTCTTCTTTGGCTTTGAGTTTAATTTCTATCATGGGTGCATTTCCTCCATATCGGTAATAGGTAGTTTGGCCGCACAAAGCGGGCATTCTGTAGCCGTAAATGTTTGCATGGGATAAGACAACAACGCCCGCAACGGCACAGTAAGCGGTAAGTATCCCATGGAACGGTCCACAATCACCCCTACGCCAATCACATCCCCCTGATAGTGGTTGACTAAGTCAATAGCGCGGTTAATTTTACGGCCCGAGACAGCCACATCATCTACAATAAGCACTTTTTCACCGGGCTTAATGGAGAAGTTATGTTTTAAAATCATCTCCCCCTGTTCCCCTTTAGAGGCAAAAATAGCCCGTACGCCGCGTACGCGTGCTACTTCCTGCGCCAGCACACTATCCGACGCGGTAAGGGCTAAAATAACATCGGCTTTTGCGGAAAATTTATCCGATAAGCACGAAGCAATTTTTTGCGCTAAATGCGGATGCTGCAAAAGCAGCGAGGTTTGAATATACGTTTGGCTATGAAAGCCGGAAGGCATTACAAAGTGCCCTTCTACAATGGCCCCATGCTCTTGCAAGAGGCACAGAACGTCCAGGTTATTTCGTGGCATGGTACTCTCCTTGGATGAATTTTTCAGATTCTTTAAAATTAGTTCCGACCCCTTTTTCTTGGGCGGCACGAATGGTTTTGCCCGCTTTTTTGGCGCGTAACATTTCTAATTTGGGTTTAGACATTGCTGAGGACAGCCGGAAAGCAAGAGCCGGGTTGCCAGATTCGTCGGTTAAATTTTCTGCTAATACGCCGCTTTTGGAAGTATTAGAAAACATGGTGTAAATGGTTACATCCAACTGTTCCTTGACCCAATCGGCCCACCCTCCTACAGAAGCAGAGATGGAAGGCCCCACCGTATAGGCATTATGTACTTGCATGTTCCCTTTATTAAACGCAACGGAAATGCCCAGTTCTTCCACTTCTACATCCCGCAGCACTTTGCCGACACTAAAACTTCCGGCGCGCTCCATGCGGTGCATCATAATAAACGGTTGGAACGTGACGTTTAATGCCTCTTGCTCTTCTGCCCATTTTTCCATTTGGTGAATTGTTCCCTGTTTTAAACGCAAAGCCAAGGGCCCTGTTAAATGTTTAGCCCCGGCCTGCATACCGGTAAAATCAAATTCAGCATTAAATTGGGCTCCTGTCAGTACCCCCGAAGTAAATTCTTCTGCCGAAAGTGAACCGGAAAAATTAGGCATAAAATTGGGCAAATGATCCCGGAAATTACGCAACCACGCAAGTTCTCCGGTAACTTGCGGGGTGGAAGATCCTGGGTGGGTAAGCGGGGTGATGGTTTTTACAAAATCCTGCACAGTAGCAATAAATTTCATGGGGTTAAAATTCTTAAAATACACCCGCGTATGAATACGGCGGTTCTCCTTTTTTAAGTCCGCTACGTTTACATCCAATTTCATGGGAACATCATTCAGTTCGGCCCTTTCTATAGAAGCGTATAAGGTTCCTTTACGCCAACTGGCACTGAGTTGTAAGTTATTAAAGACGGAGTCCGCCACCTCCACTTTTCCCCCTGTGGTGCGGGCGTAGAGGTCACTAAACTGGTTTTTGGCCTGAAATTCCCCGCTTAGATTTTGGGATTTAAATCCATAAAAATCCCCCGTCACCCCTTGTGCTTGGACCGTTAAAAGCGGCACATTCCATTGGTTAGCCGTACGCAACAGCGTACCTCCGGCTTTTGCCTTTCCGGCCAAGTGATACTTTTCCAGCACGCGAAGCATTTTTTCCTTGCCCGACAAAGCAAACCAATCGGTTGAAAAATCGGCCTGGGCAAAGATTGGTTCTTTAGCAAAGTCAGCCCGGCCGCTGGCGGTGAGTAGCATATCGCCCACAGTAGCCGATAGTTGGGAAATAGCCAACTGGGTAAAATTATCCGTAAATTGTCCTTGCGCCTGCAACGTAGAAGCCGGCACAGAAAAAGCAGTATCCGCAAGCCCAAACTGGGATAAATCCTTGCCCTCAAATGCCGGGGAGGATAACGTTAGTTGAAAAGACGGATCGGAGAGATTTTGTGCATCTAGCGTAATTTCTACCGGCTCGTCAAACAAAGATATTTTTGTTTTTACCCCGCGTAAGGCAATTTGGGAAACATTTAAATCCGCTAAATCCAGTTCTCCGGCAGCATTAATTTCTAATTCCGAAATACGTCCCTGCCATTGGTTGCGCAACACCATTTCTAACTCAAACGCAGAAAACTCACCAAATTTTAAATTATCAAAATGAGCGTGCAACCCATAAAGCGAATGTGTGGCCCCGGAAATCATGTCCCTAAAATAAAAAACACCATTTTTGATGCGCCAATCCTGAATTTGAACTGAAAATTTACGTCCGTTGGCCGACGGCGTATCCGCCATAGGTTGCGTACGTGACCGATGCACCTGCGGGAGGTTGTATTGTCCGTCCTTGCGGCGCACCAAGTTAAACCGGGGACTGTTTAACGTAACTTCGTGAATAACAAGTTTATGGTCTAACAGGGATAGCAAGGAAAAATCCAATGTCACAGATTCTGCTGAAATGAAGGTTTTCCCCACGTCTCCTACAGTGTCTAATACATAAAACCCTTTTAGTTCTACCGTGTTAATAAATTTAAGTTCCAAGGAGGAAATTTTAACCGGGCGGTCCAGCCATTGTTGCAGTTGGGCGGTAATGAGTTCATTTAAATGTTGGGCATTAAACGTGCGTAAAAAGAAGATCCATGCCGCACACACCAACACAAGCCCGAACATCAGTGTAAACAAAATAAGACGCCCCGTTGTAAAAAAACTGGCTTTGGTGAAACGTTTTGTTTTACGGAAAAACAACCGTTTTTTAGCTCGTTGACGTTTTGCTTGTTTGGTCATGGCATTTTAGCGTATGTGTGCTTTTATATAGTTTACTATAATTTGCACCCCTGTGAACGTGTGTATCCCTACTTGTTTAGCGGCCGGTAGTAAAAAAACATCCTGCGGAAATAAAATTTTTAACACTACTGCCAGTACCAACATATTAGCCAGCACTATACACACACATGAAAAGAACTTCCCGCCGGCTAGGGTTAGATCCGGCTGTTCCACATCCCATAACGTGTGAAATGTTTGGATAAAGTGAAACGTCATAAAAAAACCTACTGCAAAAAGCACTGCCCAACGGTAGGGGGAAAGGTCTACAAAAAATTCCAACAATATATATACTAAGGCCGTTACAATCACATACCCTGGTACAAAATAAGGGGCTAGCACCACAAAGGTGTTGGTTCGGTTCATTTTGACGTATCCGCTGTCTTCTTGGATAGATACTTTTTTTATGCGGATACCGCATAACAACGCAGCAAGGGCGTGGGTCATTTCGTGTACGAATACATACATGCGGGAAAAATTATAAAACCGGTAATGAATCACCGCATAGACCACCCCCCCCGCTACAAAACTAATAGCCGCTTGCCAGTGTTCCAATACTTTTAGCAAAATGCGCAAATCCTGCCATATGACCAAGCAGGTAAGCGGAAAAAGTAAAAGGGCTAGTAGAAACTTTCCGAATTTAGCCATTAAAATTTCTCCGTCCAGGCAACAGTTTGGTATTGAGTTTGTGCCAGTAAGCGCGCAGCAGACAGGTCTTCTGCACGAATGGGTTTCACGCGCAGGTCTGTTCCTAAAAATGCACGCACACCGTTAATAATGCCTTGCTTACAGGAAGGATTTTCCCGCGCGCCCGGCATTTGCAAAGAACCTTGGTACAAAACCGTAGTGCCAAAACGGCGGATGGCCCCGCCGAGCATCTTCTGCCCGGTTTGCAACAGCAAATCATTTTCTACCGGGTTTACAAAACAGGCGCTAGCAACATGATGTTGGCTAGGCGCATACGCACTGACAGGTAATTTTTGGGTAAATGGAACAGAAAATACCCCACTTGCGGCTAATGCATGACGAATACATTGGTGCAATTTTTCATAAATCACGGCTGGTTTATCAGCTGAAGAAAACACGAGGGAAAAGGTAAGATCATCTGTATGATACACTACGCCGCCCCCAGTTGGCCGGCGGCATATCTGCCCGGTAAAAGATTGGGCTGCGGCCCCCTGGAACACTTCTCTACTAAACTGAGAGTACCCAAACGTCAGGGCCGGGCCAGAGGACCAACGGTACACACGCAATATATTTCCTCTGGTGTAGGTACGCACTAAAACGCAATCTAATGCCATGTGTTCGTATACGTTTAAAGCCGGAGTAGTAAACAAATAATTCATGGGGAGTTACCGTCAACTGATTATAGCAAATTAGCATACAGCACTGAAATCAAGCCGGTCTCACGCAAGAGAGAAAAATATGCTCTATTTTTTCGTTAGCAGGCAACCACAGGCAATAACAATCCCCCTGGCCCTGGGATAAACCCCAGTGCTTGCCAGGGGGCCTTGTATAAACGCAAACCAATTTATTTATTTTCGTCTTTTTTAAATTTAGCCACCACTTCGTCTTTGCGGCGGTTAAATTCTTTGACTACTTTTTCTTTGCCTTCGTTGAATTTTTCGCGGGCATCTTCTAACTGGGCCTGCGCTTTTTCTTTTAGTTCATGCGCATGTTCCAGCATCATTTCTTTGTTGTCTTCATAGGTATCATTCGCCCAGCGTTTTAATTTTTTGCGGGTCGTTTCCCCTTTGGCGGGTGCGTACAAAAGCCCCGCGGCCGCGCCGATTAGTACCCCTAGCACAAATACGGCAAGACCAGCACCGGCTTCTTTACAATGACATTGATTACTCATAAACTTCCTCCTGTTTTGCTAAATTTCTACATATATTTTACAATATAATGAGGTTAAACCGTACGGATAGTATAATTAACGTACGTTCATTTTTCCATACAATTTTTTAATTAGAGAGGTTTTTTATGCCCAATCCGTCTGCGCCGCGTAACCCCGGCCGCCAACAAACGCCTGATGTGCGCAAACATAATTTTGATGAAGTAGCCCATACCTTTACGGAGGCAGAAGCCCAGGCCGAGGCCAACCGCTGTTTGCATTGTAAAAATGCCCGCTGTCAGGCCAACTGCCCGGTGGGGGTGCAAATCCCGGATTTTATTGTCTATGTAAAAGAAGGCAAAATCGGCGAGGCCGCCAGCAAAATTATGGAAACCAGTTTACTGCCCGCTATTTGCGGCCGCGTGTGCCCGCAGGAAAAACACTGCGAGGGCAACTGCATTTTAAAAGAAAAATTCGGCTCAGTTAATATCGGTATGTTGGAGCGTTACACCGCCGATACCGCCCGCAAACAAGGGCTATTAAAAACCCCGCAAACCGCGCCTAAAACCGGCAAAAAAGTAGTGTGTATCGGTTCCGGGCCTTCTTCTATTGCGGCGGCGGCTGAATTGGCCCGTGCCGGGCACGACGTAACCGTATTTGAAGCCCTGCATGCTTTTGGCGGGGTACTACGCTATGGAATTCCTTCTTTCCGCTTGCCGCGGGAAGTCATTGACCACGAGATTGAAACCGTCAAATCCATGGGCGTAAAATTTGTGCCGGATGTACTCGTTGGGGCCACGCAAACCGTGCAAGAACTACTCCAAGAATTTGATGCTGTGTATGTAGGCAGCGGGGCCGGGTTGCCAACTATGACCGGAATCCCCGGGGAAAACGCCGTTGGCGTGTACAGTGCCAACGAATTTTTAACCCGCATTAACTTAATGCAAGCGTATAAATTTCCGCAGACAGATACCCCTATTAAAATCGGCAAACACGTCATTGTGTTAGGGGCTGGAAATAGTGCTATGGATGCGGCCCGCTGTGCTATGCGCCTGGGGCCGGACACGGTAACCGTAGCATACCGCCGCAGTGCCGCCGAAATGCCCGCGCGGGCAGCTGAAGTAGAACACGCCCAGGAAGAAGGCGTAAAATTTGAATTTTTGCTCACTCCCAAGGAAGTATTAACGGATGAAACCGGGCGCGTGAGCGGCTTAAAATTTACGCGTAACGAACTAGGTGAGCCGGATGCTAAAGGCCGGCGCAGACCTGTAGAAATACCGGGCAGTGAATTTGTCATGCAAGCCGATACCATTATTGTAGCCATTGGACAACGGCCTAACCCCATTATTGCCAAAACCACGCCCCAACTTAAAACTACCGAACGCGGCGTGCTGGAAATGGATGCGGAGGGAAAAACCTCGCTACCGGGTGTGTACGCCGGGGGGGATATTATCCGCGGCGGTGCTACGGTGCTACTAGCCATGAAAGACGGCATAGAAGCCGCCAAGCGTATTAACGCGTATTTGGAGGGAAAATAACATGCAGGAAAACACCATTTTAGAAAGAGTACAACTAAACGACGTTGTTGTTAAATTTGTGATTTACAAACCGCTGATTGCCCGGTCCGCCAAAGCGGGACAGTTTGTTATTTTGCGCGGGCGCGAAGGCGGCGAACGCGTGCCTGTTACACTGGTAGATTGGAACAAAGAACAAGGCACCATTACGGTGATTATCCAGGCCATTGGCAAGTCCACCTCTATGTTTAACAGTTTGCAACAAGGTGAACACTTTTTAAATGTGGCGGGGCCGTTGGGTACACCTGTAGAAATTAAAAATTACGGTACGGTGGCAGTAGTAGGCGGCGGGGTAGGTATTGCCGAAGTATACCCGATTGCCCGCGCCTTTAAAGAGGCCGGCAACAAAGTAATTGCCGTATTGGGCGCACGCACCAAGGATTTACTGATTTTGGAACCGGAAATGAAGGCCTTGTGTGATAAAACCGTTTGTGCTACGGATGACGGCTCCTACGGTCTAAAGGGCATGGTAACAGATGCCATCCAAGCGTTGCACCATGACGGCGAAAAAATTAACGCCGGGTTTATCATTGGGCCCATTCCCATGATGAAGTTTACCTCGCGCTTAATGGATAAACTGGGCATGAACCCCCACGCCAGTTTAAACCCCATTATGTTAGACGGCACCGGCATGTGCGGTTGTTGCCGTGTGACGGTGGAAGGAAAAGTAAAATTTGCCTGCGTAGACGGACCTATGTTTCCCTCTACAACCATTGATTTTGACGAACTCATCCGCCGCACCAGTGAATACAAACCGCTAGAAAAAGAAAGTATGGAAAAATACCAGCACGAAAAAGACCATGTCTGCAAGTGCGGCTTGCATTAATGCGCTTGTGTATGCTCTTATTTGCCGGAGCATCGGGGAAGAGCGAATCTGTAGTTTACATGATCGCATAAAATTGGTAACCTGCTTTGAGCCCGTGAGGGGTCATTATGGCGGAGCCGTCCCATCGGATTGCGCCTGGAAGTTTTTGGCATATATCCTCTTTGTCGGCTAATTGGGCGCATGTTTTGCTGTCTGTTATATTTTTTGAAGAGTCGGCAAAAACACTAAAATAGGCAAAAGGAAAAGCGGTATCACGCGGACCACACGTTACGGTCCCTACAAGGGAATTACCAGGTTGATCTAAGCAACAAAAAATTTTATCGTTTTGGACACAACTTGCCTGTGGGTGTGGAGATGGAATCGCTTGCATGTCTCCGGGGATATTTATGTCTAGGTCGCTAAAAGAACTCGGCCATTGTCCGTTTCGTAAATAAGTCACACGCGCACTTTTTGCCAATGTATCGGCAAGCACACGTAGTTGGGCAAAACGCGCTTTTTTTACGGCTTTTTGGTATTGTGGCAACGCCACGGCGGCTAAAATGCCAATAATAAGCACCACTACTAACAGTTCAATCAGGGTAAAACCTATACGCCCGCTATACCCCGCATACCGACCCTGCGGGGTGACGGAGCGGGCGGTAAAGCCGTGCGGAGCCGCCCCTATCTGCCGCATAGAAACACTGCAAGATGACGAGGGGGCGGAGTTCCCTGTATAGTTCGGGTACAAACCCAACAATTTCCTAGCATTGCGCTGTACGTTTTCATTCTCTCTTGCAACTTCTGTTGGGCTAACGCCCAACCTATAAGTATTATTTTTGGTTTTATGTGCAACTGCTTGCGTTTGTCCCCGCCGGGTGTGTTGTACGTTCATAAACATCTCCTTACGTTAAGTGTTCAATTTCCTGTTTACGAAACGCTACAAAAAACGGCTACTATATTTATGGAATAATCACAGAACATAAATACAACAGCCGTAATTTACTATTTTATAAATAGCAAACATTAAGCATAAAAACATGGGTTTCGAAGGTCCTTGTTCTTATGCCTCAGTTCGGCCGTCCTTGGCGTGATTATTCCCTCTTTACAGAGTCCTGCGTTTCTTAAACGCTTCCAAAAACAGACAAAATTGTATCTATAGTATAGTAAAAAAGAACTGGGGTTTCCAGTTCTTTTTAAGTGAAACTCCCCGGGTTCCCGCCCGAGGCATTCTGTGAGAAATTTGTAAAAAAGTTATCCTTTACAGAACCGCATTTAAAATAATAAAGTACGCAATCATCAGCGCAATCCCTAACCCAAAGGCCGCCTTCACCCATTCTTTGCTTTTGATACCCAGTTTAGAGGCACAAATAATGTTGGGGATGTTTCCCGGAATCAGCATCCCGCCAGAAATTACTAAACTCATTAGCAAAAACGTAAGGGAACGGTCACTAATGGCGGGGGTTACTTCTATAGCCGCCAAGGTGGCATTGTCTAACACGGCAGAGAGCATGTTAATCCAGTAAAGCCAGCCGTCAGAAAGATGCGTAATGGTTTTTAATGCAAGCGGTTTTAAGCCGTCTCCTAAAAACGTAAGTGCCATGACAAACAAATATACCTTGCCCGCGCGGATAGCAATTCCTTTTACCGTACTGTCACTACCCATTTCGGCGGCTTTAGCACCGGGGGCTTTGTCTTGCCCTTCCCGGATAGAACTGGCCATACCGGCCATAAACAATACACCGCCTAATACAAACCAACCTAAATGTTGGATTAAATAGAAAAAACCGGCATGGTGCGGCGCACCGGATAGTTTAGAAACAACAACCGTACCGAGCGGTTCTCCAATAGAAGTAAGCACCGCCCCCATGCCAATAGCATAACAGGAAAAGGTGATTAGTTTAATGCGCCCTGTTTTTTCCAATGGGAGCATCACGGCAATTTCTGCCAACACCAACGCGGCAATAATCGCTGTAATAATGCTGGAGGTAATCCCTAAAATAAGTACAATTAGAAACAAGGTCCACCGCAAGCCAATGCTTTTAACGGCTTTTTGCGTGAGTGTTTGCAAATGGGTATTAAATTTGCGGAATAATAGCCCGGCAATAAAAACGGCCGCAGTAATTTTCAGCGGATCTTTTAGTGCAGTAAATACTAAATGTCCGCTCCATACCTGGGAAACAGTAACCGCAAAGGCCCCGCAAACAAACAAAAATGCCTCTAAATTTTCTTCTACTTTATGAATGGTAAGCGGTAAAATAAGAACAACCACAATCAACGCGGAAAGTAAAACTGTTTGCAAGATAGAAAGTTCCATAAATTTAACCCATTAAAAAACGTCCCGTACGAGATTCGAACTCGTGATCTCCGCCTTGAGAGGGCGGCGTCCTAGGCCACTAGACGAACGGGACAACTAAGTATATTTTAGCATATTTTGCTTTCTATCAGCAGGACCACCCTTACTTAGGCCTTTTGGCCTCCTTCAAATGGGCCTTATGGGACCTTGAAAACCCTCTGAAGAACCCTTATACTGTATATGTAAGCAATCTATAAGGAGAACTATGCAATCATTTTTATGCCGTATCATGGCACTAGTATTTTTAGTAAATTGTGTAACCCCTACTACCGGGTGGGGGCAACCTGCGCGCCAAACTGATTTGGACCGGCAAGTCACCCGCCGCGTACATAAGGCCGCCCAAAAAGCCCCCAAACGCCCGGCTGATTTGTTTGCCCAAGCGTGGGGCTCTATCACGGAGGCACAAAACCCCCAGAGACAGTTTTCTAAAGAAGATTGGGAAGCGTTAAAAAACCAACAAGCGCGCTACGCACAAATGCCCAAAGATACCATTTCTTATGGGGCGGAGTATCAACAAAACCTTGCCCGCGCTTTGCAACAACTCAAAGATAAAAACCAATTAGCCAGTGACGTAGCAAACAATAAAGTGGATTTGGCGGATTTGATGAATTTTATGGACCCGCAAACGGCGGATGTTAACTTGCAAACGGTGGCGTATGCTGCTGAAGTGGTGGCGAATACGATATATGGCTATACCAACAGCACCCTTACGGAGCAAGAAGAAACAGCGTTAGAGGTGCTCTTACCCCTGGTGGAGGCCCATGTTGTACACCGTTTACAAGTCATGCAGGCCCCGGCGGCAACCAGTTTTTACACAAATAATTCCCCTCACAGCACGGCGGCTTTTTCAGGCGCAGCCAAAACCTTGCAACACATAGAAGCCATTGGCGGACTGCGTATGGCGTTACTGCGCATTGGGCAATACTATAGTTCCCGCAAGAAAGCAGATCCGGCGGAAGATTTTATTGTTGTAAAAACATGGGAAAAAGCACACTCTCCACAAAGCAAAAAAGCGCGCGAACAACTTGCCCAAAGCCAAGAACAACAAGTTCAAATGCAACGGTTTATGCAAGAAAGAGGCATCCCGGACCCTATTGTACAACGCACGGATGCTACCACGGTAAACCGTCCTGTCATCCCGCAAGTGATAAAACGGCAAACTCCGCGCAAATTAAACATGCCCCGCCAAAGGGAGAAAAATGAACCCTATTTGGCGCAACAACCCAAACGACAGCAAGCCCCGCAAACAAACGTCCCCCCTACGGACGCTGCCCAACCTCCGGCCCCTGTGGCCACAAGTATTTCTAAAAAGAGAAATTTAGCGGGTTTTGCGGAGGATTTCTTTTTGGAACTACGTTTTTTAAAAGAAACAAATCCGCAACCTGGTTCTGCCGATTACCAAAAATTACAAATTTTGGCTGAATACGCAACGGCCTATACGTTAGCGTATCATCCGGCTAAGGTAGAAAATATTGTCCGCTTGTTTGATACGGGAGCCAAAAAAGCCGCTGATGGAGTAAGTATTTTGCCCGGAGAATACAAACACCCATATGCTCCCATTTTAAATGCCATCATGGTGACGGTATTTGAACATACCCGCTATTCCGCCATGAACAGTGCCCAAACCCAACAGGTATTGGCATTACTTAATAAATTTGCAGACCGGAGCAAATTCTCCCTTTCCACGCGCATTTTTGCCTTAGAAGCGGCCAGTTTACTTTACCGCCCATTTCGCAGTGAAACACTCGTTTCCCCCAAAGACCGGGTAAACAATCAATTTAACTTATTGCAAAATTACTTAAATGGCGGAAGGAATCCGTCTGGGTTGTCTTTTGATAACAAATTTTTCCCTATCAATATGAGCCAGCCCAACCCAAATTTGCGTCATAGCATGGCCTTGCAAGTGGCCGGATTGTACTGTTCTTTGCAAAATATCCCCGGCAAAAAATATGAAACGTATGGGCTGTCTGCCCAGGAAATGCAAAAACTCTCCGATAAATTGGCTTATATGTATGACGGATTTTATGATATTTCTACCCCTTCTGTTCATGCCCCCGGCCAAAACCCGCACCAGGATTATTCTTCCTGCGGTATCCGCATGAGAAACCCAGTCAATAAAGCCCAAGCCAATAGAGAACAAAACGAAGAAATCTTTTTCTTTACGTTGGAGGCCATTTTGTGGGCGTCTATTGTGGCCGATGGGCTGGGGCTTATTGGTACGGCCTTCCGCTTAAGCCGCGGAGCCGTTGCCGCTATGCCGCGTGCTGCTACATTGGCCGAAATACAGGACGGTTCCCGCTTTGCCAACTGGGTTTACAAGGGCATTAAACAACAGGGATACCGCGTAGAATATAAAGTACAGGTGCAAGCCGCCCGCACGGAAAAAGTGACAAAAATTGGGGCAGATGGTACTGTCAAAACTGTGGAAAAAGAAATCCCGGCTGTGACCGAATACCGCCCTGTTAATCATACGTATCAGTTAAAAGGGCAATACTCCCGCTGGAACCCGAAACGCTATATCAAAGGGCCTTCCCGCAACGATAAAATTGTGGGCATGCGTGTAACCGAAACAAAACCCGGGCAAATGCCGCGCGTGGCAGAGGCCCCCTTTGAAGAACCTATTGATGGGCTACATTCCATTCAAGAGGTTTCCCAAGCATGGCGGCAACTGCGCTTGCCGGACGGATCTGCGTTATCTTACGAACAGGCCCCCTACTTTCAGGGGATGCTCAACATGCGCCAAGTGTATACAGAGCAGGCCTTGCTAGGTTCCTTGGAAAATTCGTTCAGTAAAACCATGGATACGTGGATGCAGTATATGAACGCCAATGGCAAAATGCAATGGTGGAATATTTCCCAATGGGGCCGCCCCGCCGGGATTGAACTCGCCCCGCAAACGTCTTTATTTATTGCCCCTAAAACAACTCGTTTTACGTCAACGGCCTCTTCGGGCTTAATGCGGGCGAACGAACTGGCGGACATTCCCAGTGTACTCCCCGGGTTTTACACGACAGCAGGTCAAATTTTAGACGGTACGGTGCACCGCCAGGCATTTCAAACATTTTTTAAACCGGTGAAACATACCAACCTGGCTGGTAAATTACTCCTGCCGGATTATATTCCCACGTCCGCCTTGTGGAAAACAGTGCAGGTAAATCCGTTAATTGGGGCAAAACTGTTACCGCAAATGTTCTTGCGTAGCCGTGTGTTATGGTCCACCGTGGCATTGGGCGGATTTATGGGGGTAGATTATGCGGCCTATTATCCGTTTAGGAGTTGGATGAATAGTCAGGCCCAAAAAGATGTTCAACAAGAAATCCGCCAATACGGCAATACCTTTGACGCGGCTCAAGCCCAGCAAGATGAACAACGCGCCAAACAAGCGGGGTTACCGGATGCCACCTTGTCTATGACTACGTTTAAAGAAATGAATGCTTCTCAACCGCAAAAAAAAGGCGGAACCTTATTTGTGGGGCCGATTGTAATGGCACGGCGTTATTTGGGGCAAATCCCCGGGTTGGAACCTATCGGCATTCACTTTGTAGATGAAGGACTAAAGACCGATTATGCCCACCAGGCCTTCCGCGTCAATCTAAACAGAGATTTATTGCAAGGACAACAAATTCGTGCTGCCCAGCAAGCCAAATTGGATCAGGAACAATTTGTGCAAGATATTACGCGTGACGAGCAAGAATTATTGGCTATGAACCAAGTGCTTCTGGAACAAGATCCCGGTTTACAAAATCAAATTCACCAAGTATATAAGGGATATGAACAAGCATGGATGAAAGCCACAACACTACAAGAAAAAGAAGAAACAGGAAAACAGTTTATAAAGGAAATAAACGCTGTGTTATTGCCCGCACGCACTAAATTTGAGGTAGCGAAACGCCGTTTATTGCATGAAAATTTGGCTCAAGATGAAGCAAGTATTCACCAAACATATGCCGAGGTTTTTGCGGCGCATCCTGGATTAGAACAAAAAGTACACCACCTCTACCAAACCTATGAACAACAATGGTGGGATGCGGGTGCAGATCCGGCCAAACAAGAACTGGCAAACCAACAATTTGATGACTCTTTCTACGCGTTAATAGACCCGGACTATTCGTTGCGTACCCAACAAGTCATTAATGAACACCAATACAGTTTAAGTGTTATGCGAAGTGTATTACAATGGAAATACGGTCAGTTATCCGCACAGATAGAAGAAGAATTGGAGGAAACTTATACTACTTCGCAAGAAGCGTCCATTGCTTTGTTAAAAGAAAAAAACTATAAAATCCGCCAACAAAAACAGCAGGAGATTTTGGCTAAACGCCAAGAGAGATTACTGGAAGTGCAAAATCAATTAAGAACTTTACAGACGGAACAAAAGGAGCAACCTCTCTTAAATACGGAAGAACCTGAATACGGAACCCAATGGTATACGCCGGAGCATGCAGAATAAAAAACTTCCCCCCCAGGTTCCCTTTGGAGGGGAAAGTTTGACAATCCCCCCAAGATTGGTATAATGTCTGTATGAAAGAAAGATGTTTAGTACTCATTAAACCCGATGCGTTGGAAAAACGCATTACCGGGATGATTGTAGACCGCTTGGAACGGTTAGAATTGGATATTGTTGCCTCTAAAACACTGTCCGTAACCGAAGATTTAATTCGCAAACATTACGCGCATTTGGCGGGTAAGCCGTTTTTGCAAAGTACCGTGCGCTATATGATGGGGGATTATAACCACATTGCCAATCATAAAATTATTGCCTTCGTGTTCCAGGGTGAAGATGCCGTTACAAAAATCCGCACCGCGTTGGGGGCTACTAACCCCGAGAAGGCCGCCCCATTTACTATTCGCGGCAGTTTTGGCAAATTTGATAAAGTGGCCGACATTGTATATAACTGTGTGCATGCTTCTGACTCGCCGGAAGATGCCGAGCGGGAAATTAACTTGTGGTTTGCCCCCGGTGAAGTATTGAATGCATAAGATTATGATGACTGGCGGTTTCAAAAAATATATGTTGGCGGTACTGTGTGCAGGGATGTTCTTCCCTGCCTTGGCCGCTCCCAAAGAAGAAACCGTTACGCTCTCTACGCAAGATGGGTGGGCGTTATCCGCCCTGTATATGCCGGCGGCTGGTAAAGAAATGGCCGTAGTGCTTTTGCATGATTTAGGAAAAAAGAAAGAAGATTTTACCTCGTTTAAAAAATTACTTGCTAAAGATGGGTTTGCGTACCTGGCGGTGGATTTACGCGGACATGGGCAAAGTACCGGGCAGGGGACTTATAAAACGTTTGCCAAAGAAGGAATGGATAATCCCTTTAACAAAATGACTGCTGATGTACAGGCCGCCGTAGATTTTTTGCAAAAAAAAGGGTTTTCTGAAGAGCACATGTTGCTACTAGGTACCGGGTTAGGGGCCAATGTAGCCGCTAAAGCATCCGGCCTGTTGCCAGATATAGGGGGTATTGCTCTTATTAGTCCCAATGTAAATATCCGGGATGTACTGTCTATCCCTTCATTAAAACTGTATAAAGGATACGTATTGATTGCCGCTAGTGCGGGGGACCGGAAAGGGTTTTTAGAAGCCAGTATTTTACGCAACGTAGTATTTTTATCCTCTGGGGATGGAAATGTAACTTTTTTGACGGCGTATGATTTTACCGGGCATGAATTACTGGATAAATACTTAATGCAATCCGTATTACAATGGCTAAAAACACCTCATAAACCTGAGGTAGTGCCCACTTCATCCTCCCCGGATAGTGCCGGGCTGGATTTAAGCACCTTACCCACTGCTAGCGGCGGGCTGTTGCCCTCTGTGTTGACCGAATAGGAGAAACCATGAAACCCGCACGCATTGTCTTCCCTGGTTTTTGGTTTGGTAAAAGCAGTTTGCAAGAAGCCGAAGAATTGGCACGCCGCGGCGTGGGCGGGTTTTGTGTGTATGGCGGTAAATCCCAACAGATTTTGGATTTTGTACACCGCATGCAAGATATTTCCCCCTATGGACGGTTGCTCTTTTGTGCCGATATGGCAGACAACTTGCGTGAGGTGGTGTTAGATGCGCCCAACCTGCCCACCAATCCGCAAATTGCCGCATGCCCCACTGCACAAGACGCGGCGTACCGCAAGGGGTATGTAACAGCCCGCATGGCACTTTCGGTAGGGCTTAACTGGATATTAGCCCCGGTGGTGGATTTAGGATACAAAACCCCGGCCTTTGGGGACAATCCCCTGCAAGTATCCCAACTGGCAGGTGATTTTACAGCCGGGCTTTCCAATGGAGGGGCATTAAATTGTATAAAATATTTTCCGGGGATTTCCGGCGTGTTAAAAACATTGCCCCAACTGGAAGATGCCGAATTTGTTCCCTATAAACATTTGTTCCGCCGGACAGATGCTGTGATGCCTTCGGACATGATTTTCCCCAATATAGATAATGATAACCAAGCCATGCTTTCTGATAAAGTATTATTGGGACTACTTAAGAAGCGGCTTAATTACAAAGGGTGCATTGTGAGTTTTCCGCTTTGCAAAGGGCGGCTACGCTACGAGGAAGCCAGTGCCATAAAAATGTTGCACGGAAAGGTGGAAACTATTTTAGCTCCTCGGCGGGCTAACCAAGTAATTGATGCTATTGAGCGCGAAGTAAGCAAGGGGTTTTTAATGGATGAAATTATCCATGCCATTTCTAACCATGAAATGTTTTTAAGTAAAGTGTTTGCCGGGCCGGAACCACTCTCTATTCAAGAAGCATTTGCCCAAGCAGAAAAGGATTTCCAAAAAAAATAAGGTTGCGTGCTTTTTCTCCGAACACATCCGTTGAAAAACGAATGTGTTTTTATTATACTATAGGTACAATTTGTTCTGTTTTTGGAACTACATTAACAAGAATGTAGGTTCTTGTTGGGGTTTTCAACAAGTTCACGTACTCCAAAAATAGTCGTTTAAAGCACTACTTAACCGGCCTAATTACCCGGTTAGGTTGTGCTGAATGTTTATCGCGCAAGTGATAAATTACGGCTATTGTTGTTTAGGCAAGTACGTGAACCTAGCAAAATTAGCCGTTTTTGTTGGTTTCATAAATAGACAAGTTGAACCTATAGGTCAGGTGCAAACCTGACAAAAAATAAGGAGATAAAACTGATGAAATCAAGCAAATACAAGGTAGTCATCTGTCCCCCTTGTGGGGAACAGTCGTTAGCCCCGGAAGGTTTTAATCCGGGGGGCGCGCAAGCGACAAAAGAGGGGCAAAATAGGAAGAATGCCTTATGGCCCGCCCCTCCTACCCCGCCTATCGGCGGTACTCCCTCCAAAAGGGAGGGAGATGTTCCACGGCTTTACACAAAGTTGTCATCCTGAAATTTGCCCAGGGTCTAGTCGTTATAACAACAAGATGCTGAAACAAGTTCAGCATGACGGCATAAAAGGTTTTACCCGCTCCGTCACCCCGCAGGGTCGGTATGCGGGGTATAGCGGGCGTATGGGTTTTACCCTCATTGAGCTGTTAGTAGTGGTGCTTATTATTGGCATTTTAGCGGCGGTAGCGTTTCCCCAATACCAAAAAGCCGTTGTGAAAAGCCGCTTTGCTGATGCACTGCCTAATCTACATGCAGTTGCACAAGCTAGTCAGGCCTGTTATTTAGAGAAAGGCAGATGGTGTGAATTTGCGGAATTATCTCTGAATCTGGGTGTTTCCCCCACTATCTATCCTCATATTGCAATTAATTCCAAGTATGTATCCGATACAAAATATTTTCAATATGCGCCCATGTTACATAGTATAAATACAGGGGAGGAAACATATTCGTGGGCTATTGCACAATACAAAACGGAAGATGTCTGTTTGTGTTATACTCAAACAGGTAATATTGTAGTAGGAGACAGCAATTCTTGCGGTACAAAAGAACCTTCCTATAATTATGCAGATCTATTACATTTAACTTATGATGAAGAATGTGCCTGTTGCTGATATGTTTCTTACTCACCTAAAATGCTACAATATAAATAAAGCAGTCATTCCAAACTGTGTCCATTGCCGTTTGGCCACGCTTTGGAAGGTTGTTATTCAGAATCCAATAAAATAATGGTTTCAGGATCTCATCCATATAGGTTTTAGCATTTTATTGTAGGAGTATTTTCCATGGAAATTGGTATCGTCGGCTTGCCCAACGTAGGCAAATCTACTTTATTTAATGCGCTTACTTGCGCCGGGGCGGAAGCCAGCAACTATCCGTTCTGCACCATTGAGCCCAACGTGGGCATTGTGGCCATCCCGGATAAACGGTTAGATAAACTGTTTGACATGTTCAAACCGCCCAAGAAAACGGCCGCATTTATCAAATTTGTAGATATTGCCGGTATTGTAAAAGGGGCCAGCCAAGGCGAAGGACTGGGAAACAAATTTTTAGCCAACATCCGCGAAGTAGACGCTATTATCCACGTGGTACGCTTGTTTGAAGACGAAAACGTCACCCACGTGATGAACTCCGTGGACCCTTTGCGCGATATTGAAGTTATCAATACCGAACTTATGCTGGCCGACCTGGAAAGTGCCACCAAAATTTGTGACCGCCTGGCCAGTAATGCTAAATCCGGCAAAAAAGATGCCGTGGCCGCGTGGGAGCGCATGAAGGAAATTAAAACCGCGCTGGAAAACGGCAAACCTGTTTCTTCGTTAGGGTTAGAGCCCGAAGAACTTAAAGAATACCAGTTTTTAACGTCAAAACCCGTCTTATATGTGGGCAATAATAGCGAAAAACGCAACGCCGAAAACGCCGCCAAAGTGGCCCAATACGCTAAAGAAAACGGCGCGGGGTTTGTGGAACTGTCTGTTAAATTTGAGGCCGATATTGCCGAATTTAGCGAAGAAGAAAAGAAAGCATTTTTAGCCGAAACCGGCAGCGAATACACCGGCCTAGAAAAGGTAGTGCGCGAAGGGATGAAACTCTTAAACCTCTGTACCTATTTTACTGCCGGGCCGGAAGTGGAAGTGCGCAGTTGGCTCATCCCGGTGGGGTGCACCGCGCCGCAAGCCGCGGGCAAAATTCACAGTGATTTTGAAAAAGGATTCATCCGCGCCGACGTGTACACATTTGATGATTTGGAAAAATTCGGCTCAGAAAAGGCCCTGCGCGAACACGGCCTTATCCGCAGTGAAGGCAAAGATTATATTGTAAAGGACGGCGACGTTTGCCTGTTTAAAGTAAATGCTTAATTGTAAACACTTTGGCACGTGCGGCGGCTGCACGCTACTTAACTTGCCTTACGACAAGCAAGTAGCCCACAAGTGCGCCAAACTGCAAGAAACGTTGAAGGACTTTTGGGCGCAGGAAATCCCGGTTACGGTAACGGATGAACCGCAGTATTTCCGCAACAAAGTGGAGTTAGGTTTTTGTCACCAGGTCAAATGGCGCGCAGATTACGACAAGAAAGACCCTGCCAACAAAACCCGCCCTTTAGAATTTGAACAGTGTGTGGGCTTTAAATTAAAAGGCCGCTGGGACCGCGCCGTAGATTTGCAAGAATGTTTTTTGTTTAACGAAAAACTAGTTCCCTTGGTAGCGGCGATCCGCGCGTGGGCTTCTTCTGAAAATTTGCCGTATTACGACCAGCGCAAACACACAGGCGTACTGCGCCACTTAATGGTGCGCGAAGGCAAAAACACCGGGGAAGAAATTGTGGTCCTGTTTGTGACAGATGATTTTAACGAAAAAACCTTTGTGCAAGCGGTGGAAAGCGTACTGCCCAACGCTCACATTATGGCGGCGGTAAATAACGGGTTAGCCGATACCGCCGAGCCGGAAAGTTTGCGCGTGTTAAAAGGCAAAGACCATATTTTTGAAAAGATTTTTTTGACGGATGAAAACGGACACAAAGAGCGCGAAGTTGTTTTTAAACTTTCGCCGCAATCGTTCTTTCAAACCAACACTAAAACCGCGCAAAAAATGTATAGCCGCGTGCGTAGTGTAGTTAAAAAAATCGCGCCCAAGAAAATTTATGATTTGTACGGCGGCGCGGGCAGTTTTTCACTCTCTTGTGCGGACTTGTGCGAAAAAAGTATTTGCGTGGAGTCCGTCGCTCCCGCTATTTACAACGGGATTGAAAACGCCAAATTAAACGGTGTGACAAACGTGCAGTTTTTTTGCTCGCGCGTGGAAGATTTTGTGCGTGAGCAGCCGATTGAGCGCAAAGACGCGCTGATTATTTTGGACCCGCCCCGCGGCGGCATGCACCCGCGTGCGTGCAAGGCCGTGGCGGAATCGGGCGTGGAAAACGTCTTGTACATTTCGTGCAACCCGCTCACGCTAGCCACCGATTTAAAAACGCTCACGCAACACTACGATATTTTGCACGTGGAAGCGTTTGATTTTTTCCCGCACAGTGAGCACATTGAGACGTTTGTGCAACTCGAACTAAAATAGGAGAATTTATGCAAAAACCTAGTTTTTGGCGGTTAGTAGGAGCGTATGCAATTGATTTTGTAATCACGTTTTTTGTTGCTTGGATGATGTGGAAATTGTTTTGGGTATGCTTTCCTCACGCGTTTACGGGTAAAGGCGATATGGATGGCATGGCTTTGTTATTATGTCTTCTTGTAGTGTGTGCTTTCATTCCCAACTTATTGTATTTTGTGGGTAGTGAATGTGTGTGGAAAAAAACGCTTGGAAAGTGGTTGCTGGGCGTAGAAGTATTTGATGAAAGAAACCAACGACCATCCGGGTGGAAATTATTGAAAGCATATGGGATAGATTTTTTACTTTCCATTCCTGTGCCGACAGCGTGTACCATGGTGGGTTTGTTCTTACAGGCTATCATTATTTTTGACCGTCGTGTTAATACACTTGACCATTGTATAACGGCGGGAATCGTGCTGTTGTTTTTGAGTATGATCGTATTATATTTTCCCATTTGTGAAAGTATTTGGGGTAAAACCCTGGGTAAAAAACTAATGGGCTTGCAAGTGGTGCAACAAGAAAAAGGAGAATAATATGCAAAAACCTAGTTTTTGGCGGTTAGTAGGGGCGTACACCTTGGACTTTATGTTTGGAGGGGGAGCGGGACTTTTTTTGATAGGGCCGTTATTTGGAATTCTAGCGGTTATTATAGATCCTTTAGTAAATGATGGGATATATCCTCTGCTGTTCCTGATTGGAATGTGTCTGCTTCCTTACATTTACTTGTCACTTGCGGAAGGCATTACAGGCATTTCGCTAGGTAAAAAACTGGTAAACATTCGCGTACAAGCTAATAATTTGCGCTGGGGTCGGGTACCGGTCAGTTATTTGCTGGATGCTATTTTATTGCAAATTCTGTGTTGGGCCTTTGTATGGACATTATCAAAAATGTCTTGGGACCCGATTGCTTTAAGTGGTGTGTTTGCGTGCTTACAGGGAATTTTCCCTTTGCTTTATTTCCCCATTTGTGAACATTTTTTTGGCAAAACCTTAGGCAAAAAACTGATGGGTTTGCAAGTAGTGCAAGCCGCGCCACAAAAACAAAAAGAAGAAACAAAATGACCGTTGAAGAAGCAATTAGTTCGTTAAATCCGCAACAAAAAGAAGCCGCCCTCTATGACGGCGGGCCGTGCCTCATCGTGGCCGGGGCGGGGACGGGTAAAACCAAAACCTTAACCACAAAAATTGCCAAACTAATCGCAGACGGCTATCACCCGGCGCGTATTTTGGCTGTTACCTTTACCAACAAGGCCGCCGGGGAAATGCGCGAGCGTGTAGATGCCCTCGTACCCGGTGCCGGGCGGCGCGTGTGGATTCACACATTCCACTCCTTTGGCGTGCGTATTTTGCGCCAAAATGCCGAGAAACTCGGCCTCACCAAGGACTTTGCTATTTATGACGATAGTGACCAGAAAAAAGTCGTTACCCTACTTTTAGAGCAAATGGGCGTCAAAGAACCCAAAAAAGAAGTTAATCAAATTGTCAGCATTATTTCCCGCGCCAAAGACGATATGGTCACGCCCGATGGACTCATGCAACAAGCCACCGCTAGCGGCCTAGACGGCAAAATCCGCGCCGCCGAAATCTACCGCCGCTACGAACAGAAGTTAAAAGAAGCCGGCGCGCTTGACTTTGGGGATTTACTGGTTAAAACCGTTGTTTTACTGCGCGACCACGAGGGCGTGCGCGAATATTACCAGGATTTTTTCCAATATGTACTGGTAGATGAATACCAGGACACGAACCGCACCCAGTATTTAATCACCAAATATTTAACCGCCAAAACGCGCAAACTCTGCGTAGTGGGGGACCCGGACCAGAGTATTTACTCCTGGCGTGGGGCCAATATCCGCAACATTTTGGAATTTGAAAAAGATTTTAAGGATGCCAAAATCATCACGTTGGAGCAAAACTACCGCTCCACCAAAGCCATTTTGGAAGCGTCCAACCGTCTCATTACCAAAAACAAAAAACGTAAGGATAAAAACCTGTTTACCGATAAAGAAACCGGCGAACCGATAACCGTTCATGCGTGCCAAACAGAAGGAGACGAGGCCCGCTGGGTCAGCGTGCAAATCCAAAAATTGGTAGAAAATGAAGGAGCCAGTTTAAAAGATATTGCCGTATTTTACCGCACCAACGCGCAGAGTAGAAGTTTTGAAGATTATTTTAGAAAGTACCAAATCCCCTACCGCTTAATCGGTACGGTGCGCTTCTATGACCGTAAAGAAATTAAAGATATCATGTGCTACGCGCGCCTACTTATTAACCCGGCCGATAACGTCAGTTTACTGCGCATTATCAACACGCCTACGCGCGGTTTGGGCAAAGTAGCGCAGGACCGTTTAACCGCGTATGCGGAAGAAAATCATCTTTCTGTGTATGACGCTCTCAAAAAAGCGGCCTATGTGCCCGGCCTGGGCAGTGCGGCTATGAAAGCCGCGGTACGTTTGGTGCAACTGTTTGAGCATTGGCGCGGGGATATGCTTTTAACCGCGCCGGCAGATATTTTCCACAAAATTTTGGTGGAGTCCGGCTATATGGATGCCATTAAAGCGGAAATGGAAAAGGACCCCGAAGCCGAAGGCCGCCTGCAGAACCTAGATGCGTTAATTAACGCCGTAAAAGAGTATGAAGAACGGTGTGAACGCGGGGAGAAGGCCCCCAGCGTGGCCGATTATTTGCAAGAAGTGGCCCTGCTCTCCGGCGAGGATGACAGCCAAGCGGGCGAAGGCGGCGCCGTTACGTTAATGACGGTACACCTAGCCAAAGGGTTGGAGTTTCAAAACGTGTTTGTCACCGGGCTAGAAGAAAACCTGTTCCCCATTGGGTGCGATAACGAGGATGATACCGAAGAAGAACGCCGCCTGTGTTACGTCGCCATGACGCGCGCCAAAGAAAAATTGTTTTTAACCTATGCCCAGCGCCGCCGCAAATTCGGCCAAACGCAAGAAAATCCGCCCTCCCGCTTTTTGTTTGAAAGCGGTTTAATCAAAGAAGAAGAAGTCCAATCCCGCCAAAACCAGTTTGCTTGGGGCGGCAATTCTTCTTACTCTGGCGGTAATTACGAACGCTTTACCACGCGCAAACGCCAATTTAGCGAGGATTACCCGCGCAAAAGTTACGGCTCCTATGGCGGTTATTCCGGCTATGCCCGCAAAAGCCGTTTCCAAAAACGCTATGATGAAGACGGCTATGAAATAGAAACCGTAACCGACAACGATTTCCCTTCTTATAATGACATTCCCTCGGTAGGCAGTTTGTATGCCGCGCCCCGGCCTGCCTCTGCGCCGCGTAGTTTGGCAGATCCGCGCCGCGTGCCCGGCTACCTGGAGCAAACCCAACCCCCTATACCCGCCACCCCCGGCCCAAAAAATAAAGATGGTGTAGCCATAGGCGGCCGCGTAAAACACGGTGTATTTGGGGAAGGCAAAATTGTGCAGATTGCCGGTAGCGGGCAGAGTGCCAAAATCACGGTAGCATTTAGTAACGGTACCCGCCGCACGTTTATGCTTAAATTCGCCCCGCTGGAGATATTGTA
Organism: Elusimicrobiaceae bacterium; assembly: GCA_045593745.1. GTDB lineage: Bacteria > Elusimicrobiota > Elusimicrobia > Elusimicrobiales > Elusimicrobiaceae > Avelusimicrobium. Next base: position 827 of record JAZNXF010000035.1, on the reverse strand, counting down.
ATCATATCTCCAAAAGGGTAGTGAACTACATACCAATATCGGAACAGAAGTCAACATTCTCATCATGGTAGGAGCATGTCAAAGGATGAGGAACAAAATATGCTGTACCTATACTCAGAGTACCAATCCATTTTTCGTTTTTTATACGCATGCAATAAAGCAGATCGTCTGAAAAACACTCCCATGCTTTAGTCCGAAAACAAGGGGCAGTATCTAAACATTCCTCTTCATCCAGTCGTAACGGCGTGGGCGGTTGAAAAGGGGCATTTTCCCAAAAATTTTTGCCACCACATTGCTTCTGTCCATGTTCTAACACACACACTTGTTGTGCTTTATCCATAGCATTTAGAATAGTGAGCCCTTCCGCCACGTGGGCTTTTTCTACGGCTTTTTGGTATTGTGGTAACGCCACGGCGGCTAAAATGCCAATAATTAAAACCACTATTAACAGCTCAATGAGGGTAAAACCCATACGCCCGCTATACCCCGCATACCGACCCTGCGGGGTGACGGAGCGGGTAAATCCTTTTATGCCGTCATGCTGAACTTGTTTCAGCATCTTGTTGTTATAACGACTAGCCCCTGAAATAAATTCAGGATGACAACTTTGTGTAAAGCCGTGGAACATCTCCCTGCCTTGTGGAGGGAGTACCGCAACGCGGGGTAGGAGGGGCCATAAGGCATTCTTCCTATTTTGCCCCTCTTTTGCCGCTACCGCGACCCCCGGATTAAAACCTTCCGGGGCTAACGACTGTTCCCCACAAGGGGGACAGATGACTACCTTGTATTTGCTTGATTTCATCAGTTTTATCTCCTTATTTTTTGTC
>JAZNXF010000034.1:0-7907 GCA_045593745.1 Elusimicrobiaceae bacterium | reverse complement strand
ATTCAGGATCTTCAACGCTTGCCGTTGTCGTTGCCATTAATAAACAACCTGGGTGGAAGATCCCATATCAAGTATGGGATGACCCCCTTATTTGATAACAACGGTTGCGTGGAAGATGCACAGCAACAACCCCTCAGCATACACCTATTTAATGAGAAACACAAGAAGAACACTTTTATATACCCCCTCACCTGGGCTACGCTCCTCCTCTCCCCCACTGGAGAGGAACCCTTCCCCATGAGGGGGAAGGTGGCCGAAGACCGGATGAGGGGGATTCGCTCCGTCCTTCCACAGTCGGGTTCGCACCCGACCTATAAAGGGTCCTCCGCCCCCTCTTATAGGTTGGGCGTTAGCCCAACAGAAGTTTCAAGTGAGAATGAAAACGTACAGCGCAATGCTAGGAAATTGTCGGGTTTGCACCCGACCTATAAAGTGGACTCCGCCCGCTCCGTCACCCCGCAGGGTCGGTATGCGGGGTATAGCGGGCGTATGGGATTTACCCTCATTGAACTGTTAGTAGTTGTGCTTATCATTGGTATTTTAGCGGCCGTGGCCCTGCCGCAATACCAAAAAGCGGTGTTTAAGGCCCGTTTGACCCAGTTGGACGTTACCATCAACGCTTTAACAAAAGCCATTGATGTCTATGTATTAGAAAACGGATATCAAGAAATATCCTTATCATATGAAGATTTAGGTATTACCGCACTTTCCTGTGATTCTAACACACAGAACGAATGTATCAATAAATACGGAACATGGGTTGTAGAGTGTTTGGCAGATTTGTATTGTCGTATTGAAATTCTCGGATACGATAACAACTGGAAACCCAGTCCCTCACGTTTGGGAGACGAAATCTACTTTTATAAATACATGAATAAATATAACCAACAATGGGCTTTTGATATGCTGGAAAGTGATGAAGACAATTTAAAACCATTATGCCAATGGGCTAAAGGGAAATATATATTTGAAAATGATGCCGCAAGCGCCTGCGCTGAGATAGGAATATAAACATAGGGGCTGGTAGAAATATCAGCCCTTAAATTTCCCTTCGCGTCTTGCCTTGCGCTTGGCTAACCGTTCGGCCTTGGTTTCGCGGCGTTTGTAGCCGGCGTGCTGCGGTGCTTGGGGGGCTTCTTGGTCAAAGTCGCCGTTCCACTCAAATTCTTTGCCGCCCACAACCAGCAAGTCACCGTCTTGCACGCCTTGTTTTAAGAGGGCTTTTTCCAGACCGATTTTTTTGAAAATCCCTTTTAGCCGTGTAACGGCCTCGGGCTGGGTGAAATTGGTCATGGCAATAAATTCTTCCACCTTTTTGCCGGTAATATAAATAACGTCATTTTCATCCCGCGTAATGGTAAAAATGGGCTCCACTTTATGCACCACGGGTTTTTCTTCTTCCGCGGCAATTTGTTCCACAGGCGTGGCGGATAAAATTTTTACTACTTCATCTAATACTTCTTTTATCCCCTGCCCGGTGGCCGCTGAAATTAAAAATACTTTTTGTTTTTTGCGCTTTTTGGCAAGGGCCTTATATACTTTTTCTGCAGATGGTAAATCGGCCTTGTTTACCGCCAAAATACGCGGCTTATCAAACAATTTTTTGTTAAACGCCTTTAACTCTTTTTCAATGACTTTTACGCTTTCTTCGGCCGAAAGGCCGTCAAATCCTTCCGGGTCCACCAGGTGCAACAACACACGGGTGCGTTCAATATGTTTTAGAAATTGGATGCCTAACCCTTTGCCTTCGCTGGCCCCTTCAATAATACCGGGAATATCCGCCGTAGCGAAACTGACCCCTTGGTGCAGGGTAATACCCAGGTTGGGGTTCAACGTCGTAAACGCATAATCGGCAATACGCGGGCGCGCGGCAGAGATCCTGCTTAAAAAGGTGCTTTTGCCCGCATTGGGGAACCCGACAAGCCCCAAATCCGCCAAAATTTTCAGTTCCAAAATGAGGGTAACTTCTTCCCCGGGAAGGCCGTTTTCGGCAATATGCGGGGCGGTGTTTTGTTGGGTTTTAAAGGATTGGTTCCCGCGTCCGCCCGCGCCGCCTTTGGCAACGGTAAATTCCTGGCCGGGTGTAGTCATATCCACTAAGAATTCACCTTCTAGCGTGCGCACAATCGTTCCGCAGGGTACGTAGACATAGCGGGTTTCCCCCGCGCGGCCGGTTTTATTATAAGAGCCGCCCTTTTCGCCGTTGGGCGCGTCTATATGCGGGTGGTAGGCCAGTTCCAAGAGTGTGGTTAAATTGGGTTCTGCTTTTAAAATAACGTCCCCGCCGCGGCCGCCGCAACCGCCGTTGGGGCCGCCAAATTCAATAAATTTTTCCCGGCGGAAAGACAAACACCCGTCTCCGCCTTTGCCGGCGGTGACATAAATTTTAACACGGTCTAAAAAACTGCCTGATTGCATAAATCCTTTCCCTAGCAAAAAAAGCGGCAGGAAAATTCCCGCCGCTTTATGTTGCCAAATACTTATTTAGCCGCTTTCTTAGCAGCCGGTTTAGCGGCGGCTTTTTTAGCGGGTGCCTTTTTTTCGGCTTTTACAGCCGGTTTGGCAGCGGTCTTAGTGGCCGCGGCTTTTTTTGCAGTATCTTTGGTTTCCGCACCTTTGGGGTACACGGAAATTTGTTGTTTACCTCTTTTCACCCATTCAAAGGTGACAATGCCGCTTACGCGGGCAAAGAGGGAATCGTCACTGGCGCGGGATACGTTAGTTCCGGGCAGGAACTTAGTACCGCGTTGGCGTACGATAATTTCCCCAGCGTTTACAAACTGGGAGCCGTAGCGTTTAATCCCTAAACGTTGGCCGTGGCTGTCTCTTCCGTTAGAGGAAGAACCTTGAGCTTTTGTATGTGCCATGATTTATCTCCCAATTTATAACGCAATATCCGTGATTTTAATTTGCGTTAAGTATTGTCTGTGCCCTTGGGTTCTTTCGTACCCTTTTTTGGGGCGGCGTTTATAGACAATTACTTTTTGACCTCTCAAATGTTTTACCACTTGAGCGGTGACCTTGGCCGATGTAGCGGCTTTGGTATCTGCTGAGGTACCTTCTTCGTTAGCGGCCCAGAGAACTTTCAGTTCTACGTTGGCACCCACTTCCGCGTCCAGCTTTTCAACCTGCAGATCTTGACCGGGTTTTACCCAGTACTGTTTTCCACCAGTTTCAATAATTGCGTACATAAGTTTAACTCACTAATTAGTGCGCTTTTAACAAGCATACTTTTTAGTTATTATATTATAGCATATTTAACTACTAATATACTTTTACTTTTTAATTACTCTCGTGTGAAAGCACTACACCCAGCGGAGACATTAAACCCATAGGATTTTTTAAAACCTGCGGGCGACCAACCAAGATTTAAATAGATTGTATTTCTGGGTTTTGCGTCGGCTTCACAGAGGCGTTCCGGTTTATTACTTAGAATAATAAAAAAATAATCTGCTCCTGGACCCTCCGTGCGTATAATGGGATAACCATTATAGTTGCTGGATTGATATGAACATGATGTACACATAGAAGGCAAGCATTTACACTCCGGCACTCCTATGTCCAGTTTCGATAAGTCGGTCGCATATTCTCCGTTTTCCAAATAATAACGTTCTTCTGACTGGGCCAATGCGTGCAAGTTGGTTTCAATTTCCGTCAACCTTGCCTTTGTAATAGCATTGTTATACTGTGGCAGGGCCACCGCGGCGAGGATGCCGATAATTAGCACCACTACTAACAATTCTATGAGCGTGAATCCTATACGCCCGCTATACCCCGCATACCGACCCTGCGGGGTGACGGAGCGGGCGGAGTCCCCTTTATAGGTCGGGTGCAAACCCGACAATTTCCTAGCATTGCGCTGTACGTTTTCATTCTTACTTGCAACTTCTGTTGGGCTAACGCCCAACCTATAAGAGGGGGCGGAGGACCCTTTATAGGTCGGGTGCAAGCCCGGCAATTTCCTAGCATTGCGCTGTACGTTTTCATTCTCACTTGCAACTCCTGTTGGGCTAACGCCCAACCTATAAGAGCGGGCGGAGTTCCCTTTATAGGTCGGGTGCAAGCCCGGCAATTTCCTAGCATTGCGCTGTACGTTTTCATTCTCACTTGCAACTTCTGTTGGGCTAACGCCCAACCTATAAGTATTATTTTTGGTTTTATGTGCTACTTCTTGCGTTTCACCCCGCCGGGTGTGTTGGTTATTCATAAGTTTTGTCTCCTTATTTTTGTCAGGTTTCACCTGACCTATATTTCCAATTCCTCTGCTTAGGAAACCAACAAAAACGGCCGGTTTTGACAAGCCAGCTAGAAGGTCTTATACAAAAACAGCCGTAGTTCACCGCCCCCGCATGTAGCAGTGACGACAAACATTCAGCACAAAACAAATGGGTAATTAGTCCATTCGCTTTGCGCTTATTATTGGCTATTTTTGGATTCTAGCTGGGTTGCTTTGCAACACCACCGTATTCTGCATACGGTTCCAAAAACAGATAAAATTGTACAGATAGTATAACAAAAGGATGTAACACTTTCAAGAGAGTTTTGCGCAAATTTTAGCAATAAACTATAATATAGGTATGATTATACCTACTATTATTGAAAAAAACGTCGGTTATGATATTTTCTCCCGCTTGCTCAAAGACCGTATTATCTTTGTGGGCGGGCGCGAAGGTGAAGTGGATACCGCCAGTGCTAACATGATTATCGCCCAACTGTTATACTTGGATGCGGATGACCCCAACCGGGAAATTAACCTTTACATCAACTCCCCCGGCGGTATGGTAACAGCCGGACTAGCCATTTATGATACCATGCAATTTATTAAAGCCCCCATTACTACTATCTGTATGGGCCAGGCCATGAGTTTTGGGGCCGTGTTATTGGCGGCGGGTTCTAAAGGCAAACGCTATGCCTTGCCGCATGCGCGCATTATGATTCACCAACCCTTAATTTGGGGCGGAGGAATTTCCGGACAGGTAACAGACATTGAAATTGAAGCGCAGGAACTGCACAAAAACAAAGAACATTTGTTAGATATTTTGGCACACCACACCGGGCAGGATAAAGAAAAAATCCGCCGGGACAGCGAACGCAATTATTATATGTCCGCGCAAGAGGCCAAAGAATATGGCCTGATAGATGCGGTATTAGAGTTAAAAAAATAACTTGTTCTTGCCGCGTATTTCAAACAGCACCCGCACAAACCCGGGTGCTGCTTTTATATAAGGCCTAGGCAAAAGATAGGCCCAAAGGCCGTTGTTTTTTTATTTTGAGCCGGGTAAAATATAGGTATGAGAATTATTGTACTATTCCTGATATTTGTTGGCGGACTTCTGCCCCTGGTAGCAGAGCCGGCCCCTGTGGATGAACCTACTTTATCTGTTTATTCTTCCAGCATAGAGCAAAATACACGAAAGGCCGTACGCTTGGGCTATCAAAATTTTTTATCACGCATCCATACGCCGGACAAGAGCATTACTGATATGCAAATTGCACTTGTAATTACCACCGGCCTTAACCCATGGCTTGAAAAAGTAAACAAGCTGGAAAATACGGCTACCCAGCAGGATGCCGCCCAAATGAATATGTTGCGCGAGCAGTTTGAAAAACTGATTGCCCAGTTAGCTGCGTTGTTTATAAAAAATCAAACGCGCTATACAAACCCGCTTTTTTTGGAAGATAAGTATGCTGTGCAAGAAACTACCCAAATTGTGTATGACGCCGTTAACCGGGGGTATTTCTAAAGGGCCTACTGGTCCACTGGGCCCAAAGACCCTGGTATCTGTGTATTAAGACAGGTATAATACATTTAAAGGAGAAACAAAAATCATGAAAAAAATTCTACTGCTAGTAGTGTGTGTGTTCGGTGCGTTTGCACCCATTGCGGCGGCCCCATCCGTAGCGCAGGTGGAGCAATTTGTGCAGGATCAACCTGCATCCGCTGATCCGCGTGTCACAGCCGCCCAAGAGGCCTTTACGCTGGCTTCTATGAATTATGCCACGAATAAAATGATGGACCAATTAACACAGAACGAAAAAGAGATTGACCGGATTTTTGAAGCGGCGGATTTGTCTGATTCCTTGCAAAAATCTGCCCAAACTGTTATCCCGGCTGATGCCTTTGCGAATATTTCTACCGAAGAGGAATTTAATGCTAAAATGCAGGAGTTAATGACGGCAGACCCCCAGTTAGAAGAGAAATTGTTACATGCTTATTTACAAAATAAATACATTAAACAATTAATCCCCCTGTTTTGGGCCAACCAGGACCAATACACGGAAAACGCCGTAGACAAACAATCTTTTAATGAATTGGTAGTTTCTTTTACCATCATGACTAACGCCCTGATGCAACAGTTGCAACAGGCCGCCCAATAATAAGGAGTAAACTAATATGAAATGCTATCTAAAAATTTTTCTATTTTGCTTTGTGTTTGCCGCAGCCCTGCCGGTGTGTGCCCAAAACAAAAAAACAGGTACTGCGCAAAATAAACTCTCCCAGGCAGTAGACCGGGCCGTAGCAACAGCGCAACAGCAACCCCCCTGTGACTGCTTCTGCCAAAGGCCGCTAGACCCCCGGGAAGTCATTGATGCGGAAGAAGAATTACAGCTTATACGTAGCACGCGGGATTATAATGCAACTTTTGAAAAATACCCCTATCTGCTAGATCCCAACTACCGTAGAAAGGATTGCGCTTGCACCTGCCAGAAACAGGGTGCTTGCCAAAAAGCCGAACAACCTGGGGTGCTCTCTGCCCGGGAACGGCTGGATGCCGAAGAAGAACTGGCCCTTATCCGCAACACACAAGATTCCAACGCAACTTTTGATAAATACCCTTATTTATTAAGCCCGGCCTACCGCCGTGCAAGTGAAGACGGCAAACGCATGATCCGCCGCCAGTATACGCAACCCACTTGGGCAAAAAAAGTAGGTATTTAATCATAACTTTGCTTGAGCCCGCATTGTAAAATGCGGGTTTTTTTATTATACTATAGGTACAATTTTATCTGTTTTTGGAACTGTATGCAGAATACAGGGTAACTTATTAAAATAAGTTCCGCACTACTCTAAAAATAGCCGATACAGGCGCAAGTGAATGGACCTTCGAAACCCATTGGCTTGTGCCGAATGTTTCCCGCCGTACGGCGGGAGATTACGGCTATGATGTCGGGGGACGGTAGTGCGGACCTGGATATGGTGGCCGTTTTTGTTGGTTTCATAAGCAGATAATTGAACATATAGCTCAGGTGCAACCTGACGTAAAAATAAGGAGACAAAACTTATGAATAACCAACAATCCCGGCGGGGTGAAACGCAAGCAGTTGCACATAAAACCAAAAATAATACTTATAGGTTGGGCGTTAGCCCAACAGGAGTTGCAAGTGAGAATGAAAACGTACAGCGCAATGCTAGGAAATTGCCGGGCTTGCACCCGACCTATAAAGGGAACTCCGCCCCCTCTTATAGGTTGGGCGTTAGCCCAACAGAAGTTGCAAGTAAGAATGAAAACGTACAGCGCAATGCTAGGAAATTGTCGGGTTTGCACCCGACCTATAAAGGGTCCTCCGCCCCCTCGTCTTATAGGTTGGGCGTTAGCCCAACAGGAGTTGCAAGTAAGAATGAAAACGTACAGCGCAATGCTGGGAAATTGTCGGGTTCGCACCCGACCTATAAAGGGTCCTCCGCCCCCTCTTATAGGTTGGGCGTTAGCCCAACAGAAGTTGCAAGTAAGAATGAAAACGTACAGCGCAATGCTAGGAAATTGTCGGGTTTGCACCCGACCTATAAAGGGAACTCCGCCCGCTCTTATAGGTTGGGCGTTAGCCCAACAGGAGTTGCAAGTAAGAATGAAAACGTACAGCGCAATGCTAGGAAATTGTCGGGTTTGCACCCGACCTATAAAGGG
>JAZNXF010000033.1:0-8557 GCA_045593745.1 Elusimicrobiaceae bacterium | reverse complement strand
CGTAGTTACCGCCGTTTTTTCCGCTTCTTTGCCTGCGTTCCTAATCGCGTCTGCCTTATCGTTCCACGCCTTGATTTGTTGGTTAATCAGCGCGGCTTCTTCGACGGTAGCGGTTTGCAGTTTCGCAGTAAGTATTTCTATGTTATCGCCTATATCCTTTAATGTGGCTGCGTCCTCTTTCCACAGTGGCGTATTATTCGCTGCTTTGCCTGCGTTCCTAATCGCGTCGGCCTTAGCGTTCCACGACGCTATTTGCTGGTTAATCAGTACCGCTTCGTCGGCTGTGGCGTTTTGTAGTTTGGCGTTAAGTATGTCTATATTATCGCCAATCTCTTTTAACGTGTCTGCGTCCTCATTCCACAGCGGCGTATTATTTTCTGCCGCCTTTCCTGCGTTGGTTATCGCGTCCGCTTTTGCCTGCCAACCTGCTATTTGTTGGTTAATCAGCGCGGCTTCTGCTACGCTCGCTGTCTGTAACTTGTTTTGCAGGATTTGGATATTATCGGTAATCTCTTTAAGTGTGGCTGCGTTCTCTTTCCAAACGGGGTTTGCCTTACCGCTACCACCGGCACCAGCCGCGCCGGGTATAGGCGTGTAATCATATTTGCCACTATCTACGGGGCCGTTGCCGGTATCAATTTTCGGGGCTGCTTTAGGCTTGCTAACCTCTACGGCTACCTCTACCTTTTTACCACCTAACCCCAGTATGTTTTTAAGCCATTCCCACGCCTCCTTACACTTTTCTACCAGCCACTCGAAAGCCTTAGCCAAACCGTTCATAATAGCGTTAGCCAGCGGTTTTATAGCCTCCCAAACCTTATCGCATATTCTCCTAAACCCGTCGCAGTTCTTATAGGCTGCGATAACCGCAGCGACTAACGCGCCGATAGCGGTAACGATTAAGCCGATAGGGTTAGCGGTCAGCACTAAGTTTAAGATTTTATGTACGCCCGTCCATACCGTAGTAGCAGCGGTAGCCGCCTTTTGCGCTACTGTAACCGCTGCCGTGCGTGTTGCCGTAATAGCCTGCTGCACGTTCATAGCCTTGATAGTCTTAACCAGTGCGCCGATACCCATAGCCGCCGTACCTGCCTGCGCCGCCAAATCTATATACGGCTGTACGTTGGAATAGATAGCCGACAAATCAATAAGCCCGGACAAACTATTTTTCAAATTTTCTTGTATTCTAATCTGCCGTTCCTGCTGTTCTGCCGTACTGCCTGCCGCCGCTTTCACAGCGTCCATATTTAACTGTATGGTGGAAAGCGTTTTTATATACTCTAATCCTGCGTCCTCTCCGGGGCCTCCGAAAATATCAGCGATAGCCGCGCCGACGGCTGCGGAATTTGCCGGTAGTTCGTTAAGTTTCCCGGCCACTAACTGCATAACGTCAAACGTGGTTAGGCTACCGTTTTGTAAGTCTGCCTGCACCTTTTCGGCAGATATGCCGATACCCTGCAAAGCCTCTGCGGTCGCCTTTGTCATTTCGCGTATGCGTAAATTACCCTCCTTAATAACATCTACGCCCTTATCGCTGTAGATACCTTGCTGGGCGGCGTTGGTGGTAATTGCTATAAATTCCTCTGCGGATAATCCGGCCTCTTTGAAATAGCGCGGATATTCTTTTAGCGTATCTACAAACTCGCCGTTAGCATTAGCACCACTTACAAAACCGTCCTGCATTAGTTTCATAGCCTCCTCGGTGGTAATGCCAAAGCCTTTCGCCAACGCGTTTACGGCCTGCATTGTTTCCGTAAAGTCCGTGCCGAAATGGTCGGCGGTAGCCTTAACACTATTACGCAGTTTCAGCATTTCTTCGCCCGTCTTTCCGGTTAGCTGCGTGGTAAGTATATTTTCCTGCTGCAAACCTTTCATTTTCTCGGACAAAGACGAAAAAGCCGACGAAATGCTGCTGATAGTGTTAGTTATCGCGCTAATCGCTTGTACGCCTTGGCTCCAGTTGATAAGCGATTTTTTCAACTGCTCGGACTCTGTTATAGTGGCTTGTATAACACCCTTTAACCCGTCCGCGTTGTTGGCTAAATCCTTAAAGCCTTTGCCGTCGCCGTCCAGTTTGAAAGTTATACTAATCGTACTTTTTCCTGCCATAGTTCTATATCATTGTATCACCTAATTTCTTAACTAATTCTGCCATACGTGCGCGCTGCTGTTCTATTGTCAGCTCCTGCGACTTACCACGTTTACGGGTCTTTTTCTTTTCCCACGGAAACGGCAGTAACTTTTCCGGTGTTACTTTTTTACCTTTGGCTAAATGCGGCTGTATGGTTATCGTTGCCAGTAATCGCATACGCGCCCATTCGTCCTTAAAATCAGTATCGCGCTGTTCCGCATACGCTTTATAGACGGCTGCAAATTCGTTGAAATCCATTTTGCAAAAGTCGTCGTAACTTAGTCGTATGCAGCCCAGCGCGATACCTAATAAATCGTAAATGCCTTTAGGCTCTAACTTTTTTTTTCACCCTCTACGGCATTGTCGTTTGCGTCCGGCTGCATTTGCGCCGTCCACGCCTGCATATCTTCCGGGTTGAGTGCGTCGGCAAACTCCAGTAACGACATACTGAAATCTACTTTGTCTGCTGCTGAGGCAGACGCGACGCAGCAGTACAGATAAGTACACAAATCGGTAAAGCTCTTATCGGTTATTTCCGTAATCTCTTTGCCGGTTTCTTTCTTGAAACGCAACATAGCCCCCATAGTAGGGCGGCACGGGTAAGTTACGCCGTTTATCGTTACTTCAATTTTTGCCATATCGTACTACTTTTTACTCGGTTACGTTCTCAGTAATTGCGGTTTCGTCCAGTGTTTCGGGTTCGCCGTCGTTCTCCAACGAAATACTATACGTACTGTCGTCCTGCGCCGGGTCGGTGCGTTCCAAAGACGCGATAACGCATTTACCAGCCAAATACGGCTTGTCGCTGTTCTCGCGCTCCATACACTTAATTTCTACGGATTTGCCAGCTTTCCACAGTGCGAAAAGCGACTTAAAACCGCACTCGGTTTCGTCGTAGAATACCAAACCCTCGGCACTGATAGCGTAGGACAAACCTACTACGCCCTTTTTCTTCCAAAGGCCGCTACTCATACCTGCCGACGCTACCGGTTTAACCGCGCGTTCTTTCGTTTCGCTGTTAAACGTACTTGTGTGGCTGGTGCAGCTTCCCACTGCCTTACCGCCAACATACAGCAGCATATCGCTACCGTTGCAATAACCACTTTTTGCTGTTGTCGCCATATCGTTTATATCTTAACATTAAACACTAACTGTTGTACATACGCGTCGTCCTGCCACGCTTCCTCGCTGTCTGCCAAATAGCAGCTGCGCATAACCAGCCCGTCGCTTTCGCCCTGCGCGCCGTCAAGCGCACCGCGTACAGCCTCGGCCAATTCTACGCCCTCGGTATAACCTTTCGTGTAGCAAAGAATTTCGATACCTACCGTATCTGCACCGCGTCCGGCTTTTGTTGGCACTTGTTCCAACTGGGTACGGCGATACACTATATACGGCAGTTCCGCTTTGTCCTCAACTACCGGGAAAATCTTAGTAACGCGTCCGGCTACCTCGCTATCCTCGATAAGCATAGCGCGGATAATTTCGCCTGCGCTTAAACTCGTTTTACTTACAGCCATACTTTTCTGCTACTTTTTGTACATTTTCTGCTACCATTTCGTGTATGTTCGTCGTTACGGTGTCGCGTACACTGGTAAGCGTCTGCGCCATAAATCCGTAACGCTTCATTCGTCCGGTACGGTGTGAGGCTCGCAACCTTGCAGCGCGTCTGCGCGTGCCTTTTTTGGGTTTCGTTTGGCGTTCTTTCGTTCCCTCCTCAGCCCAAATTAGTACGGGCTTTTTAAGGCCCTGCCGGTTGGTGTGAAATCCTGCCTCTCCTTTGCCGTTCTTTCCTGCCCGTTTTGTTCCTACTGTAACCCGAAATCCGGCTTTACGCTTGAATACGATAGCGCGCACGCCTTTTTCTAAGTCTTTGTTCGATTGAATACTACTACGCAGGTTGTTTATTGCCGTTTTGCGTACTTGGTTGGCCTCTCTACGAAAACCTCCCTTAATCGCTTGCAGTCTGCGTTTAGGCTCCAGTTCAGCGAATAACCGCTGCAAATTTTCGTCGTTGTAGTCAATAGTCCGGGCCATACTGGTAACTATTCATTAACTCGGTCGCATAGTAGGGTTTTATAGCCTCTATCCAAATTAGGGATTATCGCCACGACGGTATAAAGATAACCGCCCAACTGCTGCACCCTCCAGTTTTCCGCTATCGGGTGCGCGTGGCGTATATTAAACTCTGCCGCATAGTCCGGGAAATGTTCGCCTACCTCCTCGCTGCGGTTGCCCGTAGCCCTAACGCGTTCCGCGTGTACGGTGCGCGTAGGTTCATAGGTGGTAGTTTCTGCGCCCATTCGGTCAGTAACCCGTTTAGGCTCCAGCAACGTAAGTTTATATTTCATTTTCCCGGCTATCATTCGGCAGTGTCGTTTACTAATTTGCGATACGGTTTAATTAAGGCTTGCAGTGTGTACGGCACTTCTGCCATTTGCACACCGCTAACGGCTTCGCGTTGGTTGTACCAGTGTCCGGCAATCAGCAAAATAGCGTGCAATACCATTGCAGGCAGTTTGCCGTCGCCCAGTTCCAGCAGTTCGTCGCTGGTGCGGTTGGTTGCTTTGCTTACGTACTGCTCCGCAGCGTTTAACAAATGCTGTAAATACTGGTCGTCGTCGCTAAAGTCGTCCGCGCGGACGTGCATTTTTAGTAGTGCTATATCCACTGTAGCCATAATTAAACTGCTATAAAATCACAACTGCGTTTTATTACTCACTCGCTACCTTTGCAAGCGCGAAAGCCTCGCTGCGCAAAGTAGTAGTACCGTAGTTTACGTTTAACACGAAATCTACTGCGTCCTTACGTGCTTGGCTGTAAGGGTCAATCACAAAGGAAATGTCGCCAAACAATCCCATAGGCTGGTATCTCCAATCGCCCAAACCGATATTACCCTCACCGATATAGTTAGTAGTAAATACCGGCAGTCCTGCGATATGGTCGTTTTCGCAAACCATAATACCGCTGCCTGCGTCCTTTGGTGTAGCCTCAGCGATAGCCTTTTGTGCCTTAGTCATTACCCAGCAAAGGTTATCGCCGTCGATACCGGTAGCCAAAACTTTTGCTTTAAGGGTGTTAAACTCCTTAAATGTAGGCTCTGCGCTAAACTGGGTTTCCTTACCTACACACGCCACGAACGGGCCTACCAAAGTGGTAGCGTTTGTTACCTTTGCGGTGCTGAAAACGATTTTGTTAAGCAGCTTTGCCACAGCCAGCGGCATAAGTTTCTTAACAATCATTTCCAAAATACCCTCAGTCTGGTTAATAGACTGGCGTGTAACCGGGATAGCGATACCTACGCGCTGAGGTGTAGCGGTAAGTTTAGACATTGAAATTTTGGTGTCGGTAAGTGCTACGCCCTCGCCTGCGATTGTAGCTTCTACGGTTTCGTAGGTAGGCCAAACGTAATCGCCTGCCAAACCGGTAGGCATAGGCAAACCAACCTTATCCAAAATAAGGCCCTCTACAAGTGGGTCTAAAATGTCTTGGATTTTCACGGGAACGATACCGCCGGCTGCGCCGTCAGCAACCATAACCAAATCGCGCATAAGCATAATTTGGGTCTGTCGGCCTGCCGCCATATTTTCGCGGATAATGCGGTTTGCGTCCTCCACGGCGTTAGGGTTCTCGCGCAGGTGTTCTGCTGCTGCCGCCTGCAATCTCATTTGCAGCAGCTGGTTTTCACGCTGCAACGCGTTAAACTCGGTGTTCTCAGCCTCGTTACGCTCGCGCTGCTCTCTTTCGCACGTATCGGCAATTTCGCTGATACGGTTACAGTTGGTCTGATACTGGTTTACCAACTGTCGCACGTTTACTGTGTTCTTGTGCATAACTCAAAAACTTTTAACTGGTTAAACTTATAGTTACATTAACTGCGCAGCAGCGCGGCGCATTTCACGCACTTGCTCACGCATTTTTTCGTTTTCCTTTGGTTGTTCCGGCTGCTCAGGTGTTCTTAGTTCGTTCACCAACTCGCGCAACTCGCAATTTGTATCGGGGTACGCAGGGTCGGCAGCCAGCGTAAAATCGTAAATACCGGTAATCACGTTTACGGTGTAGGTAATAATCGTTTTACCGTCCACTCCCTGCACATCGCGCGCAACATACGCACTATCGTAGTAGTGGGTGGTAAACATAAAACTACAGCCCGAAATATCACCGCGGCGCACCAATTCTAACGCTTTGTCGCCGTCCACGGTGTTAGGCGCGTCAAACTCAAAATAAACGCCCTTGTCGTCCACGCCGTAGGTAAGCGTACCGGCTCCGTTCTTACTACGGGCTAATATCAGCTGCCTATCGTGGAACATCGTAAACTTAATGTCGCAGCCGTCTAACAATTCCTTAGTAACTGCGCCCGGTGCTATAATCTCGCGCGCCTCTTCGTCGTCGTAATCCCACAACGGCGCAGACGGGGTATTAAACAGAATAGCGTAACCGGTAATAGTACGGCTTTCCGCTTCGCCCTCCTTTGCCTCACGCACTCGCAAATCGGTTACGGTGTGCAGCAGGCGTTTAATAACTTCGTTTTTATTCTTCGCCATTTTCTTCGTTAGGTTCTGTAACCGGTTCTGCCGGTTGGGTTTCTATTGGTTCTTTCGGTTCTGCTACCGGCTCAGTCGTTTTGCCTGCCTCGGTAATGCCTTTGAGGTTTGCAGATACCAGTACGGTATCGCCGCCCTCTACGGCTGGCTTGTTTTCCTCTTTGCGCCATTCGTTCACAGTGTAGATACCTGCGGCTATCGTCTGCGCTATATACTTTATGCGGCTATCCAAATCGCACGCGTATAAGCCCCTGCGGTCAAACTGAAATTTACGCTTACAGCATAAAGTCGGTGCGACTAACTTACGGTGCAGTTCGGTTTCAATCTTTCGCAAAATAGGATTAAGCGTATTACTCAGAAAAGCCACGTTTGCCATTTCCGCAGACTTGTAATTATTGCTGGTATCGTCAAAGACAAACGACGGGTGTACACCGAAAAAGCGGCAAATCTCACGTACCGAAAATTTACGGGTTTCCAAAAACTGCATATCGGTACTGCTTAACGAAATCGGGCTAAACTGCACTTGGCCCGGTAACGATACTATGCGCTCTCCGCTTCTAAATCTATCGTCCAAATCGGTAGCGGTCTTTTCCAGTTCCTTATCTTGATACTCACCGTAGCCGCGCACGCTGGTATCGTTGCTAACAATACCGCGCACGTTACCGCCATTGGCAAAGCGGTTAAGTGTTTCAGCGTCGCCGGTGCTTGTAATATCCAGCGTAAGACGTGCAAAACCGATAGTAGATAAACCGGTTTTACCGTCGCGGCTGTAGTTCTTTATGTGTATTACTTCGTCCTCTCGATATACGCCGCTAACACCTGCGTACACGTCGTTAATCGTGTATGTGTCATTTACGACATCGTGCGCCACGGTGGTAGGGTCAATCAAAGCCAAACGCGCCACGTCCATAATGTTGTAATCGTACACCGGGACGATATAGGCGTTACCATTCAGTAGCAGATACTGTACAACCTGCCGCCAAAAATCTACTGCCGACATATAGGCGCACGGCTGGACGTTCAAAAGATAATGCAGGCGGCTACTTTTGTCCTCTACAAAAATATCGCCTTTCATACGCATATACTGGACGGGCAAATTAGCCACGCTATCCGCTAAAAGATTAACGCAGCGGTACACGGTTGCGACGTTTAGCGCGCCTGCTGCCGTAGTCAGCAAAGGTACGCCGCCGGTGCGTGGTGTCGCGCCCGTAGTATTAGCCGCGCCGCCCTCAGCCGTCGTACTGCGTCTAAACAAATTCCGTATGTTATCTATAAATCCCATTCGCAAAATATATGTGCCTCTACTATTACACAGGAAAACGGGTAACTGGTACCCGTTTTCCTCTAAATTCGATAAAAATTTTATCTTTCGTAGTCAATAAATAGGCGTAAACACATAAGTTTCGTTATAACACCGTCTATTTTCTGCGTCTGTTTTCGCTTTACCGGCTTGCAATTCTCCAGTTTATCGGTGTCTAAAACGGCGTTACCAAAGCAGTAGGCGTTAATCGGATTGTCGTTTATGAATATATGCCCGGTTTTCGCGCCGTGTTCAAAGCTCTCTACCGGGGCGGTAAACGTGCCGTAGGTCTGTTTTATGCCCTTAATCACGTTTCCGGCACCTGCCGCAGCCAGCATATTTATAACCTCCTGCGACTTCCACGGGTCGTAACCGATACCCAAAGTACGGACGTATTTATTAAGATACAGCACGTAATCTACGATACGGCGGTAGTCTATTACGTCGCCGTCAGTCAGCGTTAAAAATCCTTTGTCAGCCCAAACCCTATAAAGTTTTTCGTTAGGGTGTCCGGCCAACGCCCCGGACGGGAAAAAATAG
Source organism: Elusimicrobiaceae bacterium (assembly GCA_045593745.1). Classification (GTDB taxonomy): domain Bacteria; phylum Elusimicrobiota; class Elusimicrobia; order Elusimicrobiales; family Elusimicrobiaceae; genus Avelusimicrobium. Next base: position 45 of record JAZNXF010000033.1, on the reverse strand, counting down.
GCTGTATGGAAATAAAAACTTTTCTGCTCTTTGTTGTACATACCC
>JAZNXF010000032.1:0-14907 GCA_045593745.1 Elusimicrobiaceae bacterium | reverse complement strand
ACGTGCGATTTTACGCACAAAATTTAAAAACAAAAGATTTTTAAATTTTGTTGCTTCCCTGCGATACAATTTTCCACATTTGGCCGCCTTTGCGGTCCCTTGCCCTTGACGTACCATCCAGGTACGCCTATGCGGGCAACTTGCCCCACAAATTCGGCTCAAATCTGAAAAATCATCTTCTCATCTAATTTTTCCGGTGCTTATCTGCACGGCACTTGCCAACGACTTAACGGCACCGCGTACGTTGCACGAATAACGGCACCGCGTACGTTGCGATTTTATTAAATAGCCGTATGCTGAGATGTTTCTGCTCAGCATCTTCCACGCACCCATTTAATAAGGAATTTTCCTCTATTTTACAACAACAAGCGTTGAAGGTCCTGAGCAGAAACCCCTCAGGACACGTCGCTTTTTTATCACGGCATGCGTGGAAGATTCCCGATAACATTTCTTGGGAATGACTTTTATGTATAACTGCATTTTCTGTTTGCGTTTTTCCCCGCCGGGTATTTTCTATTTGCATATTCTTTCCTCTTCTATGTTTAATTTCAAATTTACCTGATCTGGAAAACGCAATAAAAACGGCCCCTACCGAAAGAGAGAATTCAAGTGACCCTTCCAATAACAGCCGTAGTTTACCGACAAAACGATAAACATTCAGTGCAAACAAATGGGTTTCGAAGGTCCATCTATTTGCACTTATAACAGCCGCCTTTGGACTTGAATTCTGCCTTTACTTTCTAAAAGCTCTGCGTTTCTTAAACGCTTCCAAAAACAGATAAAATTGTACCTATAGTATAATAAAAAAACAGGGGAATAACAAGAAAGAAAATTTATTTTCCCACCGCGACACTAAAACAAAAACCGGGCAGTAGCGGGCGGGTTTCTAACAAAATTGGCGGGCGGCCCAATGCGGTGTAAATTTCTGCCGCGCGGTTTAAAAATTGCGGCGTACCACGCACTACGCGCACGTCAAAACTGTTCACGGTAAGTCCACTGCCCAAGAGTTTAACCAGGGCCTCTTTTTGGGTCCACAACGTAGTTAAAAATTCATCCGTTTCTTGGGTGAGTTCAGAAGGGTGGAAAAAATCCTGTTTCCAGGCACGGATGCGCGGGGCAATTTTTTCTAAATCAATGCCCAGGTATTTTGCCTGCGGGGCAATAGCGGCAACCGCAAAACCGTTACTGTGCGTAATGCTAAAGGGAATCCCCGAGCCGGGGCCCCCCTTGCCCGCGACGAACGATTGTCCCTCATCCCTTACACTAGGGACCGCGAGGGGCACAGAGCCCGGGGCTCTGGTTACCGTGGGCTTCCCTACGCCGCCGGGGGCCAGCACCGTATAATCCGTCCACGCACCGCCCAGGTGGGCCGTAAGTAACTTCTTCAACGCAAACCTGCCCCCAAGCCATTCGTGTTTGCGCTTAGGAAGTTTGAGCGTTTGGTAAAACGCCGCTTCCCGCGGGCTTAACACGCAATCAGCCGGGGGCAAGTGTTGTAAATCAACGACGTAAGTTTGAACGGCCATTACTGCCCAATGGCCTGGTAGCCGTGGATTTCCACCCACACGTTGCCTTGCGCGTCAAACACGTAGGCATCATGCAGGGTTTTACCGTCGGCGGTGGTTCCCTTGTTTACCCCATAGAGGTACAACCGGGCAGGCGGCAGTTGGTTATTAAGCACGGCTACTTCGGCAATACCGTCGGGCAAGGTCATCTTGTGCGCCACGGACATATCCTGGAACCCACAGCACTGGAAGGCCGCTTCAATGAGCATAGGGTTGGCCAGCAAGGTGCGCGGGCCGTCGGTCCATTGGGGGCGGGGCGTAGTGTTATAAATGGCTAACGATTCGTTTTCATTCACACGCACAATACCGCCTAACACTTGAAAAGACGGACCGTGGAAATACTTGCGGTAAATTTCCGCCGGGGTTACTTGCAAGGGGCTTTCAAGGCCTGTCATAGCGGCGGCTTTTACCTGGTTCCAGGTAGACGTAAACGCGTTTAATTTTTTAGCGGTAAAGTGGCGGCGGGTGTTGCCCATTTTCACCCCTTTACTGTTAATAAAATCGCTCTCAATTTCCATGGACACGTCGCTACCCGCTTGCTTACCAATCACGCGCACGGCCTGCGGGCGGTTGCGCAAGAGTTTAATGGGCAAGTAAAAGTGTACATCTTTTAACGCGCGGGTTACTTCCCCGGTGAGCGCGGTAGACGTTTCAAAGAAAGTTTCAATCCCCATTACGCCCGGCACGTAGGGAGTGCCTTCAATGGCGTGGTCGGCCAGGTAGGGGTCACTTTCTAAGTTAAATTCTTTTTCCAAGCGGATTTCGCTTCCCTTATTTAATGTGCCTACTTTGCCTAAAAAGTGCGTGGCTTTAGAGGCATCCGGCCCGGCCGCAGGGGCGGCTTTGGGCGCGGCAGGTGTGTTAGAACCGCCTTTTTGGGTGTTATCATCCTGGGCGGCGAAATCGGCCGCAGAGCCGATTTCGTCCCAATCAAACTTTAACTGATGGTCCCAATCCAAACGGCCTAAGGACCCAGTCAGCACAATTTCCGGCACTTGACCGTATACAATTTCATCCAAGAAAATTTGCATACCGTCTTCGGGGTCTACAAAGTCCACCCCGTTGGAGCGCAGGAAGGTTTCTACCCCGGCACGTACACCCATACCTACATTTTTATACGCACTCATGGCGATACTAATGGCGCGGTAGCCCTGGTTGGATAACGACAGGGCGGACTTGGCTAAATAGTCGTTTGCGCTGGCGTAGTCGCTTTGGCCTAAGTTGCCGTATTTGCCGGCAATAGACGAGGCGAAGGCAAAGAAGCCGTCATCACGCACAATGTTGTTAGCCAGGAAAGAACCAAAGCTGCTGGCTTTTACGTCAAAGATGCGGTAGTATTCCGCCGGGTCTTTGTCGTAAATGAGTTTGGAGCGTTCCAACCCGGCAAAGTGTATTAGCCCATGCACGCGGCCGTTTTTGGCTTTGATTTTGGTGCAGACCTCTTTGACCATAGAGGCGTTTAACACGTCACAATGGTAGTATTCCACTTCGCTACCCAAATCACGCAGTTTTTGCATATTGTTGTAGAGCGTGATAGAATCTTTCACACGGCCGAAGGCGCGTTCCAACAGTACCGGGGTGGCTTTTTGCGTAGGATCGGCTTTTAAGTCCTCCCAGATTTGTTTTTTTAGAGCCGCCAGTTCGGCTTCGTTCATCGTGGCCCAGAGCGGGGTTTTTTCTTGCAGTTCAATAATATCTAAGATGATAATTTTGCTGTGATACTGCGCGGCCAGTTTTTGGGAAAGCATGGCCCCAATGCCGCGGCCGCAACCCGTAAAGATAACCGTTTTGCCGGCCAGGTCAAAATGTTTGACGCGGCGGTCTAAGCGGGTAGGCAAGGACAAGATGGTGGAACGTACCCCGGCGCGGGTGCCGATCATCAGGCGCATATCCCCATGGAGCACTTCGTCCATGGTTTTTTGGGCCATTTCGTCCGGCGTGGCGGCGGGTTCAAAGTCCATTAACTTACTAATCGCCCCGGTGCGTTCATACACGTCTTTGCGGTAGCAGGTAGTGCCCCCGGTGAGCGCGCCCACAATGGGGTTAAATTCTTCTTTGGTGAAGTAACCAAAGTTACCGTCAATCTTGGTATTTACAGCAAAGAAGGTGTCACTATCCGTGCGGTTAGCAAGGCCTTTTTCAAACACACGCAAGGCAATAAACAGCGGCATAACGTATTTGGTCAGTTCGTTGTGCGGGCTGGCTTTTTTGTCAAACTTTTTAACCGTAGCACCCAAGAGGTAAATAATCCCCTGGATGTTGGGGTCTTCCTGCGCGTAGGCCTTTAAAGCGGTTTCGGTTTCCTCGTAGGATTCCCAATTCATAATGGTGGTGTTTTTGCTACGCGTTTTAAGCGTGGTAAACACATGGTACGGCACGCCCAGTTCTTTACATTCTTCCTGGTAGGCCTTAATAAGTTGGGAATTATCGGCAAAGATGAGTACGGTGCGGTCTTTAGACAAGCGGCGGTTAGCGCGGCTAGTTAAAGGAGCATCGGCTACAGTAGTTACATAGCGCAGTTTTTTCTCGTGGCAGTGTTCGCCCTGGTACCCTTCCCGTTCCGGCCGTTCGGCGAGCGAGTAATGCTTTTCAATCGGCGCGGTAGGGTTCGTAATCAGCGCATCTGCCTTTGGGGCATCAATGTGTTCTGCCACAATATGGTCCGGTTGTGGGATCAGTTTATGCTCTGGCAACGCATGGCTGGGTTCAAACGGTTTTACTTCCGGTTTAGCGGCCGGCTTTTCTTCGGCTTTTACTTCCACAGTAGGTTGTACAGGCGCGGCGGCTACAGGAGCCGGTTGTACCGGGGCCGCTACAGGCGTTGCCACCGGGGCGGGCGCAGGTTGCGCTACAGGCGCGGCTTGCACGGCGACAGGCGCGGCGGCAGGGGCCGCGGCAGGTTTGCCCGCATTTGCCAGTACAAAGTTAATGCAGTGGCGAATGGTCGGATAGTCCTTTAACTGGATGCCTTCTTGTTGGGCAATCCCATAGTGTTCACGCATACCGGCAAACAGTTCGGCTTGTTTGACCGTATCAATGCCCAGGTCGGCTTCCATGTCCAGGTCTAATTCCAGCATATCTTCCGGATAACCGGTTTTGTCCGCTACCATTTTGACTACTTCTTTGGTGATGGTTCCTTCATCCAAATTGGCGGTCGGCGCGGCGGCTACAGGAGCCGGGGCCACAACAGGCGTTACCACCGGGGCGGGCGCGGCTTGCACGGCGGCAGGCGCGGCAGTTGTAGCGGCGGGTTTGCCCGCATTGGCTAATACAAATTTAATGCAGTGGCGAATGGTCGGATAGTCCTTTAATTGGATGCCTTCCTGTTGGGCAATACCGTAGTGTTCACGCATACCGGCAAATAGTTCGGCTTGTTTGACCGTATCAATCCCTAGGTCGGCTTCCATGTCCAGGTCTAATTCCAGCATATCTTCCGGGTAGCCGGTTTTGTCAGAAACCATTTTGACTACTTCTTTGGTAACGGTTCCTTCATCCAACTGAACAGGTGCGGCGGCTACAGGAGCCGGGGCCGCTACAGGCGTTACCACCGGGGCGGGCGCAGGTTGCGCGACAGGCGCAACTTGTGCAGGAGCCGGGGCCGCTACAGGGGCCGCGGCAGGTTTGCCCGCATTTGCCAGTACAAATTTAATGCAGTGGCGAATCGTCGGATAGTCCTTTAATTGGATGCCTTCCTGTTGGGCAATTCCGTAATGTTCGCGCATACCGGCAAACAGTTCGGCTTGTTTGACCGTATCAATGCCCAGGTCGGCTTCCATGTCCAGGTCTAACTCCAACATATCTTCCGGGTAGCCGGTTTTGTCAGAAACCATTTTGACTACTTCTTTGGTAACGGTTTCTTCATCCAACTGAACAGGTGCGGCGGCTACAGGGGCCGGGGCCGCTACAGGTGTTACCACCGGGGCGGGCGCGGGGTGCGCTACAGGCGCGGGTTGCACGGCGGCAGGCGCGGCTACAGGAGCCGGGGCCGCGGCAGGTTTACCCGCATTGGCTAATACAAATTTAATGCAGTGGCGAATGGTCGGATAGTCCTTTAATTGGATGCCTTCCTGTTGGGCAATACCATAATGTTCGCGCATACCGGCAAACAGTTCGGCTTGTTTGACCGTATCAATACCCAGGTCGGCTTCCATGTCCAGGTCTAACTCCAACATATCTTCCGGGTAACCAGTTTTTTCAGAAACCATTTGCACCACTTCTTTGGTAACGGTTTCTTCATCCAACTGAACAGGCGCGGCGGCTACAGGGGCCGGGGCCGCTACAGGCGTTACCACCGAAGCCGGGGCCGCTACAGGGGCAGCAGGCGCGGCATGTACGGCGTTTACCTTATCTACAAACGCTTGGGAACCCTCCATCACTAGCGCGGGTTTCACGCCGTGTTGGTAGTTGTCTTTAATGCGCAAAGTGTTTTGTACGACTTCTAACACCGGGTTCTGTTGGCCCGAGATTTGTTTGAGCCACGCTTCATGCGCGGACATATCCGCAATTCTGTTTTCCCCTTCTTTCCACATACTTTCTAATAAGGTCATGCCCAGTTGGCTGCCAAATCCGGCGGCTAAGCGCAAGGCATATTTAAAGTTGTAATGGCCCCCTTTACTTAAGGTAATGCCTTCCAGTTCCGGGTCGGCTTCTTTAAAGTTGGCAATCGGCGGCACCAGACCGGTGTTTAAACAACGCACGGCAATGGCATCTTCTAAACCCGCCCCCATGGAGTGGCCCGTAAACCCTTTGGTATTGCTGACAATCACACTGCTTACGTCTTTACCAAAGGTGGATTTTAACGCGTACGCTTCGGCACTGGCGGAACCGCCGCGCGCCGGGGTATACGTTTCGTGCGAGATAAATACCAGTTGTTTGGCAATATCGCTGCGGTTTAAACCGTAGTCGCGTTCCGCGTTAGAGACCAGGCGGTTCATCACACTGGCTACGTGACCTACGTCTAAACGGGTGACGTGAAAACCACTGTTGGCAATTTCGGTTTCTAAGAGTTTAGCCAAGGGTTTCATGCCGCGTTTGGTGACTTCGGCTTCTTCTTCTACAATTAAGGACACCGCCCCCATGCCTACAATCATGCCGTTGCGGCGGCGGTCAAAAGGCAAGGCGGCTTTGGTAACGTCGGCCTCGGTCGTGGCGGCACCGCTAGCCAAGAAGGCCGTTAAAATCCATTCGCTTACATTATCATTGGTAATGTCATCTGCGCTAATGACAATGACGCGTTTGCAGCGGCCTAAGCGGATCCAGTCCTGCGCAACAGAGATGGCTTGCGCGGTAGATGCACAGGCGGCACTCATGGCTGTGGCCGGCCCGCGGGCACGGATCCACTGGCAAAAGTGGGAGTGTGCAATAATAATGGTTTTTAAGATAAATTCAGACGTGAATGCCTGCGGTTCAATTTCTTTATCTTTAAAGTTTTGCTGATACCACGCTTCCATTTCGGCTTTTAAGGCCGGGTCGGTAATTTGGGCGATAAACTTGTCACAGAACGCGCGCACTTCTTTGGCGGTCTTGTTGTTTAGAAGGCCTTCTACGCGTTTGGTTAAATCCCCCATCATGCTGTTGGCTACCGGGAAGGCAGAGGTAAAAATAACCCCGGTTTGGTCAATCATATCCGCCGGCAGGCCCCAGCGGTCCGGCAAGTAGCCGCCCGTAGAGGTGGGTTTATAATAAAGCACCAAGGGGATACCCGCATCTTTTAAGGCCAGTATACCGGCGGCAATGGCCAGTTGGAAACTGCGGTCCATGGATTTAACCCATTTAGCCGGCAGGCCAAATTCTTTTTCCAAGTCAAACGCACCGCCGCGGGCAGAAAGTTTAATGGCTTGCGCCGGGGAAGTTAAGCGTTCAAAGCGGTGGTTGCCGTCTTTGGATTTAATGACAAACTCTACATGTTTATCAATTTGTTTTTGTTGGATTTCACTGCTTACGGGCTCAATCATATTGCGCCCGGAAAGGATTTCATCTAACACGCCTTCACGGAAAATTTTGTCCCAACTGCCGGGACCGCCAGCGGCAATACCGCTAATTACAATGGATTTTTTCATCAGTTCTTCTTCCTCACTTGCGCCGTTTTCACACGCGGCAGAAATTTGACCTTCTTGTTTGATTTGCGCCGAAGCGTTTTGGGTTACCCAATTTACAAACGCCGGGTTGTAGGTGGAATGGTCCCCATACATATCGGTCCCTTTCCAATCTACATGAATGCCCGAAGAAATAAAGTTGGCAAACAAATCGTTAAATTCCACAATACCGCCCTTTTTGGGGTGGTTGGAAGCCACTACCTTAATGTCTTTCTTATCAGCTAATGTACTGGTGGCTAACGCGGAAAGTACCCGTTTGGGGCCGCATTCCACAAACAACCGTACGCCGGAATCATAGGTGGTTTGCAACTGTTTAATCCATTCTACAGAATGGGAAATTTGCGTTACCATTAAGTCCTTAATTTTTTCCGGGTCCGACGGATAAAATTCCGCCGTTACATTGGTGGTAATGGGCATGGTAGGCGCGTGGAATGTAAGCGTATCTAAAAACGCGCGGTACTGCGGCATAGCCGGGCGTACAATGGCCGAGTGGAACGCATGCGACACCGGGATTTGCACTGCCTGGATACCCATAGCGGTAAACAGAGCAATCGCATCATCAATGGATTTACTGGCCCCGGCAATGACCGTTTGGGTGGGGCAATTTTTGTTGGCAACCGCCACATAGCCCGAAATTTTGGAAAGTTCCGGCTCTACTTTTTCTACCGGGGCGGCAATGGAGGCCATTTTGCCGTTGTCTTCTACGCGGATTTCGCTCATCACTTTGCCGCGCGTGCAGACGGCTTTGAGGCCGTTTTCAAAATCAAAAATTCCGGCGGCTACCGCGGCAGCATATTCCCCCAAACTGTGCCCCATCACTACATCCGGCTTAATGCCAAAGGATGAGAGCAGGCGCATCATGGCAATATCTGCGGTGAGTACGGCGGGCTGGGTCATTTCGGTTTTTTTAATGGCCGCTTCGCGCAAGGCAATTTGCTCTTTACTTTCGCCGGGTTTGCTCCACAAGGTTTCGGTCAACGTCTGCCCGATAATGCCGGTAAGCAAGCGGTCGGCCTCGTCAAACGTATCCTGCACTACCTTATATTTAGAGGCCAAGTCCTTCATCATGTCTACATATTGGGAACCCTGCCCCGGGAACATAAAGCACACTTTGGGCTTAATTTCACTGGGGGTAAACGGATAAATGGCTTTCATACGCAGGTGCAATGAATCCGTAGCCCATACGTCTTGCTTGGCGGCGATTTTTTTGAAAAATTCAATTTTCTCTTTCAGTTTCTCCGGGCTTTCGGCGTTAATGGTAACGGCAACATGCCCTTTGGGGGCCACGTGGTTTTTGTAAGAGATGCTAGGCAAATACGTGGGGTCTACTACGCTATCCAGGGCGGCTTTGTCTAGCACGTTGTAGAGTTCTTCTTTGGTGGCGGCGGAGAAAGTAAGCACGTCACTTTGGATTTTTTCACCCGGCACGTGTAAGACGTATTCGGTGCGGGCGGGTGCGGCTACGTGTACGGTTTGCGCCGGGGTTGCGGCCGCCGGGGTAGCCGGGATAGAAGATGCTTGTACCGGGGTTCCCTGCTTTTTAAGTAACCCATCGTTCATTTCTTCCATGGCTACATGGAAGTTGGTTCCGCCAAACCCAAAGGCAGACACATTGGCGCGGCGGATTTTACCATCCGGCCAGGGTTCGGTTTTGGTAATTACGCGGAACGGACAAGTGGCCCAATCCACGTTCGGGTTGGGCGTTTCAAAATTGATAGAGGGCGGCAATACCTTATTATATAAGGCAAGGGATGTTTTAATTAACGCGGCAATCCCAGCGGCGGCTTTGGCGTGGCCGATTTGGCTTTTTACACTTCCCAGGCCCACCGTGCCCGGCTTAGCATACGGACCGAAGGTTTCTGTTAGGGAGGCCAGTTCTACTGCATCCCCTACGCGGGTGCCGGTACCGTGCGCTTCAATTAAGCCCACCTCCCCAGGGGTATAGTCCACTTGTTCAAAGGCCTTTTCTACGGCAATTTTTTGGCCTTTGGGGTTGGGGGCGGTGATGCCTTTGCCTTTACCATCGGAAGAAGCCCCTACGGCACGGATGACCGCATATACGCGGTCCCCATCTTTAACGGCATCCGAGAGGCGTTTTAAAATCACCATGCCCGCGCCTTCAGCCATGACGAATCCGTTAGCACGCGCATCAAAAGGATAAGAACCGGTTTCGGACAAGGCACCAATTTTGCAGAATTTGATGTAGGCAGAGGGAGACATCATCTGGTCTACACCACCGGCAATGGCCATGTCAAAATTTCCCATGCGTAGTCCATTGACGGCCTGGTCTATAGCGGCTAAGGAAGTAGCACACGCGGCATCTACGGTAAAGTTGGTGCCGTGTACGTCAAACACGTTGGCTACGCGCCCGGCAATTACGTTGGCCAGTTCGCCCGGCATGGAGTCCTCGGTAATGGGGGTGAATTTTTCGCGCACGCCGGCATCCATTTCGTCAATTAACTGTTGGGCGTTTTGCGGGGCTAAGGATTTATAAGTAGGTGTGTTTTTTAAAATGTCATAAATAAAGGGGCGGTTTAAACGCGTGTTGGACATCTCGTTCTTCATCCCCCCCATAGAGTTGCCGATAATGACTGCGGTGCGGTTGCGGTCAAACTCTTTTTTATCGTAGCCGCTGTCTTCCAGGGCCATGCGGGTAGTTTCAATGGCTAAGTGTTGCACCGTGTCCATCTGCTTGGCAATTTGCGGCGGGATGCGGTATTGTAACGAATTAAATTTAAATTCCTGCGGAATAAATCCGCCAATTTTGGAGTAGAGTTTATCTTCCGCTTTATGGTCCGGGCTGTAGAAAAGTTTATAGTCCCAGTAAGAGGCGGGAATTTCGGTAATACAATTTTTGCCTGATTTGATATTTTCCCAGAATTGGTCTTTGTTTAATGCTCCGGGCATGATAGCACCGATACCTACAACGGCAATCGGTTCTAAGTTTTTATTTGTCATTATGTCTCCTTATGCGGGGCACTCTACCCCACACTTGTATATATATATTTTAGTAAATTTTAAAAATTGCCCATGATTTTTACTGCAAAAAACTTGACAAAATTTAATTTGTTGTGTGAGATTTTTGTGTTAATTTAAGCGAAGGTTGAGGTTTACCGTCGGAGTATAGACGAAAGGACATTTCATTCATGCAACAAAAATTGCAAATTTTGACTCAAATTTGCATTCCTTGTTTTCAAAATCGCCTTCATTTTCAAGATTTGCGGAAGATACGGTTGGCAAATGGCAGGGATACGGTTTGCGCATTTTGGAGCAATTTTTGGGCAAATTTTTATGCAAATTTATTTTTTATGTTATAATGTAATTACAATTTATTCTGTTTTTGGAAGGTATGAAGAATACTGTCGGCTGTGCGCAGCATAGCCCGAAATCAGGCCAGAAACAGCCAGTTAAGGCGCAATTTAAACGGACTAATTACCCGTTTGGATTGTGCCGAGTGTTTGCCACCCAGTGGCAAACTACGGCTGTTTTTACTGAACGACCTGATTTCGGTTCAATAGAAACGGCCGTTTTGCGTATCTGCCAACGAATAAATCAAATACAAATTAAGGAGAAACAAAATGAATATGAAAAAAGAAAATGCAGTAGTGAAAAATCAGGTCATCCTGAACCGCGGCCTTTACCGCTGGGCCGCGCCCCGTAGTGTTTTTGTACGGGGTCTAGTAAATTATAGGTTTCAGGATCTTCAACGCTTGTCGTTGCAGTTGTTAAACAACCTGCGTGGAAGATCCCGTATCAAGTACGGGATGACAACTTTATTTAGATACCCCCTCACCTACCCTACCGGGTATCCTCTCCCTCAAGGGCGAGGAGGATTTACCTTGATTGAGCTACTCGTAGTGGTGCTGATTATAGGTATATTAGCGGCAGTAGCTTTGCCACAATACCAAAAGGCGGTGGCTAAAGCCAGGATCATAAAAGCCGTTACCTTTGCAAATATCGCGCAAAAGGCCGTGGAAGCGTATATACTAGAAAATGGGTGGAGTGAAAAACTATTTACCGGCAATGCTCCCACAGGGCAATTAGATATTGATATGCTAACATCCCTGGACTGCTCCAATTGGGCTCTGTGCAAAGACGATGATTTTGCTTATGCCATAGATCTACAACCTACCTTCTACGGCATAACTATCGTTAATAAGAGTGCTGATTGGGACAGAATTGTCCTGGATACATATTCAGACGGTACCAAGGATTACCAGTGTTCCTATCGGGTGGATTCACAGAAAGGCAAACTAATGTGTGAATTGATACAGCAACTCCTCCCCGGGGAATGGACTATCAACGTCTTGGAATAAAAACAGATACCACTCTAAAATTACAGCCCCGCCTTAAAGCGGGGCTATATAATTTAGGAAAAGTTAGAAAGAAATTCGCAAGTTGGGCACAAAACGCACGCTCGCGGTAATTTCAAAACGCCAGGAAACCCACCCGCGCAAGGGCACGGTAATTTCAAAATAATTTGCGCACTAACGCGGCTTGCGCTTGCGCAGAATACTTGCCTAGACCGCCCTTTAGGGCGGAGGTATGTAAGCAAGCGCGTGTGAACCGAAGCCCCGCAAGGTCGTAGTGCGGGGAAAGTTGTGGCGCAAATTAGACAGAAATTCGTAAGTAAACCGTATAAACAGGCAACATGGTAATTTCAAACGAGTTTAAGGCAAGACGCGACGCGGGCCGACGTAGCGTACTAACTGCAGACGGTGCGTAGCACCGCAGGTACGTAAGGAGGCCCGCAACAAAGTATTGCCTTAAACTAGGAAGAAATTACACAAAACGCAAGAATGGGAAAATTAAAACTTGAGTTCTTCTTCCGGCAGTTCCGGCACAAGGGAGTGAGAAGATGGGGTTTCATCTTCTTGCGAAACAACTGCCGGCGTATCGGGCGCGGGTTGCGGTTCGGCCGGGCCGTCTGTCTCTGCGGCGGGTTCGTGCGGAACAGCAGCGGGTTTCTTGTCTAATTCTTCCGGCTCGGCAGTGCCTTTGATATGTTCCAAATCTTCTATTACGCGCAAGAGCATGGGTTGCAATTTAGTACCAAATTCCTGCTCAAAAGTCCCCATACGCGCTTCTAACCGGGCCAGTTGGGCGGCCAGGTCACTTTCGCGTTTTTGGTTGGCGGCTTTGAGTTCTTCTAAACGGTAGTGGAGTTCTTTGACTTTTTCTTTTAAATCGGCTACTTCTAATGCGGCGGGGCCTTGGGCGGCCTGCAACAGCGAAGCACGCGGCGCAAAAGACGGCCCTCCCGAAGAAACCGTTTCTTCATTTAGACCTGCTACCTGGTCGGCCAAATCCGGCTCCTCATCTAATGCGGCGTGGTATTTGGCGATAAATACAAACAACAAAATAAAACAGCAAATAAACCCGGTGATTTGTAAAATAGTGATTGTTTCCATAGTGTTATATTAGCATATTTTTATTTTTTATGCTTTTTGGCAGGGCGGCTGGCCGGGCGGATAGGCCCCCGGTGGGTGACCACCACAAAACACGCGGCAAATAAAAGAACCCCTACTCCCGCGCACACAAGACCGCGCCACAGCGGAGCACCGGGCAATGGGCAGAGAAAGTAAAAAAGACCGCCCAAGAAGGCAAACCCGATAAAATTACCCAGTGTAAATTTAAATTCCAGTTTCATGTTTTCCCCCATTAATCACCGTACCTGTTTGCCCGGTTTGGTAGTATACAATGCGGATTTCTACCCCCTTTTCCTTCGCCAGGCAAACCGCATCCGGGTGGAGCACGCTGGCCCCGTTTAAGGCCAGTTTGTACATTTCATCAAAATCCAACACTTCGTAGCGTTGGGCCTGTTGGTTTTTGTGGGGATCATCCGAATATACACCGTCTACGTCTTTGACCATTTCCACATGGTCCGCGCCTAGTTTGTAGGCCAAAAACACCGCAGACACGTCCGATCCGCCGCGCTTTAACGTGGTGATTTCTTTATTTTCCCCAATGCCTTGAAAACCCGCTACAATCGGCACGTGCCCGGCCTGGATTTCTTTGGCCAAGCGGTCCCCTTTCAAAGTCAAAATATCAGCCCCATTGTGCGTGGCGGTGGTAACCAGCCCGATTTGCGAACCGGTTAGCGACACGGACGGAACCCCCAACGCACGCAGGGCAATAGATAATAAGGCCACGCTTACGCGCTCCCCGGTAGTGATAAGCATATCCAGTTCCCGCTTATCAGGATTAGGGGCGATACTAAAGGCGTGGTCTAAAAGTACGTCGGTAAGGTTGCCGTTGGCAGAGGCCACGACCACAGGCACAAGGCCTTTTTCCCAACGGGATTTAATGAGCTGTGCCGCCAGTAAGAGTTTTTGTTTATTGGCTAGCGTATTGCCGCCAAATTTCATAATGCAGACGTTGGACATAATATAACAGGAGCCGTTCGCTCCTGTTATATTATAGCTAATTTGTAATCATTTACCTAAGGCAATTTATAATATGTGACGCTGTCTGTATTGTTGGGGTGGTCCATTTTTCTCCCTCCTAATGACTGACATACTTTATGCGCCAGCACGGACCGAGCAATACATCGTCGTTGCATAGGATTCCAACTCCATACATATTCAAGTGATAAATCACTCGCTACATTAATTATACCTAAGATTTTCTTTGAAGATCCTCCAATGTCTTCCTCTGTCTGAATATCCAGTGCTTCCAAATTCTCAGCATATTGACCATGAGTCAAATAATATATTTGTTGGGCTTTAGCAAGCGCATCTAGGGTAATAATCCCATGTTGGGCTTTACTTTTTAGCACCGCCAATTGATACTGCGGCAGGGCAACGGCGGCCAGGATGCCGATAATGAGAACGACAACAAGCAGTTCAATAAGCGTGAAACCTGTACGCCCACTATACCTAAAACACTGCGGGGTGACGGAGCGGACGGAGTCCCCTTTATAGGTCGGGTGCAAACCCGACAATTTCCTAGCATTGCGCTGTACGTTTTCATTCTTACTTGCAACTCCTGTTGGGCTAACGCCCAACCTATAAGAGCGGACGGAGTACCCTTTATAAGTCGGGTGCGAACCCGACAATTTCCTAGCATTGCGCTGTACGTTTTCATTCTTACTTGCAACTCCTGTTGGGCTAACGCCCAACCTATAAGAGCGGGCGGAGGACCCTTTATAGGTCGGGTGCGAACCCAACAATTTCCTAGCATTGCGCTGTACGTTTTCATTCTCTCTTGCAACTTCTGTTGGGCTAACGCCCAACCTATAAGACGAG
>JAZNXF010000031.1:0-1534 GCA_045593745.1 Elusimicrobiaceae bacterium | reverse complement strand
GAAATCGCGTGTGCACAAGGGCGGAGATCTGCTCGACACCGGTAATCCGCACGTCACGGGTGGCGCCAAGTACGTGTTTGCGCGCGGCATGATCGAGCTGCCCGACGGCACGCGTGAGCCGATTGCGGACAACGACTACTGGATGTCCTTCAACGAGCATAATCTGACCTTCGCCATCACCACGCCCAACGGCTGGGCTTGGTTTGACCTTGTGCGTAACGAGGACAGATTCAAGGTGTACGTGGATCGTGGCTGGGCCATGATCAAGAAATATAATCCTTAAAAAAATCCGCCAAGGTAACCGAAGTGGTTCCTTGGCGGTTGTTTTGGTTACAAGAACAACCCCCAGTTCTACTGGGGGCAGATAAATGAGCGGAGCGAACAATAAAAAGGGCGAGCTAAATGCAAGCCCATTGCAAAGAATTAAACCTCCAAGTATAATGTAAGTGGTTTGGCACCGCGTTACAAAATAAAAGGAGGTTTAATAATGAAAAAAGAGAATAACGAGATCAAAAGCACAGCTCACAGCAAATACAGATGCCAATACCACATAGTTTTTGCCCCAAAGTATAGAAGGAAAGAGATATATGGGACAATCAAAAAAGATATTGGAGAAATCCTAAGGAAATTGTGTGAGCAAAAAGGAGTAGAGATCATAGAGGCAGAGGCATGCCCAGATCATATCCATATGCTCGTAAGTATCCCGCCACATTTAAGTATAGCACAATTCATGGGATATCTCAAGGGGAAAAGTAGTTTAATGATCTTCGATCGACACGCAAATTTGAAATATAAGTATGGGTCAAGACATTTTTGGTGTCGAGGGTATTATGTTGATACGGTTGGTAAAAACAAGAAAATCATAGCAGAGTACATAAAAAATCAGTTAGAGGAAGATTATGCCAGCGACCAAATCAGCATAAAAGAATACACAGACCCGTTTACGGGTAGCAAGAATCAGTAGGCTAAAAAAAGACAGCCGCACGTGAGCGGCTGCCTGTAATTGTAATGCGATGCCAAACTTCTGTACCCCTTTCAGGGGTTAGGCCTGTATTTGCCCCTTATAGGGGCTGTGCAAACCACCGGTTGAACCGGTGGTTTTGATTCAGAAAGTGAGAAAGCAGTCCTGTTAAAATATAAATACGGGTCGAGAAATTTTTGGTGTCGAGGATACTACGTAGACACGGTCGGAAAAAACAAGAAAATGATAGCAGAGTATATCAAAACGCAGTTAGAAGATGATTACGCAAGCGATCAAATCAGCATAAAAGAATACATCGACCCGTTTACGGGTAGCAAGAATAAGTAGGCATAAAAAAGACAGCCGCACGTGAGCGGCTGCCCGAGATTGTAATGCGATGTCAAGCTTCTGTGCCCCTTTTAGGGGTTAAGCCTGTATTTGCCCCTTATAGGGGCTGTGCAAACCACCGGTTGAACCGGTGGTTTTGATTACGCATTGAATGGTAAATTAATGTTTGCCGCCTCGCCGGCGGGGGCGAACGCCTTCGGCATTCACGTGGGGCGCGTGTGGACA
>JAZNXF010000030.1:0-4658 GCA_045593745.1 Elusimicrobiaceae bacterium | reverse complement strand
GCAGACGCCTACTTAATGAGAAACACAAGGAGAACACTTTTATATCCCCCCTCACCTGGGCTACGCTCCTCCTCTCCCCCACTGGAGAGGAACCCTTCCCCATGAGGGGGAAGGTGGCCGAAGGCCGGATGAGGGGGATTTCTGCCCGCTCCGTCCTCCCGCAGTCGGGTTCGCACCCGACCTATAAAGGGTCTTCCGCTCCCTCTTATAGGTTGGGCGTTAGCCCAACAGGAGTTGCAAGTGAGAATGAAAACGTACAGCGCAATGCTAGAAAATTGTTGGGTTCGCACCCGACCTATAAAGGGAACTCCGCCCGCGCTGTCACCCCGCAGGGTCGGTATGCGGGGTATAGCGGGCGTATAGGATTCACCCTCATTGAACTGTTAGTAGTTGTTTTAATTATCGGCATATTAGCCGCCGTGGCCGTGCCGCAGTACCAAAAAGCCGTGGACCAATCTCATCTTGTTTCTTTTTTCCCAACTATTACCAATTTACTACATGCCCAAGAAATGTATTATTTGGCAAATGGAGACTATGCAGCTAAAATTACGGATTTAGATATTGATATCAGCCATGCGTGTCCTTCTCTGGGAGGTGCTACTGGGAAAAACGATTTATACAACTGTAAATTTGGGTATAAGATAATAAATGCCTCTAATTACAAATCCAATGGCTTTGTTGCTTTGATTTTATGCCCGGTTGGCTCTAATATAACGGCCGGAGGATCCTGTACAGATCAACAACCGATCATGCAAGGCACATTTTATTTTCAACATCACCGCAACAACGGAGCAGTAGAATGTCATTATCATGGGGACCGGGGAAAAGTTTTGTGTGAAAAGCTCCTATCCCACTTCAATACGTAGCATACATCAAAACCCCCAGTTCATCACTGGGGGCCTAGTTCACTTACTTTAAAACACGCTTAGGCGGCTTTTTTGGCGGTTTCTACCAAGGCCTTAAAAGAGGCCGGGTCTTTAATCGCCATTTCGCTTAACATCTTGCGGTTGAGCGTGATGTTTGCTTTGGTCAAGCCGTTAATGAATTTAGAGTAAGACAAACCTTCTTCACGTACCGCGGCGTTAATGCGGGTAATCCACATTTGGCGGTAGGTGGTTTTTTTGTCTTTGCGGTCTACATACGCGTGTACGCCGGATTTACCCAATTGTTGGGTAGCCATGCGTAAGCGGCGGGATTTATCCCCATAGTAACCGCTGGCGGCTTTCAATACTTTTTTCTTTCTTGCGTGTCTGGGAACGCTGAATTTAATTCTCATGTTTCAACCTCTTATTTGGCCATGGGCAAATACTTGGCTAAGATTTTGCCCTTGTTAGATTCAGGCGTGATGACGCCGGTTTGGCGCATATCATGCTTGCGGGAGGCAGAAACAGGCGTTAGCAAGTGTTTTCTGCCGGCTTTTCTGTGGGTGAATTTACCCGTAGCGGTTTTGCGGAAACGCTTTTTGCCGCCACTGTGGTTTTTTAATTTTGGCATTTTTATACCTCTTGTTTAATGTGTCCTTTTTATCCTACCTGCGGCAGGAGCCGGTCCGCCCCGAACGCAGTCACTGCAAAAAGAACCTAAAAATCTATTTCGGGATGAATGTTAAAAACATCCGGTTTCCCATGGATTGCATCTTACCGTCTACGGTGGCAATGTTTTCCATCCGTTTGGCAGTGTTATTTAAAATATCAATTCCAATATCTTTGTGTTGGTTTTCCCGTCCGTGGAATACCACCACAAAGCGTACCTGATTTTTTTTGCGTAAAAATTCTTCAATCTGGCGCATTCTTACTTCTAAATCGTGCTCGGCAATGTGCGATTTGATGCGCAACTCTTTCATGGTTACTTTGGCCTGTTTCTTTTTGGCCTCGCTGGCCTTTTTGCCCTGTTCGTAGACGTATTTGTTATAGTCCAAAATTTTGCACACAGGCGGGTTAGCATTGGGGGAAATTTCCACCAAATCAAACCCTTTTTCTTTGGCCAGGCCAACGGCCTGAGAGACGGACATTACACCAAGCATGGTGCCGTCGTTATCAATCACACGTACTTCTGTAGCGCGTATATTGTGGTTACGCGGGTAGAGATCTTTTTTATATTCTCTTTTTCTATCAAATCTTGCCATTTAGTTTTCTTTGCAAAAAAAATCACCCCTATTAGGGTACTTATATTATACCAAAATATGAGTGATTTTTAGCAATATTTATTTTTCTTCAGCCGGGGCGGTGTAGAGTAATTGTCCGTCTGCGGATAATTGCCACCCTTGCTCTTTGTCATAGGTTAGCACCCAGTTGCCTTGCGGGCCTACCCAGGTGGTGATACCGGATGTTTTTTGAAGGGTTAACACCAAACTGGTGGCCTGCCCGGGTAAAAATACTTCGGCTTGTTGCCAGTTGGCAGAACGCACCACATACGCTACCAAGGTGGGACCGTCTACTTCAGCCCCTACCGGGGAAAGCGCGGTTCCTTCTTCCCATAGGCGGATGCAGTCATTACGCACAACACTGTAGGTATACCCCGCTGAGGCAATACAGCCGTGTGCGTCTTTGTCAGCCCCTACTTGGGGGGCGGGTTCGTTAGGGGTGATGGGCAGATATACAATCACCAACACCCCCAGCAAAACAAGTGCAACCAATAGTAATACTAATTTCTTCATGTTTGTATTATAGCAAGAAAAGCCCCCTTGCGGGGGCCTTGTTTTGGGTTAGTTAATCTTCAAACGCAGGTTTAATTTTTTTTACGTTTCCTTCCAATGTAAGCACAGGGGCACCGTGGTAATCAATCGTGCCGTGCCCATGGGCAGAGGCCTTTAAGGTTTTAACCGCAAATACTTCCACATCTCCCGAGCCGTGTACCGCCGCGTGGGCCTGGTTGGTACGCAAGTCGCTGGCGTCTAGTTCTTTGGAGCCGTGGTTGACCAACTGGGCGTGTTCTGCAAAGCCGGAAAGGTCAATTTCTGCTTTATCAAATTGGGCCACTTCTAATTTTTGCGTGTTGATGTGTTCCACATCCAATTGGGCGTGTTTCATAGCATGTAAGCGCACGTTATCTGCTTGCAGGGCATCCATGTCAATTTGTCCGTTATCGGTAGCCGTGAGAGAAATGTCGTTTGTTTTCACCGGTCCGTAGACATTAATTTCCCCCCGGTTTTTGGCGGTAAGGGCGGTTAGTTCCGGCATAAAGACGGAAACGTGTAACGTGTCTTTACCGCGTACATGGATGGGGCGTTTGTAATCAATAAGTAGCGTATTGTTTTCTACACGTACGTTAGCCAGTTCGGCTAAATTGGCCCGCCCGCTGAGGGTTACTTCCTGCTGGGGTTGTTGGCGGATGTCTACTTTTATATCGCCATGCACTTCTACCGCGTTAAAAGGCGTTAAGTTTGTTAAAGCATTGCTGATGTAGCGGCCTTCGGCGCGTACGGTATCGGCGGCGTGGGCCGCGGCGGCACCAAAACATCCTAACGCCGCAACAGCGAACAGAATTTTCATTTTTTTCTTCATAGTATGCCTCCTTTGGGTAAGAGTATACTAACAAAGTGCGTTTCTTTTTTCTAGGTAAAAAACTAATTAGTTTAAAAAACGGCCGGACCTTTCGGCCCGGCCTTCTGTGAGCGGAGTGTTTATTGATACAAACTGTGTACTTCGGGCATTTCTAAAAGTTCTTTGGCAATGGTTTGAAATTCCCGCCCGGTAAATGTAGCCACCAGAGCCACGTGAAACACGTTGTCTTGTTTGGTGATTTCTCGTTTTAACAAGTGAATATTTTGTTTTTGTAACTGGTTTTGGATTTTTTCTACGACGGACCAACTGGGCTCACACGTTAAATAAATCGTATCGTAATGGCGCATACGTTCTACCACATGTAGCGTGCGGCGCAAACCCAATTGAACTAACAAAATAGCCGCCGCGCACGCGGATGCCCATATATATTCCCCATATCCAATGGCCATGCCGATCGCCGCCACTAGCCACACACCGGCGGCGGTGGTCAGGCCGGAAACTTTGTTTCCGTCTCGCATGATAGAACCGGCCCCAATAAAACCTACCCCGGTAACAATTTGTGCGGCAATACGGCCCGGGTCTCCCCCGGCCATACCCATCACTTCGGAAAGTACGGTAAATAACATCGCCCCCAAACAGATTAAACAGTTGGTGGCAAACCCGGCGGGTTTATCGTGGTATTGGCGTTCCATGCCCAGGGCTCCCCCCAGGATCAGGGCCAAAAAAATTTTAACAAGCAGTTCTGTAGTCATATATGGTTATCATAGCAAATATACCCGATGTTTGGTATAATAAGAGTACAATTTATTCTGTTTTTGGAACCGTATGTAGAATACGGATTACCTTAATGGGTTTTATTCCAATCCAAAAACGGCTGTTAGCAGGCGCAAAGCCAATATGGGTAGCTCCCAAGTGGCTTTGTGCCGAGTGTTTGCCATTTGAAACAATGGCAGACCGCGGCTGTTATTGTGTGGGAATTGGAATAAACTCGGCAATAGTAGCCGTTTTTGCATGCGTTCTTCAGAAGCGGAACAAATTGAAATTATAGGTTGGGTGCAACCCAACGTTAAAAAGGAGACGTATCATGCAAAACAATAACACCCGGCGGGGACAAACGCAAGAAGGAAGAGTCGCTAAAAATAAAGTCATCCTGAA
>JAZNXF010000029.1:0-5835 GCA_045593745.1 Elusimicrobiaceae bacterium | reverse complement strand
TTAGCCCAACAGGAGTTGCAAGTAAGAATGAAAACGTACAGCGCAATGCTAGGAAATTGTCGGGTTCGCACCCGACCTATAAAGGGTACTCCGCCCCCTCGTCATCTTGCAGTGTTTCTATGCGGGAACTAGGGGCGGCCCGCGAGGCCCTGAACAAAAACGCTTTCAGGGCTCCGCTTCGCTTCGGCTTTACCGCCCGCTCCGTCACCCCGCAGGGTCGGTATGCGGGGTATAGCGGGCGTATAGGTTTTACCCTCATTGAACTGTTGGTAGTTGTTTTAATTATTGGCATCTTGGCGGCGGTAGCATTGCCGCAGTACAAGTTTGCAGTAACCAAGGCACGATTTTCGCAACTTATTGTGGTAGCCCGCGCTGTAAGAGAAGCAGAAGAATTATATCGTTTGCAAAATGGGGCTTATACGGACCTTTGGAATAATTTGGATATAGAACTGGGGGGTACTGTTTCTACTTCTAATCCTACCTATATGGGTGCAACCAATTGGGCCGCACAATTAGGTACTGACTGGGTATCCTTGTGGAATGGCAAAGTGCCAGGGGTTCGGTTGTATTTCTCTTTTGGGAACATCCATGCAAACAACTGTTATGCTCTTATTGAAGACAGTTTAGCCAACAATTTGTGTAAACATTTGTCTGGTAGATCTTCCTCCGTAACTGACGGGATGTGGCGAGTGTATTCTTTTTCCTTGAATTAAATTTCATTTCACGTTTATACGTTGGTGCAACTTCCACCATTGGAGCATAATAATCGTTTTAGCGTCACAAATTTCCCCTTTCTCTATCATCTTATACGCGGTAGAGAGGGGGAATTTTTTAAGGTTAATAAATTCGTCCTCGTCCGGGCAATCCTGGCCGCGGGTCAGGCCGGTGGCCACATAAAGGTGTAATTCTTCGTTGGAAAATGCATTAGACGGATGAAACATTAATACGTGTTTTAAACTTTTGGCCCTCATGCCGGTTTCTTGCTTCAGTTCGGCCCGCGCACAGGATAAAAAGGTCTGGCCTTCTTCGCGCTTGCCGGCAGGGATTTCCCACGTTACCTTACCTACCGGGTAGCGGTACTGTTGCACCAAATAGACAAACTCCCCTTCCACAGGCAGTATACCGCTGGCCCCTTTGTGGTCCAAGTACAGGCGGGTGGCTGTGTGCCCATTTACCAGGCGCACGGTATCTAATTTTACGCCTAAAACCCCTTTAAAAATCGTACGCGAAGAAATCTTGCTTTCTTTTAATTTACTATAATGTTTCATAACAACATCTTATAAAATTAGGACTTCTTATGGCAGAATTCGTACAACTCCACAATCACAGCGATTACTCTTTATTAGACGGTATGTTACGCATTTCGGAAAATCACAAACCGTCTGCCTTTTTAAAGGGGCTTGCCGAACAAGGTATTAAAGCGATGGGACTAACAGACCACGGAAATATGTACGGCGCGCTGGATTTTTATGAATCTGCCAACGCCGCGGGCCTAAAACCCTTGGTAGGGTGCGAGTTTTACGTCACGGAAGGGAAATACAACGTCAAAGACAAATCCCGCACCGGGCATTTAACTTTACTAGCCCGCAACCACGAAGGGTATTTAAATTTAATGAAGTTAAACTCCCTGGCATGGGTAGACGGATTCTATTATCACCCGCGTGTAGATACGGAGTTACTGGCTAAACATGCCGGCGGATTGCTTTGCTTGTCCGGCTGTTTAAAAGGGTTGTTATCCCAATACGTACGCAGTGTAGATGGGTTTGATAAAGCATGCGCGTTTGCCAAACAGTATGAGGATATTTTTGGTAAGGGGAACTATTATATTGAACTAATGGACCATGGCATCCGTGAAGAAATTGAATCCTTGCCGCTGTTAAAAGAGGTTGCCAAACGCACCGGAATCCCCCTAGTGGCTACCAACGATTGCCACTACGAAAAAAAGGAAGATTGGGAAGCGCACGAAGTGCACGTGTGCGTGGCCACCGGCAAAACGCTCAATGACCCGAACCGTTTAAAAATGTCCCCGGAGTTGTATTTTAAATCCCCGGATGAAATGTGCGCGCTATTTTCCCACACGCCCGAAGCGTGCAGCAATACCCTGGCGATTGCGGAAAAGTGTGATTTGCAATTTCCTAAACATGGGTTTATTTTGCCAAAGTTTGATATTCCGCCACAGTTTCCCAATTCAGCCGAATATTTCAAAGATCTTTGCCGCAAGGGCCTTGTCAAAAAAATGCATGGCAACGTGCCGGAGCATTACTGGAAACAGTTGGAATTTGAATTTGATGTTATCATCACCATGGGGTTTGACTGTTACTTTTTGATTGTAAGTGACTTTATTAACTGGGCACGTGCCAACGGCATCCCGATAGGTCCGGGGCGTGGTTCCGGGGCCGGGTCTCTGGTGGCGTACAGTATGGATATTACGCGCATTGACCCTATTACCAATAAACTGTTGTTTGAACGCTTTTTAAACCCGGACCGCGTGAGCATGCCGGATTTGGATATTGATATGTCCGATGCCGGGCGCGAACGTGTCATTGACTATGTGCGCGGCAAATACGGCGCGGACCGCGTTTCCCAAATTATTACGTTTGGAACGATGAAGGCCAAACTGGCCATTAAAGACGTAGGCCGCGCGCTTGACGTGCCGCTTGCCGAAGTAAACCGCCTTACCAAAATGATTCCCAATGATCCCAAAATGACATTGGAAAAAGCCCTGGAAATTAACGAACTTAAAAACGCGGTAGAAACCAACCCACAGGCCAAAAAACTTTATAATATGGCCCGCAAGTTGGAAGGATTAAAACGCCATACCGGTATTCATGCCGCCGGGGTGCTTATCACGCGCGACCCGGTCAGTGAATATGTACCGCTTGCGCGCGGGGCTAAGGATTCTATTACTACCCAGTTTGAAGGGGAACCCTGCTCTAACTTAGGGTTACTTAAAATGGACTTTTTGGGCCTTCGCACCCTCACGGTCATTGATAATGCGGAAAAAATGGTCCGCGCCCGCCATAACCCGGATTTTGATATTAACCAGATTCCCTTAGATGATAAAAAAACCTATCAAATGCTTTCCGCATGCAAAACATTAGGTATTTTTCAGTTGGAAAGCGGCGGCATGCGCGATTTGATTAAAAAAATTCAGCCCGCGGAATTTAGTGATTTGTCCGCCCTGGTGGCGTTATACCGCCCGGGACCCATGGAATCAGGCATGATGGATATGTTTGTACGCCGCAAAAACGGACAGGAAAAAATCACCTATGAAACCCCGCTTTTGGCCGAAGTGCTTAAGGATACGTACGGTTGTATGGTATACCAAGAGCAGATTATGCAAATTTCCAAACTATTAGGCGGCTTTACTCCCGGCGAGGCAGACACCCTGCGCAAAGCCATGGGTAAAAAGAAATTAGACGTCATGGAAAAGTTTGGTAAAAAATTTGTGGAAGGGTGTGCCAAAAATAAAATTTCCGAAAAAACAGCCAGCCATATTTATGAGCAGATGAAGGCGTTTGCCGGATATGGGTTTAACAAATCCCACTCGTATGCGTATGCGTTGGTGACTTACCAGACGGCCTATTTAAAAGCCAACTATCCCATTGAGTTTATGTGTGCCGCGCTAACCAACGAAATCGGTCACAACGCCATTGGTTCCGATGACAAGGAAAATAAAATTGTTACGTATTTGGAAGAAGCGCGCAAAATGGGGTTTGATACACTTCCGCCGGATGTAAATGCGTCCCAGCCGGAATTTTCCGTAGAACAAAAAGAAGGCAAAGAATATATCCGCTACGCACTGGAAGCCATTAAAAACGCCGGTGCGGAAGGGTGCGTATCTATTGTAAAAGAACGCGAGCAACATGGGCCGTATACGTCATTAGAAGATTTCTGCAACCGCATTGATTTATCCCAGGTAAATAAAAAAGCCATTGAAAGTTTAACCAAAGCCGGCGCATTGGATAGTTTATTCCCCGGGCAGGACCCCAAAATGACGCGTGCGCACATTTTGGCCAACATTGATAACGCGGTAGATACCGCGCACCTGGTTGCCAAAGAAAAAGAAAACAATGTAGGCAATTTGTTTGGGGATGATTTTTCCAGTGTGCTCAGCGTTAAAAAGCCCGACGTAGTAAAGGCCCGCCCGCTTACGCAAAGAGAACTTTTGTTTAATGAAAAAGAGGTACTGGGCTTATTTTTTAGCGGGCACCCCATGGCAAAATATCAAACTAATTTGGCGCGCCTAAAATGCACCCCCATTATTGACATTTTAGAAGGCAAAGCCAGCGGGCGTTTAAATGTGCTAGGCATTGTAACCCTGTTTAAAAAACGCCAAAACAAAGAGAAAAAAGAATGGGCGCAAATGGTGATAGAAGATTGCACCGGGTCTATGTCGGTAAACTGTTTTGCCAAGGCCTATGCTGAACTGGCTGATAAACTGGCCCCCAATGCTATTTTGAACTTTATGGGGGATATTAAGGTAGATGATGAAAGCGCGCGCGTGGAACTTAATTTAAAAGACGTGAGCGACGTAACCGAACTGATTGCTTCCGCCGCAGACGAATTTACCATCCGCATTCCGAGCGGATACCCCAAATTTGGCCTGGAAAAATTAAAACACTATTTGGACCAAACCAAAGGCACCACCGTTGTGTATTTGGAAGTGCCCTCTAAAGAGGATCCGAAAAAAATCCACCGTATTAAAACCAGTAAGCGCATTTATTTGCACAAAGGACTGTTGGAATATATAGAAAATACCATGGGCAACGCCTGGAGCTTCCGATAAGCCCGCGCTCTAATAGTTTTCAAATTTGACGATAAAGTGAATGATTGAACACTTCATTTATAACGCCATTGGATGTAGGTGGCTTGAATGTTTGGCCTTCCCTCTGTTTCGCCTTTACAAATCTTGTTTTCTATAGAGTTTAAATCGGTGTTCCTCCCTACACACGATCTCGTTAGAGGCAATATATGGGAATATTTGAGGTTCTGTTGATAAGAAATTTGTTTAGTACGACAAGATACCGCACTTAAATCGGGATTTGATGATGAAAGGGAACAGAAGCCCCAATCATAATCGTAATGGGAAGTTGTAGAGGTGTCCTTGGCAATAGGTAAGGATACTTCCAGTTTTGCAAAATCATCCGCATAGTGACCATTCGCTAAATAATAGATTTCTTGAGCAGCTGCAATACTTTTAACCAAATTTTTTAAAGTGGCATAACGGCTTTTTAGCACTGCCTTTTGGTACTGCGGCAGGGCCACCGCCGTTAATATGCCGATAATTAAAACAACTACTAACAGTTCAATGAGGGTGAATCCTATACGCCCGCTATACCCCGCATACCGACCCTGCGGGGTGACGGAGCGGGCGGAGTTCCCTTTATAGGTCGGGTGCAAGCCCGACAATTTCCTAGCGTTGCGCTGTACGTTTTCCTTCTTACTTGCAACTCCTGTTGGGCTAACGCCCAACCTATAAGACGAGGGGGCGGAGGACCCTTTATAGGTCGGGTGCGAACCCGACTGTGGAAGGACGGAGCGAATCCCCCTCATCCGGCCTTCGGCCACCTTCCCCCTCATGGGGAAGGTATCCCCTCTTTTGAGCCCCTCTCCCTGGAGGGAGAGGAGGGGCGTAGCCCAGGTGAGGGGGTATATAAAAGTGTTCTCCTTGTATTTCTCATTAAATAGGCGTATGCTGAGGGGTTGTTGCTGTGCATCTTCCACACAACCGTTGTTATCAAATAATGGGGTCATCCCATACTTGATATGGGATCTTCCACGCAGGTTGTTTATTAATGGCAACGACAACGGCAAGCGTTGAAGATCCTGAAT